>JAKUQS010000003.1 GCA_022451485.1 Gammaproteobacteria bacterium
CCAGCAGCAGGTGCGGCATCGCCAGCAGCGGGCGCGGCATCGCCAGCAGCGGCAGCAGGTTCGGTAGCAGCAGCTGCCGACGCGGCATCGGCAGCGGCCGGAGCAGCGTCAGCAGGCGCGGCATCAGCAGCAGCCGGAGCAGCGGCACCGGCAGCAGGTGCAGCATCAGCAGCGGCAGGTGCAGCATCAGCAGCGGCAGGTGCAGCAGCGGCGGCAGCGGGTTCGGTAGCAGCAGCAGCCGGAGCGCGAGCAGCAGGAACCGGGGCAGCGGCAGGAGCCGGTGTAGCGTCTGTAGTGGTCGTTACAGCCGTCTGCGCAACTTGGACCGCAGCGCCCTCTACAAAAACGCTAGAGGAGTCAGCCAAGCTGCTCGACTTCGAATCTTGAGGACCAATATTAGTCGTCGCCAACGGCCATATTCCGTGTAAGTTTCAATAGGAGATACGCTGTCCAAACTATATTAGGTTTTGCTAAAACAATCAATTAACTAGCAACCATTCATTCGACAAAAAGAGTTACAAAATGGGCTGATTACGGCGGTTCCCAACGCAAATGGACGGGCTGCTAGTCACCGCCACGCACAGGCACCTCTCACTATGTTCAATAGCTTCAGTCTGTCAGTTCACACACTCGTAGGTCGCGAACCCATCTGGCACCGCGTCGGGCACCCAGTTGGCTTGTTTGCCAAATTGTCGGCAATGCTTATCAGCGACTTTCGCTGCCTTCCACTGACCGTTACAGAATAGGTCGACCGCCCTCTCTTTCACCTTCGCACAAGCCTCTGAATGGATCACCACACCACTCAACATGACAGAGTGATCAGTGCCGCTTACAACATGATAGCCACAGCCAGAAACGAGCAGTGCAGATAACAATACCCCTGTGGTCAAAAAGTGATTCATGTGTCACTCCGATCGAGTCGCATCAGCTATAAGAAGCTATAGGATAACCCCACTCCCGACCACTTGGCGATAGAATATTTCAAGCAGGTTTGAAATACTCAGCGATTTCCTCCAATGGGCTATTCTGATTTGAATCATAGCGACACAAAACAAGGCATCGGCGCCTCCGTTAAACGCAACGAAGATGCGCGGCTCGTCAATGGGCAGGGGACTTACTTAGCGGATCTCGAAATACCAGGCACACTAGAAGCCGCTTTCATTCGAAGTCCAGTCGCCCACGCACGCCTCGGTGCCGTTAAGGTGCCAAGCGAATATAACAATCATGTTTTTCTCGCTGCCGATCTCGATTTTGCACACCCTATCGTGGCGGCAACCGATGACCCTCAGTTTCAGAGTACGAAGCAGTTCGCTCTTGCAAAAAATAAAGTCCGTTATGTTGGAGAGATGATTGCCGTGTGTATTGCGCCTACGCGAGCGCAAGCAGAAGACATCGCGCAATCATGCGAGTTGGAGTTAGATGAACTACCTGCCCTATGGGATATGGACGTGGCCACTAGCCCGGACGCCCTGCTGATACACGAGCATTGGCGCGATAATATCTATCTTAAGACCGACGTGTCGGTAGGCGATTTAGAACGTGCGCGCAAGGAAGCCACTGTTAGCCTTTCTAAATCACTGTCCATGGGCCGGCACGGCGCTGTGCCACTTGAATGCCGGGGCGTTCTCGCCCACCATGACCGACGACTGAACGAACTGACGGTTTACAGTTCGACTCAGTTTCCACACGTACTGCGAACTTGCATCTCTCGCGCTCTCGACCTACCCGAAAGCCAGGTTCGAGTCATCGCGCCTGATGTTGGCGGTGGCTTTGGGGCCAAAGGCAACTTCAGTCCAGAGGAACTGACTATCGCAGCACTGGCAATGAAACTTAATCAACCTATCCGCTGGATTGAGGACCGAAGGGAAAACTTGATTGCCTCACCCCATGCTCGTGAACACCGCTATGACGTCACTGTGCATGCGAACAATGATGGCCTGATCCTCGGCATTGAGGCGCTGATTCGAGTGGATGCCGGCGCGTATTCAGTATGGCCCTGGACGGCAGCAATGGAGGCCGGCATGGTCGTTGGCATCTTGCCGGGCCCGTATCACGTACCCGCTTACGCGGCCAAATCGCAAAGCATCTGCACCAATAAAACTCCGATGGGCCCCTACCGGGGCGTCGGACGCACGGGGGCGTGTTTCGCGATGGACGTCATGATCGACGCGCTGGCACGTGAACTGCACCTCGATCCAGCCGACGTGCGGTTGCTGAACCTGATCAAACCCGAAGACATGCCTTACCAATCAATCACCGGCAAACAGTACGATAGTGGTGACTACCCAGAAGCGGCAAGAAAGGCGCTTGATGCCATCGATGTTGGCGCCATTCGTTCGCGTCAGGCGACTGGCGAGAAAGATAACCGCCTGATTGGCTTTGGCATGTCCTCCTATACCGAGCAAACCGCCCATGGCACCGCCGAATGGGTCAGTCGTGGCCTACCCGTCGTCTTTGGTTACGAACCCGCACTTGCTCGACTGACACCTGATGGAAAGCTGATATTGCATGTCGGCATTCAGAACCATGGGCAGGGACTCGAAACCACGCTCGCCCAGGTGGCGAGCGAAGAACTCGGCATTGCAGTCGCCGATGTGGTTGTCCGACACGGGGACAGCTCGGTATCACCCTATGGCATGGGCACCTTCGGCTCTCGCAGCATGACGATGGCCGGCGGCGCAGTCTCAGTAGCCTGCGGCCAACTGGCCGACAAGGTCAAACGGATCGGAGCTCACCTGCTGCAGAGCACAGCGGATGCCGTCACGCTATCCGACGGGCGTGTCCACACAGAAACGGCTTCAGTTCCGTTGGCCGAAGTCGCAGAAGCGGCAACCCTGCACCCAGAACGATTGCCCGAAGGCGAAGAACCCGGCCTCGATATTTCTGCCGTTTATGAACCCAAACGAAGCACTGGTGCGTTCTCTTATGCCACCCACGCCTGTGTCATGGCCGTCGATCCGGGCACCGGTGAAATGGAGATTCTCGATTATGTCGTTGTCCACGATTGTGGTCGCATGGTAAACCCGATGATTGTCGAAGCCCAGGTTGTCGGGGGCGTTGCACAAGGATTGGGAACCGCGCTTTACGAAGAAATCCCCTATGACGACAACGGCCAGCCACTTTCGTCCACGTTTCTGGATTACATGATCCCTGGGTGCGCTGAAGTTCCGAATGTACGCATGCTGCATATAGAAACCCCATCACCACACACTCAGTACGGCATCAAGGGCCTCGGTGAAGGGGGCGCCATCTCACCACCCGCAGCAGTCGTCAATGCACTCAACGACGCACTCAAATCGCTCGGAGCGGAAATCACGCAGACACCGGTCACACCACTGCGAATACTCGAAGCGATTCAATCGGGCACGGCTTCATCATTATGAAACCCGCGCCTTTTTCATACTATCGTGCAACATCAGTTGAAGATGCCATCACGGCGCTATCGGGCGCTGACGGCATGGTAGCTGTGCTGGCCGGCGGGCAGTCTCTTGTACCCATGCTCAATCTTCGCCTATCACCCGTTGATCACCTGATCGATCTCAGACCCATTACTGCCCTATCACGCCAAGAGGAAACTCCCGAAGCCATCTGTTATGGCGCATTAACCACACACGCCGCGTTTGAGGACGGCGCCGTACCAGACGGGACCAACGGACTAATGCGCTACGCTGCATCTCACATCGCCTATCGTGCAGTGCGCAACCGTGGCACCCTCGGTGGCGCTCTTGCGCTGGCTGACCCCGCCGCAGACTGGCTTACCACGGCGGTTGCGCTCGATGCATCGGTCACACTGACCGGCCCCGACGGTCAGCGATACCTAGCTATTACAGAGTTTGTTGTCGGGCCCTACTACACTCAGATCGCAGAACACGAAATAATTGACAGCGTCGTGGTGCCTCGTCGATCTGCTACTGAGCGATGGGGCTACTACAAGGTAGCGCCCAAGGTTGGGGAATACGCTAAGTCACTTGCTGTCGCCCTGGTTGATTCTGAGAAAGCCTCCGCGCGGTTAGTCATCGGCGCCTGGAGTGATGTCCCGCTCGCGCTGGAGGCTAGCGCAAGCGCATTACTTGATGGGGCCAAGCAAAATGATCTGAGCATGATCGTACAAAATGAACTGGACCTGAAGATGCCTTCCTTATCACCCGCTGAACGACGACTCCACACCGCGACCGCCGTGCGGGCAGCCGAGCAAACCAGATCATGAAACAATCAGTCTCTTTAACCGTCAACGGTCGTCCTGTCGAGACGACGGTGGAACCCCGCCTCAGCCTTGCGGATTTCCTGCGTCTAGAACTTCGCCTTACTGCGACCCATCTGGGCTGCGAGCACGGCGTGTGTGGCGCGTGCACTGTCTTGATAGACGGTGAACCGGCGCGTTCATGTATCGCCCTGACGGTGTCGCTTAGTGACGCTCAGATTACGACCCTTGAGGGATTAGCTGACGATCCAGCGATGCAAGTCATTAAACAGGCATTTCACGACAAGCATGGGCTTCAGTGCGGCTTCTGTACGTCCGGCATGTTGATCAGCACGCGCGATCTCCTCAAACGCACGCCTAACCCTAGCGAGAACACCGTACGTAACGGACTGAGCGGTAACCTGTGCCGATGCACAGGTTATCAGGGCATCGTGCGTGCTGTGCTCAAGGCTGCTGAGGACTTAGCGGCGTCGTAACGCCCCCTCGGCACGACTGTTATGCGATCAACCATTCTCGGTGGCGCGATGCTGCCCCACGCTCCCCAGTTCTTTACCCTACCCGACACTGAAGACAAAAAGACAGTTGCCCGAGTACAGCAAACTGCCGCTGACATCGGCGAACAACTGCGGGCACTGGAACCTGATCTTTGGATCATCTTCTCAAACGACCATGCTGAACAGTTTTTTCACCAGGTGGCACCAGCCTTCACCTTGCATGTTGGCGGTGAAGCGAACGGAGAGTTTGCAGGACATGCTTTTCATTGGGATGTACCCGGCGCCATCGGGCTGGAACTGGTACGGCGTCTTTACCGACTCGGCTTCGACCCTGCTTTCACCAGTACCGCTAAAGTTGACTATGCGATCGGTATTCCATTGACTCATCTGGGTCACAAGGGTTCAGTACTTCCGATCTTCGTCAACGCCTACCTGCCACCGCAGCCCACCATGGAACGTTGCTATGCCTTCGGACAGGCTATTGCGCAAAGCCTCACTGCCATGGGCGTGCGAACCATCGTGCTCGCCAGTGGCGGCATGTCGCACTATCCCGGCACCGATCGTTATTCGCAGCCCGCGCTTGAGTGGGACACCAACGCACTCGCTCGACTTAAAGATGGCAATCTCAAATCGCTATTAGGTTATGACGAGGTAGAGTTGGACGACACGGGTAACATCGAGCTGCGCTGTTGGGCTTGTGCAGCCGGCGCACTGGGGCAACGCAAACCCGACATCGTGGCACTAGAACCCAGCTGGCACCATAATTACGCGTCACTGGGTTGGTATACGCCTACTCAACCGGTAAGCAATTTTCACTATCCCAGCATTCAGCCTGAGCTGGTCGCCCTGACCACTGCACTCCATCAAATCGCACACGATGTCGATCACAGAAGCGCATTTATCGCAAACCGCCAGGATTTTGCAGACTCGTTCTTGCTCGATAAAAACCAGACTAAACTCCTAGTAAAACTGGACGTGCCGGCACTGGTCGCGCTAGGGGTGCACCCACTGATCCCCTTTCTCGCCAATATGCAGGTGCAACGACAAGAAGCGGCAAGTGCTCTCTCCTGATCGCAGGACCCCGTTGAAACGATACGCAGCGCACTGAAAATCTGATGATCACCACGTGACACACTGCTCTACTCACCGGCGACATTGAGCCGGATGTACAACAATGAAAATTGAAAATCAATTCACAATTGAACACGCCCCGGCAATGGTCTGGGCTGGACTGTCCGACATCTACACCGTTGCAGAGTGTCTTCCCGGCGCCTCGGTTGCTGATGAACTGCCGAATAATCGCTACCGTGGGCGTTTCGCCGTCAAACTCGGTCCGCTTGCTGCCACTTTCGAAGGCGAACTTCAAATCGAACACGATCTAAACAATCAGTCGGCAACAGTCTCGGGTAAAGGCACTGACACACGATCAAGTTCTCGGGCTCAGGCCAGCCTGCATTACCAACTCGAACCAACAGATGCTGGCCATACCAAAGTACTGATCACGACCGATCTGACGCTTGCCGGTGCGTTGGCACAGTTCGGGAAAGCGGCCGTTATCCAGCAAGTCGCAAACCGTATCACTGTGGAATTTGTCGCCGCATTCGAACAGCGTCTCTTGCAACATTCGGCCGAAACACATACGCCTACCGTCGATGCCCCTAGTCATGAATTCGTATCAACCGATCAGCCCGCACTCAACGCAGGCCACCTCTTGCTCTCCGTGTGCCGAGACCTAATGCGGCGCTGGTGGACGAAGTTATTCCACCGTCCTTGATAGGCAAAAAATCAGGCCCCAATTTGGATGCCTGCGATTATTTATCCTGTGCCATGACGTCCACCGCTCGATCCGGGTAAATCACCTGGTCGGATAACCGATACATCTGATTGATCTCTTCGAGTGATCGGTATTGCACCGCCGTCCCCTTAATAGCGGCCAACTGCTCCGCCAGGATCACTCGCTTCACTTCTGCAGTAAATGCCGTCAGGCGGTGGTAAGCCTCGGAAATCGTTCGACCGATCGTGGTGACTCCATGTCCGAGCATGACCAGACAATTGGTGTCGCCAATAAAGGGACCAATCAATCGTGCATCCTGCTCGACATCAATATGCGCAGAAAGATAATACGGGGGTTTGCCATGAATAAATGGAAAGTCAAGCGACAGGACACCGACCTCGCTAAACCCACCAGATGAAAACAATCCAATGGTATCGTTATCATGGACATGAATGACCGCGTTCGCATCAGGACGCAGCCGAAGAATTTCACGGTTAAGATTGTGACCCACACTGGTCATCTCCGAGCCGACCAGAATATCAGCCGTCGGGATGTCAGTAATAACAATATCCTCCATGGCCATTTCTTCGAGCGACACTCCGGCCGGTTTGGTGTAAGCCACACCATGTGGATACCCGTCAGAGGGGACTCGGATCGCCATGTTCCCAAGCGTATTGTGGATATACCCTCGGTTAGCAACAAGACCCGCATACCGAAGGAATGCCTGGCCTACACCTGCATCAAAAATGATGTCCTGTGTCACTGCATCACTACCCCCATTTCTCCGCCACCAACAGACATTATCAGTTACCCATGTCCGTACAAACAACACTTGGGAGAATCTGACAAATCTGTAGAATGAGCGCATTACCGGGTTCCTCGTTTGGACAACCTCGATGACCGATAATCAATTTTCCGATGGCTGCGCATTTGTTAATGGGGAGTACGTTCCTATCGCCGCAGCCGCGATCCCCATACTCGATATGGGCTTCTTACGGTCCGACGTCACCTACGATGTTGTGGGGGTCTGGAATGGCAAATTTTTTCGATTGGAAGATCACTTGACTCGCTTCGAGAAATCGTGGAATCGCCTACGTATGTCGCCAGACATCAACCCTGAAGGTATTCGCGATGCGCTTATTGAGTGCGTGCGGCGGGCGGAACTACAACACGCTTACGTCAATATGATTATGACGCGTGGAATCAGCGAGAAGGGTAACCGTGACCCGCGGCTCTTTAAAAATCGATTCTATGCATTTGCAATCCCCTACGTTTGGCTCGCCCGTATGGATCAGCAGGCGCAAGGGATTCATCTCGTAATAGCCCAAGAAACCATCCGCACACCAACAAGCGCTTTTGACCCAGCGGTTAAGAATTTCCAATGGGGTGATCTAACCCAAGGCATCTACGAAGCTTATGAACGCAACGGCTACACCGTCGTTTTGCCCGATGCTGACGGCAATATTACAGAAGGACCTGGTTTCAATGTCTTCGCAGTGAAAAATAAGGCATTAAGCACACCGGCCAGCGGCGTACTGCAAGGCATCACCCGCCAGACCATGCTTGATTTGGCCGATGAACAGGGAATTCCCGCTAACGTTTCCCTATTAAGCGCCGATGAACTGCGTGCGGCTGATGAAATTTTCCTGTCAAGCACCGCAGGCGGCGTAATCCCAGTGACTACGGTCGATGGACAAGCAGTGGGAAATGGCAAACCGGGCGTAATCACCGAGAAACTTCGCAAACGGTACTGGCAAGCCCACGACGAAGAACGCTGGACGACACCAATCAACTATTGAGCGCGTCCGTATACGCCCGGTGCGACAAAAATATAACGAAACGCGGTTGCTTTCACTGGCGCCAGGCGGGACCCCACGCCGTTCACCGACAGATCAATCCAGTGATATCCGGGGAAAAGTTTGGTTCCTTTTTCGAGACAGGCTGTGTCAGTCAACAAGCAGACCACCGCGATACCGTGCTCATCAATTTCGGCCCGCTCAACCCATGGACTTCTTTTAAAGTTCAGGTGCTGCAACACGGAAGGATGATCGGGCGAATGGAATGCAATGCTGTCTGGCGCCACTAACCCGCCGGCGACCAAACGCAACGGTGTGCCGTGCGCTGTGTGCCATGACTTTGTGATCGTTCCTGCCAATTCCTTCCCGGGAAAAGCCTTGGCTTCATCTACAACCCAACCCAAACCATGCGCAGTTAATATGGCTACCGGAAGCAGCACGACCCAGACAAACGCGCCCGCCACCACTCTTCGACAATGCACCACCGACAGATGAGTCGGATACTGAAAAATCAACAGTAAGCCAAGCATCCCCAGTAGCGGCCCACCCCATCGACTGGATATATCTACGCCAAGCAGCAAGCCAGGTACAGCCGTCGCCAACAAGGGGAAGAAAGTCACCATATAAATCAACGAATGGGATTCCTGCCACGAAACTTTTTTAAACAAGTGATACCAGCGATGCTGTGATTGATCACCGGGTATGGCTAACACGAACACAATAAATGCCGGCAGCGCGTAAACCAACTGTGCTAGGAGAAATTTGACCGGGGGCCAGCGCCAAGCGAGCGATGAGAAATTAAAATAATCACCTATGTGTTCGATCGTTCCAACCTTGTTCAAAATAACATGTTGCACATGCAGTGCCATGGCAACCGTAAATAATGCGACCGCAACATAAGGGCCTAGCGTGCGCCAGGTTGCTCTGCCACGCGCCGTCAACACAAAAACCAACCCAATCGCAACCAGCAACGTGACAGAGTAGTACTTACATAACATCGATGCCACGGCCAGCAGACCGAGCACAATCCAGTCCGAAAGACGTTGTCGATGCAGAGCAAAGTAGGCAAATAATGTAGTCAGCGCCCACAATGAGATCAACATTGCACTGTGGTTAAACCGCTGACTCAAAAAACTATAGTAGGGAACAAATTCGAGCAAACACACAGCAGTTAGTGCTACCCGCGCGCTGACAAATTGTCTGGCTAAGAACCAGATAGCAGTCAATGCGAGCGCAATATTCACCTGGGCCAGCACGACGTAGGACAGATTGTTGATGCCGAAGATCTTCAAGAATCCCGCCACCACCCAGGGGACAAGTGGTGGATGCAACGAATAGGACCACTGCCACTCCTGCCCCCAGGCAAAATGCATCATGCTGTCGCTGTCTAACTCATGACGCGTCAGGCCTGGAACTAACGACCACATCAGGGCGTGCAATGTAAGAAACACGAAGAACGTGCGACCCGCGTACTCATCGCTGACTGCACGCTGAAAAATCTTCTGAATGGACCTATCCATACCCAGTGTCACCAATCAGTAGGAGGACGCATCATTCGAGTAGTCGTTACATCAGATAGGCCGGCGGCCGTTCTACGCAATGGAATGACACCAGTCTTCATCAGTCACACTACCACGCCCAACTCACCGGGGCTTTCATGACGTCCCTTTTTTACGCGCGCTGCGCGCATGCACCACCAGTGCACTCATTAGCAGAGCACCACCAATGAAGGTGCTACGAGTCGGCACCTCACCGACACCAATCCAGGCCCACAAAGGGGCAAGCATGGGTTCAGCCAATGCATAAAGCGTCAGCTCGACCGCCGGCACTGTCTGTGCCGCCGCGACGAAAAGCAATCCACCGATACCGATCTGAAAAACACCCAACATCACGCACAGCAAAAGATCTCGGACAGGGATCAACAGTCCAGACTGCATTGTCGTCGTCATGAGCAAGCCGACAAGCGCACCCACAACACCGGCATAAAAAATAGCCGGCGCCATGTCTTGGGTTCTGCCCAAACGCAAGGACACCGCATAACAACCAAAAAAAAATACCCCCAATAATGCCACCAGATCGCCAACCCACCCCGCGGTGTGCCAGTTTCCTCCCACCATCACCGTAATACCGACCATCGCAATAATGATGGCCAACCAAGTGCCCCACCGAGTCCGCTCGCCCAGCACATAATGCCCGATCACCGCCGCAACAAGGGGTCCGGAAGCCATCAGTAACGTGGCGTTAGCGACCGTGGTATGGGTAAGCGCAAAAATATTAGAAATCATTGCCAAACCAACGAAGGCACCTGCCATCCCCGCTTTCCAACCCGCTAATTGAAAAACAATCCTCAATCGCCCGCGATAGCGGATTACCATCACGATGATCACGAATAAAGCAAGGCTACTGCTGCGATAAAAATTGATCTGCCAATGATTTGCAGACTCCATCAGTCGGACGGTCACCCCAGAGATACTCCAGAATACCGGCGCCAACAGCGCGAATAGATAGTGTCGCTGCATCAGAGAAAAATTGAAAATCTAACTCTCTAGTCGCCGCTGATGATCAACATCACGCAATAAAAAAGTAAAAGTGAAATCGTGAGGTTCCAGGAAATTGCCACCATATTGGCCTTACAAAAAGCCACCAAACGATCAATTTTTTCTTTCATTGAAGAACACTCCCACCGTCAACAGACCACGATCCATGGGCTACTCAGTGGACCCGTTCGTAAACCATGCCACTCATTTTGACATGCCCGTTTCATCACCCGGCAACCAAACCTCAGTGTGGCGTGCCTCGTCACTTCTAACCTGCCATCTGCCAAGCGCTACTTTGTGTAGAAACCCCTCAACAGCTGCATTAAATTTGGCTGGTTCCTCCGAATTCACTGCATGACCCGTCTTAGAGAATATCTCTAATCCGGCGAATGGCAGCGTGCGCTTCAGATATAAATTCATTTCCAAAGTGGGTTCATCCTCATCGCCAACCACTAACAAAGTCGGTACCTGAAGTAAACGCAATGATTCTTCAAGATCGAGAACACTCGGTCGCTTGGCCTGCACCTCGCGCACTGACCTTGACAGTCCTTCAGCCGAATGCTCGGCGAGTCTCTCTGCCCACTCGTGCCAACCACGGGGATCCTTGTCTTTGAACTGCACCCGATAAGCGCTACTCGCATAGTCACGAGCAACAGCCGCCATCCCTTCTTTTTCCAATCTTTCAGCAAAGCGCTCTGCCTGAGCTGGCCAAATCTCAGCCACATCTCGTGCAGACCCATGACCACAACCGGCCACCACAAGGGACCGAGTCATCGCGGCATAACGGATTCCAAAATGAAGCGCGGTGTAAGCCCCCATAGACAGCCCAACGACGTGTGCACGGTCGATTTCCAAGTGCCGAAGCAACGCAGCCAGGTCATCAGCAGCACGGTCCTGCGAATAGTCACTAGGCATTGAGGGAATATCCGATGGCGAATAACCGCGTGCGTCGAAACTGATGCATCGATACAGCCGGCCAAAATAACGCATCTGCGGTTCCCAAATGCGCGAATCGCCGGTCATCTCATGCGCAAAAACTAGCGCTGTACCACTACCCACTTCCTGATAGTGCAATTTGACTCCGTCTTCACTGACAGCAAATGGCATGATCACTCCTTTCTGATAAAAAACCGCCTCGAGACCATCCTAAGAATCCCGTGTCCTATGGATAAGGATACCAATGTGAACCCATGACCCGCGGACACGATGGGCCCAAGTACACTGCGTAGGTTAGTGTATCAATGGCGGGCCGGTCCAATTCACCAGTAGACTCACTCATATACCATCAACCGTCGTGTCCACCTCCCGCCCCTGCGCTTAGACCACCAGCGATGGAGACCACCATGAACTATGTCCACCCTCTACAGCCTGAACCCATGACTGATGCAACCTTCGCGGCATTCGGGGAACTGTGGCAGGCACAGGATAGGCCTTCCGACACACGCATTCTCGCTGCCACCAAGTACCAACACGATGGACAGTCAACGGTCAGCGTGATCTGGCAACCGCAGGGCTCACTCCAGTTCACGCAACTTGAGCGACATTTTGGTGTGACCCAGAGCTTCGTCCAACTCTCAGGTGCACCTGCTGTGGTCTGCGCGGCGCCGCCCACGGATTTAGATGACCCCCTGGCCATTCCCATGCCCACCGATGTGCAAGCATTTCTCATTGATCCAGGTATTGGGTATTCGTTCAAGCGCGGTACCTGGCACTCGCTTAACCGACACATACTGAAACCGCCCGGCGCTACGTTTATCATCTTGAACTCGTCACCCAACCCGACGCAGTTGGTGGACTACCATTCAGGCACTGTGTCCATGTCAACCGACCTGGATATAGATCCTTCACCGACTGCGCTCCACTACCCACTCGAATCCCGTGTTATGTTTGAGATTCGACCATAGCGAAACACTTTTTCCCTGAAACTCCGTTGTCCTAATTATTGTGACATCGAAACAGCTTGGCATCATTGCGGATGATCTTTCAGGGGCAATCGAATGTGCTGCGGTGTGCCGACGAATGGGCCATCAAGCGGTCGTTATAACGCGCATTCCCGAATCAGATCAGCCCGCGCAAACTCACGCCAGCGTGATCGTTGTCGTCACCGATAGTCGGCATCTGCCGTCGATAACCGCTAGTCACCGCCTGGATGCTGCCGTCCGCTGGCTAATGCGTCAGGGTATCTATTCGTTTTATAAGAAAACTGACTCGGCGGCTCGAGGGCCGCTTGCCGCTGAACTCGCGGCACTGGCCCGAGTTGAACCGACTTGTACCGTCTATTTTGTGCCAGCCTTTCCGCGCTTGGGACGCACCGTGATGGATGGGGTTCTCTACATCGATGGCATACCCGTTGCCGAGACTGCCTTCGCGAAAGATCCGCGCTCGCCCATAAACACCAGTTCGCTACTTACCTTGCTCCGCCAACAGACCGATGTACCCGTAACCCAAGCCAGCGGAAAAAGGGAAGCGTCTGCCACACTGGTACTCTGTGATGGCACGAGCGATGACGATGTCCGTACATCCGTTGAGGCCGCTCAACGCTGCGGCGCGCGCCTCGCGGGTCCAGCAGGCGCTCTCGAAGCGCTTCTGCCACACCTTGATCTTGACGTGAGCCAACCCCTGGAAAGCCGAATGGACGGAAACTCGGTATTAATCGTGGCTGGCAGTTGTCACCCCGTTACTCAAGCCCAGATTGACCGTGCGGAATCTGATGGGGCCTGCGTCATCCGTCTGGTCCCACCTCACTCCATGGAAACCCCCCCGCTGCCGGATGCGTCTAACACCTTCATCGCGACGACACAGGACGCTTGGCGTCAACACCGCCCCGTCATCCTATGTACCGCCCGCTGCCCTGCCGACGTCGATGTCGCCCTCGCTGCCGGGCGACAACAGGGCCTTGATATCCATGTGTATACCGAGCAGATCACACAATACCTCGTCGCCACGACCACACACATTCTCCATACTCTCCACCCAAACTTAATCACAGTGTGCGGCGGTGCGACGAGCCAGGCCTTGATTGATGCTCTGGGAATTGACCGATTGGACCTGCTGCGGGAAATCGAACCGGGAATAGGCCTTTGCCGAGCACACACTGGCCACATGCTAGTTATCAAGAACGGCGCATTTGGTAAAGTAGATGCGTTAACTAACCTTTTCGCCCCCGTAACACTGGATTGATGACAGGACGCTAAATCGATGCCATTTGGAATCACCATGGGCGACGCCTCTGGGGTCGGACCCGAAAT
Source organism: Gammaproteobacteria bacterium (assembly GCA_022451485.1). Lineage (GTDB taxonomy): Bacteria > Pseudomonadota > Gammaproteobacteria > Arenicellales > UBA868 > UBA11791. The sequence goes on from JAKUQS010000003.1 coordinate 14,051, forward strand.
CCTCCTTCGCGCTTACCATGCAAATCTATTGGCTAACGATGTCTTCGCTTACGGTGACGCTGCGATCCTTGCCGCTGGCGCGAAACTGCTCGAATTGGACATTTCGCTTAATGTGATTCAACAGCCCAGCGAACTCATACCCGGTACGCTCAACGTACTTGATCTTGATTGTCTGACCTCAGACGACCTGACACCGGGGAAAGTCAATCGAAAAGCGGGGGCTGCGGCGAGAAACTATGTGCTCCGGGCGACGGCCGATGCCCTCGCCGGAAAGATCAGGGCCATAGTCACCTTGCCCATGAATAAGGAGGCCACTCGCCTGTCTGATCCCACCTTCTGCGGGCACACCGAGTTGATCGCTGATGCTTGTGACACAGACAACTTTACCCTAATGCTGGCGACACCCGAAGTGGTGTGCACGCATGTCAGCACACATGTGTCGATGGAAGAGAGCATCGCCCGTTGCAAAACCGATCGAGTGCTCAACGTCATCACACTAACCCATGACACGCTTCAGCGGTTTATTCCCAATCCGCGTATCGCGGTCTGTGGCCTAAACGCCCATGCAGGAGAAAATGGTCTGTTCGGAATGCAAGATCTGGAGGAAATTAAACCGGCTGTTGCTCAAGCAAGAATAAACGGCATTGACGCTGAAGGTCCCTTACCGGGCGATACTACTTTTTATCTCGCTGTACATCAGGATCGCTATGACGGGATCGTTTGCCAATATCATGATCAAGGTCACGCGCCAATGAAACTGCTGGCATTCGAATCTGGCGTTAATGTAACCGCAGGCCTGCCCATCATTCGTACGTCAGTCGATCATGGCACTGCCTTTGACATTGCCTGGCAGGGAAAAGCCTTCACCGATGGGCTTACACACGCAATAGATTACGCTCGAAAACTGGCTGGTGATTAGCGCGCACCCTTGAGGGCGTTACCTGATTCTTCCAGCTCTGCCCAGCGCTCGACCACCGCTTCTAATTCCGCTTCGGTAACCTGCAACTGATCCAATACCGGTCGCGTCATGTCGTACGGGTGATCGTAAAACCCGGGCGCAGCTACTTGTTTTCTCAGCGCCTCGACCTCCCCTTCCAGGCGACTAATCGTCTCGGGTAACTGGTCGAGTTCCCGTTGAAGTTTATAAGTGAGTCGGGGCTTAGTGGTCTGCCGATCTGCTCTCGACATAGTTACCGATGACTCCTCAATGAGTTTTACTCCCTGTCCGTCGACGGCCGCTAAGGACCGACCGTGCTTCAACCAATCCCGATAACCACCAACATACTCGCGAACTTTTCCGTCTTGCTCAAATACAACAATGCTGGTCACCACGTTGTCGAGAAACTCGCGATCATGACTAACCACAATCAAAGTGCCGCTGTAATCCAACAAGCGATCTTCTAACACCTCAAGGGTCTCGACGTCCAAATCGTTAGTCGGTTCATCCAGCACTAGGAGGTTACTCGGCTGGGTGAATAAATGCGCCAAGATCACTCGATTACGCTCACCACCGGACAGTGCGCCAACGGGTGTCATCGCTCGTTTCGCCGTGAATAAGAATCCCCGGAGATACCCAATTACGTGACGCCGATTGCCGCCCAATTCAATATAGTCTTTGCCTTCACCAACCACTTCGGCCACTGTTTTTTTCGGATCAAGCGATCGACGATGCTGATCAAAATAGCCCACCTCAATATTGACACCCCACTTGATGCTGCCTGATTGAGGCTGCAATTCACCGGTCAATATTCTCAATAACGTGCTTTTTCCGACGCCGTTGTTACCGACCACGCCAATCCGATCTCCGCGCAGAATGCGCATAGAAAAATCGTCAACCAAGCGAGTATCTCCGTAGCCGTAACAAACACGGCGGGCCTCGATTATTTTCTTGCCCGAACGCTCTGATTCCTCAATGTGAATCCGTACTTTTCCTTCCGGCACCACTCTCTCCGCCCGTTCACGCCGCATACCAATCAGCGAACGCACTCGCCCCTCATTGCGACGACGTCTAGCCTTAATACCCTGACGGATCCATGCTTCCTCTTCCGCCAGTTTTTTATCAAACTCCGAGTTGCTTCGCTGTTCCTCACTCAAAGATTGTTCCTTATCAAATAAGTAACGGCGGTAATCTCCTGGCCAACTTCTCAATTTTCCACGATCAATTTCAACAATGCGGGTAGCGACATTCTGGAGAAACGAACGATCATGGGTAATAAACAAAAGCGCGCCCATGAAATTGTTCAAACGGCGTTCCAGCCATTCGATGGTATCCAGATCGAGGTGATTTGTCGGCTCATCCAGCAACAAGAGATCAGGTCGCGATACCAGTGCCCGTGCCAGACAGACTCTCCGACACCATCCTCCTGATAATTCGCTCAGTGATCGATCAGTTGGCAGATCCAACTCAGAACAAACCGTTTTGACTTGTTGCTCTACGTTCCAGCCACCGTGGGTTTCGATCTGATCCTGCAACAGCTGGAGTTCTCGTAAACCCGCCGCATCAAGTGCCTGCTGAGAACGCTCACGGTATTCGCGACATAACGACTGAATGGTATCGAGACCGCCAGCCACAAATTCTGTAACCTGTTGATGAAGATCCCGAGGCAATGCCTGCTCAAGCTGGCTGATGCCGATTACACTTGGCATATTGATTTCCCCACTGTCAGGCTCCACCTCACCAGTGACCAGGCGCAGCATCGATGTTTTACCGGCACCGTTCCGCCCGATAAGACAAACCCGCTCACCCGCATCGATCATGAAATCCGTCTCGCGTAACAACGCGTGCGCACCAAACTTTAAGCTGACGGCATCAAATCGAATTAATGGCATGACCTATTCCGAAGTAAACTGGGGTTACTAGCCCCTAACAATCGGGGCGAAAGATAGTCGATTCCGCTGATTATTGCTGAAAAAGGATCCATCCAATGACTCACCGAGCCAACTCGATCGCCGCCCGCGACATTGCGAGTGTCATTCATCCACAAACAAACCTGCAGCATCATCAAACAACGGGGCCAGAAATGACCCAACGTGGGGACGGCGTTTGCATTTATGACGACGAGGGTCGTGAGTATATTGATGCAACATCGGGCCTGTGGTGTGCCAGCTTGGGTTTCGCTACCAAACGCCTGGCAAAAGTGGCTTACGACCAGATGTGCGAATTGAGTTATTACCATCTCTACCGACATCGCAGCCACGAACCGGCAATTGAACTTGCCGAACGACTGTTGACCATCGCTCCCGTTCCCATGTCAAAAGTCCTATTCCAATGTTCTGGTTCGGAGGCCAACGACGTAGCCATCAAACTGGTCTGGTATTACCACAACGCCATTGGCAAACCAGAGAAACGTAAGATCATCTCTCGTCACATGGGTTATCACGGTAGCACCATTGCGTCGGTCAGTCTAAGCGGGAAACCCGATATGCATGCGGATTTTAATTTACCTCTCGATGGCTTTCTTCATACTGACTGGCCGCATTTTTACCGACATTCCGAACCTGGCGAAAGCGAGATTGAATACTCGTCGAGACTGGCTCAACGGTTAGAGTCACTAATCATCTCCGAAGGTCCTGAAACAATCGCTGCATTCTTTGCGGAGCCGGTCATGGGCGCAGCGGGTGGCGTCGTTCCCCCCGATGGATACTTTGAGAAAGTTCAATCAGTGCTGCGAAAATATGACATTCTTTTTGTAGTCGACGAAGTCGTCTGTGGATACGGCCGAACGGGCCGAATGTGGGGAAGCGAAACCTACAACATCCAGCCCGACATTCTCACAACTGCAAAGGCGCTATCCGCCGCTGCACTGCCGATCTCGGCCGTTATGGTGAATGACAAAGTCTACCAGGCTATGTTGGATGAGAGCGACAAATTAGGCAGCTTCGCACACGGATTCACCTATGCCGGACACCCCGTTAGTGCAGCGGTCGCTGTCGAAACTCTTAAAATATACGAAGAAATCGATGTCGTTAAGCTGGCCCAAAAGAACGGAGAAATGCTATCCCAAGCACTGATGCCAGCGAAAGATCACCCACTGGTCGGTGATATCAGTCAGGTGGGACTGCTTGCGGGCATTGAGTTGGTTTGCGATAAAGCGACACGCAAATTGTTCGGACCCGAGGTCGGCATCGGCGCGCGCGTCGTTGCCGCATCCCAACGCCACGGCCTGATACACCGCGGCATGGGTGACCGGGTCGCGTTTGCCCCTCCTTTCATCATCAATGAAACCGAAATTCAGAACATCGGCAACCGCTTTATCCAGGCACTAGACGATGTCTGGGCTGAGACCAGATCGCATTAACAAACTGTTGAGTTGCTCTTAGCACCTGCCAACCGCGTGTTGTTGTCCGACTGCCGCGCTGCAATGACCATCGCGCCTACACCATAAAAAAACATCGTTTATGTTGATTGAATTATTACCCCTGTTGATGTTTTTTACGCTGATGGCTCTGGTCTTCACCAGCTACCCGATTGGATTTGTCCTGGGCGGTGTTGCGATACTGTTTGGTTTGATCGGCTCACTGGCCGGCGTATTTTCCCTCGGTGAGTTTTTTCTCTTCGCGAGCCGCATCTGGTTTATCGCAGACAATCTGCAGATTATCGCTGTCCCGCTTTTCGTTTTCATGGGCGTTATGCTGGAACGAGCTGAAATCGCGAAGGATTTACTTGAGACATTGCAAATCTTATTGCGCCGGGTTCCCGGAGGCATGGCCATGGCAGTGACGGTAATGAGTACCGTATTTGCGGCCATTACCGGCATCATCGGGGCTACCGTTGTCGTCATGACGCTGATTGCGCTCCCGCCGATGCTGAAGGCAGGTTATCGCCCCGAACTTGCCCTGGGAACCATTGCCGCCTCTTCCACGCTGGGCATTCTAATTCCACCAAGCATCCTGTTGGTTTTCCTGGCCGAAATACTGCCTATGTCCATTGGCACTCTGTTCGCTGCCGCACTTTATCCCGGCTTGCTTCTTTCCGCGCTTTACCTTATCTATATCGGAGGCTATAGCCTCGCCATGCCCGCCGCTGTGCCCCCGCTAAAACGCGCAGCAACCACCATGAGTGCCAGACACATTGTCGGTATTATTATTCGCGGTGTATTGCCGCCCGTGGCCTTGATTGGGATGGTCATGGGATCGATTCTCACGGGGTTTGTCACCATCACTGAGTCAGCATCTGTTGGTGCAGCCGGTGCACTTTTACTCGCTGCCGCCCGCGGAAAACTCACCTGGAACAGCCTGCAAGAAAGTTTGCATCGTAGTGCGATGATGATCGGTATGGTCTTTTTTCTGTTTATTGGTGCGACCTGCTTTTCCTATGTATTTCGAGTTCTCGGTGGTGACGATCTCATCTTGGCGCTGGTCGATCACAGCGGTGTCGGCAGTTGGGGCATTTTGCTCATTGCCATCGGCCTAATTTTTGTGATGGGCTTCTTCTTTGATGTACTGGAAATCCTACTCGTGGTCGTCCCGGTGTTTGCACCGCTAGTCGCCGGCCTCGATTTTGGCGACCATCTGGCACAAGGTGACATCGTCTACTGGTTTGCGATTCTCGTTGCGATCACGCTACAAACGTCGTTTCTCACGCCGCCGATGGGTCTTGCGTTGTTCTACATTAAGGGTGTTGCGCCCACGACCATCTCGATGAACCAAATCTACCGAGGCATCATTCCGTTCGTGATACTTCAAATGCTATGCGTTACCCTCGTTATGATCTGGCCGCAAATAGCAATGTGGTTACCACATCAATTATTTGACTGACGCGTGAACATCAACGCAAACACTGTTCGCGCATCCTCGCCATGGGCCCGCCTGCTGCGACTGGCAGACGCCCTCGAACGCCCTGTCGTGTGGCTGGGACGTGCAGGCGGTTGGCTGATCTTACCCATGATCGGTGTGATTCTGTTCGATGCGGTGTGTCGACGCTTCCTGCGCAAACTGCCATTCGTCATCGAAAGTGGCCTCTACACCATCATGAATTCACCTGTACTGCAGGACTCAGAATGGCACCTGCACACCATCATCTTTTGCAGCTCAATGGCCTACGCCTATATCTATAACGCACATGTTCGATTGGACTTGTTTCGTCCCCGCTTTAGCGTCAATGGCCGATTGTGGATCGAAACACTGGGTGGTCTGATATTGTTGATCCCGTTCCTTACCTTGATGATTTATCATTCCTGGTCATTTTTTGAAATCGCCTGGGACACAAACGAAGGAACCGCCGTCCTGACCGGTATCGGTCATCGATGGTTCATTAAATTTTTTCTTGTGATCGCCTTTGTATCAATGCTGACCGCTGCGTTTTCAATCATCATTCGACTCATCGTCCGACTTTACGGACCGAACAACCTTCATGATGCAACACAACTGAGAAAGATTACTGAACCAACCCATTCGGCGTTTAGCTAAGAACCGCTTTTCCATAATGTTAAACTTAAACCGATGAACGCTCCATTTTCTCGCCAAATTATCGGCACACTCAAGGAAAAGCAGGTAACTTTCTTCACCTCGGTTCCGTGCAAATTGCTGGCCAATATGATCGCCCTGCTTGAGCAAGATACCGAAGTGACCTATCACCCCGCTACACGAGAAGATGAGGGGTTGGGGATGTGTGCCGGCGCCAGCCTAGCGGGAAAAACCACCTGCATACTGATGCAGGATTCGGGTCTTGGCACCATCATCAATGCCTTGGCTGCCCTCGTCCAGTTCTACCAATTACCAATCGTTATGCTAATGAGTTACCGCGGCTCCCCGGGAGAACCGGTACCCGCACAGGCTCCGATGGGCATGCTGACACCAGAACTCCTTAAACTCATGCAGATTCCGATGCTACACTGCCACGAGGCCAAAGATCTGGATGAGATCGCATCTTACGTAGACTTTGCTCGGGTCAAACAAGGCCCAGTAGTTATCCTCCTTGACTTTCATCTGATGTCTGGCGATCAATGAAACGCTACGCACTGTTACAAACACTCGTGCCCGTCATACGCGACTCACTGGTAGTGTGCAATATCGGGATTCCTTCGCAAGAACTCTTTGCTATAGAGGACCGAGATAATCATTTCTACATGCTCGGCAGCATGGGTCTATGCACTTCAATCGCACTTGGCCTTTCTCTTAACACGACCAAGAATGTTGTCGCCCTCGAGGGCGACGGCAGTATGTTAATGAACCTCGGCACGTTAGCGACCATCGGCAACCGGGGCCCCAATAACCTCTTTCCCGTGATCATTGATAATGGCAGTTACGGATCGACCGGCGACCAGGTCAGCTACACCAGCGCCGCGACATCGCTGGCTGGCATTGCTCGCGCGGCGGGTTGTGAACGCGTCATTGAGTGTAATGGCGAAGCAGCGGCAGGACACCTCGAAGGGGCACTCAACGAGGATCAATCGACTCTTATTATCGCTAAAGTAGAGTCCGGTAATGAACCAGTACCAGTCGTCCCATTGCATCCTATTGTTCTACGAGAGCGCTTCAGGGCCTGCGTCTCTTACTAACAGGAACCACGGCTCGTGGCTTCCCAAACTAACAACGCCCCATCCCTACACGTTGCAATCATTGGAAGCGGGCCTGCGGGCTTTTATACCGCTCAGGCGTTGTTTCGAGCACGCCCAGACATTCAGGTTGATCTTTACGAACGCCTGCCCTCCCCTTTTGGTCTGGTACGCAGCGGTGTTGCACCTGACCACCAGAAACTTAAACGTCCAATTCAGGTGTACGAAAAAATTGCTGATCATGAGAACTTTAATCTAGTAGCCAACGTTACGGTTGGGGTAGACCTATCAATCGCAGCGCTCAAGCAACACTATCATGCGGTCGTATTGGCTAACGGTACTGAAAGTGGACGACTGATGCATATTCCAGGCGAGGACCTCACCGGCTGTCATAGCGCCACTGCTTTTGTTGGCTGGTATAACGGCCATCCTGATTTTCGCGACTACGTGTTTGATCTATCGCATGAAACTGCTGTTATCGTGGGTCAAGGCAACGTCGCCATCGACGTTTGCCGAATGCTTACGAAGACGGTAGATGAACTCCGTCACACCGATATCGCTGAACACGCGCTTAACGCCTTGGCCGAGAGTAATGTTCGGCATGTCTATTTGATCGGTCGACGCGGACCAGTGCAGGCAAAATTTACTTATCAAGAGCTCAAAGAAGTAACAGAACTTTCAACATGCGCCTTGGAAACTCGCGAAGACGAAATGACACTCAACCCGGCCAGCGAGGCTGAAATCGCCAAAGGCGATGGCGCTGCCCGCGGACTACTGCGGAATTACGAGACACTGAAAAAGTTCACTACCCAATCTAACCCCACCAAACCACGCCGGTGCACTCTCCGCTTTTTCCTAAGCCCTATTGAACTGATGGGTAACAACTCCCTGCAGCAGGTCATGTTTGAACGCAACCATCTGACCGGACCTCCGGGCCAACAAACTGCAATCGGTACCGGCGAATACGAAACCATTGACTGTGGGTTGCTACTCAGCAGTATTGGTTACCATGGCACCCCCATGAGGGGCGTACCCTTTGACTCTGCTCAAGGAATCATCCCAAATGATCAGGGTCGAGTAATCGACGATGGCGGCCCCGTCCCAGGCCTTTATGCAGTTGGCTGGGTCAAACGCGGTCCAACGGGTCTAATCGGCACCAACAAGGCTGACGCGAAAGAAACCGTCAGCGCGCTGTTATCAGATCTTAGCAATCACACCCAATCAGTCCGAGTGGGACTTGAGGGCATACTGCCCCTGCTCAAACAGCAATCCATCAGAGCGGTTGATTTTGCTGATTGGCAGAAAATCGACCAACATGAAATAGAGCGCGGTCTAGCAAAAGACAAACCACGGGAAAAGTTTACCCGCGTAGCCGACATGCTCTCGGTAGTCCCTCCTGAATCAGACAATCCATAAATGTCACTCCGGAGTAGTTTCGGCAACCTGACTAAATCCCCGATCCCGATAAGCCTCCCAGGCAGACTTCAACTCTTCGATACTGACGGGGTCAAGATCATACCGAGGCAATCGATCGACATCCCAGTGGCCGTAGCGGTCGACGCCCCGAATCAGGGTCGCCCTACGGCGACCCAAAGTCGATCGAGTATGTGCGGGCATGTAGAAATAGGCCAAACCAATTCGCGCTCGATCACTATCATTTCCCAGTGATCCATGGACCGTGCGTTCCTGGTGTATCGAGATTTGACCGGCTTCGAGTTCGAGGTCAACGGCGTCGCTATCATTCAACCCTCGTATCGTCTGACCGCGGGCAAGTAAATTCTGGGGGTCGTAGGTTTCATCATGCTTCAGATTAGGACCTCGGTGGGTCCCAGGAATAACTCGTAGGCATCCATTTTCCCGCCGACTTTCAGTCAACGCGACCCAGACGGTCACCTCTTCGTGCGGATCCAAACCGTAGTAGGCACTATCTTGGTGCCAGGAAACGAAGCGAGAGTCATTCGCTTTTTTTGCGAACAACGAGGCGCCGAATAGAAGAATATCCGGCCCGATTAATGATTCGACCGCATCGACCAACGCCGGATGGCGACTAAGTTCAGTCATCCACGGGGCAGCGATGTGCGCCTTGATCTTGAAATACTGCTGTGGCTCAACACCCAAATGTTCTTCGTAGGCGGCCAATTTATCTGCATAGCTGGAAGCTTCCGTGGCAGGGATGCCTGCTAGAGGACAAAGATACCCGCACTCGTCAAAGAAACGAACCTGTTCTGCGCTCAATGAACCTGTCATCGCGTAGCCTCCTCTATTTCAAAACATTTACTGTGGTATCGTGCTCGCGAGAAAATCACACGGCTAACTACATGCTGAGTGTAATAAACCAGGACAACTCACACCGTGCCTGGCGCTATGTTCATACTACTTTACTAAATGTCATTGTCTTTGCAGTGCCATGCGCCAACGTTTTCCAATATATTTCAGTGTCGCTTCGTAGAGACCACTTTATACCTCGCTTAAAATACCATCGAGCTCGTAAGCTTATATCCCTGTGAGCTAAAAGACTGTCAGCTGTCCTTAAGTTGTCTGACGGTGGGTTATCCTCAACACCCTTGACCCGATGCCGCACCCTGACACAATACGACCGGTCACCATTCACCAACAAACCCGTTAACCGCTAGGCCTATGATCATACACAACACATTGCGCGACAAACTCGCCTCAGGACAACCCACGCTAGGCACCCATTTCTTATCCTGCGACCCCGACCTGCCAGAAATTATTGGTGATTCGGGACTTTTTGATTACGGAGAGTATTGCGCCGAATATTCCACTTTTGACATGCAGTTGCTTTACCACTTTGCCAGGTCCGGCCAATGTGGAAACTTGCCCCTGATGATCAAACTCGACCAAAAAGGACAGGGTTTCTGGGCGCAGGCGGCTCTCGGTGCAGGATTCAAAGCCATCTTGTTCACTGATATCCGTGACGAGACTGACGTAGAAACGTGTTACCAAACCATCCGACCAGACACACCAGAATACGGTGGCCTAGTCGGAGTGAAACTACGCCGGCCTGCACTCGGTGGCTACGATGCGACTGGTTACCTTGATGACCTCAAATCAATACTATTTTTGATCATGATCGAGAAAAATGCAGCAGTAGATAATCTCGATGCAATACTGAGCAAAGCTAAAGCACGTGATGCTGATATGACTCAATGGGGGCCATCGGACTTCGGTTTTTCCCGCGGCCAACCGACGCTAGAGGATGACCCAGAGATTCAGGTCTTCGAAGAGCTCGTCATACGAAAATCTATCGAGTACGGCGTGCCGCCTCGCATTGAAATTGGCAGTGTGGAAGCGGCGCAGCGATATATCGATCTAGGAGTAAGACACTTCTGCATTGGTTGGGATCGCTTTATCTATCAGGCCAACCTCGCGCAACTGGGGGAAGGTATGCAGAAACTGCTCTCCACAATCTGAGCCGTTGTGACGACCGGCGGTGTAAGGCCGAGCGCACTGTCGAGTGTGTGGAATTCATAACGTGAGTGCCTTTTCGAGAAAAATCGAGCGACATTATCCAGAAACATCCGTTCACCGATTGCGCTGCCGGCCAGCTTCTCCTCGAGCCATAAACTCCTGCGCACCGGCGTTAATCCAAGGTTGACTCACGGTAAAAAAGAAACGTGCTCCAAGCGCCGCATACCGCTCAACCGTCTCGTTGGTTGCGAGTGTGCCGGCAGAATGCCCAGCTGCCACAATCCGTGATATGGCGTCGTCGACCTTTTCTTGAACCTCACGATGCTGCCAATCCCAGATATGGCCCATGGAAGCTGCAAAATCTCCAGGGGCTACAAAAAATACATCGATACCCTCGACACTGATAATGTCATCAAGGTTTTCCCATGCCACGATGTCCTCGATCAGTACTACCAATAATGTCTCATCGTTCGCTTTACGATAAAAATCAGTTACCCCATAACTCTGCCTACTCGGAAAAATTCCCCGTCGACCCAGCGGCGCGAATTTTCCACCAGCTACAACATTCTCAGCCTCTTCCCGCGTATTAACGTGTGGCACCACCACGCCTTGCACACCGCGATCCAACGTCCGGTAAATCAGGCTCTGATCATTGGAAACGACACGCGCGACAGACGTCATGCCCCAGATGTCACACGCCCGCGTCAGGTTGCCTAATTCGCCTGCATCAACACCCCCATGCTCACCTTCCAACCAAATACCATCGACACCACTTGGGCCAAAAGCATCAATATCATCTGGATGGGTAGGCCCGCTGACGACAACAGCGTTCTCATTATTGGCGAGCTTGCGTTTAATACGATTCGGTCTCAATTCCATAACTAGGGCTCCTATGATTTAGCAGTATCGCTCATCTCAATTCCGGCATCGACTCAGATGCTCCAGTTGTACTTTCATTCTTGATCAGGCAGACCCTGGGTTCCGCCAATTAAATACGATCTTCCCGATATAGCATAAAGGTTCCACTGATAACGATGATGCCTGCCCCAACAAAAGTCCAGACATCGGGCCATTCTGAAAAAATGAATAATCCAAAAAGACTCGCCCAAATCAAGCGAGTAAAATCAAGTGGGAATATTGTCATCGCGTCAGTCAGCTTCAATCCTTGAACCATACACAGATGGCCGATTGTCGCTAATGTGCCAAGTAACGACAACCACAACCATTCCTCCATAGTAGGCCAAACCCAAACACTCAGTGCGAACGGTAACGACAAGATACTAAGCTGTATGCCAACCCACGCGACAATAGAAACGGCAGCATCAGTTCGGCCAAGCTGCTTTACTATGACCACGCTACAACCCCAACAGAGCGCTGAGAAAAGCACGCACACGACGCCGATATCCATTTGGACGAAACCCGGACGGAGGATCACCAAAACCCCAACAAAACCTATGAATACAGCAATGCCACGCGCCATTGTCATTTTCTCACGGAGGAAAATTATCGCGGCAAGTGATCCAAAAATTACATTGGTAAAACTGAGGGCAGTGGCCTCAGCAAGCGGCACCATACTGAGGCCATAAAACCACGACATCATTGCGGCAATACTGACCACTCCTCGCAACATCTGCAGTCGAGGCTGGTGGGTTCGCACAGAGTCGATTCCACCCCGCAGTAACAGAGGAAGGATTACGATAAAACCAAATAGACTACGAAAAAATGCGAGCTCAAACGGGTGAATACTTGGACTCAGGAAACGGACGATTGCGTGCATAGCACTCAGCGAGCCAGCAGCCGAGACAACCAGCATTGCCACTCGGACCGTCATAGGCAATTGAATCCATTGACTGACACTATACTGATAAGCCCACCGAAGCCGTGCCATCTTAGTCTGCAGCCCTACCAGTTAGCATTGCCCACTTTACTTGTTTAGCGTAGCCGTCTCTTAGAATTCATAAAGACACCTTGAAGTGTCCTCTAGATGCAACTTTATATACAACAAACAGGCAATCTTTCCAGATCGGCTAGTATTCCCGCTCGCGACCCACTTGTGTTGCCATCGTTTCATCTCGCAAATAACCATCCAAATTTCTAAAAAACACATCAATCATATTGCTTGGAAAGTTTGGTGGGTCATTGGTAACACAGTGTGGAATGATCAACAGGTTGGGAGTAGTCCACAGGCGTGGATTCCACGCTACCTGATCTGGGTTCTCCACATCCATTATGGCGCCCGCCAAGTGTCCGCTCTCCAGAGCATCAATCAAGGCATCTTCATCCACAATTGAATGCCGTCCAAAATTCACTAAACCGGCGCCTCGTTTCATACTAGCGAATTGCTGCTTACCAAACATTCCCCGCGTGTCACGGGTTAGAGGGGCTGAAATTAACGCAAAATCTGCTCGCGATAGAACATCGTTTAGATGTTCAACTCCAACTGTCTCATCAACCGACGCGTGACGTTTTTTACTTGGACGGACACCGATTACATGCATCCCTAGGGCTTTACACCGATCAGCCGCTGCCCCACCAATCCCACCTACCCCGACCAAAACAACGGTCTTACCTGCAATTGGGCTACTATAGATGGACTGAAAATGTTGTTGGTTTTGGTTCGTAATAAACTGTACAACGTGGTTGTTCAACATCATTAACGCCGCCGCCATAAACTCACCCGCTTTCACCGCGTGTGCACCGGCTGAGGTTGTCAGAGAAACGTTTTCTGGCAACCAGTCCAGAGGTAAGCACTGGTCCAAACCTGAACCCATCAGATGGATCCACTTGAGTTTTGGAGCCACCTCCTTTATCTGATCTGTAGGAAACTGCCAACCGACGAGAATTTCCGCCTCCCCAATCAAGGAGTTGTAACGTTCAAGATCATAGTCATAAGTGATATCGAGTTTGTCAGCGAGTTGCCTGTACCGCGTCCCAACAGTTCCAAATACTTCAGGCGTGATATTGAAAACCTCGCCTAAAGGCCTCAGATTCGCCACCAACACCTTATGTTTTGCACTATTCATCGCGGTCTCCGACTGCATCGTCACGCGCAAAATGCCGCAGGACATTTTCAGTAATACGTGACACATTGTTTGTATAGTGATTATAGGAAAGGCAACTGCACCAGCTGATCGAACCAACAGAGAAGACCGCGCCGCCACAGGGCCCTTCAAAATAAACCATGTCTGAGCGCACAGCCAAACTTTGGCTTCCCCCAGTGTTTGGCGAAGAAACCAACTGATCTTCTATAGCCAGCTGGTAACGATCGCTAAAACCATCGGCCGAAGCTAATCGCAATGCGTGTTTCGGAGTACCGAGGGCCGTATCAACACGATCGATCTCAAACCCCGCGGCACCGTGCCCAAGCACCAACGCAGGGAAGTCACCGATCATCTCATCAGATGGAACACCATCAAAGATAAATTTAACTCGCGGATTAAAGCTATCCTGAAGGCGACGATAGGATTGGTTTCGCCCACTACCTTGTGATGTAAAACCGACTCCAACCATCTTCTGGGGCGGACGACCACGATTTCGCCATAAACCACCCAACTCCCCTGTTGTCGAGTGGTAACACTCGCCCGGGGCCGCCTCCCACACTCTTGTCCCTCCCCAACGACGAACCTCTGCGACATGAGGCCTCTCGGCATCCAGCGTGGTGACCCAATAGAAACCATGGCCGCCTAGGTACATCAATCGCCCCCCATTTGTCTGGTAGGTCTCCAGTCCACACAGCATTGACTCTGTCCAGTATTCAGGATGTGATCCCGTCAGTATCACTTGATACTGTTCCAGAACACTGACTCCATCTCTATTCAAATCATCATCGCTAATAACATCGTAGGCAAACTGCTTTTGATCAAGCCAATCAAGTAGGTGTAGATCAGCATTCAGGTGACGCGGAGAAAATGCTGCCAGAGACCGGGATGGCATGACATAGCCTGGTCTAAAATTCAGGACCGGGCGCAATCGTGAGCTATAACACACGCCGCTGCCATCGCTGTGTAAGTCGTAACAACTTAATAGCCGGCGGTCGCGCATGTAAGCATCCTGCGGTGTAATTTCGTCACTTTCCTTCAAATCCAAGGACGCGCGAATGGGATCAATAAACCGCTGATTGGCATAAATCAGATAGCTGAGAGTGGGTGCGAGAAATGCGATTGAGGCACGTGGCTTAGTCGGAGTAACAACGAATGGAACATAGTCCTCATCATCATCCACAACAAGATGCACCGCATAGATCCCACTGTTCAAATCCTCTGGAACAGTCCATTCAAATGCAACATTCCAACCGGCGTCTTCCAAATCATCATCATGGAAATAAATAGCAGAATATTGAGAGCGGCCAGCATGCATAGCAGACACCTTGCCAGTCCAGTTGTGGCTGGTAACACTGCGAGTAGGCAAATTGATCGCTCGACCATGTAACTGACCCGGCCCGACATCATTGATCTTTGCAGTTGCGACGTCTAGTGACAGATCCCAATCAGCAACCAATGCGATGGATTCCACATCCTCTCTGGGCCGAAATGCTTTTGAAAATAGCTTTGGACTATCAATTTTTCCATTGAAGTGATAACCGGGTCTATCAGTCGGTTCCAACCCATGACGAGACGACGCCATCAAAAATGAACTCTCCTCTGTGCAAACCAATCGGGCTGGCATATCTCGAGTTACGGAAATATCCTTACCGGGGATTGGCCACTTAGAAGCAAGGCATTGATGCACACTGGCTTTCCCAGAAACACTGTCGTAACACCCTCTGAGAAAATACCAGTGGCTGGGCAGCAGAGGGGTGTCAGTTCGCACCTTATGAATCGTTTTGCCGTCCCCAAGCCACAGAGAAACTGACCCATCTTCATCGATAACGAGCCCATAACCGCAAGATCCCGAAAAACAAGTGAGTAATCCTTGAACTCCCTTGTCAGGCGTCGTTGGATATATCCAGGCTTCTACTGTAAAACCGCTCGATAAGGCCATCGACTTATGGGGAAGTACTTCGACATACGATCCCGTATAAATATCCTGCTCAAAGCCGCAATATCCCCCAGCAAAGGATGATTCGACCAATTCCGTTTTAAAGCCAGGACCGGCAGGGTTCCTGTCCGTATGTCTCAGCCGCACCAGCGTTGCCTGATAGCTTGGTGAACGGCTACTCACCATAAACCGCATCGTTTGATTCGGCTTGATACTGAAATGGTCGCTATAACCAACTATGTTCATTGCAATTCCATTAAGTGACGGGAAAAAAGTCCACAGTACAACTATTGTGACAAACGCAATCTGAAAACATTTGGGTCAACATCTGTCTGATCCAGGGTTGCTGTGGAAAGGCAAAACGAGTGATGCATGATTTGATGATCAGTCTTATTCCAACACTTAAGTAGCAACGACGTGTTTCTCATCACGCATCGCCCACAAAGCCAAGCCCACAAGTGTGACCAATATAAGAATGCCGCCTAGTAAAGTTGCTTTAGACGGCACCTCACCCAACACCAACCAAACCCACAAAGGTGCTAGCAATGCCTCGATACGCTGAATAAGACTGACCTCAGGGGCCGTAATGTATCGGGGACCAAGCGTCATCAGAGCCTGAGCGACCGGCAAAATAAAAACTCCAAGAAGCAGCAAAAGACCCCAGTCATGCATCGTCAAAAGAGCGGGCTCGGCCTTGGGCAATGCCGTAATTGTTACAAACACACAGCTCCACGCTAGAGCTGGCAACATACTGATCTCAGGGTGTTTTCGAATAACAACAAAGACCGCTGAAATACCAATAGCTCCTAACAATGCTGCGCAGTCACCCACCAAGCCACCCGACTCAAGAGACCCCGAAAAAATGATTGTCAGTCCAATAATAATTATCAGTGCCGCCATCCAGGTCCGCATTGCAACCATCTCTCCCAAAAAGAAACGGCTCAGCACGGCACCAAACAAGGGACCCACACTACAAATAACAAAGGTATTGGCGACCGTTGTGTTCATAACTGCGAAAACAAAAAGCGTTGTTGACAATGCGAACATTACAGCGATAAACCATTCCGGCCGGGTCAATCGATACAACTGCTTTATGCCTCGAGAACGATTCAACAAGAGACTTAAAACGACAAGCGTGAAACATGCGAGTCCACACCGAGTAAACAATAGCGTAAAAGGATCGCTCCCAACCATTCTAAGAATTAAGCTGTCAGGGCTGATCAATACGATGCCGGCCGTAGTCACCAGCACACCCTTTCGTCGATTAACCTCGCCCACTGGTAGCATTCTCAGCGGACTCTAATCCGCGAACTCATTGGGAGAGTCAGAACTGAGATTACTGACCACCTAAAAGAGAACCATAGCCCGCGTAACTGGCATCGCCTCCTGCAAGTTTAATTGCTTGCCATAGCGTTACCGCATTAGCGGTCAAAACGGGTTGCCCCGTGCGACGCTCCATCTCCTCGACAAGGCTGAGTGTTGGTAATGCCGTATCGGGTACAAGAATGGCATCGGCCGATGTCTGACTGACTTCGACAACCCTTTCGATCACCATTTCACCATCCATGGCTGCCGAGTCCCAGCCCGATGGTGCGTCCAACCAATCAAGAAATACCACCTCGATATCAAACTCTTTCAGAAATGCCACAAAAGCTCGCGCAGCAGGCTCCGGATAAGGTGCTAATACGCCTACCCGTCGAAAACCCAGTTGGGTAATTGCGCTGGCAAATGCCAGCGACGTGCTTCCCGCGGGCACTCCAGTAGCTTTCTGCAAGGCACTAACTTGTTCTTCAGCCCCGTGCCGACCCACGACAAAACTTCCGCTGGTACAAGCCCAGAACACCGTGTCGGGACGCATGCAGACAATACGCTTCGCTGCATCGGTAATCCAATCAATCCGCGCCGTCTCCAACAGCGCATCAATATCGTGATCGCTACCTTCGCCCGTATCACCGACCCGTGAACAGGCGAGAAAAATCTTCACCTGGTCTCCGGTCGTCTCTGCAAACTGGTAATACTCTTGCTCGGCGCCACCTCCTGGCCAAACAAACGCAAGCCTCAACGCATCCATAAATAATTAACCTCCATAGGCCAGTACCATCTGTTGCCACACATAAGAAATAGTTATGAGCTGACCGACAAATAAACCCTATTTCTACGTCTGTTTATTTAGAACCAACGTAGCTAGTATAACGACGATGCACAGAGGCAGATATCTATATAGGTCAATCAGAACTTAATCACCCGCCCTCAAATTCATGGCTACTCTTCTCCTCCTAAGGTCTTAATCAATGAACAACACTAATATCCCTGCAATTGCCGGGGGAGTTATGTCGCTCAATCGAGCCATCGATCCTCTACGAATGTTCGTTCGTGCCAAAGGTGCATACCTCTATGATGATCAAGGCAAGAAATATATTGATTACCATGCCGCCTTTGGCCCCTATCTGCTGGGCCACGGCGACCAAGACGTCGATAACGCAGTCAAAGACATGTTAGACAGCGGCGCTTCTTTGATAGGCGCTGGCATTACGCCTTGGGAAAGTGAAATCGCAGAATTGATTGTCGACTGTGTACCGGGCCTTGAGCAAATTCAGTTGACTAACAGTGGAACGGAGGCGGTGATGTATGCACTCCGTCTGGCACGCGCTGCAACTGGCCGCGACGACGTGTTGGTTATGCAAGGTGGTTACAACGGTGGCACAGACTATGTGAGCTTTAATTTAATGGACCCTCATGATCAACTCGGAGAGCACGAACCGGGATCATCTTATCCGTTACGTCCAATCACGGCCGGTATTCCGCATGCTGTCCATGATACGGTCCACGTCGTCGAATTTAATGACTTACCAGCCGTGGAGCGAGTCCTAGCCGACCATGACATTGCAGCACTGATACTCGAGCCTATCCTGCAAAACATTGGCATTGTAAAGCCCGCGCCGGGTTATCTCGAAGGGCTGAGAAAGCTGTGTGATCAACACGGTACCGTCCTCATATTTGACGAAGTCAAAACCGGATTTCGGCACGCATTGGGGGGGTATCAAAGTCTGGTCAATGTCACGCCTGACTTAAGCATATTTGGCAAAGCCATTGCGAACGGGTACCCCATGGGCGTCGTCGGCGGTAAAGCGTCGGTGATGCAATACTGTATTGATAAAGACCCTTCCCGACGCGTCATGGTCGCCGGCACCTATAACGGCCACCCTCTGGTGGCAGCCGCTGCTATCGCTACGTTGAAAAAACTACGGTCACGCGAGTCTGAGATTTATACCGCACTCGAAACTCTTGGAGAACGTATGCAGTCCGGTCTGGAAGAAATATTTCGGTCACGGAATTATCCAACAACTGTCGTTCGACAAGGATCCGCATTCGTCGTTTATTTTATGGATCATGCGCCCGCAAGCTGGCACGACATTGCAGCACACAATGACATGGCGCAAGATGTCGCCTACCGGAAGGCATTAATCGACGATGGAATCTTCCACTTTCCCATAACCACTAAACAGGGAAGTATTTCATTCGCCCATTCGGCAGACGATATAGACAAAACATTGGAAATCACACAACACACCCTCAATCGTATTGGGAGTGCCTGATAACCACTATAGCGTCCACCGCGGTGGCTCATGCCACTGGTATCGCTAACAATTCCTTAGGCGCGTGATTGTTAGCAGCAATCTGACAAATTTCGGGAAAAGACAACCTACGACTGGATCCTACTTGGACTCCCAAACAAGACACTCAGCCCGCAAAGTTAATGATCATCACTGATCCGTTAAAACTTACTTGTATGCCGAAAGAGAATGCATAAGCAGCTGCTGGGAACAGGCCCCTTATCGAAGACACTATATGGGAGCTAGCAAGGGTAGCCACGTTTCTTCTTAAGCTTCTTCAATATACATACGCTCCCCCAAGAATCCATTCTTCCACACATCAATACATGCCTTGGCAAAATTCTCCATGTCATCAATCGAGGTTGCCGTAGCAAAGATATTGCCTGGGTTTGCACCCCACGGTCCATATAAGTTATTACCACGATCATAAAAATAAGCGACATCAACAATTCTTCGCGGATTATCAGGTGAATAAATATCTTTAGGTAACAGCCCTGGAGGATGAAACAAATACATCAGATCTCCGGGCGCCGGATACATACACTGCCATTCTCCAGGTGGGTCTTCTCCAAAAACCTCGACCACAGGCAGAAGCACATAGATTTCGTGATTTGCGTATTTCGCATGCCACATGTCTTCTTCAAGTGGCAACGCTGCACTAACGAGCTCACAAGTCTTGGGTGAGTTATCCCAACGAAGTTTCAGCTTGACGCTTGCACCATTTCTTCGCATTCCAACGCGAATGTGTTCAATACGGCTAGTCACTTGCACCTCCTATATTCAATAATAAAAACGGACACAGCTTATCAGCTTGGACGAAATTCATCACCACACTAAAAGATTGCTTAAAGCAATAACCCAACCTGATGTAGTGAAACTGATAGAGCCAATTCACTATACGAGTTAAGATCAACGCCTTCTACCTAATGGGTATTGGATAACAACGATGACCACACCTCGCGAAGTCTTTTTTGAACCATCAGAATATCAAAGTCGATTGATTAGATTGCAAGAAGCACTTGTTGCAAACGGAATTGACTTACTGGTGACCTGTGCGCCCGGCAATATTTGCTATCTAAACGGATATGTATCAGTGAATGTTCTCGATATTATGTTCGTAGCGATACCCTCCGACGGAAAGCCTGTTTTTTATCTTTGGCAGTTTGAACGTGGGCGAGCTGAATCCACTGTAACCGGGATGGAAACCGTGTGCTGGGACACAGGGGTAGACCCAATTGAGTTCCTCGTAAACGATCTGACACACCGCGGCTATAAAAAAGGGCGTATTGGCATAGATACGGGCAGCACACACACTTCTTTTGACACCGTACAACGACTACTAAGCCAGCTGAACGGCGAACCCACCAAAGGACTGATTGAAAAGCTGCGCCTCGTAAAATCCATTGCAGAACAACAGTATGTACGCGAGGCCGCTGCGATAACCGATGCTGGTGTTAAAGCCGCGGTGGCTGCTATCGCAGTCGGCAAAGATGACCACGAGATTGGAGAAGCCGCTGGTTCAGCTCTCCTGACACATAAGAGTGAGTTTCTTGCCCTGGAACCGATTATTTGCGTAGGTTGGCGATCAGGCGCGCCCCACAGCCCACGAGGTGGCACGCGCGTGGAACCGGGTGACCCAGTCTTCATCGAATTATCAGGTGTGCGTGCGCGTTATCACAGCCCGCTTATGAGAACAGTCAGCGCAGACTCTCCACGAGACGGATTACAAGAACTGGCCGATTATTCCAACGCGTGTGTTGAAAAGATTGTTGACACCATCAAACCTGGAATAACTGCTAGTGATGTTGCGCTAGCTGCCAGCGAAGTACTTAAACCTATACGGGACAAAATTGCATTTCATGACTTATATGCGTATCCAGTTGGAATTGGGTTTCCTCCAAATTGGATTGAGAATCCAGCGTTTTATCTATCCGTTGACAATCATGCGCGTATCGATGCCGGTATGGTTTTTCATCTTCCGCTGACTTTGCGAATATTGGGTCAATATGGCGCTGGATTTAGCGAAACGCTCATCGTGACGGAGACTGGTGCGGAAACCTTAAGCACGCTGCCGCGCTCATTACACAGACAAGACTTCTTATCATAAACCAGTTTGGTTTAAATACTGTCCGTGCAAGTGCACACACAACGGTTTGCGCAAGGGCCCACCCAGCCAACGCTCTAGACCGAACCCAGTCGCCGTTCAAGTGCCTTGGTGGCTAGAGCCGCAGGCAAACTGATCGACAAGTAAATCAGCCCCGCGATAGTCATGGGTTCAAAATATCGATAATTCTCATTGGAGATGAGGCGAGTCTCCCCCATCAACTCCATCACAGTGATAGCAGTCAGAAGGGCCGACTCCTTGAACATACCAATAAGCAAATTGGCCAGCGCCGGAATCATTGGCGGAATGGCCTGCGGGAGAATAATATAAATCCACACATGCGTTCTTGAATAATTGAGAGCAGTGCTCGCATCCCACTGACCACGGTCCACATTATCAATGCCAGCACCGTAAATCATGGCAGCATAAGTACTGTAGTGGATACCCATAACAAGAAAACCCGCCGTCAATGGCGGAAGCAAAATGTTGAACTCGGGCAACACAAAATATACGAAATACAGCTGAACAAGTAACGGCGTGCGTCGAATAAATTCGGTTACAAAACCTAGCGGTGCATTAATCCATCTAGGACAGGAACGCTGAATTAGGGCAATCACCAATCCAAGTAAAAGGAAAATCGCGGTTGCCGTGAAGGTCACCTGCAGTGTCACCAGCAAGCCCTTGCCGAGCATGGGCAAAGTTTCTAGCGCAAAATTCCAATCCCAAAGGGTCATCTATCTGTATTTCCGTAGCATCTCAGAGCCGATACTTGGCAAGCCTTCGTTCAAGGCCCAAAACACCGCGGGCGATAGCGGTCGAATACACGTAATAAACAACCAATATTGCGAGAAACGGGGTCATATTCTGGCCCGTACTTGCGCGAAACATATTTGCTTCAAAGGCCAGATCCGCAATGGTGATCAATGAGACTGTCGCCGAAATCTTTACACAGTCGATACCAAGATTCCCCATTGGCGGCAACATAATGAGCAATGCCTGCGGCAAAACTACATGCCGAAGACGTTGCCAACGCGAATAATTCAGTGCGACAGCCGCTTCGATCTGGTCTCGTGGAACTGCCTGCACTGCACCACGGACGATCTCGGCACCATAAGCTCCAGTGTTTAACCCCAATGCAAGAATTCCTGCAGTTAAGGGTTCAATGAATATTCCAAAAAGTGGCAGGGCAAAAAAGATCCAAAACATTTGGACTAAAACCGACGTGCCACGAAAAAATTCTACGTAGATGTTGGCAGACCACGCTATCGCACGATGTCGTGACGTTCTGGCGATTCCGAAACTTAACGATATAGCGACACAGACGAGGCCCGCACCAATGGTGAGCCATAGCGTGGTCAGAGCACCACGCAACAGGTTAGGTAAAAATTCTAGGAATTGAGACATCCCAATTCATGCTCCGACAACCGGCACGACTGCTGCCTGGTTTTTCTCCTAGTAAGAACGGCACCCCTCTCCTGCCAAATCGTGAGGGGTGCCGCTTGGAAACAGCGCCTGGGTATACCTTAGTTTGGTACCCCTCCGCATTTCTTTTCACGTGATGTTGCTAGGACAACTTCTGGACTGGCGCCCCATCTTTTTAGGATCTCGTCAAACTTTCCTGACGCCTGCAGCCTTTTGAGACCTGCATCAAACGCATCGCGCAACTCTCGATCAGCAGCATTGAATCCAATCGCTGCACAACCACCGGCTACGTCTGTTACAGGCTGAATGATCTCGAACTTATCCGCATCGTCCGCTTTAGACAGAGCGTCTAGATTGCTAGACAACGGTGAGAGCAAGAAGTCTGCGCGTCCTGTACGAATCAGTTGCACGCCGTTTTGAATATTACCTTCCCAAAGAACCAGTTTATCTCGAGGAATACCCGCCTCTTTTGCTGCTATATGCTCATAGGAACCCGGCGCAGTTGCACCAAGAGCAGTCGGATGGTTCTTTAACTCGGCGAAACTGGTGAGATGGATCGGATTACTCTTAAGTTTTAGCAATGATTCGGCATCGCACAGAATAGGTTCCGAAAAAATAATGGCCTTACACCGCTTAGGATTGATGTATAAACCGCCCGAGACCATATCGTAACGACGCGCCTGCAAACCCGGAATCATCGCGCCCCAATCGATCAGCACACCTTTAAACTCACCGATCCCCGATTCTGCAAGAACGTGCTCGACAACTTCGGGTAACACACCCACCATATCGCCGTTTGATTTCAACTCCGCATAAGGCAATTCCTGGTTTACTGCCGTATTGACGTACCCCTGCTTCTTGATTCTATCAAGCGAGCCGTCAGCCATAACTGGCTGAATCCCCATCGCGGTAAAAGCGACAACTCCAACCGCTGCACCAACCACCTTTTGTGACCACTTCATCATTCACTTCCTCCAGTTGTAACAAACATTAAAATTTAAAAAAGTTTTCTCATTCTAACGAGGACCAACCCCTAGCTAAATAGCGCCTACAAACTGATACCAGCCGCAACAATTTTCCTCAAAAACGCCTGAGTCCGCTCCTGTTTAGGATTTTTGAAGATCTCTCCAGGCGGACCTTCCTCCACAATCTGTCCACCGTCGAAAAATAAAACACGATCAGCAATCTCGTGAGCAAAATGCATTTCATGGGTCACGAACAACATGGTCATATCGGTCTCCTCCGCCAGTTGACGCAAGACAATCTGCACCTCTTCAACCAACTCCGGATCAAGGGCCGAGGTTACCTCATCAAAAAGCATAATCTTTGGACTCATATTGAGAGCCCGGGCTATCGCCACACGCTGTTTTTGACCTCCCGACAATTGTGCCGGGTACTGATCAATCTTGTCTGTCAATCCGACCATCTCGATCAATTCGAGCGCCCGCTTTCTTGAATCTTCTTTTGAAACACCCAGAGCAAGCATCGGCGGATCAGCCACGTTGCGCATGACAGTCAGGTGTGGGAACAGATTAAACTGCTGAAAGACCATTCCAATAGAGCGTCGCATCTCGCGCAGATGCGCTTCACTAGCAGGCTGCAGGCTGCCATTGTTCTCTTCGTGCCATAGCTGCTTACCCTCAACCTGTACCGTACCTCCCTGGATATTCTCCAGTGTCATAAGAATTCGGAGAATCGTCGTTTTTCCAGAACCGCTTGGGCCGATCAGTGCGATCCGTTCCTGGGGTTGAACGGTAAGCGACAAGTCCTTAAGAACCTCAAGAGATCCAAAGTTCTTGCAAACGCCATCGAAACGGATGATCGGCTCCGTCATAAGACGATCACAACCTAATGCTTAAAAAATTACACACCGACGGTCGCTCTAGCCAGCATAGTTTAAAAAAGCCACAGTTCTGCACCCGTTGAGGATAACAACACACCGCAGCCAAGGACAAGCTTCACCTCACACCCCACAACCATGCTGCAATCAATGTAATCTCATTCAGAACAACCGGTCCTGGTGATAACTAGTTAAATTGCAAGCACATGATTAATATCTAGGACAGTTTGAGCAGGCGGTCTGCTCAAACTGAAGCAGTGCTAAATCAACCGCCACTCACAAGGATTACACGTCCACGCCCAGGTATAAACGACCAGTGAAAATGAAATTTAGCCGAAGAGAATTTACACAGCGAACCAATAACGTGCGCGCTCGTATGGACAAAGCAGGGATTGATGTGCTGTTAGTTACTGATCCCGCAAACATGAATTATCTGACGGGTTACGATGGTT
Source organism: Gammaproteobacteria bacterium (assembly GCA_022451485.1). GTDB lineage: Bacteria > Pseudomonadota > Gammaproteobacteria > Arenicellales > UBA868 > UBA11791. Next base: position 39,388 of record JAKUQS010000003.1, read on the forward strand.
GGTCATTCTACGTCCATCAGATGGTTGCTCTGAGCCTGGATGAGTCGGAGCCTGTCTGGATTGGCAGGCCAATGGATGGAAATGGAGCCCGTGTCACCACCTATCTCAAAGAAGAAAATATCCTGGATTACCCGGATCATTACGTCCAGTCAAAACGTCATCACCCCATGCATCGTGTCGCAGAGATCGCTAAAAGTCGAGGCTGGCATAAGAAACGCATTGGGGTTGAGATGGAAGCTTATTACTTTACCGCCGGAGCATTGGCGGCCCTTCGAAAAAAACTGCCTAAGACACGCTTCAAAGACGCCGACCACTTGGTCAATTGGGTACGAATCGTTAAGTCACGAAAAGAACTGGAGTACATGACAGAGGCGGCTCGAATTCTCGAACGCATGATGCGCGTTGCGATCGACAATGTTCGACCAGGAATTCGGCAATGCGACGCAGCTGCCGAGATCTGGCGGGCAGGCGTCGCCGGGACCCGCCAGTACGGAGGAGATTATCCGAGCATCCCCCCCATGCTCCCCACTGGCGCTGGTCTCGCTGCTCCTCATTTAACCTGGTCGGACGAAAAATTTAAGCGTGGCGAAGGCACGGCACTCGAATTAGCCGGCGTGAGACATCGATACCAGTGTCCGATGGCTCGAACGGTATTTCTTGGACAGCCACCCAAGAAAATGCGCGATTCAGCCAAAGTCGTGCTGGAAGGACTTCAATCGGCTCTGGATGCAATGACGCCAGGCACTACGGCAGAAGAAGTCGAGGCCGCATGGCGTCGCGTCATCAGTCGTCACGGAATTACTAAGGATTCTCGTATTGGGTATTCAACGGGACTGAACTATCCACCCGACTGGGGCGAACAAACCATCAGTTTACGTGCAGGCGACAAAACCGTACTCGAGGAAAACATGACCCTCCACTGTGTGCCAGCCATCGCCATGGATGGATGGGCAATCGAGCTCAGTGAGTGTGTCAAGGTGACCAAAAAAGGAGGGAAGCCGTTATGCAATTTTCCTCGAAAATTATTTGTCAAACGCTGACATTTTGCGAATCAGGACTAACAGCTGGGCATTACTGGCGATCAGCTCTTCCATGATGCGGCTGGCTCAAACGGAAACATCGGTCTACGTCGAAATCGATAATCAAAACCATTCAGGTCTGACGCCGTCACTCCCGGAGTATTGACGCGTATGAAGTGCGAACACACCGATGCGTAAGCCGCTAGCGGTGAATTGACACCTTTGGCCACCAATACATCGAAATCCCGAGGCTCCAAACCACAACAAGCGAACTGCCCCAAGCTCCACGGAACGATACGCTTTGAGGTCAACATCACGGTTAAACCCGAAGCCATCGTCACCACTGCCGATCTTCCTTGATCAAAATTGACGATACCGCCGTGGCGAGCCTCGCTCTCCGTAAATTGGCCGTCATAGAGCCCCTGTACCTGTACATTGGCTACCAGAGGATCACCGTGTAAAGCGTCTGTCGTGCCTCCCATCGACAAGGTCAGTGAAGCTCCAACACCGGCGTCACTTGCAACCGCGACCGCAGCTGGATCGAACAAGCAGATAAAGGCTTTGGGAATACTTCGACGTACAAGCGCATGCGCTAGATACGTTGAATCGGCCGGGGAACCACCACCGACATTGTCACCCATATCGAGTAAACATATTCGGCCGTCCAGATGCTTGATTTGATCCAAACAACTGTCAATATCCGGTGCCGTAGCAGTGAACTGTGTGCGATCCTTCCACATGGCGTTAGCTAATTCACTTGCGATGACTCCAGCTAGGCTCTCATCCCCGTCAGTGACGGCAATAGTTGCACTACCCATTTCAGCAACGTCCGCATAAGGGAACCCCTGCAAAATACTGATGGACAGAACGCCCGATCGATGACGTAAAGCATCAGCTATCTCATAAAGCTCGAGACAAGGAGACTCGGCAGTCGCTTGACGCTCAATATTCATAACGAACGGCGGAAAAATTGCCCGTTGCACCGGTCTTATTTCGCCTTTCAATGTTCGTGACATTAGTGTGGCCGCCTCCTTGCCACGTTCAAACTGGTCAGTGTGAGGATTAGACCGATACGCAACCAACGCGTCCGTTGCATTAACCATTGCCGAGGACACGTTGGCATGCAGATCCAGCGTGCCGATGATAGGGACCCCTGGCCCAACCTCGGCCCGCAAACGGGCCAACCAATACCCATCGACGTCGGGATACAAACTACTGACCGTGGCGCCGTGTGGCGCGACAAGATAACCGTCCAGGGGATCAGCAGCCCGAACCTGTCGAAACATGCGGGACATCAACTCTTCAAACGAGGCAGCTTCTATGACTCCGTAAGGCAAAGCACGAGCGACGAATAATGGAACGGCGCTAAGTCCGTGTTCTTTGAGACCGGCTAGAAACCCTCCCACTTCATGGTGAGCGCCAACGCTCCAGGCAGCCTCACCTTCAAGAAACAAGTCGTCCTCGAAGTGTTCAAGAGTCGTACTCCCAGAAACAAAAGTGTTTGACTCCTGCAGAAGGGACAGAATACCGACGCGCATCGTCACTGCAATTTCACGAATTAGAGAATGCCATGCTCAGCAAACATTTTCTCCAACGTTTCCCCACCAGCCAACTTATCACGTACGACATTCTCCTCCATCACTTTATCCATGGATTTGGACAGCACCTGCTGGACTGCATCCCTAGGAATAATAAGCACCCCATCAAGATCTCCAAAGACCAGGTCGCCACTATTGACATGAACTCCATTGATCTCGGCAGGCACATCGAACCATGTCATTTTGCCTCGATATTTTGTGTCGACCGGACTCAGAAAACCCGAATACACGGTGAAGTTCATCTCTTGGATAAGCCGTGCATCGCGCACGCCGCCATCGGTAAGACAACCAGCTGATTTCAGGTACATTGCGCGTGTCGAGAGAAGCTCACCCCACGGCGCTATTCGCGTATTGCCGTGGCAGACCAAAACCGGGATTTCATCTTCCTTCAGACTGTCTATCAGTCTAAGCTCGTGCTCGTAAACATTCACATCGGCATCGTCATGATAGATCGGCGAATACAGGCCAACCCGCGCCCATCCACACAACACAGTACTGGGATCAAGCGGTCGAATTCCTGGCTTCAACACTTGATGACGATAGCCCAAACTGTCCAGCGTATCGGAGATGACCGCACTGTAAAGCGTCGATCGGGCCGTCGCCAAATCGATCGGTACAGGGCTCATGTGATCTCCACAATCATTTCTACTTCAACAGGGATGTCCCCCGGAAGTGAGCCCATACCTACTGCAGAGCGAGCTGCACGACCTGAATCGCCAAATGCTTCAACCATAAGGTCAGAAAACCCATTGATCACCGTCGGGTGATTTGCAAAAGATGGATCTGCATTCACCATTCCAAGCACTTTAACTACCTGTTTCACACGATCAAGATCACCAATCTCTTCCTTTAACGACGCCAAACAACCCAATCCAACCAATTGTGCGGCCGCATAAGCATCTTCCTCCGAACAAACACTTGGCACCCTTCCTACCACGTAGGTACCGTCGTGCCGGCGTGGCCCATGCCCTGACACATAAACCAGGTTGCCAACCGTCTTCGCCACAACATAGTTCCCCAGCGGGGTAGGTACCGTCGGCAGTGTGAGGGACATGGCGGCCAATCGATCTTCAACTTTAGACATAACTCCTCCTATTGAATTCATTCATCGCAATCAATTCGTTTCACAATCAAGCTACGTTCAAACGAAAAGCCAGCGACTAAATTTGACATATTCATTAAACACGGTAAACCATCATAAAGAAAGGGGATCAAGTAACGGCTCGCTTCGTTTTCGCCGAAAACCATTCGCGGTCAACGTTCGACAATTAGACTGCTAGCGCTTTATCTTCCTTGTGACGCCAACGCAAGAGAAGATCCTCTTGGACGACCTCCACCGCATCAAGATGCTGGTTTTTGACATAGCCGTAACCCCGAATGCCATCCGGTAATGACGCGATTTCTGTCGCTAATGCATGATTATCGTGATTTAAACCACGCGATAATTCGTCGATAATTGTCTCGTAGTCAGTAATTCGTTGGCGCTCAGCGCGCCTTTCTGCCGTATAACCGAACACGTCGAACGGTGTACCACGCAACCATCGTAACCGGGCCAGCATTCCCATGGCACGCAACATCCATGCACCATAAGTCCGCTTCTCGGGCAGGCCGGAATAAGGATTCCGACGCGCAAACAATGGCGGCGCTAAGTGAAACTCGAGACGAAACGACCCTTCAAACGTGTGACGAATATTCTTCACAAACTCACCGTCACTATAGAGTCTTGCAACCTCGTATTCATCCTTGTACGCCATCAGCTTGTAGCCATAACGTGCGACCGACGCAGCGAAACCGGCAAACCCCCCCGCCAACTCACTTTCGGCCTGACAAGCTTGCTCCACCAGCCGTCGATAACGCGCCGCATATCCCGCATCCTGGTATCGCGTTAAATCATTCGTACGGACATCAATTAGCTCCTCAAGTGTTTCTGGCGACTTAACCGAAGTCACTGATTCACCGTTAGCAACAGCAGCCACTCCCTCAAGATCAAGCGCGGCTCGCCGACCCCATCGAAAGGTCTCAATATTGCTCTCTACCGCGATGCTGTTTAACTCAATAGCCTTCTCAATCCCTGCCGATGACACGGGAATCAGGCCTCGCTGGTAGGCATAACCCAACATGAACATGTTGGTAGCTATGCCGTCACCCATTAGTCGACTGGCAATTGCTGTTGCATCGATAAACGTCAAACGTTGTGATCCCGCCGCGTCGAGAAATCGCTGGTTGAGATCCTCTCGCGGATACTTGAGATCGGGGCTGCGGGTGAAATGGCCGGTGATCGCTTCATGAGTATTGATAATTAGCTGACTACGCTCAGATGACACCGATTCCAACGCCAAATCGCTAGCAGCTACCAACGCATCACACCCCAGGACCAAGTCCGCGGAGCCCGCATCCAAATGCACTGCCTTGATTGCGTTGGCTTCACTTGCCAGTCGAATATGGCTCGTCACCGCTCCACCTTTCTGTGCCATACCAAACTGATCGACCGCCTGACACGCCCGCCCCTCGATATGCGCTGCCATCGTAATCATGGCGCTAATCGTCACGACACCCGTACCACCAATACCGGTCACCAAGATATTGTAGGATTGTTTTTCTTCAAGACTTGGGCGCTGAGGTTCAGGCAACAACTGTAAATGCCGTGGCACTTCCTGATTGGCGGCGATTCGTCGGACCCTACCCCCAACCACTGAGACGAAGCTAGGGCAAAACCCCTCTCGACATGAATAATCCTTGTTACAAGACGACTGGTCGATGCGTCGCTTTCGTCCGAAACTCGTCTCAATCGGCACCACTGATAGGCAGTTCGACTTCGCCGAACAATCACCGCAACCCTCGCAAACCCGCTCATTGATAAAAACGCGTCGGGATGGATCGGGAAAGGTTCCTCGCTTGCGGCGTCGGCGTTTCTCCGCCGCACAGGTCTGATCGTAAACAATAACGCTGACACCAGGATACTGTCGAAACGCTTTTTGGACGCTATCCAGCGCCCGCCGATGATGCACCTCGGTCCCCGGCGCAAGACCAACACGGTTTTTGTATTTTTCCAAGTCATCGGTCACCACCGCCAACCGTCTGACACCTTCAGCATGCACCTGTCGTGTAATAGCGGCTGGGTCGATGTTGCCATCGACCGGCTGCCCACCGGTCATCGCTACCGCATCGTTGTAAAGGATCTTGTAGGTAATGTTGACGTCAGCGGCAATACACGCGCGCAAGGCCAATAGGCCCGAGTGAAAATAAGTGCCGTCTCCGAGGTTTTGGAACACATGATCCGTCGCTACAAATGACGACATACCAATCCATGTTGCACCTTCGCCACCCATCTGTGGATGAGTCACATTGTCCCGTGCCATGTTGGTCGCCATGAAGTGACAACCCACGCCGCCGTGGGCCCGACTTCCCTCAGGTACTCGCGTAGAAGTGTTGTGAGGACAGCCAGAACAGAAAAACGGTGTCCGAACGATGCTAAGCGGGCCTCTCGCGCGACGTTCTGACGCCTTTCTCTCGAGGAAAACCAAACGTGCCTGCATCTTGTCACTGAAATGAAATGGTCGAATTCGAGCCGCAATTGCAATGGCAACCGCATCAGGCCCCAGTTGACCAACTCCGCTAAGAATTTCTTTACCGGCCTCATCACACCGACCGACCACTCGGGGTCGACGGGTTTCCGGTAGCCCATAAAGTACATCTTTAACCGCCAATTCGATAATACGTCGTTTCTCCTCCACCACGAACACCTCTTCGAGTCCATCACAGAACTGTCGAAGAGACAGTTCATCAATGGGATGCGGCATACCAATCTTGAGCACCCTGATGCCCAGCTCGGCCGCGAACTCAAGATCAATTCCTAACGAATCGAGCGCTTCAAGCACTGCGAAGGCTGCCAGCCCGCTTGCGACGATACCCAACCGCGGCCGCGGGCTGTCGATAAGTACTTTGTCGATATCATTTGCCCTTGCAAACGCGACTGCGGCACCCATCTTATGATCGCGAAGGCGCGCCTCTTGATTAACCCACGGATCAGGGGTGCGAATACTGACTCCCCCTTCTGGAAACGGGTAATCCGGCAAAACAATCCGTGGCCAATCCGTGGGCAACAGAATACTCGCCGCGGTATCCAGCGTATCCGGGGTCGCTTTGAAGCCCACCCAGGCACCGCAAAAACGCGATAAGGCCCAACCATAAAGGCCAAACTCAATCAGTTCGGTCACATTACCGGGGTAAAGCACCGGCATCATCAGATCAATAAATGTCGGTTCCGACATCGCGGGGACGTCGGTCGAGGTCATTCCATGATCATCACCGACAACCGCCAGCACACCACCATAGCGAGATGTCCCCGCCAGATTTGCGTGACGCATCGCGTCAACACTGCGATCGAGACCAGGACCTTTGCCGTACCACAGGCTGTAAACCCCATCGTAAAGCGCATCCGAGAATAATGACGACTGCTGTGTGCCCCAGTGCGAAGTTACCGCAATATCTTCATTCACCGCGGGCAGAAAGTGAATCTGGTTCTGGGGAAGAAAGCGCTCAGCCCGCCACAACTCCTTATCAAGGTTATGCATCGGGGATCCTCGATATCCCGAGATGAAACAAGCGGTATTCAGCCCTGCGGCACGATCCCGAATTCCTTGCAACATCGCCACTTTAACCAGCGCCTGTGTGCCAGTGAGGTATAGGGCGCCGTCAAGGTTTTGATACTTATCATCGAGGCTGACCTGGGCGAGCTGCATAGGGATCATTTCGCCTGTCAGTTCAACTTAGCCAATAGTGGGCTAGCCGTGACCACATCAAAAAGCACTATCAAAAACACCACCATCAAGGAGTAAATTCTGGCCAGTGATGTAGCCCGCCTGCAAACTACAAAGAAATGCACAGGCCTCTCCAAACTCTTCCGGCTGGCCAAATCGCGCGGCCGGCACCTGCTGGGTTCTAGCGGCTACTGCCTCATCCATAGTAATCCCTAAGGTCTTAACACTTGCCTCTAAGCTGCCCTGGAGACGGTCGGTATCGAAAAAACCAGGCAGAATGTTGTTGATGGTGACGTTGCTTGATGCCAACGATCGGCTAACGCCGGCAAGAAATGCGGTTAATCCGGCCCGCGCACCGCTTGATAGATCAAGTCCAAGGACCGGCTTCTTAACCGATATAGAAGTGATGTTGACGATACGACCAAACTTGCGCTCAGCCATTCCATCTGCCACTCCCGTGATCAATTCAATGGGAGTGATCATGTTCATTATTACCCCTTCTACCATCGCATCACGATCCAACTCGCGGAAATCACGAAACGGTGGCCCCCCATTGTTATTGACCAAAATATCAACTTCAGGCACCGCGCCAAGTAAAGCCGCCTGACACTGACGGTCTGCCACGTCCCCAACAACCATTGTGACCTCGACGTCTGGAGCTGCAGCACGAATATCAGCCGCTGTTTTTTCTAGCACAACGCTATCCCGACCGTTAATTGTGACATTGACCCCGTTACGCGCGAGGGATGTAGCACAAGCCTTCCCTAAGCCGCGGCTCGATGCACATACAATTGCGTTGCGCCCAGCGATTCCTAGATCCATTTGCTTTTCCTAGTGGTTTTCTTGTTAAGTGATAGGGTCGTGACTGTATCCTGTTACTGACGATACTCCGGTTCCTCACGATCGAGAATGCGCTTCAGCGCCGCAAAATGACGCGCAGCAAGCTTTGGCATCTCTTCAGGGAACTGTGTTCGAGTTCGGGCAATCACTTCTGGCTCAATGCTTCTCAGGCGCCCCCCAGTTGATCTTGCCAACACCTGGAACATCGCAGCCCGCTCCAGATAATAGAGATCGTTAAAAGCCATTTCGACTGACAACCCCGTAACCGTAACCCCATGATTCGCCATCATCAAAATGGAACACTCACCCATTGCATGAGCGATGCGATCACCCTCTTCGACATCCAATGCAAGACCACTATATTCAGTGTCGTAAGCGATGCGCCCGTCAAACATCAAGGCATTTTGTTCAACCATCGCTAACTTTCCGTCCTCCAACAGCGTAAGTGACGTGGTATAGGGCATATGATTGTGCAGAACCACCACCGCTTTTGGCACATTGACGTGTATTCGGCTGTGAATAAAAAACGCCGTGTCTTCAACAGTATTCTCTCCATCCAACACATTACCCATTTCGTCACACAGGACCAAAGATGAGGCAGTGATCTCCGACCAATGCCAACCGTATGGATTGATGAGGAAGCGCTTCCCTCGCATAACACCATCATCATCCGGAACCGCCATCGAAAAGTGATTGTCTACTCCTTCCGACAGGCCCAATCGAACAGCCCAACGAAACGCTGCGGCAAGATCAATTCGCGCTTCTTGCAGATCAAATTCGGTATTTGGATTAGGATGAAGAGGAATCGGTTTTGTCATGTGCTTGTCCTATACCACTGTTAGTCATTAATAGTATGTGATGCAAACTGCCTGTCCAATCGATCGGTTTCAACCATGATGGAGAAATCGACCCACGCCAACATGATACCGCGTCAGTGGACCCATTACCGATCATCGCGGACCTTTTAACGCAGCACCCGTTGCACACCGCTACCAACCGACAGGGCCGGCATAATAGCCGGAACATTATGACGCTCGGTTACTTCACTCAACGTGATAGCTTGGCCTTGCTGGTGACCAATCAGAACCACCTCGTCACCGACACTGGCATCTGGAACCATAGTCAGATCGATCCTAGTATGCTCCATACTAAATCGCCCCGTGATCGGCACTCGTCGGCCCCTAACCAACACTTCACCACACGTAAGTCCCGCAATTCCATCTCGAAGGCCAAATGGAATCACACCGAGCCGATCACCAGGTCGCAAATCGATTGGAGAAAAATCGATAAATTCATTGCGCTCTACGATTCGCGTATGGATTAATCGACTGCTCAACGCAACAAAAGCTGGTTTTAAATCAAGATCCTGTTTAACCGGTCCGGCTGGAGTCAACCCAAACAATAAATGGCCGGGATCAACTGCATCCAAATTGAATGCACTAGAGAATCTGAGCACCGCGCTACTGGATATCAGTCGCAATGGAATCCTAATTCCAACCGAGTCGAGTTCAACGCACACGCCATCGAATGCTTTCCACTGCCACTCGATGTAATCGTCTACCCCGCCCTCCGGCACGTCCATGTGGGTATATAAACCTACTAACTCCAGTTTAGGCAGCTGCGTCACCGCATCAACCAGTGCCGCCGCATACGCCGGCAATGTGCCCAAGCGCTCGAGCCCCACATCAACTTTGACAAAACATCGTATTGGGCCTTGCGCACGAGTGGACAATGCTTCTGCGCCGCTGATATCGAGAACCGTTGGCATCAGATCGTATGCTTCCATCGCCTGCACCGCGTCGATATCAAACGGATTGCCCGCATAGAGCAAAATCGGTAATTCGATCCCCTCAAGGCGAATGCTCGCCGCCTCCGAAATATCTGCCACAGCAATCATGTCAACACCGTGCTTCACCACGGTGCGTGCTACCGGTATTAACCCAAACCCGTAACCATCCCCCTTAAGGGCTGCGATGATTTTGGTTGAAACACCAACTAAGTTACGAATCTGTCCGACATTATGCGCAATCGCCCCCATATCGATCTCAAATCGATTCGGCCGAGGCGGCGCGTAATCACCCACCATCGGTGTCTTCCCTGTCTGTCATCTGGGTTAGATGCCCGTAATAGCGGTTAAGGTATTCCTCACTAAACTTGCCCGTCGCCCGATCGCCTGCGACCGCTTCCGCGGTTCGGTCAGCTGGAAGTTTGAAGCCACCCGCGCCCGGAGTTTCAATAACAACGGCATCGTCGGGACCAATAGCCACCTGGTCAGGCTTATCTTCCAACCTAGACTCACCGCTTTCGGTTCTCAGTAAGAATCGCCCCATACCCCCGGGTGCACCACCAAAAAGCCCCCACGGTGGATGACGGAATCTCTCGCCCGCACCATTAAAGATACAATCATGCCCTCGAGGACGCACAACCCGTCGCAATCCCATCCCACCGCGAAAACGCCCCGCCCCAGCCGAATCCGTAACCAAACTGTATTCCTCGACTAAAAGTGGATATTCCATCTCTATCGCTTCAATCGGGAGATTAGAGGTATTGGTGATGTGGACCTGAACACCATCTTTGCCATCCTTCATGGGTCTACCACCCATACCACCGCCCAGCGTCTCAAGATAGAGATAGGATGCCCCGCTACGCGGGTCAATACCCGAAAAGACGGCTGTCGTGTTGGCGCCATTGGCGGCCGCGACCACCCGCTCTGGAAATGCATCGGCCAAGGCTCCGAGAACGACGTCGATAATCCTTTGGCAGGTATTCGCACGCGCGGCTACCGGTGCGGGGAAAATAGCGTTGACCAACGTACCGGCGGGCGCGACGATCTCTACCGCATCTAAGACACCTTGATTATTAGGAATTTCCGGATCGAGGAGCGCTTTCAGGCTGTAACACACTGCAGCTTGCGTGGCATTCAAAGTAACATTGATATTCCCTTTGACCTGATCCGCGGTCCCTGAAAAATCAAAGATGATCTCCCTGTCCCGTACATGAACCGCAACGATGATCTCCACATCAAACGTCCCCAATCCATCGCCATCCATCACATCACTAAAGGTATAGGTTCCATTGCGGATGGACTCCACGCCATCCGCCATTCGCCGTTGGGTACGCGATATGATGTCTGAGTAGGACGCCGTGACTGCCTCCTTACTATAGGTCGTGATCACTTCCTGCAATCGACGCTCTCCCAATCGACAAGCAGAAATTTGGGCAAAATAATCACCCCGTCGCTCAAGAGGCACACGCACATTCAGCAACAGAAGATCAAGAATATCGGTTACCAGTTCGCCCCGACGAAATAATCGAACTACGGGTATGCGAAGACCCTCTTGATAAATTTCCGACATGCCGCCCGCCATACTGCCCGGTGCCATGCCGCCGACATCAGCATGATGCGCAATATTGCAAACAAAACTGTGAATCTCACCATCGACAAAAACTGGCATCGCCAGATTGATATCCGGCAAATGGGTGCCGCCCGCCTCATGCGGATCGTTCGAAACAAAGATATCACCCTCATGAATATCACTCTCAAATTTTTCAAATAACGCACTCATCAGTCCACTCATCGACGCAATATGGATGGGAAGTGAACCTGCTGATTGAGCCACTAAACGACCATTCGGATCCATTACAGCGGTCGAATGATCGTGCCGCTCTTTAATATTGGTTGAGTAGGCAGACTTCATCAACGCGGCGTAGGTCTCGTCCGTCACCGAACGCAACGCGTTAAAGATAATTTCAAGCGTAATAGGATCAATCGCAGTCATAAAAATCAAACATCCAATGAGATCAGAATATTTCCAAAATCATCCACGCGCGCCGTGTCACCAGGATACACAAGCGTGGTGGCATCCAACTGCTCAATTACTGCAGGGCCGATGACTTCATCCCCGACACTGAGCGCGTGCCGCTGAAAAACTCGGCACTGAACTGGCTCGTCTTGATTGAACACTACATCTCTGTATCCCGTTTCCGCTGAGAATTCGTTTTGGTCCATCATCCCCTTGGATTCCACCAGCGGATGAACTCGACCGCGAGCAGTGAGTCGAAAATTAATTATCTCGATAGGATCTTCCGGGTTGTGATAGCCATAGTTTTCTTCGTGAATCTGAAAAAACGCACGACGCAGGGGTTCAACATCATCAAAGGCAACATATTTCCCATCGTCTCCTTGCGCCAATGGAACCGCCAACTCAAAATTCTGCCCAACATATCGCATGTCAAGCCGAATCGACACCTGCCGCATCTCTGGCCGAACGTGCTCGTCGTCAAACCAACTCGCTGCCTCGTTTGCAAGCGTTTCCAATGCCTCAGAAATGACATTCAATTCATTATCCACTAATCGTAATCGACGACCCACAACAAAATCTTCCTGCAAATCAGAAACGACCAATCCGTGCGCGCATACAATACCGGGAGCCGCCGGAACAAGAATTTCCTGAATTCCAAGGTTGGTTGCCACATCCCGAGCGTGCAGTGGACCCGCACCGCCAAAGGGCATCAAGACGTACTCTCTTGGGTCATGACCCCGTTCTACAGAAATAGTGCGAATGGCGCGGACCATATTAGCTACTACGATATCTATCACTCCCCGTGCCAGTCGCACGGCAGACGTTTCTAAGTCTTGTGCGATACCCTCAACGGCTTCCCGCGCCCGATCCAAGTCCAGGGCCATTGCCCCTCCAAGTAGACCACCCTGACTGAGGCGCCCAAGAAATAGATTGGCATCAGTCACAGTCGCATCACGACCCCCTTGTCCATAACAAGCTGGGCCCGGTGAAGCACCCGCACTCTGGGGACCGACCTTCATCAACCCGTCACGATCTATCCATGCAATAGAACCTCCGCCGGCACCAACCGTCTCAACATCAACCATCGGCATCCGTATAGGAAACCCAGCTACATCACGTCCAAACGCAATCGGCACCGAAGCTTCTCGAATCAAGGCTACATCCGCGCTGGTGCCCCCCATATCAAGAGTAATGACGTTAGGGCGACTGATCTGTCGTGCTATATGAGCGGCGCCGACGACTCCAGCCGCTGGGCCCGACAGCGCAGTACGAATAGGGAGATCTCGCGATCGAGCCAACGACATTAATCCTCCACTCGACTGATTAAGACCCAAGCTTGCTGTCGGTGCTGCGTCAGTCACAGCAGCCTCGAGCTCTCTTATATATTCGGCCATCACCGGTTGCAGATACGCATTCAGTACGGTAGTGGAAAACCGCTCGACCTCACGAAACTCAGACTGCACGGCAGATGATGAGGAAACATAAATTGTCGGTATTGCTTCAGCGAGCGCCGCGCACAAACGTTTCTCATGTTCGTCATTCTGAAACGCAAACAATAGACACACTGCACATGCTTGCGGTGCCGAAGCTTTAACTGCCGCACACGCCTCAATCACGGCATCATCCGTCAGCTCAATTAATACTTCCCCGCCGTCGGTGATTCGCTCTGTGACCTCAAGACGACGCTCGGGGGGCACAAGAGGTGGCGCGTGATCCTGATACAGATCGTACATATGCGGTCGTGTCTGGCGCGAGATTTCAAGCAAATCGGCGAAGCCACGGGTCGTCAACAGCGTGACTTTGCCGCCTTTACGCTGAATCAAGGCGTTGGTCGCTACTGTTGTCCCGTGAGACAAATGTCGTAACGCAGCCAACTCAAGCCCGTTCGCGGCCGCAAGATCGATCAATCCCTGTGTCACGGCGTGGGCCGGGTTTTCCGGCGTCGACGGATACTTGCCGACGTAAAAGGCCCCGTTCAATTCATTAAGCGCAAAAAAGTCCGTGAATGTTCCGCCCACGTCGACGCCAACCATCCAAGTCATAATTTACCCAGTCCTCTAAATTACTTTCGAAAACTGGTGTAGAGTGTAAACGCTTCGACCACATTAGAGACAAGCACACTTTCGGTATGGTGTAATCACCGGCCTATCCGATAGACCTCGACGCCCCAACCAAAACCCATCTGAGGCATCCCGACGCAGTAGCACGATCTGACTATGGCCGAAAACGACACAACACCCCCCACCGCAAGCCCTCCGCTTAAGGGACTTCGAGTGCTTGATATTGCCACTTTCGTCGCGGCCCCTTTCGCTGGCGCCTGCCTTGCTGAATTCGGCGCAGATGTCATCAAAATTGAAAAACCAGTCATTGGAGACTCGCTTCGTAAACTTGGAGCTGACAGTGGTACGGAAGACACCTACTTCTGGATCAACGAAGCACGCAATAAGAAGTGCATCACACTGGACCTAAAGATGCCTAAAGGAGCCGAAATCTTTCGGCAAATGATACGTGACACCGATATCGTGATCGAAAATTTCCGCCCCGGCACACTGGAACGATGGGGCCTTGGCTACGAGGATTTACGGCGCCTGAACCCGGGACTCATCATGCTAAGAGTTTCCGCCTACGGCCAAAACGGGCCTAAGAAAGATCTGCCGGGCTTTGCCCGAATCGCCCAGGCATTCGCGGGACTGTCTTATCTTGTAGGACAGCCGGATACGCCTCCACTCATTGCTGGATCGACCACGTTAGCCGACTATCTCAGTGGTCTTTACGGTGCCTACGGCGTGCTACTGGCTTTGCGGGCGCGGGACCAGAACGGAGAGGGACAGTTCATCGACATCGCATTACATGATGGTATCTTTCGCTTTCTCGATGAAATCGCGGCTGTCTACGACAAAACCGGGCAGGTACGTGAACGCATGGGAACGGAAACACACACCTCGGTGCCCCACAGCCATTACCCTACATCAGATGATAAGTGGGTGGCCATTGCCTGTACCAACGACAAGATGTTCGGCCGGCTTGCCACAGTCATTGGGCAGCCAGAACTCGCTATACCCGAGCGCTACGGCACCGTGTCGGCCCGCCTCGATCACCGCAACGAGGTCAACCGCATCGTGAGCGCCTGGACCGAAACCAAAACTCGGGATGACGTAATCAAACTATGTTCGATCGGTGATGTGCCCTGTGGACCAGTCAACAGTATTGCCGATATCTTTGACGAGCCCCAATACTGGGAACGTGACACCCTGGTACGGGTTAAAGATGACAGGATTGGCGACTTAGCTGTACAAGGGGTAGTACCAAAACTTTCAGCAACTCCAGGACGTATTGATCACCTAGGACCCGCACTGGGTGCACACAACGAACAGATCTATCGCGACTGGCTTGGATTTGACGATGACGCTCTAGCAGAGTTGCGCAATGAAAATGTGATCTGAGTCACATCCATCAACGGAAGCGCCGTTACGGACTCTTTGATGGCAAACACTTCACCTGATCTGCCTACGCTCTCAAAATCTAATAGATTGAAACAAATTAAGAGGAAAACGGTATGCGCCTTAAAGATAAAGTTACCCTAGTGACCGGTGCTGGTTCTGGATTTGGGGCCGGGATTGCCCGCCTCTATGCCAGTGAAGGGGCAAAGGTCGTTATAAATGACATCAACGACAATGCCGGCCAAACCGTTGCCCAAGAGATTCGGCAGGCTGGAGGCGAAGCCACCTACGTACATGCTGACGTGGCGTCTCGGGAAGATACCCGGCTAATGATACAGTCCGCAGTCGATTTTGGAGGACGCTTAGATGTGCTGGTTAATAACGCCGGCTTCACCCACCATAACAAACCCTTCCTAGATGTAACTGAGGATGAATTTGATCGAATCTACGATGTCAACGTAAAAGCGATATTTCACGCACTTCAAGAGGCGGTCCCCATTTTCCTTGAACAAGGCGGTGGGTCCGTCATCAACACCTCGTCGACTGCCGCTATTCGGCCGCGACCAGGGCTAGGTGTCTACTGTAGTTCAAAGGGCGCGGTAAACAATCTCACGAAGTCGCTGGCGATCGAATTTGCCGACAAGAACATTCGCATCAATGCAGTATGTCCTGTCATCGGAGAAACGGGGCTATTGGAGACTTTTATGGGCGCTCCCGATACTCCGGAAAATAGAAAAAAATTTCAAGCAACCATTCCCATGGGTCGATTATCAACACCAGAGGACATCGCGCGTGCCGCTCTCTTCCTCGCCAGTGATGACGCTGCGTTTATTACTGGAATTACCATGGAGGTAGACGGCGGGCGCTGCATCTAGCCTTCATTAAGCTCAGCGCAAAGTGGGCGGACTGATTCCTTTGCGTGGGGCTGAAAAGCAGAACGCTATTGCCGACACAATAAACGTGGCGGCTGACAAAATAATGGCCTGTTGGTAAGTGCCGGACAAATCATATAAATATCCGCCTACCCACGGTCCAATTGCACCGCCAAACCCCATGCCAGCTAAGACAACGCCGTTGATTGAACCAAAATGGCGTCCGTAGAAAAGATCGGCCGCACCGGCAAAGATTGTCGGCGCCTGCAGGCCCGCGCCCAAACCGAAACTGATCGCATAGAAATAGAGCCGCCAAGGCTCACTGTTATCGACAACCGACAGCAAAACCGCTAGGCCAACAACGCATAGACCCGTCGCAATAACAACCGTCACTTCTCGACCAATCCAGTCAGAGATTGCAGCTGACAATTGCCCTACCACCATGGATACACCGTATAGAGCAAACATCGAAGCAGCAAAAAGGCCCGAATACCCGGCATCCTGAGCAAACTTTCCGACGTGGGCTAGAATCAGGTAACAGCCTGTTCCCCAAAAAAATGTTTGGGAGAGAACCATTAGCCATAGTTGTGGGGTCCGCACGGCAGCGGATAAGGTCCATTCTTGGTTTTTCGCCTGTACAGCGTTCTCTTGGGTTTCCGGTTTGTCCGGTGTCGGTTCACTCAACCCATGCGCTATCAGTCCTTTTTCACGGGGGTGATACCGATAAAAAAAATGAACTAACGGAATGAGGATAATCAACATGGTTACACCCATGGCCACGTAGGCTGTTCGCCAGCCTGCTATTGACATGATGAACTCAGGATAAACGACGTAGACGAAACTCAGCCCACCGCCCATCTGGGCCACCCCTAGTGCTAACCCCCGATTTTTCGAGAACCAGTTGGCAATAGTAGGATTAACCACTGGAGACCCGCAGCAGGCAAGCCCTATGGGTGTCACTAAGCCAAATATCAGATAAAAGTGCCATAGCTGCGTCGCTAAACTACACAACGCAGCAGCACTAGACAGAATGACAGTCCCAATGAGCAAAATCCGACGAGGGTGCCACCAGTCCGTTATTGTCCCGATCACAGGCGCCGCTAAACCATAGAAAAAAAGATGTAAGGACAGCATCACAGCCGTCTCCCCTCGGCCCCATCCAAACTCGTCAAGGATAGGCGGAAAGAAAACTGAGAACGAGTGACGTACGCCGTAGACAAGAATCATCACCACGCACATCACGGCGACCACTACCCAGCCGTAAAACAATGACCCTCTAACGGTCATCACAATAAAAACATCTCCAGAGATTAAGACATCAAAACCACATGATGCAGAAGAAACCCCGCATTCACGGGGTTTTAGAGCCTATAGTATAGCGTACGAATAATCTCTACCGGTGCCCCATCCTGTTTGCGCGACCGGCGATGGAGATTAAATAGCATGCGATGTGTTTAACCCACACTCCCCACAAGGTGTCGCCAACGCGGTCGCTCCAAGACTTCTGGATTGATTATCGCTTCCGGTAAACGTTCGTCTAGGATAGCCGCAACATTCATTGACGCACGCCGCTGCAACTCCTCTACCGATTCAGCGGAATAAAAAGCAACATGAGGCGTCGCGATTAGGTTGCCTAGCTGTAACAACGGGTGATCCGGAGTCAGTTGCTCGGGCTCAAATACATCCAGCGCTGCGCCCGCAATGTGGCCTTGGCGCAGGGCGATCAGTAACGCATCATGGTCAATCAAACCACCGCGTGCACAATTTACCAGGCAAGCTGAAGACTTCATTGCGTGCATAAAGTCCGCATTGACGAGAGTCCGGGTACTCTCTGTCAGCGGTGCGTGTAAGCTGATGAAATCAGATTCGGTAATTAGTTTGTTTAAACTGACTTCGTTAGCTAACTCCTTATCCACCACATTTTTTACGGAGGCGTCGGGATCATAAAACGTCACATTCATTCCAAATCCAGCTGCCTTTTGGGCAACGACTTGACCAATGCGACCGAACCCGATCAACCCTAACGTTTTCCCTCGCACTCGATGAATTGGCAATCCATCCTGTAGATTCCAACTTCCCTGTCGGACAGCATGATCGTATAGAGCAATTTTACGGGCCAATGAAAGCACAAACCCAAGCGTGTGCTCTGCAACTTCATCAACACAGTAAGCGGGAACATAAGTAACCGGTATCTCCAGTGATGTTGCCGTCGACACATCAATATTGTCTACCCCAATACCATAACGCCCGATTACCTGAAGTTTATTCCCGGCTCGAATAACAGATTCCGTCACGTGAGCAAAACAGGTCAAAATCGCGTCTGCCTGTGCTACTAACTCGATCAGCGTTGATTCATCACTCGATGGAGCCAGTAACAGCTTGGCATTCACCTCTTTCAGTACTGCGACCTCAATATCTGGTGCGGGCCACGTAAAGTCAGTAACGAGGACGGTCTTGTGTGTCATAAGGCATCATAACCAAAAAGTCGGGCAACTTTTACAGGCCAAGGCTCCTTCCAGATGACTGCCCTACGTTTCGTCAGTGTCGTCGGTTGTCCTCGCAGACCGCAACAATCGTTTTGAGATTTTCGACAGGTGTCTGCAGCGGTACGGCACACTCAGGGGCGATGATATCGACACCCGCGTCAATTACACGTTGAACCTCCGTCCGCACATCCTCCGGCGTTTTTTGCATCAACAGCTGCGGATTATTGATGTTACCAGCCAGGCGAATTTTATCTTCAGCGCCAGACACCATTTTTTCAGGGTCATTGGCTGATTCAAAGTGATACATAGCAAATGGCGTCTCTCGAAAATACTCGATTCGATCGAGCGACCGACCACAGCAATGCAATATCACCGGCGCTGGCACTTGCGGCACCAACTCCTGATGTCGCCATAGAAGGAAATCACGGTACATGGTGTTGCGAATTAAATCACCCGTGGCATGGTCGGCCCAGACAATCGCATCCGCACCTGCTTCCAACTGCGCTTTGGCAAATAGAATTGGCACCTCTGACAACGTGTCCAGCGATTTTCGGACACGATCGGGGTCTGCAATGGTGTCCATGAGAAATTCCTGCACATTGTAAGCATGATACGAAAGGGTCCATGGACCCATCACTTTACCGAGAATCATTACCTTGTCGCCAAAATGCGATTTTAATAAACGAATCGCATCAAGCGCACATTTCACGTACTTATCCTCAAAGAACGAATCTGGAAACCCATCGGGCAAACGAATCTCAGCATCGCGATCAGCCCACGGCGCAAACTGCGGCGTCGGCATATTGTCTGGATCACTGAAATCGACAACGCAGCCGATTGCCGTGGCTTCCTGTGCGATCCCAAAGACTGGCATCACACTGTCAAAACCCATCAGATCGTGTGCACTGGCCGCAAGTTCCGCCATGGGCTCAGGTTCTGTGTTGGCCTCAGGAAAATGAGGCCCCACCAGATCCATGAGCTCAAAGTTAACCACCGAGGTAATACTGGCGGCACACGGGCGATCGACCGGCTGCCCAGTCAGCGCGGCAGTGAAACGTTCCTTGGGCGTCATCGGACCGACAGCCATGTTATTCCTCCAATGTTATGCTTGGCTTCCAGCAGGCTCCCAATACTAGCTGATTCGGGACAACTGCCACAAAGGCAGGCAAATTGGTAACCTGAGATACTGACTATCGCTGATAAAGCACACGACCATGTATAAAGAAATCCAGCCTGAAGCGGCCGCCAAACTCATCACCGATTCCCATGTAACCATCGTGGATATACGCGATGCGGACTCTTACCAGGCTGGCCATCTTGAATCAGCCATCCAACTTAACGACAACACCCTTAGCGAATTTCTGGATCAAACCAGCCGCCAAAGCACTCTCCTGGTGTACTGCTACCATGGCATTTCAAGTGCGGGAGCCGCCTCATTCTTTGTTGATCAAGGATTTGATGATGTCTCTCATATCGCAGGTGGTTTCCAAGCCTGGAAAGATCGCGACCTTCCCACGACATAAAACAAGTCATTTCTACTCGGTTGTTCCTTGCGAACCAACAGCTGAGTTGTGACAGCTTCGCATCACCAGTCGTTGCGCAATTCACGCAATTTTAGAAATATCGTTTTTGCATCAGGATTGTCCGGCAGATCTGTATACACGTCCCGCAATGTCTTGATCAGTGTAGGGCTGTGAAGACGAAAAAATGTATTGACTTCTTTCTCCAACGCCAAAGTTGATACCAGTGAGTTTTCGGGATCCCGGACGCCCGACTCGGCCAGAAGTTCTCGGGCACGCACATTATCTGGTTCTCGATTCAACGTAAATTCTAGATTGTTTTTCCAGTAGTCATGGCCCGGATAAACGCGCGTCTGGTCCGGCAATTTTGACAGCTGTGTCGCAAAGGTCTCATACAATTCCGCCGGGTGGCCCCCATTATGGCAATTACCTGCTCCGGCATTGAAAAGTGTGTCGCCGCAAAAAAGCGCCGGCGTCTCGCCGTGCGATAAGAGGCACACATGACTCATCGTGTGTCCTGGGGTGTCTAATGCTTCCAGTTCTACACTTCTACCCACGGCAATCCGATCGCCTGCCACTAAACCGACATCAATATCGGGGATGCGATCCTTTGCATTCTCATGGGCCAGCAACTGCGCTCCAGTCGCTTCAATCATGGCGCTGTTACCGCCGGTGTGGTCTCCATGTTCATGGGTGTTCAGAATCTGCGTGATTTCCCAACCATTGTCTTGTGCTTTCTTGAGACACTTGACGTGATCCAGCGGATCGATCGCCAGCGCTTCACCTGTTTCGGGACACACCACCAAATAATTAAAGTTACGCCAATTGTTGGCGGTCCAGATCTGCTCGACAATCACGATACTCTCCTTTGGGTCTTTTATCCCGACTCACCCATCATATACGCTCGGCTTAGCGCTTTCTAACCGAGCACCCAGGAGGAACCCCATCACTTTGGTCAGGTCCCGACTTAACGATGGACGCTCGTGGCGTACAATGTGACTAACAGATCAGAGTCCTAAAATACATGACGTATCGACTGGTTCCAACGAAGCTACAAGAAAACCTTTCCGATGGCACGGTCCGGTGCAATCTGTGCCTTTGGCGTTGCCGGCTACGCCACGGTCAACGCGGCTTCTGCCAAGCGCATGTCAATCGGGACGGCAGGCTGTACAACCTTTCATACGGCGTTATTTCTGCCATGGATATCGGCCCCATTGAAGATAAGCCCGTCCGACACTATCGACCGGGCAGCCAAGTGCTATCCGTAGGGAGTTATGGCTGTAGTTTCCGCTGCGGTGGCTGCCACAATCTGGAAATCTCCTGGGGAGAAGAAGCACTCGATGCGTTGGCTCGAGGTCAGTCGAAAGCGGCTTTTGCTGACCCGCAACAACTAGTCAACACCGCGATTGAAGCCCGGGTTCAGGGAATCGCCTTCACCTACTCGGAGCCTGCCGTGTGGCTCGAATATGTACTCGATGTCTGCGAGGCTGCCAAGCGCGCCGGGCTTTTCACTGTTTACGTTTCTAACAGCTTCGTCTCAGACGAGGCGCTGGCCCTACTAGCGGGGCGAGTCGATGTGCTGTGCTCAGACATCAAGAGCATGGATGACGCGTTTTACCAGCGTATCTGCGGTAAAGCGCGCGTTAGCGATGTGCTGAAGTGCGTTCAGGGTGCGCAGGACTTGGGTATACATGTTGAAACTCGAACCAACATAATTCCGGGGCTGAATGATGCGCCGAATAATCTGATGGCCATCGCCCACTGGATCCGTGATCACCTGGGCGCAGACAGTCCCTGGCACATCACCCGCTTCTTTCCGGCTTACCAACTTTCCCATGTTCCTGCTACCCCCATCGAGGTGCTGTACCGAACGCAGGAGATGGCGACTGAGGAGGGCCTCACTCGAGTCTATGTCCATGGAGACAAAGGGTGTGATTGCGCTACTGATAATCTGCCAGTTGATGCTTACCTAGGGAATCCCGCATTGCTTTATGCTGGAACCCAGTGCCCGGACAGTTGTTGTGGCGATGACGGCATCCTGCTTAAAAAATACGAGTCTCCCGCTGGATTAGCCGTCCAACCTCCGGGTACTGCGCCGCACAACTAGCGCCATCCAGACCCATGCAGCGGACACTTCAGAACGTGGCGACTTGGCCATCGCTGCGAGGATCACTTGCACCCTCGATCAGTCCATTGGGATGATGACAGAGCGCACCCGCGTGACCCATCATCTCGTCGAATGCCGCCACACGCTGAACGTCGTGACCTGCCCCGCGAAGAGATGTAAAGACTTCGTCAGGGAAACGACTTTCGATCTTGAGATTGGTCGAGGACTCACCCCACGTCCTACCGAGTAACCATCGGGGCGCCGTCACCGCAGCCTGCAGTGGATAGCCGTACATGGCATAACGGCAAAACAGCGCGGCCTGTGTCTGTGGCTGACCGTCACCGCCCATCGTTCCGTAAACCATAACGCGACCATCATCCAAGCAGGCCAACGCGGGTTGTATCGTATGAAATGGCTTGCGTCCGGGCATCAATTCGTTGTGATGCGTCGAGTCGAGCGAAAAACTGATTCCGCGGTTTTGCCAGGTCACTCCAGTACCGGACAATACGACACCAGAACCGAACTCCCAATAAAGGCTCTGAATGCAGCTTACCGCATTGCCATCGCTATCCACCGCCCCGAACCATACTGTGTCGCCATCTCCCCCAGCATCAGGCCAGGACGCTGCCTGCCCCCTGTCAATACTGCCTGCCATTTGATCCAACAAGCTCGATTCTAGAAATGTCCTGGGGTCACACTTCATGTAAGCCGGATCACCAATCTCTCTATCTCGAACTCGAAATGCACACTTGGTTGCCTCAACCAGCGCGTGAACAAAATCAAAGCCCTCCGCTGAGGCCACCTCTAAACGACTGAACAGACCCAATATCATCAACGACGCAAGACCCTGGGTCGGCGGTGGCAGGTTATAAAGCGCATGACCGTTAACGTTTAATTGCAACGGCGTCACCCGCCGTGCCACCATCGCATCCAGGTCGGCGAACCTCAGCGGACTGCCCGCTTGGGATAATTCGTCGGCAATTTGATGCGCAAGATCGCCCCGATAAAAAGCCTCCAAGCCACTGTCCGCCAAACGCTCGATAGTCGTTGCCAACGCGGGATTCTGAAATAACGTACCCGGCATCGGCGCTCCAACACCATCGTCAGCAAGAAATGCGTTGGAAAATCCGGGTACCGAGCGCAACTCGTCGCACTTTTTGATGGTATTGGCGTACTGGCTGTCCGTGACCGCAAAGCCGTCTCGCGCGTAATGGATAGCCTCTTCCAACAACCGCTGCAAAGGCAACCGCCCGCCCCACTCCTTTGCCAGCGCATACGCCTCCTGCCATCCAGCCACAGCGCCGGCGACCGTCAGAGCCGCTTGGCCTCCTCGCGAGGGAATCGCCGTGTGACCCGCCGCTCGATAAATCGCGGCATTTACTCCTTTAGCAGCGGCACCACAGGCATCGATCCCAATGGGTAAATGCCCCGCCGGCTTGATCAGCCAAAAGTTGTCACCACCAAGACCATTCATGTGGGGATAGACCACTGCGATTGCCGCCGCGGTCGCGATCGCTGCCTCCAGCGCATTTCCACCTTCACGCAACACGTTAAGACCAGCGTGTGAAGCCGCGTGGTGAGGGGAGGTCACGGCACCACGAAAACCCCGCACTGTTTTCAACATCGAACACCCCTCACCATCATGCACCCAACCTCTGTTCGTCTCATTAACTTCCCTTGCACCGGAGACTGGAACTCGTTGACTACAGGGTCAGAAGGATATTGCCCTGGTCATCCAGAGCGGCGCGGGCACGTGGGGGAACCACACACGTCGCATCATATTCTTCGATAATAAGTGGCCCATCATCAGCGCCGGACAATTGCCGACGGTCTTTAAGCACTGGCGTATCGATCCATCCGTTCGCGCGACCAAAATAAGCGCGCCGCATACCCGTGTTTGCAGGCACCGCGCATGAATCACCCTGGTCAATCGGGAGTCCGCGATCTTCTGTTAGCCCCCGGCCCACCAATTCAAGGTTAACCAATTCCACCGGTTCATCGGGACCGGCACGATGTCCGTAAGTGCGCTCGTGTTCGCTGGCAAAAGCTTCTTCCAATACAGGCACCGCCGCCGCATTAAAAGGCCCGGCCTCTACTGGCACGCTCAACTCATAGATTTGTCCCTGATAGTGCATGTTGGCGGAACGGTATAGCGCCATTTTATCTGGCGTGAAGCCATCCACCGCCAGCTGCGCTCGCGCTTCTGTCTCGAGCGCCTGCCACCCTGTTTCAAATTCCAAAGGATCGGTCAAGCGCAATACGCGCCGCAATGTTCGAGAGTAATGATGCTCCACCGCAGCCGATAACAACCCCAAGGCTGAGAATACCCCAGGACTCGGTGGAATCAGTATGCGCTTCATTCCAAGCACCTTCGCCATGGTTGCTGCAAAAAGCGGGCCATTGCCACCAAACGCCACCATGGCATAACTGCGCGGATCACGACCGCGCTCGCTGGACACGGCCTTCACCGCACGAATCATGTTGGCCGCTGCAATCTCATGCGCACCATGGGCCGCTTCTACTAAATCGATGCCAAGCGGTATGGCTACCACATTACTCAGCACCGAATGACTTAACTCAGAGTCAATTTTAAGCTCTCCACCCACGAGATAATCAGGATTGAGATAGCCGAGCACCACGTTTGCATCTGTCACCGTGGGCTCGCTACCACCTAGCCCGTAACATACAGGGCCTGGACTTGCACCTGCGCTACGCGGACCGATCTGCATCGCGCCCCCTGCATCTAACCAAACGACAGAACCCCCGCCCGCGCCCACCTCAGCGAGATCAATGGCTGGTACCTTGAGTCGATAACCCGCGCCCGTCAATAAACGAGACCCCACCATGATGCCCGCGCCCACGCTGTATTCGACAGCACGCGAGTACATACCGTTCTCAATGAGTGATGCCTTCGCGGTAGTACCGCCCATATCGAAACTCACCACATCATCAATACCGCTCGCCTGACTCAACGCCTGGGCCCCAACCACCCCAGCCGCCGGGCCTGACTCGATGATGTGGCAAGGCAAACGACCGGCCTGTTCGACCGTCGTCAATCCGCCGTTCGACTGCATTAACAGCAGTGGTGCGTTAACCCCTATCTCCGTTAATTTTCGCACCAGTGAAGCGAGATAACTGGACACCACCGGTAACAAATAAGCGTTAATAACGGTCGTCGACGTCCGCTCGTACTCTTTCATCTCGGGCAAAACATCGAAGCTGATGCAACAAGGAATGTGGGACGCTTTTGTTTTTAACACCTCGAGCACTGTTTGCTCATGGACAGGGTTAGCAAACGAATTCAACAAACAAACCGCAATCGCCTCCACCCCTTCGGCCAACAATCGTTCGACCGCTTGCTCGATATCAGCCGACTCCACTTCACGTTGGATATTGCCGTTGGCGTCAATGCGTTCATCCACTTCCATACGCAGGTAACGCTCAACCAGCGGTGGAGGCTTCTCCCAGGCAAGATCATAGAGTCTGGGCATTCGCAACGTGCGCAACTCAAGCACATCCCGAAAACCTCGAGTCGTAATTAACCCCGTTCGTGCACCGGTCATCTCGAGAATGGCATTGGATGCCACCGTCGTCCCATGCATCACCTCACCAATAGCGATGCCCTCTAAGGCATGACTAGTGATAACCTGACCAATCCCTTCAATGATGCCCCGTGCATAGTCATCCACAGTTGAGGAAACTTTGCGGGTAATCACCGCACCATCCGGCGAGACAAACACAATATCGGTAAAAGTACCGCCTATATCCACACCAACGCGATAAACGTCGGTGGACGGCCCCTCGTTACCAACCGCGTTCATTCACGCATCTTCCCAAGTTACCGTCGGTAACGGCTCGGCCCCGTGCTTTTCGCGATGAGCCTCTCTCAATCGAGTGGTTGCTGCTTCATCTATCTGCCACGTGGCATCATTTATCACTACTCCGTAATCTTTGGCCGCGCGCTCTAAACTGACAAATTCGTTGCGTACGTCTTTGAGTACTTTTTGCGGATCCCGTTTCAGCGGATCGCCCCATCCCCCGCCACCGGGCAGTTCATGCCGAAAGACATCGCCTTGGCCTAACGTCATGGTCAACTTTGAGTCCAATACTTGGGCATTGCGATCCGGATTTAGGATGTTGCAGGATGGTTTTCCCGGCCGGCCACCGTAAAGCCCGTAGGGCCGAATACGCCGTCGATCCGAACGGACCTGTAAAACCGCTTCTTTTTCCAGAAACCGATAGTCACGTCGATAAGGTACTCCACCCCGGTATTCACCAATACCGGCCCGATCCGGTATCAATTCATATGACAAGACTTGCAACGGATTTTCCGCCTCGATCAGTTCTATCGATTGGGATGCCATGTTCGCAAACATATTCGAATTACCCTGAACACCATCCGCCCACGGACGCCCACCCCAACTGCCACAGGCAAAATCAACGAAAATAAATGGCTTTCTGTCATCGTCGTAACCACCCACCGTGATTCCCGTATTGCCGCCATCCGATGCCGCGCCCACTTTATCTGGAAGCATTTTAGCCAACGCACCGTAGACACAATCACCCATGCGAAAGCCCGTCAGTCCACGCGCAGCACAAGCCGCCGGCAACACCATGTTGGTCACCGTACCGGGCGGTGCCGTCACGTCAATAGCCCGAAATAAGCCTTCGTTACACGGAATATCGAAGGCCAGCACCGACCTTACTGCAGCATAAGACACGGCTTTGGTGAACGACAAAGTGCAGTTAATAGCGCCTTTCACCTGGGGCGCACTACCATCCCAGTCGACCTGAATTGCATCACCTCGCTTACGAATAGTGCAAAAAAGCCGTATCGGCTGATCACGATCAATTCCATCGTCATCGATCCAGTCTTCAAATGAGTATTCTCCATCGGGCAACTCACGCAATCCCGCGCGTGTGAGACGTTCGGCGTACTCGATCACTGCCATCATGTAATGGCGGGTCGTCTCTAGGCCAAATCGTTCAACCAATTCAAGAAATTGACGTTCCGCGATATTGCAAGCAGACAACTGTGCCCGCATATCCCCCGTGACCTGCACCGGTATACGCACATTGGTTTCGATCATCGTCCACATCGTCTCATTCGGCTTGCCGCGCTCGTACAACTTGAGCGGAGGAATACGAAGCCCCTCCTGAAAAATCTCAGTCGAATCCGACGCATTGGATCCCGGCACGCGTCCACCCACATCCGCCTGATGTGAAATGGTTGCACCAAACGCCAACCGCTCACCATCAACAAAAATTGGCTTGAAAATAAACACATCGGGCAGATGCATGCCGCCGTGGTAGGGATCATTGATAACAAATACATCCCCTGGATGAATGTCACCTTCAAACTCAGCCAGCACAGCCTCCAGTGCGGTCGGAATGGAACCCAGGTGCAGTGGAATGGTCAAGCCCTGCGCCACTAACTTGCCATCGGCATCGGTGAACGCCGTCGAAAAATCCATGTTATCTCGAAGGACACCGGAATATGTGGTTCGACAAATAGTCACGGCCATCTCATCCGCAATGGAAAACAGCGCGTTCTTAAACAACTCCAAGGTAACTGGATCAGTCTTCATCAATTCAAGGTCAAAGCAGTCAGAGACACGAACGATCTAGGTTGTCGCACGATTGTTACGTGAGGGAGAAAAACGATCGAGTACCTGACCCGGTCCACGGTCTAAAGTCGCGTAACCATTTTCCCCATACACCTCAACACCATTGACATAGACACCATGAACTCCCACGGGTCGCCGAATCGTTCGTCGACCCCCGCCTGGCAAATCGCTCACCCGCTCTGGCGCGCTGACACCCACACGGTCTGCATCAAACAGCAGAAAATCTGCCGGTAGATCCATTGCGATTCGTCCGCGGTCACTGATGCCATAAAAGTCTGCTGGGTGACTGGTCAAGCGACGTACCCCTTCGCTCAAAGAAAATTCACCCCGATCACGAACCCAGTGTGCGAGAAAATGCAAACCAAAACCCGCATCACACATAAAAACCAAATGTGCACCCGCATCGGATAGCGCGACTACCCCTGATTCGTGTTGCAACAATCGACCAACTCCCTCGTCACCAACGTTGAGAAAACGACCGATAAAGGTCGTCGCGAGGTCTTCTTCAAGTCCCAGATCAAGCATTACATCCAGCGGGTCTCGCGCTTGCTGGCTTGCAAGCTCAGCGATGGTCTGGTTAGCCAGCGCGTTATTCCTCTCAAGCGCGGGCACCGCCACAGTGATCCGGTCCCAATTGCCCTGAAAAATCATACCCGGCCCGACGTTGGCAAGATTATTCCGAAATTGATTACGGAAACTCGAATCCCCAAAGGCCCGTTTTAGCTGTTCCGGCTCATACGCCTTAATCTCGGAGAACGCTTCATGACTGTAAAACGGATAAGCATTCGCCAACGTGAAATCAAACGATAAGGGTTGACATGGAATCTGCACATAGACCTGACTACCGTTGGCATTCGCGCTTGCGCAGGCGTCAAAGACACCGATGCCGCGTTCAGGCGCCTGATCGTTGTACATAGCGACACCGCTGGTCAAAAAAATGGACCTCCCGTGTCGACTGGACACGTCCGCTAGTTCCTCGACGCTGCGCGCTCCCGACGCCACCTGCACGACACCATGCCCACTATCACCCATCGCAGCAACTAACGCTTCGAATTCACCGAGGTCCGAGATGGTCGAAGGCATCGGCACACCGCCATAGCCCGAGTGATTCAAGGAATAGGAACCGCCTAATCCAACGGCACCGTTAGCCATGGCTTCGGCGACCATGGCTTGCATGCGTGCAAGCTGTTCCGTCGAGGGTTTCTTCTGCTCAGATGCGGCTTCTCCCATCACAGCGGTTCGAATCACCGAATGCCCAGCCAGCACTGCGACATTGAGGTAAGGCGAGGCACCTCTAAGCGCTGCCATGTAATCAGGGAAGCTTTCGAAATCCCATTGCACCCCTTCCCTCAACGCATCCAGATCCATCCCCTCGACTACTGACAGATTGCGCAGAATGAGATCGCGAACCGCAGGCGGGCTCGGGACAATGCCAAACCCACAATTGCCCATCACCGCCGTGGTAACTCCCAGCGGGGGTGCGGGCGAGATCGTCCGCGCGCATGTCACGTGCGCCTCGGAGTGGGTGGGGAGATCGACGATTCCGGGCGCAAGGACGCGGCCGTCGGCATCGATCATCTTTGCGGCCGACCCACTAACCTGCCCAATGTCACTGACGCGGCCAGATTGAACCGCCACATCGGCGAGACGGGGCTCACTGCCCGTGCCGTCAACGAGGGTTGCACCACGAATAATCAGATCATGCATTTCATTACTCTGTGCTCTGGCTTCGTTACCCCACCATCGCCACCATTAATCAAGAAACCCCGCCGCAGCGGGGTTCTTGCCTAAAACTGGTTAACTCCCAACGGGTTATTGCACCTGGTCACACACCCAACTGACGCCCGGCACGCTACAGGCCAACGCGCCTGCATCAGATATGGTGGCACAACCACCGAGCAGGGATGCCATTACTAGAATCGAGAAAACGGCTTTTTTCATCTTGACGGCTCCGAAATATGTTTTGCAGGGTTCTACAACCGATACCCTACCACGACAGTCCATGAACGAACAGAGACCAGCAGCTTGACCTACGTCCAATTGGGTACGCTGCGCCTACAGCAGCTCCTTCATGTTACTAAAAAAAGGCCGGGGCACTTCATTGAGTGTCCCGGCCCGGGGTACATCCTGTCACGCCTGTTTGGTTAATTCAAACACGCGCAACAATATCAACCTTACTTCAAATAGGTTGCATTCAGGCTCTGTGCATCGCCCCATTTCTTGTAAGACTTACGAAAACCAAGATAGCTATCCGCAACTTCCTTAAACAACGCATCTTTAGCCGCATCTTCTTCCAGAGTCTCTCTCCAGGCTTTCTCAAACACGGCCAACTGGTCATCGCGCCACCGCTTGGTGATTACACCGTATTTCTCACCCATCTCAACCATCGCAGGTGGGTTGGCAGCTTCTGTTTCTGCATAAGAATGCATTGCACTACCTTGGCACGCCACCTCCAACATAAGCTTTTGTTGGTCAGACAAGCCCGCGTGCTTTGCAGTATTTACTTGGAATGTTCCGATCGAGACTTGTTGGTGCCAGCCAGGGAAATAGTTGTATTTGGCGATCTGGTAGAAACCATACTTGATGTCCATCGTCGGCATCGAGAATTCGGTTGCATCGATTACGCCTTTTTCCAGTGCAGGGAAAATATCCCCACCAGCAAGCAACTGCGTCGACACACCAAGACGCTGCATCACACGGGCACCGAGTCCGAAGAAACGCATCTTCATGCCACGCAGTTGATCCAGCTCTTTGATCTCTTCACGGAACCAACCTGAGGTTTCCGGTCCAATCGCCAAGCAATGCATTGGTTTGATGTTGTGTTTGCCATAAACCCGCTCGGAGATTTCTTTACCGCCACCGAACCAAATCCATGCCATCATCTCGCCAATACCCGGTCCAAACGGCACCGCCGTGTAGAAGGCCAACGCTGGGTATTTACCTACGTCATAGCCCGCTGTACTCCAAGCACTCTCGATCGCACCCTTAGAAACGGCATCGAATCCCTCATTTCCAGGGACAAGCGCGCCCGGCTCAAAAAATTTGAGCTTAAAGTCACCACCAGACATCTTAGTGACGTTGTCCGCAAACCGGATCGCTTCCGTACCCAAATGTGGGACCTGACTACCCCAAGCGGAGTGCATCTTCCACTTGACCCGCTTCGCCGCATGAGCACTGGTGCCCAAAAACGCCGCCGCGGACAACGCGACTACAGCTACTACAATAGTTTTCCTTAGACTCATCAGAGCATTCCTCCTAGTCGTCAAATCAAAAGTTACTCACCGCCATGACGCATCGGTCGACGGATACGATGCATCCTAACCTATAAACCTCACGAAAAACCACCATATTAATCGGGACAGACCAACAGTTGGGCGACACCAACTTGATTTCGCCAATAAAACCCTGCCTTTTGCACCGTAATATGACGCAGAGGCCATTGATCGATGCATTGGGCATCAACATCAGATGCGCCGACACAATGCCCAACATCGACTGCTTAAGCCAATCAAGCTATCAAGTTTTTTATTCCCGCGAGCGCACCGACCGCTATCGGCGCTGGCAACCCGTCGCGGCTATCCTTTGCTCTTCCCACTGCCAGGTGTCGTCTAGCCAGTAACCTGTTTGAGCACACTCGACATGATGTCAGAGTCCGCTAGAAAATACTGATCAAGAATACTGAAATGATTGTCCCCCGCGCTCAGCAGACAATCAACAGGCTTATCGGCGAGTGCAGCGTGCTCGGCATAGCTCAACGACTGTTCAATCCAGCCTGCTGGCTCATCCGCCCCCACGATCACTTTAAGTGGACAGGTCATCACTCGCGGCACACTGAGATAGTCGTGACGGTTACACAGACTCTCATTGAGATTCAGTTCGGCGTTCACGCTGATTCTTTGTGCCGGTGCCGGATCATAAATGCCACTAATGAGGACTGCGCCACGCAGGTTACAGGCCGCAGATTCCTCAGCGGCCGAGTCCTGTGCAAGAATCGCCGCGCCCAGATGCGCGCCTGACGAATGACCTGACAAGCTGATGCGTTCTGGGTCACCGCCATACGTCCGAATTTCACGCCGAACCCAATCCACGGCCAAACGCGCGCTCGCGACCACTACATCCAGCGTCACTACCGGGCATAACGGATAGTTGATCACCACAGCCAAGACCCCATGGCGATTAAGTTCCGGACCGACAAAGGCGAAGTCTTCCTTCACCCGACTACGCCAGTAACCCCCGTGTATAAACACGTGCACCGGGGCCAGATCGCCTCCCGACGCCACAGGATAAATATCTAGATCCTGCATCCACTGATCGCCGTAACGAATGTCCGCATGACGTTGGGCCAGTGCGATCCGGTTTCGCTCAAGGCGCGCCTCACCGTAACGCTCGGAATCAGATACTGCGTGACGCGGA
The DNA here is from genome assembly GCA_022451485.1 of Gammaproteobacteria bacterium. Taxonomy (GTDB): domain Bacteria; phylum Pseudomonadota; class Gammaproteobacteria; order Arenicellales; family UBA868; genus UBA11791. The sequence continues at coordinate 71,873 of JAKUQS010000003.1, forward strand.
TTAAAGTGCCACTCCATCTCATCCACCGTCATCGAAGCCCACTTGGCCCGGGTTGTATTCGTCATCCGCCGAATCTCCCAATAACCATCAGTTACAACGCACAACCAATTCAATCTCAACAGGCGCACCGCGGGGGAGTTCGGCAACGCCAACTGCTGATCGGGCATGGCGGCCCGACTCGCCAAACACATCAATCAATAAGCCAGACGCCGCATCGATAACTGCCGGCTGCTCTGAAAAGCCCGGCGCCGACGCAACAAAACCAACCAATTTGATAATCCGTTCAACGTGGGAAAGATCGCCAAGTGCATCCTCTAATACAGACAAACCGTTTAAAACGCAGGATCTCGCACAAGCCATGCCGCCATCCAGATCAACCGCCGCACCAAGACTCCCTGTGTGTACCAAATCCATCGAATCGCCCTGCCACGGCAATTGACCGGACACCCAGGCAAGTCCCTGGTCCACCACCACTGCCTGATAACTGAACGCCGGTTTGCGTGGCGCCGGCAAACTGAGGTCAAGCGCTTCGAGTCGTTTTCGAATCGTCATATTGGGGCACTCATTTTCTATTCAATAACTATGGTGTATGGGATATCACGGCCCCAGTGGCTCCGGTTCACCGTCCGGTAGAGGCATATCGAACACATTCAGTGTGGCAGACACCAGACAGTAATAACCCACAATGCCCACCAGATCGACCAGACCGCGCTCACCCAACGCAGCCACTGCCTGATCGTACAATATTTGATCTACCGTTCTGTCACGCAACAGTTGCCCCACGAAGGCATACACAACGCGTTGGTCAGGCTCGACCAGGTCAGGCTCCTGGTGGCAACGAATCGCTTCAATCACGGCTGCGGAGATACCGGCTTCAAATGCCATTGGAGCATGCGCATACCATTCAAACTGCGACCGCCAGTGCCGGGCTACCACCAGAATTGCCAGTTCAGACAGCGCTGGGGGCAACGATGTCGAGTATCGACAAAAAGCGCCCAAGTGCTGCGCCCGATCGGCGAGCTCGGGGCTGTGCAGCCAGGCATGGAAGGGACCGCGCGCACTACCTCGGGGACCCGCCAGTATGCTGTCATACACCGCCTTCTGGGCCGTATCCATCTCCGCGGGGTTCAGTTCAGGAATTCTTGGCACGGTATCAGTTCCTTGTGACTATCAACGCATAATTTATGCTACTTGCCCATTGTAGTGCGCAATTAAAAATTGAGCGCTGAGGTTATTGACTCACTCTTCGCATTAATCAAGCAATCGACTCAGCACCGGGAAATAATCGTCGCCATAGCCCGCATTAATACTCTCCTGAAGACGGCGAGCGACCAGCTCAGCCCCATCTGCACTGACTCCCGCCGCCGCAGCCAACGCCAACGCATAATCATTATCCTTCAGTGCATAACGTGCGGAGAATGCCGAGGTGGGAAAAATTTCTGGTAACAACGCGTTCATACCATGGTTGCGCAGTGCAAAGCTGTCGGCTGATCCTTTTGCCAGCGTCTCGAGCAGCACCTGGTCATCCACACCGGAGCGACGCGCAATGTGCAGCGCCTCAGCCAAGGCAGACACCGTCTGGAACAACACCATGTTATTCATCAGCTTAACGATCTGCCCGGCACCGACATCACCACAATGGGTAACGTCCTCTCCCATATGGCGCAACAGCGGTTCCAGCCGCGCATAAATACTTTCCGCTGCTCCCACCATGATGCTCAGAGTCCCTGCTTCGGCGGCAGCCCGCGTCCTGGCAACCGGCGCATCGGCGAATGCGACTGACTGCTCCATCGCCAGTAAGGCGATCTCTCGAGTCAATGCCACCGGTGAAGTACCAAGATCGACCAATGTCGATCCAGCATCCAGTTGAGACAACAATCCCTCTTTACCAAAACACACCGCCGACACGGCATCTCCATCGGGCAACGACAAAAAAACAATCTCTGCCGCGCCAACCTCCTGTACTGTCTTGGCCGGCGCCACACCGATCTTCGCCAATCGATTCAGCGGCGCCGAGTCCTGATCAAAAGCAATCACAGACCGCCCCGAACAACGAGCAAGATTACGACACATCGGCTCACCCATGACGCCAAGACCAATGAATCCCAACGGTGGACCCTCAGAGAGACCGACTTTATTGCTCATCTAGGCTCACGACAATTGACGTATCTCATCCAGTACTGGCAAAAGGTAGCGGCGAAACTGATCCGGATTCTCACTCATCGGGAAATGCCCAAGCTGCTCCATTATGGTCACCTGGGCTCCCTCGATGCGGGATGCCGCCTCTCGTGTGTGCTCAGGAGAGCACGAATAATCGTACTCTCCTGTCAAGAGAAACACAGGGCAATCATTGGTATCGATATCGCCCAACTGATCACGGATATCGCCATCAATCATATAAAAGTGAAGATCGCCCTTGAATACACCGGGACCGCTTTGCATGTAATGCCACAGTGTTTCCCATCGATCGGGGTCGGGACTCTGCGGACCAATCAGGCCGTAGACGTACCCTGCGCTAACCTCTCCACCGTGCACATCACAATGGTGCAACCAGCTCGTGTCGTAATACGGGTCGACATGACCCGAGGACTGCAGTCCGATCACTGCCCGCAATGCAGACCCATAAGTTCGCGCTAAATTCAGCACCACCCGCCCGCCGATCGAACAACCCATCACTATGGGTTGCTCCAATTCGAGAGATTCCACAAAGCGCATGATCATTGTCGTATAGGCCTCGGTCGTCAGGCAATATTCTTCCTCATGCCAACCACTAGGGGGGGAAGACTTGCCATGCCATGGCATATCAAACGCAATAACGCGAAAATTTGAGGTCACCGCGGGATCGGTGAAAAGCGCACGGTATTGACGCGTATCCGAACCCGCCGTGTGCAGACAAACCAGCGGAATGCCTTGGCCTGCCTCTTCGAAGTAGAGGCGATGCTTCCGCCCATCAAGATCAAGACTCAGGTAGCGTCCAATCGTCGGTTCCAATAGAGCGCTCATCACCTCTCCATCAACAACCGAGGCATCGCTAAGACCTGCTTGATATAAATCAGGTTGGCCATCAATGGTTGCAGGTTTCCCTCAACAGACATCTCGCCGGTTTTCCTCAGCGCAAAAATATCATTGTCTCCAGGCGCAGGTAGAGGTTGCCAGAATCGCTGCCACACTGACTCGGATGCTCGAACAGCAAACGACCAGGACGGCATCACGAAGGGTCCGTGCTCCACCTTCAGTAACCGTCCTTTGTCAACGTGCACAAGAAATTGCGTTGTGCCGGCCTCAACGAGAAAGACATTGCTAAGCCAGCGTCCTCGTCGAATCAGCGCCGTATCCTGATTCACCAGCGCTGGCAAGCGAGTCATCACTTCATTGCTATTCATTATTCTTTTTAGGGTGTATTAAAAAAATTAAGTCAATTATGCTCAACGACTATACAACAGCGAACAACCCAACTGTCTAGGGTTGAGATACCATGTCCTTTATCTTGCGCTTCGTCTGTGCCCCAACACCGCTCTGCCATGAACCCTGACCAACCAACGCGTTTGCACTACGCCTGGATTATTGTTGCGGTCGCCTGTCTTGTGGTGTTCGCTGCACTGGGACTCGCCCGCTTTGGATACGGAGTCGTGCTGCCTGCCATGCAGGCTGATCTGGGTCTCAATAATGCCGAGGCCGGCCTTCTGGCTAGTGCTAACTTCTTTGGCTACCTGGCAATGACCTTGGTCGGGGGCATGGCGGCCACTCGCTTCGGCCCACGCTACGTCATTAGCATCGGACTGGCGCTGGCCGGCGTCAGCATGATCATGACCGGCCTTTCCGACGAGTTCTTTTTTGTGGCTTTGTGGCGCATGCTGACGGGAATGGGTAGCGGCCTCAGCAACGTGCCGGTTATTGGTCTGCTCGCCGCATGGTTTGGTTCTCGCCGCATTGGGACAGTCACCGGATTAGCCGTCACCGGCCCATCTTTCGCCCTCATCGGACTCGGTAGCCTGGTGCCATGGACACTGGAGGTCTTTGGCGATGACGGTTGGCGGGTCTGCTGGTACGCGTTCGGCGTAACTGCCCTCCTGATTGGTATTGCCGGGTTCGTACTGTTGACACAGCGCCCTGAAGACAAAGGCCTCCGACCGATTGGGGAAAACCCCGCATCCAAAACAAACCCCGCGGACACGAAAAGGCATCGACCACAGTGGAAAGCTATTTATCGGTCCTGGACTGTGTGGCATTTGGGTATGGTCTACGGCGGATTTGGCTTCTCGTACATGATCTATCTGACGTTTTTCATCAAGAAACTTACTGCAGAAGCCCATTACAGTGACCACGCAGCCGGCGAACTTTTCATGCTCGTGGGATGGTGCAGCCTGCTGTGTGGCGTCATCTTCGGCACACTGTCTGATGTCATTGGCCGCAATTGGGCGCTTATGATTGTCTATCTGTTTCACAGCACTGCTTTTGCGCTTTTCGTTCTATGGCCGACCGACATCGGCTTTACCCTGTCCGCCATCATATTTGGTCTCAGCGCCTGGAGTGTCCCTGCCATCATGGCCGCAACCTGTGGAGAATTGCTTGGTGCGCGACTGGCGCCTACCGCGCTGGGCTTTGTGACCCTCTTTCATAGCGTAGGTCAGGTCGCTGGCCCCTACGTTGCAGGTGCGATGGCAGACGCCACCGGCTCATTTGATTCCTCATTTCTGCTGGCGAGCGCCACTGCACTGGCAGCTGCGATTGGCGCCGCGTTCCTGCGAGTGAAACCCCTGTCTGATAATGACAATCAACTACAGGCCTGACCAACCAGCTACCATCACTCAGCCTTAAGATAAAGGACACCAGTACACTTCTACCTGAACGTACATCACTAGATCGAAGGAGGCACTATGAGTCGTTTATTTGGTCCGATTCGCCAGATGGGTTACGTCGTCCGCGACATCGAGTCTGCAATGCGCCATTGGATCGATGTTTGCGGGGTTGGTCCTTTCTTTTATGTCGACCGACTACCGTTAATTAACTTTCAGTACCAGGGTCAATCCGGTGACCCTCACCTTTCCATTGCTCTTGCCAATTCTGGAGATGTACAGGTTGAACTGATTCAACAAAAAGATGACACCCCCACCATGTATCAGGATTTTCTCGGGCGTGGCCTTGAGGGGCTACAACACTGGTCCAGTTGGCCAGAGGACTTCGAAGGCTACTACGAAACTGCGCTGAAGGCGGGGTATAAAGTCGGCCAAGAAGCCGACAGCCCGCGCGGGCGGTTCGTCTATTTTCTTAACGAAGGGCACCCGGGTACCGTCATTGAGATGGCAGCCTTAACACCCGAACGTCGGCGCATCTTTGATGGTGTTCGTGAGGCGGCGGTTAACTGGGACGGTACGGAACCCATTCGGCGCGAATGGCCTGGCTAGACTGTCGGCGATTGCCAGCAGGCACCACAAACAGGTCTATCAACGCCGCTAGCTTGTTAACGACTCGGGCGACTCGATCAGTGCCTTGAGATCCGTTAGAAAACGAGCACACGGTGCGCCATCGATCACCCGATGATCAAAAGTCACTACCAGCGTCGCTATTTGACCCACTTCAACCGCTCCACCGGCCACCACCGGCGCAGAACGGATGCGCCCCACCCCGAGAATTGCCGCTTGGGGTGGATTCAGCACGGGAGTAAACCAATCGACACCAAGACCGCCGAGGTTGCTGACGGTAAACGTCCCATTCTGGAAATCAACAGGCTCCAGAGATCCGACCCGGGCTTTGTCGGCTAATCTCCGCACCTCGGCAGCGATCTGTGTGAGGCTGAGGTTTTCAACATCGCGCAAAACCGGCACCACCAGTCCTGCTTCAATATCGATCGCTACGCCAAGATTAATGCTTGAATACTGATGAACCGCATTGTCGATCAATGCGGCATTTAACCGAGGGTGCACCTTTAAGGTCACGGCAGTGGCTTTAAGAATGAGATCATTAATGGATGGCAGTGCGTCAGCCGTATCTCGCCAGCCCTGTTCGTGCTGTGCGCGCAGCGCCATCAGCGCACCGCAGTTGACTTCGACCCCTTCTGTCACATGAGGAGCGGCCGCCCAACTGGCGCCGAGGCGTTCAGCCGTCGTGCGTCGGATACCCGCCAGGGGAGTCACTTCCACACCTTCATCAGCCACTGGCGTTGGAGGCGACGCCGTGCCTTCATCGATGGCTCGCTGCACATCTTCCTTGGTCACACGACCACCAGGTCCTGTGCCGGTAATCGCCTCCGCATTTACCCCATGGCGATCAGCTAGCCTTCGAGCCACAGGCGTTACGCGCGAGCCCGCCGGCGCGCTCGATGCGGGCGCCGCCGGTGCCTCTACCTCGGGCAGTACTTCATCGGCCTCGCCAATCCAAGCTAACAGGGCCCCGACATCATACTCGCCGTCAGTCTGACCTACGATTCGAAGCAAAACACCGGCGACGGGCGACTCGACCTCGACCACTGTTTTGTCCGTCTCGATCGACACCAATAGCTGCCCTTCCGTAACATGGTTACCCTCACTGACATGCCATTCGACCACACGACCTTTCTCCATCGTGTGGCCTAGCGCTGCCAGGCGAAACTGTGTGGCCATATCAGAACCTCGTCATTAGTTCATTACACGGTTAACTGCGGAAACGACATTCGCTGCCTCAGGCACCACGTGTTTGACCAGCTCTGCACTAAATGGCATGGGCACATGAGGACTCCCGACACGCACAACCGGAGCCTTGAGATCACTAAAACAACTCTCCCCGATCATGGCCGCGATTTCCGATACGGAACCGGCAAAACTAGAATCCTCTCCGCACACCACCACACGACCCGTTTTACGAACCGACTCGCAGATCGTCGCTGTATCGAGCGGCGATAACGTTCGGGGATCAACAATCTCAATGTCATAGCCTTCATCTTCGAGCAGCACTGCCGCCTCTAGTGATTTCTGCACCATCGGCCCAATAGCAATCACCGTAACGTCTTCACCTTCGCGCTTGACATCAGCCTTGCCAAAAGGAATCAGATATTCTCCCTCTGGCACTTCACCCTTGTGGGTATAGGTCCGCTTATATTCGAAAAACATCACCGGGTCAGGACTTCGTATGGCCGTCTTGAGCAATCCCTTGGCGTCCGCCGGTGTCGAGGGCACTACCACCTGAAGTCCCGGCACATGCATAAACCAGGATTCCATTATTTGAGAATGCTGAGCAGCCAGCAGGCGACCTACCCCACAAGGTAGTCGCACCACCATCGGCACGCTCCCCTGCCCTCCGGTCATATAGCGCATCTTCGCCGCTTGGTTGACCACCTCATCCATCGCACAGGTAATGAAATCAAGATACATGATTTCGATAACAGGATTCATGCCGGCCATTGCCGCCCCTACACCCACACCCACTATCCCCGCTTCAGCAATTGGTGTCTCAAATATGCGCCCGGGGAATTTTTCGGCAACCCCATCGGTCACCTTGTAGGGCCCACCGTGGGTAATCACATCTTCACCCATGACAAAGACCGACTCATCGCGCGCCATCTCTTCATGCAATGCCTCACGGAGTGCCTCATTGAATGCCATAACAGTCATCACGCCACCTCCTTCGCGTCAAACAACACATCCGTGCCCACCTCACTCATCTCAGGCCACGGGCTCTCTTCTGCAAACTTGGCAGCACGCGTGATCTCATCCGCAGCACGCTGCTGGATCTGGTCATCATCTGCACTGGTCAGCCAATTTCGTTCCGTCATAAAATCCCGCAAAATGTTGATTGGATCCGCGTTACGCTTGCGTTCCTCAACCTCTTCCTCAGTGCGATATTGCTGCTCATCACCAAGACTGTGGCCGTAGAATCGATAGGTCCGTGCCTCGATCAAACTCGGACCGCCACCACTTCGTGCCCGTGCAACAGCCTCCGCGATCACCTCGTAGACCTCGATTGCATCCTGTCCATTAACCGAGACTCCGGGAATCGAGTAGGAACCGGCCATATCGGCCACCGAGTCAACCACCGCGACATTTTTCCTCGGAACCCATTGCTGATAACCATTGTTTTCGCAAACGTAAACCACCGGCAGCTGCCACAGCGATCCCATCGCGATGGCCTCATGAAACGTACCGCGGGCTGCCGCTCCATCACCAAAGAAACAAACAGACACCTGATCCGTGCCACGAATCTTACTGGCTAATGCGGTACCGGTAGTAGGACCGATACCTGCGCCAACGATACCATTGGCTCCCAACATATTCAGTGAGAAATCGGCCACGTGCATGGACCCGCCTTTACCTCGACACGTGCCCGTGGCCTTACCGAATAGTTCCGCCATCATCTTATCGGATTCAGCCCCCTTGGCGATGCAGTGACCATGACTGCGATGCGTACCAAGGACGTAATCATCATCTCGCAGATTTGCACACACGCCAACAGCAACGGCCTCCTCACCGCAATACATATGAAGCGTACCCACCACATTACCCAGATTTGTTTGTCGGTTGGCCTCTTCCTCAAACAAACGGATACGCCACATATCCGTATACATCTTCAGGCACTTTTCTTGTGTCAAGCTCATCGTCTGGTCCTCTCTTCGATCGTTATTTGAGTTTAGGGGACGAGCCGGTATGATGACCAGCACCCATTGGGAAAAAACAGACCAACATTGGGTCAAATCCGCATTCGAATCATGGTTTCTTATCCCACTACTCGGAGAACATACCTTTTATGAGACTGAACGGAAAAGTCGCGATCGTTTCCGGTGGCTCCTCCGGTATTGGGGCCGCTGCTTGCCGATTGTTCGCTGGTGAAAAAGCGGCCGGTATCATCGTCGCCGATATCAATGCCGAAGGCGGTGTCGCGGTCGCCTCGGCCATTAACGAGGCCGGCGGTCAAGCAACCTTTGTCCATCTGGACGTAAGCGACGAATCTGCTTGGCGTGAAGCCGTCGCCACCACCGTATCGACCTATGGCCGTCTCGATATCACGGTTAACAATGCCGGCTTGTCCTTACCTGAAGGCCGTGCCCGTATTGAGGAAACCAGCCTAGCGGTGTGGGATCAAATGCACGCCGTCAACCTGACCGGCGTTTTCCTTGGCATGAAACATTCGATCGCGCCCATGCGCGAGTCCGGTGGCGGTTCATTGATCAATATCTCTTCTATCTACGGTCTGGTTGGCAGTATTGGCAGTAGCGCGTACCACTCCGCCAAAGGCGCAGTGCGCAATCTAACCAAGGCTGCCGCCATTCAGTACGCACCGGAGGGTATCCGCGCCAACTCCATCCATCCCGGCTTTGCCGATACAGGAATGACCGCCAAGCTGCATGCGCAACCCGGTGAACGGGCAGCTCGCGTTGGTAAAACCCCCATCGGGCGCATGGGCACACCGGAAGACATTGCCTGGGGCTGCGTTTATCTTGCCTCCGACGAATCGAGTTTTGTCACCGGCGCCGAACTTGTTATCGATGGCGGCATGGTCGCACAGTAGGTCGAAACATGAAGCTCAGCGGCAAAGCCACTCTTGTCACTGGCGCAGCCCGCGGAATCGGTCGCGCCATCGCCGAACGTCTTGCTGATGAGGGATCCAATGTGGCGCTAGCGGATGTTCGCAAAGAACTCCTGACTGACGTTGCCGCTGCAGTGGATAAAAAGGGCGTCCAATCCGTCATGATCGCCGCAGACGTAACCGTACCCTCTGACGTCGCATCGATGATCAACACGGTGATCTCCACCTTCGGTGGAATCGATATATTTTTCAACAATGCCGGCGTCGTCAAGGTCCAGGAATTCTTTGACGTGAAAGAAGAAGACTGGGATCACATCATGGACGTCAACCTGAAAGCCGTCTTTTTTTGCGGCCAAGCCGTGGCCCACCACATGCGCGCGCGTGGCCATGGAAAAATTGTCAATACGGCTTCGCTGGCGGCGAATCGGGGCCGACCCGAAATGGCGGTTTACGCCGCAAGCAAGAGTGGCGTCGTTTCAGTGACTCGCTCGATGGCGATCGAACTGGCAGAGACTGGCGTCACCGTCAATGCCCTCGCGCCGGGAATCATTGATACCGACATGTGGGAATTAATTGATGCCCAGTCCGGCGACCTACGCCATGTGGCCAAAGGTGAAACCTTTAAAAACCGAAGCAGCCTGATACCGATGAAACGGCCCGGCCGACCCGATGAAGTGGCAAATGTTGCCGCTTTCCTCGCCTCTAGCGAATCTGACTACATCACAGGCCAGACGATCTATGTCGATGGCGGTGATTCGGCCTAACCACGTGGTTCAGCACTGATCAACCGCCGCAGCGTTTGCTCAGTCTCCTTGACCAGTTCTTCGAGCAGTTCTTCCGCGGGTAGGTTGCGCGACAAAGGCGCACTCTGTCCCGCCCACAATGACATGAAATCAGTATTGCCCGCTTGACCACTGGCTTTCCTGAGTGGCCCAGTCAAGGCGTTAAGAATCGGAAAGTCCGGTACGGAGTCTTCTAAGCCGCGCATCTCTCGCGTAAAACGATTCTCAAGACCCCGGGCCGGTCGGCCGGAAAACGCGCGCGTTATTTGGGCATCACCCGCAGCACTGCGGCTGAGTGCATCACGATAAACTGGGGCAACAGCAGATTCAGGACAAGTCAGAAACGCCGTGCCCAACTGTACCCCCTCAGCCCCCAGTGCCAAGGCAGCTGCGATACCGCGGCCATCCGCAATACCCCCGGCGGCAATCACTGGAATCGACACCGCATCCACCACCTGAGGGACCAAAGCCAACGTACCAATCTCACCTGCCGCATACGGCGCGTCAAACGTACCGCGGTGCCCGCCTGCTTCGAAACCCTGTGCGATGATCGCGTCCACTCCGCGTGACTCGAGCGCCTGCGCTTCGGCAACATTGGTAGCAGAACTCACGGTAAAGATACCGCGGTCACGCAGGGGACGGAACAGCGACTCACTCGGCAGACCAAAATGAAAACTCACTACCGCCGGCGCCATCTCAAGCACAGCTTCGAGATGCTCAGCATTAAACGGCGGTGCAGAGGCTTGCGCTAACGGCACCTCGCCCAAACCGAGTTCCTGATAGAACGGTGCCAGTGCAGCTCGCATGGATTCATCTCTGACCGGATCCTGCTTTGGCTCACGATGAACAAAGAAGTTGATGTTGTAGCTCCCGTTAGTCGCAGCACGCACAGTTCGGCAATCGGCACGTACCGCGGAAGCCGAATGAAACGCGAGGCCCAGCGAACCCAGGGCACCCGCGTTAGAGACAGCGGCAGCCAGTTGCGGCGTGGTAGCACTTGCCATAGGAGCCTGCACAATGGGGAACCGCAGCCCAAGTCTCTCAGTGAGTCGATTTGACGGCCAGCGCGCGGGCACCACTGCTGTGTGCGAGTCGCCCACTAGTCAAAACGCCTGAACGTTGTACAACCATCCTTCTCGACCTGCGCGACCAAACCGAGCTCCCAATCAAGATAAGCCTGCATCGCTTCCTCAACCGCATCGCGACGTTCGTAAGGCTTGTACCAGACATCTGCCGGCTCTTCTTCCCGAGAAGAGTCCTCCCCCACCTCTACGGGATACCCGGCAGACTGCCAAGCCTCTGTTCCACCCGCCAGCACCGATACTGTCCTAGCGTTGGGATCGGTCACATCACCAGCGGCCACCCCAGCAAACACACCGTCTGGTGACAGGAGGACAATCTCCGAGTCGGATGGTTGAGCAGACATCCACGCTGGCACTTCTTCACGCCTTATCATCCTAGCGCCTGGCAAGTGCCCCTGGCGATAAGCCAAGCTGTCTGCAAGATCAAACAATACAACGTTGCCGATTTTCATACGGGTAGCCAGTTCGCCCATCGAAATGTGATGAACTGTCCTATTTGAAAGACTGAGCACAACACTCGATTCCTCACCTTGAACACACGGCAGTTGATCCACTCCCACATCTAAAACATAAACCTCAGACCAACCCATCTGGATAAGCCAAGATGCGGTCAGGGTAGCGCGCACCCCGGTATCGTCAACCAAAACCAAGCGTGCGTTTCTCACACCCACATACTCGTCGGTTGCCTGAACCAATTGACCACCCGGCGCACACCGGGAACCCGGTACATGACCTTTCTTAAACTCGGCGGGCGATCGTACGTCCATTACGAAAAGGCTGCGTGCGTCCACCTCATGCCGAAAAACTTCTAACGCTTCGAGTGACAGATACGGCACCGCAAACCGTGCGGCCACTCGTTCGGTCGCAGCATTGGCACGCTCTAGTCCGCGAGCCGACACACTGGGCGCAACACGCGACTGACCCCGCTCTAACGCATAACCTGCCAAATGCCAGCCCATGGTCCCATCTTTAAGGGCAACCACTCGATTCGGGATAGCAGCATTGATCAATGATTGGCTACCGATGATGCTGCGGGTCCGTCCGGCACAGTTAACAACTACCAAGGTATCAGGATCTGGCGCAAGATCGTGCACACGATAAACTAGCTCGGCCCCAGGACAACAAACCCCTCCGGGTATATTCATGTTTTGAAACTCTGGCAACGGTCGACTGTCCAAAATCACCAGGTCCTTTCCCGACGCTTGAAGCGCTTTCAACTCCTGTGCCGAAACATGCGGAGTGCCATACGCCGACTCAACAAATTCGCCAAACGCCTTACTGGGCACGTTAACGCCTGAGAATAATTCAAAACCAGCCGCCTTCCATCCCGCAACGCCGTTTTCTAGTATGTGGACATCGCAATACCCGAATGCGGACAACCGCTGTGCGGCTTCGCTAGCACCAAGCCCTCCATTCCCCTCATCACACAAAACGACGGGCGTTGTTAAACGCGGGACCAGTCGGCCAAAATCCATTTCGAGGCGGGCCAACGGTATAGACACAGCAAAGAGCAGATGTTCGTTAGCAAATGCACCGCCCTCGCGCACGTCCACCAATGCAAGTTCATCGGACCCTTGGATCCGCTCTCGCAGACTTTCCGCCGACAGTTTCATCATGCCGACAGGAATCCTGTTGTGAGCGCCATTTGTCGAACTGTGCCATCGGCTGTATTAAAGACGAGTCGTTCATGCAGTTGATCCAGTGCCAGTCCGTACAGGTGAAGATGCAACGTGGATTCCGCATCATCCGTCGAAATGGCGTGAATATCCTCTGGAAGAAAAACAACGCCATTGCCATGACTCACGGTGAACTTTCCTGTCTCCCTCACTCGACCTTGTCCTTCCACGCTGCCATCGTCCAGACGCTCATAGAAGCGATTCAATTCATCGCCGTGTACACCAACGATCACGGCCCAGGTGGTGTGATTATGTGGAGGCACTGATTTACCCGCCGCCCCCGTCGAACCATAAAGTGCAAAACGATGGTCGACGTCCTCTGACAATCGATAAATAGCGGATTCCCCTGTTCGAGATAGAGGAAAATGGTCACGAGGAAACAGTGATTTATCATTGGCAAGCTGAATGAGCTCAGTTCGTATCGCCTTCAAGGTGTCGTAATCTATTGACCCATCTTGCTCAATGGCCCGTATGCTAGTGATCGTGTCAGAAATTGCCGCGTCTCTTGACTGCTTGATGTCCATCACCTGTGCGCCTCCATGGGTTTACATCTAGTACCTGAAGCATCCCACATTTCGTTCCCCTTGCGCTAGAACTAGACACCCAGATGCTGACTCTGTCCCAGGTCATCATCCCGCGGTAAAGTATGACCCTCGAATAACCAGGCCTCGCGCAAGACCACAATGAACCCATTCGTCGAATCACAAGAGTTGATACATGATGTTACGGCATTAAAGACACGACTCGATCAGGACGGCTATCTATTTATTCGACACCTAATCCCTCGAAACACGATTGAGAACGTTCGTCAACAAACACTGGCCCCCGCAAAAACTGCTGGCTGGCTGAAAGATGGCACACCTGTCAGCAAAGCCATTGCCAATCCCGATGCAGCCTGTGTTGACCCTGACCGTGCGTACCTTGAAGTACTGCGCCAACAATTGGTACTAGAAGACCTGCATGCATTAAAACATCACCCAGCCATCGTTTCGCTTTTTGAATCACTCTTTGGCGAGTCGGTGCTTGTTCATGCGTTAGCTATTCCCCGAAATATTTTTCCTCAACGATCGGACTTCACCACACCGCCTCACCAGGACTACGTGCATATCCAAGGCTCGACATCAACTTACGCCATTTGGTTGCCGTTAGGCGACGTGCCGTTGAAAATGGGTGGCCTTTCCATTGCCAGCGGCTCACACCGCGCCGGAGTACGAGCCTTCAAAGTCTCTAGCGGCGCCGGTGGTATGGAATGCAGTGAGTCCTTCGAAGGTAGTTGGGTCGGTGGTGACTTTGCGGCCGGGGACGCACTCATTTTCCATAGCCTCGCTGTGCATCGTGGCCTGCCGAACCAAACAGACCGACTGCGTCAATCGCTGGACTGCCGTTACTCGCCGGCGAGCGAGCCCGTGATGGAAATCTCTCTTCGACCGTACGCAGATCTGTTCACGTGGGATGAGGTTTATGCGAATTGGCAATCAACACAATATCAGCATTACTGGGACGCCTTATCGCCCAACATCGTGCCGATAGACAGGCAGTATTACGAGGTTCGCGACGAGATGGCATTCGATCTGGCGGAAAAAGGTGACCCATCGGCTCGGGCCGCACTCATGCGCATCATCCAGCGCGACCCTGATCCCAATAAAAGATCACGTGCGACCAAGCTCGTCGATGAGCTTGCGGCCTTTCCGGCAGGCTAGCATCATCTAACCACTTCATCGCTAACAGACACTAAAACTGCTGGATGAATGCTTCGATTCGTCGCAGATCAACAGCACCTGCTCCAGCGCCCTCTAATTCCCCGGTCGGGGAAAAAACCAACAAGGATGGAGTACCTCGGAAAGGCTGACCACTTTCTCGCGTATAAAATTCAGCGACCTCACTCGGCTCTCCAATGAGGTTAGTAAAACCCAAGTCGTATTCAGCGACAAAGGCCCAGGCCATCATCGCTCCCGCTTCCCCATCAAGTGACAAACCAAGCACTCGAAGATTGTTTTCATGACCTCGCACATGCAATGACTGAAACTCGCCCACTTCGCGCTGACAGACAGGACAGTCATAAGACCAAATCATAACGACCAACCAATATCCTTGACCTCGGTAGTTGTCCAGTACAGCGACCTCTCCATCGAGGGTCATGAAAGTCGCACGTGCCGGCGCGCTACCGACGCTCGCAAACACGACACACAGCACGATCACGGCCTTGAAAAAATTGCGCACGTTAACCCCCTGATCTCGATGAATGCTTTACTAATCCCGTGCCACCCGTCTTAGCGTAACCCACACATCTCTCTAACCCTTCATCAGGATTACGCTATGATAATGAGCTCGATAGATCACAACGCCTGCTAATCTACTAACAAACCCTGTCACCCACTATGGAAGAAACACCACACATTACTGAAGTCAACGCAACAACCTTTGAAATCGAAGTCATCGCACAATCCCACGAAAGACCGGTGGCTGTCGATTTTTGGGCTGACTGGTGCGCGCCGTGCAAAATGCTAATGCCGATACTGGCGGATCTAGCGGATGAATACGACGGCCGTTTCCACCTAGCCAAAGTCAATACAGACAAAGAACAACAGTTGGCAATGGACCACGGCGTGCGCAGCCTGCCGACCGTTAAACTTTTTAAAGACGGTAAAATAATCGACGAATTCATGGGCGCTTTACCCGAATCAGCCATTCGCCAATTTCTTGATCGACATGTTGGTAATGTAACTGACGACCTCATTGGGAATGCTCGAGAACTTGCCGAAGCAGGTCAACTAACGGACGCTCTTTCTGTCTTGCATCAAGCCCGTGAAAGCAGTCCAGATTATGATCCCGTTCACCTCGAGATCACCCGGTTGCAACTTGATCTCGGCGACACTGACGCTGCACAGGCCGCATTAAAGAAAGTCAGCCCAAAGGAACAGCATTCGACTGAATGCAAAGCGCTTGCTGGACGAATCGCCTTGGCCGTAGCCGCAGCCACCGGTGGCGATCTCGCGTCGCTGGAAAGACGGGTACTGGAAGACGACAATGATCTCAATGCCCGCCATGAACTCGGTATTGCACATTTTGCAGCAGGCAATGTCGAGCCGGCAATGGAACAGTTACTCGAAGTAATTCGCCGCGGCAACGGCAATCCCAAAGACGCTGCTAGGATGGAGTTGGTAAGGATTTTCGAGGTTACCGGCGCGCAGGACGAGCGCGTTTCCCGCTACCGCCGGCTGCTGGCACAGGCACTCAACTAACTGGCAGACCTGGACCCCCGCGGGGATGATGGCGCGCGTGCAAAGAACGCAAACGATCCCGTGCGACATGCGTGTAAATTTGTGTCGTTGATAAATCAGCATGGCCAAGCAACATCTGGACACTGCGTAAATCCGCGCCGTGATTAAGCAAATGTGTCGCAAACGCGTGTCGCAGCGTATGGGGGGTTACCCCCGCGCTAATACCAGCGTGTTTAGAGTAACGACGAATCATTTGCCAGAATGCCTGACGAGTCATTGAGCGCCCGCGCCGCGTCACAAAAACAGAATCAGACAACCGGGCATCAAGAATCTCGGGCCGAGAATCGCTGAGATAACGGCGTAACCAATCCAACGCTTCCTCACCAAGAGGAACGATACGCTCGCGGCCACCCTTTCCTGTCACCCTAACCAAACCAGCCGAACGATAATCAAGTTCAGACAACGCGAGGCCAACGAGCTCAGACACCCTGAGTCCGGTTGCATACAAAACCTCAATCATTGCGCGGTCCCGAAGACCCAACGCCGTACCCACGTTAGGCGCTTCCAACAATCGAGTGACTGCGTCTTCTGACAGGCTGACCGGGAGAGGACGTCCCATGACTGGCGATGCAACTTCACTAGTGGGATCCACATCAATCAACGTTTCACGCAACAGATAACGGTAAAACCGCCGCAAAGTCGACAACCGTCTAGCTGAAGACTTAGCAGAAATACCTCGTTTTACGGACGTGGCGAGATAGGCCAAAACATCAGGACGACTGGCCTTGGAAAGATACGGCTGTCTTTTCGACAGCCATTTAGCAAATTGCGCAAGGTCATTTCGATAAGCAGAGAGTGTATTCTCCCGTAAACCAGCCTCCTGCCATGCCGCATCAAGAAACCGATCAATGATTTCAGCGTTAGGAACGACTGTTTGAACAACCGCCATTAGCGTTTATCTACTGCCTGTAACAGTTTGAGTTGTTGAAGTCGCTGACGGATTTGCAAGCGCCGTTTTTCATTTTGGGTCACGCGCAACAATCCTGAGTAGGTCATGCGAGCATCTTCATAGAAACCGCCTTCGGTCATGGCATCGGCCGCCTGGAAACGGGCACTCAATCCCCACGAGTCGTGGTCTTGTCCCTGTCCCTGGCCCTTGGCGGACCGCAGATAAAGTTCAGCGGCTTTTGCTGCATGACCTTCACCGGCCTGTGATTCAGCCATCCAAAATAGCAATTCACGCCGCTGCCCAGCAGTCAAACCATGGGCGGCCACCGCTTGGAACAGTTCGAGCGCCAGATCATGTCGATCGATAATCTGAAGGTCAAAAGCCACCTGCATTATGCGATCCAGTTGCTCTGGGTCTATTTCTTTTATTCGTCGAAGGTGCTCGACTAAAATACGCGTGCCAACGCTAGCGTTGCCAGCAAAAACTTCTGTGCGTGCCCGGCGCAGCAGCCACTCAAGCTCACTCATACCGCCCGGGGGAGATCGAATATACGCATTAAAAATAGCGGCAAGATCAAAGCGATTTTCTCTTAATGAGAACGCAGCCATTCTGATTGCCACATCATCTGTCAGGATCGTATCTGCCGAACCAAGACGCTTTTGACTGTAAAACATCATTACGATAGGTTCGAGACCATTTTTCGCTAACGAACGGACCAACTTGACCAGGGCCTCACCCCCGCCCTCACCATCGTCAGCGGACGATGCGATGTGCGCATAGATCGCCCTGGCAACCGATGGATGATCGGGCGACACATCCTTCGCAAAGCGCAGCCATGATGCCGTATCACCAACCAGCAGATGTTGCCGATTAGCCACTTCGTTTGCGAGAAGCCCATAAGCGTCGAGTAAGGTCGCGATGGATACAGTGCCAAGAACACCAAGGCTGGTTTCACCATGCGATAACAAACTCTCCAACGCACGAGCCCGCCCCTCAAGATCACCAGCAAGGCGTGACGCCTCAGCGCTAATTCCCAATCGCAGCCTCTCCAACTGCGTGTCGCCTTGCGTCTCCTCTTTGAGCTGAGTCATCTCAACCATGGTCAACTCCGGCGACGTAGCACCTTCACGCAAACGCGCAATGGAAAGCAATAATTGAACCTGAACGCCTTGGAGATCAGCCAGTTCTAGCGCGGCCAATGTGGGTTCATCATGTAGCAGGAGAATCTTAGCGCGTAATAATTTCCATTCGCTATCGTCTGGATAAAACTCAAACTGAAACCGAATAGAGGCAACATAGGCATCGTCGACTCGACCATCGGCCAGATAGTTTTCGATAAGAATTCGGCGAGCCTGAATCGACTGATTCGGCGCACTCGCAGTGTCCAGCAACAATTGACGCAGTACGTGCCGTGCCGAAGCATATGCGCCTACTGCGGTAAACGTTGTAGCCAGCAGAAGTCTCGCATCACGGGCCTGGCCGGCGGACAACATCGGCAACGTCTGCTCTAGACGCGCGATCAAGGACTGCCAGCGTTGCTGCTGGTTAAGAACTTCCCACAACTCGTGTTCCCACGCATACCAGTGGGGGCTGCCTAAATCAGGCTGTTCGGAAAGAATCAGTGTTTCGGCAAGTGACAGCGCTCCCTGTCGCCGAAGTTCACGCACTCGGCGGAGGCTGACACCATCCTGCAGTGGTCGAACACCGACCGTCGGCGTCGAAAGAACTTCCTCCGCTTGCTCGGCCAATACAGGACCAGCACACAAAAGCAGCCAGGACACACCAACGGCGAACCGAACCGGTCCTTTACATCTACTGTTTAATTCCCGTGATCGCTGCATGGCATAGCGGTTCGAGAAGGAAGCGCTTGAGCCTCAGCCTAATGACCACTCAAGAGCCCGCCGGTCACCCCGGCAAGGCATCAGGAAATCTTTTCCTTGATCCTGGCCGATTTTCCACGAAGCTCGCGGAGATAGTAGAGTTTGGCTCGGCGCACATCACCACGGCGTTTGCGCTCGATTGACACAACCAGTGGGCTGTGCGTCTGAAATACGCGCTCGACACCCTCTCCAGAGGAGAGTTTGCGTACTGTGAACGACGAATTAATGCCACGATTTTTCTTTGCGATCACGACTCCTTCAAACGCCTGGAGGCGTTCACGAGTTCCTTCCGTGACCTTAATTTGCACGCGAACCGTGTCTCCCGGCCCAAATTCGGGTACATCGGTCTTCAGTTGCTCTTGTTCTAGTTCCTGGATTAGGTTGCCCATCTCAACTCTCCTGCACGTGGCTCTCGCGTCTGTAAAGATCGAGCAATTCGCGCTGCTCATCTGTCAATTCAATGTCTCTCAACAACTCCGGGCGCTTTTGCCAAGTCCGCCCCAATGCCTGCTTCATTCGCCATCGGCGAATTTCCTCATGGTGCCCACTCAAAAGAACAGGCGGAACCTGATCCTCTCCGTACACTTCAGGTCGCGTGTAATGCGGCCAATCGAGCAGTCCTGCAGTGAAGGAATCGCTCTTGACTGAATCTTCATTACCGAGCACCCCAGGCAGGTATCTTACCAGAGCCTCGATCAAAACCATTGCCGGCAATTCACCACCGGATAAAACGTAATCCCCGATAGAGATTTCTTCGTCAATCTCAGCCTCGAGCACGCGCTCGTCTACGCCCTCGTAACGACCGGCCAATAAGACCAATCCAGCCTCACCGGCCAGTTCCCTGACCCGTTTCTGCTCCAACCGTCGCCCCTGCGGAGACAAATAAATCACTCGGCCTCGGACAGCTGCCCTGGCACTGCTAATGGCCTGATCAAGCGGCGCTGCCATCATCACCATACCAGGCCCGCCACCGTAAGGCCGATCATCGACCTGTCGGTGGTTGTCTTCGGTAAAATCACGTGGATTTCGAAACTCAAGTTGTAATTGACCGACCTCAAGCGCCCGGCGTGTCATTCCCTCACACACAAAACTGTCAAACATCTGAGGGAAAATAGTAACGATGGCAATTTGCATAGTCCCCCCAGTTAGCCGATGACAACCCGCGACATTTAGTAGTCGCGTTCCCAGTGGACTCGAATGTGACGATCTTTGAGGTCTACCTGATCGACCGTCACCGTCGTATAGGGAATGAGCAGTTCGGACTCTCCTTTGACGACCAACACATCATTAGCGCCAGTTTCTAAAAGATCTGCAACAACGCCCAGCGTCTCGCCCGCCATATTCAGCACTGTCAGACCCTTAAGGTCCCGCCAGTAGAATTCGCCGTCTACCGGGGACTCTAACTGATCGGATCGAATGGAAATCTCTGAACCAATCAAGGTGCGTGCTGCTTCGCGATCGATGCACCCTTCCAGTTGAGCGACCACGGTATTGGCTTGTAATCGACCAGCAACCACTCGCACCTCGTTCCATTCATTTCCCTGGCGCAGTAACCACGTATCGTAGCCAAGGATATCGCCACGCTGGCGACAATAGTCAAAAATGCGAACCCATCCGTGCACACCAAACAGACCACTGATCCGGCCCACGACCACCGTATCAGCTGAAGGCCCTACCACTATTTTCCCGAAGGCAGCGCCTGCAACTACCCCCTATCAGGCTGCAGCGGCCTCCCGCCTTACCTGTTTCAAAATACCAGCAACCCGCTCCGATGGCTGGGCCCCCTGACTGATCCAGTAATCAACGCGAGCACTGTCAAGGCGGAGCCGCTCTTCCTGACCCGTCGCCATGGGATTGTAAAAACCAACCCGCTCGATAAATCGACCGCGCGGCTGTCGCCTCTGATCGGACACCACAATCGAATAAAACGGACGTTTCTTGGAACCGCCGCGCGCAAACCGAATCGTTACCATGAATCTAACCCCATACTGCTCGTGCCAAAATTGGAACCGCTAATTTTAACATGAGTTGTCGACCGCAGACGTCGACTATTGCCCAAACGGTGGGAGGCCAGGCATCCCCCCTGGTTTCAGCTGCCCCATCATCTGGCCAAGACCCCCTTTACGCTTTGCTTTCTTCATCATTTTTTGCATTTGCGTAAACTGCTTGAGCAGTCGATTCACTTCTTGCACCTGCGTACCAGACCCCTTGGCAATGCGCTTTTTTCTCGATCCCTTAATCGTGGCGGGGAACACCCGTTCACCGGGTGTCATCGAGTTAATGATGGCCACCAAGCGACGACTTTCCTGATTGTTTGCTCGATCAAGCACCGCAGGCGGTAACTGGCCAACCCCCGGTAATTTCTCTATTAAACTTGAGATTCCGCCCATTTTCTCCATCTGTTCCAGCTGATCACGAAAGTCGGCTAGATCGAAGCCCTTACCCCGACTAATTTTCTTAGCAACCTTGGCGGCCTGTTCCTGGTCTACTTTTCTCTCGACCTCCTCCACCAAACCGACCACATCACCCATTCCAAGGATGCGCGAAGCAATGCGGTCTGGGAAAAAGGGTTCGAGCGCATCGAGGCCTTCTCCAACGCCAATAAACTTAATCGGGCAACCCGTTACATGACGGACCGACAACGCGGCGCCCCCGCGCGCATCACTGTCGGCCTTGGTCAACACAACTCCCGTCAAATCAAGCGCCTGATTGAAATGATGGGCGCTGGTAACCGCATCCTGGCCCGTCATGGAATCGATCACGAACAAAGTTTCTACTGGAGTAATCGCCTCATGCAGTTGTCGAACCTCGTTCATCATTTGCTCATCAACGTGCAGGCGGCCCGCCGTATCTACCAGGACCACGTCGGCCCCCATACGTCGCGCGTGTGCCAATGCATCGGTCGCGATCGCTATCGGCTCTTTCCCTTCGCCCTGGAAACAAGCCACATCGGCTTCTTCGGCTAATCTTGCCAACTGCTCCATCGCGGCCGGTCGATAAACGTCCGTGCTGACCACCAGTACCTGACGCGACTCGCGCTGCTTTAACAAACGCGCCAACTTGGCCACTGTGGTTGTCTTTCCCGCACCCTGCAATCCCACCAACATAACAACTGCTGGCGGCCGAACAGCAAGGTTGAGCGCGTCATTGTGTATGCCCATCAGTTCAACCAACTGGTCATGCACGATCTTGATGACCACCTGACCTGGCGTCAGGCTACGGGTCACCTCTTCGCCAACAGCCCGCTCTCGTACTCCATCGACGAACTGCTTAACTACCGGCAATGCAACATCAGCCTCAAGCAAAGCAACACGAATATCGCGTAAAGCCTCCGCGATGCTGGCTTCTGTCAGTCGGGCACTTCCACGAATACCACGAAAGGTCTGCTTTAGGCGCTCACCGAGTTGATTAAACATTAACGAGTCTCCATTGCCTTGTTGCCCAGTGACATTGCCTCTTCCCTCAGAGTCCGCACGATTTTACACTCCCGCGCTATGCTAACCACGATCACTACCTTGATGGCAATCACCGGATATCTGACGGCAACATGGCTGGCCTATGGTCAGTTGAATAAGGACCCGCAGGTCAGTCCCCGTCCAAGCGCCTCTGTTGCCTGGGCGATGGGAGTGGCGATCGCCTGCCATGCCGGCGCAGTATTTCCGGGTATCAATAATTTAGCTACTCTCAACCTCGCTCTGGGCTCAACGATTTCGATCGTGGCGCTCATCATCGTGGCCCTCTTTCTTGTTAGCGCCGTGCGTCAACCGATCCTTGCGCTCGCGTTCTTGCTGTTGCCCGTTGCTGCAGCGGCTGTTGCAATCGGTTCTATTTTCCCAGGGGACCCCCACCCACTCCGACTAACTAGCGGTTTAGCACTTGCACACAGCCTGGTCGCTGCTCTGGCGTATGCATTGCTCAGTTTGGCGGTGACACAAGCTCTGCTGGTCCGTGTTCAAGAACGCTCACTGAGGCAAAGACACTCGCTGGGCATAATTCGCTCCCTGCCACCGGTCGAGACCATGGAAACGTTACTGTTTCAGTTAATCACCGTTGGTTTTGTCCTCCTCAGTATTACGCTACTGAGCGGTATCGGCTTTAGCAACCAACTGTTTGGAACCGCTTTTGTCTTTAATCACCACTCTGTTCTTTCGGTACTAGCCTGGTGCAGTTTCGCAACGCTGCTTGGGGGGCGCGTGTTCGCCGGTTGGCGTGGTCAGTTCGCCGTGCAATGGACACTGGCCAGTTTTATCCTGCTACTACTGGCCTATTTTGGGACTCGGTTTATCCTTGAAGTGCTGCTAGCTCAACCATGAGCGACCTAGGCTATTCGGCGATCCTCGATTTCTGGTTTGATGGGGCACTGAACAACTCCGACGCGGCCGTCGCGCGCGTGAGTACGTGGTTTAAGCAATCCGACGATTTTGATGCCAAGATTTCAGAACGTTTCGCCCACCTGCCCCAAGCCGCACGTCTGGGCCGCCTAAATCATTGGTCGCACTCGTGTGAAGGAACACTCGCCATGATCTTGGTACTGGATCAGTTTCCGCGGAATCTTTTCCGCGACAACCCGGGCGCCTTTGCCTACGATGCTTTAGCGCTTAGTCACGCGGAAAAAGCGATCGAACAACAATACGATCGACAGCTTCATCCGCTTGCGGCTTCCTTCATGTACCTGCCCTTCGAACATGCCGAGCACTTGCCCACACAGAACCGCTCCGTCGCGCTATTTGAAGATTTATTGAAACACGCGCCAACGGACCTGTATCCCATATTTGAACAATTCGTCGATTACGCTCACAGTCATCGCCAAGTGATCAAACGATTTGGACGATTCCCGCACCGAAACACTGTCCTTGGACGGAGTCCAACCAAAGAAGAGCTCGACTACCTTGCTTCCGGTGGGGAGACCTATGATGGGTCAGGCCATCCTGATGACAGCGCTGTTTAGCAGTCTACGCCGCGTCAGGATAGCGAGCAGCGACCCATCGGTGAAAATGGTGCGTCGCTATATCGAGGGCGGGCGAAAACGCCCCGCCGTCGAATACCGTTGAATCACGCCCCCGCTGCATTTCTTCTACCGGTCGAATGTCTTCCTCAAAGACTGCACGCCAACCATTCAACATCTCCCGCCGATCTCTCGCGTGCTTATCATCGGCCATGCTGTTACCGACGTAATAGATCTGCAGGAGCTCCCTCGTTCGATTATGGGCAACGGGCTGCACGATCACGCTGTAAAAGTGATCGATATGGAGTCCAAGCAAAACGTTGGGAAATAGAGCCACGTACTCCGCCTGGGCCGACTTATTTTTCGGCCACCGATCGAAGACTGGCAACTCAATACCAGCACGTTCACTGAATGTGAACTTGTATGTGCCCTGCCCTGCACCCCATCCACCCCCAACGATATTGTAATGATCATCGATGTGCGAATAACTATTTAGGCTAGGATGCACCCAGGGGAGATGATAACTCTCACAATAATTCTCAATCGCAAGCTTCCAATTAGCGTGGAACTCAAGCTCCAGTGATCCGTCCTCACCAGCTGCCTCGACGTCATTCAACCCTCCAACGCCAGTAAAAGACGACCAGCGTTGTTCGAGTTCAGCAATATGCGTGGAGAAGTCCGGCCCGTTCCCGTCTAAATTCACGAATACCATGCCCAGCCACGTTGCGCTTCGTATTACCCACAAGGAGTGCTCGCCGTTATCAAAGTTAGCGCACTGATGTTGGCCATGCCCACCGATATGCGGTGTACTGTGTAATGCGCCATCCAACCCATAAGTCCAACTGTGATACGGGCAACGAATGACTTTCCGCATCACGCCTTCCTCTGTCACCAATCGGTGTCCGCGATGTCTGCAAACATTGTGAAAAACGCGTGCGGTACCCGTTCCGTCACGGACAATGACCAGTGGCAATCCGAGTAAATCAACCGGTCGAACCGCGCCAAGCGCAAGATCATGGCAATAACCGACACAAGTCCATGATGAAGCCAGCACTGTCTCACGTTCAATTCTGGCCCACTCAGCACTGGTGTAGCACTCCCCCGGCAAACCGGCCGCATGCTCGATCGGTTGATCGATTGCTGCTCGCTGTTCTCCCGACAAACCTGGCGATGCAATCCGCGACACCTCGACCCGTGCACTTGAATTCCGATTGCTCGTCATCGCCTTCACCTCTCTTGAGATTATCGTATCTGGCAATACCACTACCGCTTTAGTCTACAATCTGCTTGAGACATCAAATAGCACACCGTGACATAACGGAAAACTGACTATAACGATCGTAAGGATTCTGTGAATGGAAAAATCCACCCATAACAACGGCGACTTGGGTCACCCACTTGAGGAACCTGATATTAATATCTCTGTGCGTCAGCATTTTGGCCTCGACGCGGACCTGCAAGTGCCTGCCTTCAGCCAACGAAGCGAGCATGTTCCTGATATTGATGATACTTATTGCTTCGACCACGATACGACACTCGCTCTTCTTGCTGGTTTTACCCACAACCGCCGCGTCATGGTGCAAGGCTTCCATGGCACTGGCAAATCGACTCACGTGGAACAGATAGCAGCCCGGCTGAACTGGCCATGTATCCGCATCAACCTGGACAGTCATGTCAGCCGTGTGAGCCTTATTGGTAAAGATGCCATCATATTGAAAGACGGTCATCAAGCGACAGAATTTCAAGAGGGCTTACTACCGATTGCGGCACAAAATCCGTGCGCACTGGTTTTCGACGAGTACGATGCGGGTCGACCTGACGTGATGTTTGTGATTCAACGCGTGCTAGAAGCAGATGGCCGTTTGACCTTACTCGACCAGAACCGGGTCATTCGACCCCACCCGTATTTTCGACTGTTTGCAACCACCAATACGGTTGGCCTTGGCGATGCCACCGGCCTCTATCACGGCACACAACAACTTAATCAGGGTCAGATGGATCGCTGGAATATTGTCGCTACACTTAACTATCTACCGCTGGAAGCAGAACGACAAATTGTGTTATCCAAGGTGCCAGATTTCGATGACCCGGAAGGTCACGAAACCGTCAGCGCCATGATTGCAGTAGCCGAACTTACCCGCGCTGGTTTTGCCGCCGGTGACTTATCTACTGTGATGTCTCCACGCACTGTCATCATGTGGGCCGAGAATGCCCGCATCTTCTCCGATCTTGCGTTGGCGTTTCGTCTTACCTTTCTAAACAAGTGCGACGAACTTGAGAGAGTTGTCGTGGCTGAATTCTACCAACGCTGTTTTGGCACCGAACTGGCAGAATCCGGCGTTCAGGTCGCGGAGGCCTAAGGGACGATGGACCGGCAACCCCCGGTCGACAACTTTTGCCACGCGACCGCCGGCACGATGCGGGCAATCGCCCAGGATAACAAGCTGGCCGTATCTTTCGCTGACGGAAAGGTTGGACTTGCAGGACACGACGCGCAGCTTCCCGTGCCTCCAACAGATCTTGCGTATGATCGAGTAGCACGGGTTCGCGGCGAAGCCGACGGCATGGCGCTTCGGCTGCGCCATCACGACTCCATGATCCACAACCAGCACCAACCGGGCACACCGAGTGCACGAGCCGCTTTCGATGCATTAGAAACCGTTAGGGTTGAATCCCTCGGCTCCCAACATCGCATTGGCATTGCTCATAACCTGGCGGCAGTGCGCGACGTCTATTGCCGCGCACAAGGATACGAGGCAGTCGTTGAGCGCGCCGACGATCAACTTCCCGATGCACTTGGACTACTCGTTAGAGAAGCATTAACGGGGGAGGCACCGCCAATTTCTGCGCGAACCATGGCCAACCTGTGGCGACCCTTAGTCGAACCCCGCCTGCAAGCGACTCTCGACTCCCTTCGGAGCACGCTTAATGACCAGACGCAATTTGCCGAACAGGTGCGGCAGTTTCTTTCTGCACTGGATTTTCTCGACGACGAACCTAACGAGCTAACCACCACGGATCCCGGTGAAGACGAAATGGAGGATCCAGCTGACCCGGGCCAGTCCGAAGATGAGGGCAACGAGCAAGCACAAGAACAGGCATTGGAAGACGGAGCGGACAGTGATCTTAGCGATATCGATGCCGATGAATTAAACATGGAAGCTATCGACGAAGACGAAGTTCCTGAAGATGCGTCCTTCATTAATGCGTCCCAAAATAATTCACAGCCCCCTTACGACGCCTATACGGATGTCTTCGACGAAATTGTGCGTGCTGAAGACCTGTGTGATACAGAAGAACTGGGGCGGCTGCGCGGACGGCTGGACGACCGCTTGGCCCAGTTTGCCAGCGTTATTGGACCTCTGGCCAATCGCCTGCAACGCAAACTGCTTGCCCGCCAGCAATTTGCCTGGCGCTTCGACCTTGAAGAGGGCCAACTCAACACCGCCGTACTGGCCCAGGTCGTCGCCAACCCAACCGACGCACGCCCCTTTATGGAGGAGATAGAAACTGATTTCCGCGACACCATCGTCTCACTACTTATTGATAACTCGGGCTCTATGCGGGGCCGTCCCATTACGGTCGCTGCCATGTCAGCAGATATTCTGGCTCGCACGCTGGAACGATGTGGAGTCAAGGTAGAAATCCTCGGATTCACTACCGGCGCATGGAAAGGCGGGAAATCAAGAGAAAAATGGTTGTCTGACAACACGCCGACAGCTCCGGGTCGCCTTAACGACTTGCGGCACATCATCTACAAACCCGCATCAGTTCCATGGCGTCGTGCAAAAAATAATCTCGGACTGATGCTGCGCGAAGGCATTCTGAAGGAGAATATCGACGGAGAGGCTGTCCTTTGGGCTCACCAACGACTGCTACAGAGGCCAGAACAAAGACGTGTTCTGATGGTTATTTCAGATGGAGCCCCGGTCGATGATTCGACCTTATCCGCCAACAGCGATAACTACCTGATCAGACACCTTAAAGGCGTGATCAAAAGGATCGAAGCGGAATCACCGATTGAACTCATCGCCATCGGTATTGGTCATGACGTAACCCATTACTATCAACGAGCCATTACGATCGACGACGCCGAACAACTGGGCGGTACCATTATGGATGAGTTGTCAGCGCTATTCGACTAACAGATTTCAGGCGTTTTCTCCAGAAAACACAATCACATTGCGCAATGCTTCACCGCGCTTTACCGAATCAATCGCTTTGTTAATGTCTTCCAGGGAATAGCAACCTGACACGAGTTCATCCAATTTCAAACGTCCACTACGGTAGTGAGCGAGTAACGTCGGAATATCGGTCTGCAAACGCGCCCCGCCCATTTTGCTTCCGATCAAACGAATAGAATCATTGGCAATATCCAGCGGTTCATAATGCACTTTAAGGCCACTCGGAGCCATCCCAACCAGCACCACCGTACCACCACGACGCACTAGAAGCGGGGCAACAGCCATGGCCGAGCCGCTGCCTGTGGCAACGAAAACATAGTCGGCACCACGACCGGCCGTCAGGGCCTTAATCTCATCCACCACGTCGGGACAGGCCGCACTCAATGCATGAGTTGCTCCAAAAGCCATCGCAGCTTTCAACTTGTTTGGTGACAAATCGACAGCAATATTGGTTACCGCGCCCACAATGGCTGCAGTCTGTATGCAGTTAAGGCCGACCCCACCGGCGCCCAGCGTCACCACACGGCTGCCCGGTGGCACTCCAGCCACTCGCGCAACGGCACCGTAGCCAGTGATAACACCACACGCCAGCAATGCCGCACTCTGCGCAGGGATGTCCGCAGGAATCGATGTGATCTGAGACTCACTCACGACCACCGCCTCGGTAAAACCCGCTGTCCGCAGGCCCTGAACGATGGAGTTCCCCTGCGTGTCGGTCAAAGGAGAATGAATATCCAGCGACACTTCGCCTTCGCACAAAGGCTCATCACCACTGCGACAGAACAAACACTCACCACATGACCGCAGCAACGTTACTAAAACGCTCTCCCCTTCGTGCACCTTAGACACGCCACTGCCTAACGATTCCACCACACCCACCGCTTCGTGCCCGTAGACTGCCGGCAAATCGCCGCCCCACACACCACTCATATAGGTAATGTCACTTTGGCATATGGCACAAGCACTGAGACGAACCTGCACCTCTCCCGGTCCTGGAGAAGCCAGCTCAACCCATTCAATGGATAGCGGGCTGCCAAATTCTCGGCAAACAGCGGCTTTCACTGTTTTTTTCTGCATTAAATCGACCAGACCACCGAAGCCTCATCATCAACCGACTCACCCACGTTGAGCCCACACGTCAACATTCAAAACGATAACCGTATTCGGCCGAAGCGGATACCAACGCCTCACAAAGACTCACGGCAAACCCCCGCATGACATGCAATTCAAAATCATCCCGCCCAGGCACCCTGGCAATGTGTACCGTCATATGGTGCATGGTGGTATTCGCACATGACCCTGCGACAAAAACCTTTGGATGCAGGTCTAACGAACATAACTTGGCCAACGCCGACAACGCCTTGGGCCCTGAAAGCGACACAATGCTACGCGCGTGACTGAGTTCAACCACGGAGGCGACTCCGCCGAGTTGGGTTTCAAGCTCCACAGATAGCTGACCTTCTTCGAGCCCTGAAGAACAAACCAACCAAATTCCCGGACCGTACCAATGCCAAGTACGCGTGCCGGATGCAACGACAGTATTCTCTACCAATGCCGCATCGATTCGTTCGCCCCACTTCAATTCCATGTTCTGCCGACGCGTAACCAACACCAAAGATCGTCCATGAATTTCCTTTATGACCACACCTGGATGCGTCTGCCCTGAGAGCAGAACCTGTGCGTCCTCCAGGTGTCTGAGAAGTGGGGAGTCAATGACCGGTTCAAATATCAGTTCAGCCACGCAAACGTACTCCCTCAGGGTCAAGAAACAACGGCGACACCAATTCCACATCCTCTTCCATGCCGCGGAGTCCTTCAATAGCGCGCATCTTCTCGCCGATACGCTCCTCCCCACCGTTAACAAGTGCCAAACCAATCCAGTGGCCCAAGGCCGGACTATAAGTGACCGAGGTAACAAATCCCTCGTCGTTCTTCGCTATCGCAGACTTACCCGGCCCCACCAGATGGGCACCGGCGAAGAGTCGGGCACCGGCTCGCTCGGGAATCAGGCCAACAATGCGCTGTCGGTTTGCATCAATCATGCCAGGACGACCGGATAGGAAACGGCCAATGTAATCCTTCTTGTGACTGACCATCCGGCCAAGGCCAAGATCATGTGGAGTCGTTTGCCCGTTCAACTCCTTGGCGGTCACGTGTCCCTTCTCTATCCGCATGACATCCAGCGCCTCACTCCCGTACGGTGTGATGTCGAATGCCGCCCCGACTTCCATCAGATGATCAGCAAAAGCTCGGGCATAGCCGGCAGGCACGTTAATTTCATAACCTAATTCCCCAGAAAAACTGATACGAAAAAGCCGAAGCGGCATTCCTTGAAAGGTGAATTCTCCCGCAGCCATATAAGGGAATGCGTCGTTATCAAGCGAAATCTGTGGCAGCACACGAGACAATAATTCGCGGCTTCGCGGCCCCGCAACGGCAAGGCCCGCCCACTGTTCTGTTACCGAACAAAACTGAACGTCGAGCCCCGGCCAGACGCACTGGTGATGAAACTCCATATGCGCCAACACGCCAGCTGCATTATGGGTCGTAGTCGTCATCAGATACCGATCAGTTGCCAGTCGCGAGGCAGTACCATCGTCATAAAGGATGCCGTCTTCACGCAACATCAAACCGTATCGTGCTTTACCCACCTGCAACGTTTTGAATCCGTTGCTGTAAAGTACATTAAGAAATTCGCCTGCGTCGGGACCCTGAATATCTATCTTGCCCAAAGTTGAGACATCACACACTCCGACGGAACGACGCGTTGCCAACACTTCACGCTCAGACGCAGCCGCCATGTCCTCACCCACTTTAGGAAAGTATCGAGACCGGTACCACAATCCCACCTCAAGGAATTCTGCGCCCAAGTCCACAGCCCATTCATGTAACGGACTGTAACGAACTGGCTGGAAATGCCGACCGCGACTGTCTCCAGCAAATGCACCAATGGCAACCGGTGTGTAAGGAGGGCGAAAGGTCGTGGTTCCCACATCAGCCATCTCCCGCTGGGTTTGTTCACCCAGGATCGCCAAGCCGGCCACATTTGATGTTTTTCCCTGATCCGTAGCCATTCCAAGGGTGGTGTAGCGTTTCATCAACTCAACCGAATCAAACCCTTCTCTTGCCGCCAATGCCACGTCATCCACGGTCACATCGTTCTGTAAATCAACGAAGGCTTTTTCTGTTGCGCCCGCAATCTGCCAAAGCGCTTCGCTTGCCGCCTCGGCAGACACGCCCGTCACCTCCGGCACCGGCTGTTCACTAGCCAACGTAAGCCCGCAACGTAAAGCGGCTTCGCGACCCGCATCGTATCCTGTTCGAAGGGCAGTGATAATATCGAGCCGCCCAGATGCTGCGCCAACAACCGACACCGTATCCCCCAGGTCACCAGCCACAAAGCAACCAAGCGTGTTGTCGAAAACCGGCTTCACGCCGGTGTGTGAAGTCAAATGAATACGCGGATCATGGCCACCAGAAAGACACAG
Source organism: Gammaproteobacteria bacterium (assembly GCA_022451485.1). Lineage (GTDB taxonomy): Bacteria > Pseudomonadota > Gammaproteobacteria > Arenicellales > UBA868 > UBA11791. Next base: position 103,575 of record JAKUQS010000003.1, read on the forward strand.
TAGGTCGCAATCAAGATCAACCCCCTGGCCTCCACCACGTGGCGCTATGCGTGCCCCTCTCAACTGAGTTCTACCATGTGCACGAAACACCACACTGTTGTCGAAAACCTGCGTCCCGCTGTCTTCGAGTTCTGCACGCACCACCGAATCAACACCCGATCGCACATCAACGAGAGCTCGGACCGCGAGTCCGGCTGACTTGAGGTCCCGGACTGTGCGGATACCGCTGTCATTGTTAGCAAAAACAATGGCCGATTCACCTGGCGCAACCGCATAGCGGTTGACATATGACCGAACTGCACCGGCCAGCATCACGCCCGGGCGATCATTGTTCGTGAACGACAGCCCTCTCTCCATTGCACCGCTGGCAAGAACCACCTGACGCGCAACGATGTGCCACAACCGTTGTCGGGGCTGGCCGGGTGGCGGTTCAGCCAAGTGATCATTGACCCGCTCCACTGCGCCAAAAACATTATGGTCATAGTGACCGAATACGGTAGTTCGCGGTAATAGTGTCACGTCGTCAGACGCGTTCAACTCCTCGATACAAGCGCGTGCCCACTCGATTCCCGTGAACCCATCAATAACCACGTTCTCATCGAGCAGCGTGCCACCGAAACGGGCCTGCTCATCAGCAATCAGCACACGGGCGCCACTTCGTGCCGCGGCGCTCGCAGCCATCAAGCCGGCTGGGCCTGCACCAATAACCAGCAGGTCGCAGTGATGCCAGCTGGCTTCGTAGTGATCCGGATCCGCACGAGAAGACGCACGACCCAGTCCCGCCGCCCGTCGAATCTGTGGCTCGTAAATTTTTTCCCAAAAAGATGGAGGCCACATAAATGTTTTGTAGTAAAACCCGGCGGGTAACAACGCCGATACCAAACCGTTAACCGCCCGCCAGTCGAATCGCAAACTTGGCCATCGATTCTGACTGCAGGCTGACAATCCCTCAAACAACTCGGTAACGGTGGCCCGTGTATTAGGTTCTCGTCGAGCCCCTTCTCTCAACTCAACCAACGCGTTCGGCTCTTCGGACCCACTGGTAAAAATTCCGCGCGGCCGGTGGTACTTAAAACTGCGTCCCACCAGACGAACTCCGTTAGCGAGCAGCGCCGAGGCCAACGTATCCCCCACGTAACCCTCGAGAGACTTACCATCGAATCGAAATTCGACAGGTTGTAACCGATCAATCAAGCCACCGACGGGCAGGCGAAACTTCTGCCGTGTCATCACCTATAGTCCTCTACATCCGCTTCTGCCGCCAGTGCAACAGCCAGCACTTCGTGCGTCACCGTATCGCGTTTCAATCGAAACCAGGCGCGACAGCCACTGATGTGGTGCCAAAATTCCCAATGCGGGCCATGCGGATTGTCTCGTACATACACGTAGTCATGCCACGCTGATTCGGAAGATGGCTCGATGGAAGTTGGTCTCGTTACCGTGGCATCACCGCGATAACTGAATTCTTCGAGTCCTCGCTCGCCGCAATATGGACAGGGAATTCGCATCGTCGACGACTTAATGCAGGTTGGGCTGTGGACCCACACCCTTCTCGTCGATGATCCGGCCTGTGGAAAACCGATCCAGTCGGTAGGCTGCGTTTAAACGATGCGGCTCGCCGCGTGCCAAGGTGTAGGCAAAAACCCAACCTGATCCCGGCGTTGCCTTGAAACCCCCATAGCACCAGCCGCCATTCAGATAGAGACCGGTCACTGGCGTCAATCCGATGATGGGACTGCCATCCATGGTCATATCCATCACACCCCCCCAGTGCCGCACCACGCGGACGCGGCCCAGACAAGGCATCATTGCCATTCCCGATTCCATAATATGCTCAGCGGTCGGCAGATTTCCACGTTGGGCATAAGAGTTGTAACCATCCAGATCCCCACCAAACACCAGCCCCCCCTTGTCGGATTGAGAAATATAAAAGTGCCCAGCGCCAAAAGTTACAACCGTGTCGACCAGCGGTTTAATGCTCTCCGATACAAAGGCCTGAAGAACGTGACTCTCGATCGGTAGGCGCAACCCCGCCATTGACGCGAGGCGCGAAGAGTTGCCAGCAACTGCCAGCCCAACTTTACCCGCGCCGATAAACCCCCTGGTGGTATCGAGTCCTTCAATGGCACCATTGTTCACACGCATGCCGGTCACCTCACAGTTCTGGATAATGTCGACACCCAGTTGATCTGCGGCTCGAGCGAAACCCCACGCCACGGCGTCGTGGCGAGCGGTCCCACCGCGGGGCTGACATAAACCACCCAAAACAGGAAACCGCGCGTTATCAAAATCAAGATAGGGCAAGACCTTTTCCAGTTCGTCCCGATCCATCAGTTTCGCATCCGCACCATGCATCAGCATCCCGTTACCACGGCGAACAAAACCGTCTCGTTGTGAATCCGAATGAAATAAATTGATGACACCACGTTGACTCATCATCACGTTGTAGTTCAGTGATTGTTCAAGCCCTTCCCATAATTTGAGCGACCACTCGTAGAACGGCTCGTTGCCATCCAGCAGATAATTTGACCGCACGATGGTGGTATTCCGACCCGTATTGCCGCCGCCAATCCAGCCCTTTTCAAGCACCGCAACATTGCGAATACCGTGCTCACTCGCAAGGTAAAAGGCGGTCGCCAGGCCGTGGCCACCGCCGCCCACAATGACGACGTCATAAGCCGGTTTGGGCTCAGGGCTTGACCAGGTACGAGGCCATTTTCGATGACTCGACCATGCCTGACGAAATATCTGGAGCGCGGAGTGCTTCATGCGATGTAACGCTAAGACCTTAAAGTAGTGATGCTACTTGATGTGGCTATCGACCGGAATAGCTTTCCAGCAAACTATACCCCGGGCACCTCTAAGCCCGGACTCCCGGCGCGGTTAATTTTGTATCCATTGCAATCGCGTGAGCGGTGGATTCCTTAAAACTGATCTAATCGCGAGTAGCCCAAACAGGCCAATACTCACCGCACCGCCGCCTATACCCACCAGCCAGACCGCAATTCCGGGCTGGAATGGCAGATCAAAAACCTCCCGTGCCAGTATGTGCCCGGCCACCACAGAAAAAAAAGCGGCCAGTAAGCCGGCCATACTGCCAAGGATTAGGAATTCTAGAAGCAACCCCCACTCCAACCGTCGCCGGCCCGCACCCAGTGCGCGGAGAATTGCCATTTCCGTAAGGCGATCTTGTGCACCCGCCTGGACCGCTGCGATCAATACCGTGATCCCCGCTAACAGGGTAAACACGAACACATATTGCACCACGAGACTGACCTGATCGATGATCTCCCGAACCTGTTCCAGGAGCATACCAACATCAAAGACCGTCACACCAGGGAACTGACGGATCAAGTCTGCTAATACCGCCCCACGTGCCGGAGGCAATGCAAAACTGCCAATATAGGTTGTCGGTCTGTCAACGAGTAACCCTGGCGAGGCAATGACAAAAAAATTGACCTGAAAAGAGTCCCACGCCACTCGGCGTAGGCTAGTCACCGATCCACTCACCTCCTCCCCTGCAATTCGAAACGCCAATACATCACCTAAGGCAATCCCCAAAGCTTGGGCAAGCCCCTCTTCCACCGACCACTCACCCGCCCGCCCCTCGGCGGTCGAAAACCAAGATCCCCGAGTAATGGTATTGCCCTCCGGTAACGCTTCGGCAACCGACAAGTTGAATTCCCGACTGGCAAGGCGCTGCGCGCGTGGCGTAGAAAAGGTTGCGTGATCGACCCGCCTGCCGTTGTGCTTTGTCCACCGCCCTCGCACCATCGGAAACACGCCTTGACTGGCTAGATTGGCTGTTTCCAACGCACTTTCAAAAGCCGCCCGCTGAGGCGGCTGAATATTGATCGCAAAATGGTTTGGCGCCTGCGGCGAAATGCTGGTTGACCAACTATCAAGGAGATCTACCCGAATCACCATCAGCAACAACAGCGCCATGATACCGGCACCGAATGCACACAGCTGCAAGGTCGCTATGCCGGATCGACGACCAAGACTGGACAACACATAACGAGTCGCTGATGGTCCGAAACGAATTTTTCTGAGTCCCGCGAAGAACAGCCAACCGCTGCCCACTAAACCCAATACCAACACGATCATTACAGCCAATACCCACATCGCCAATACTCCGTCCCTTGCTTGCCAGAAAACCAATCCCGTGGTTGCGGCAATTGCCATCAAAGTCAGCGAGGCACTTGAGGTCGTCACCGCTGTGGATTCGCGTCTAATAAGACGCATCACACTCACCTTGCGCAAGGCTACGATGGGCGCGAGACCAAACCCCAAGGTCATCAACAAGCCTGAAATCAGTCCCGCCAACACCGGCCGAACTGAAGGCGAAGGCAGTTCCACTGTGAGCGCACGGCCGGCAAAATAACCAAGCCCAGCCTGTCCAAGATAGCCAAGCACCAGACCGATCAAGGTCCCGACACAGGCCAGTAACATAAGGCCGAGCAAAACTTCCTGCAAAAGAGTCGACTGAGAAGCCCCAAGTGCACGCATCACCGCCGCCACGTCTGTCTGACGACGCGCATACAACTTCGCAGCCAAAGCAATCGCGGCACCGGCAATGATGACAGCACTGAGACTAGCAAGCCCGAGATAACTGGCAGCCCGATCCATCGCTGACTGTAGCGCCGGTCGCTCATCACCGACCCCCTCAAGCTCGATGCCTTCGCTCAAGCCTTCTGTCTGTTGACGCTTAAACCAGCGCCGATATGTGTCCAATGCTTGCGCGCTGCCCGCCAACAACAGGCGATAGCGCACTCGACTGGCCTCTGTCACAAGGCCGGTCGCACCGAGATCCTGAAGACCAATCAAGAGACGGGGCGCTGCCAGATCAAACAAGAACTGGCCCCGATCGGGTTCACGTTTGATCACTTGCTTCAAAGTCAGATCAAGACGTCCGAGGGTAATAGTCGCACCATGAGCAAGTTGGCTTTGTGCCCAAAATCGAGCGTCACCCCAGGCGGCTCCTTCGACAGGACCTGACCGTGGAGAGTAGGGCTCGCCCGCGGGCCGATCCGCGATCGTTAAAGCCCCGCGTAGTGGATAAGCTGAGCTCACCGCTTTGACTGAAACGAGTAACGTTATGTCTTCACCAACCACGATGACACTTGGAAATTCGCGCACCTCTGCTACATCGAGACCCAAGGTTTTTGCCTTGGTGGCGTAGTCAGCTGAAATCAATGACCGCGACCGAAGCACTAGGTCGGCCGCCATGACTTCGGCTGACCGCAGGGTCATTGCCCGCCCGACTCGGTCAGTAAAGAAACCCACCGAGGTCACAGCGGTGACTGCAATCGCAACCGCAAGCACCAGAACCCGTAACTCGCTGACCTGCAACTCCCTGTGCACTCGACGCCACACCCAGTGAACACGACTCATGAAGAGGTCACCCAGCCATTAGACATGCGGCAAACGCGATCACACCGAGTCGCCAGCGTCTCATCATGTGTAACCAAAACCAGCGCAGTTCCCGTATCACGCCGGAGATTGAAAAGCATATCGGCGACCTGCCGACCGCTCTCTTGTTCTAGGTTTCCAGTTGGCTCATCAGCAAATAGTATTTGAGGTGAAACGGCAAATGCTCGAGCCAACCCAACCCGCTGCTGCTCTCCACCCGACAGTTGTCGCGGGAAATGACGCAGCCGATGTGCAAGGCCAACTTCATCCAGTATCTCTCTAGCCCGTGCCTCAGCTCCAACGACGCCGGCGAGTTCGAGTGCCAACAGAACGTTCTCGAGAGCTGTCAGAGAAGGCAACAGATGAAAGGACTGAAACACAAACCCCACGTTGCCAGCCCGAAGTGCTGCCTTAGCATCTTCGCTGAGCGTCCCAAGATCCTGCCCCAACAAATGCACCGACCCTCGAGTCGGCACATCAAATCCCGCCAACAGTCCGAGCAGGGTCGACTTGCCGGACCCCGATGCCCCGGTCACAGCGACCGCCTCACCGGGAATCACCTGAAAGTCCACATTATCCAGAATCGTCAGCACGCCATCAGGCGCGTTGACTTGCCGTGTTAGTTTGTTGGCAACGACAATCGGGTCCATGTCACGAATTTTCCTTTTCTTGTTGGCCGGTATTATGGCCGCCCCCAGCTATGCTGGGACGATTCTCGTCCTTGGCGACAGCCTCAGTGCTGCTTTCGGCATGGCTCCCGAACGGGGATGGGTTCATTTGTTGCGAAAACAATTGAACCCGACCGCAGGTCAACACCGTGTCATCAATGCCAGCATTAGCGGAGAAACCACGGCTGGCGGCGCCGCTCGGCTCAGTCGTCTATTAGAGCGCCACCGACCGACGGTCGTTATCATTGAACTGGGCGGCAACGATGGTTTGCGCGGGGTAGCACTTCGTGACAGCCGCGCCCAGCTTGAATTTATGATCGATCTTGCACTCACACAAAATGCCGACGTTCTTTTGCTGGGCATGCGTCTGCCGCCCAATTATGGGCCCACCTACACCTCTCGATTTGAAGCGATGTATAGCTCTCTCGCTAAAGAATACGCGATCAGGCACATTCCATTTTTTCTCGATGGCGTCGCTCAAACACCCTCATTGATGCAAATCGACCGCATCCATCCAACAGCTGATGCGCAGCCGCTACTGCTGAAAAAAGTCTGGCCCGAAATCAATGCACTGCTACAGGAGGAAATGCGATGAGCGCGTGTCGACAAGTGCTGGTACTGGATGCCGATCAGCTGTCGACACTGGCCGTGGTTCGCTCCCTCGGTCGCCATGGTTGTGCGGTAACAGCCGCAGCAGCGTCACCACACGCCATTGCTTTTCAGTCTCGATACGCTAGCCAACGTCTCATATACCCTGACCCACTGCAACAACACCGCGCGTTCCTCGAATGGTTGACAAATACTCTCACTAACCATTCTTTTGATCTCATGATTCCCGTTACTGACCGCAGCATCGTGCCGATCCTAACAATACGCAATGCACTCGAGGCGCTTTCACCGATTGCAATAGCACCTAATCCGGTGATGGAGCAGGTCGTGTCCAAGTGTCGCATGCATTCGCTGGCGCTCGAAGCCGGGCTCGATGTACCGGAAAGTTGGATCATTAAAGCGCCTGCAGCGCTGGATGCCATTGAACCTCGAAACGGCTTTCCCCTGGTGGTGAAAGCTGAGCGCTCCCTGGCATGGCTTGACGGCTACGGACAGGCGCTTGAAACCCGCTATGTCGCGGATCGAGCCACACTGAAAGACCTCGGGGCACGTTACGCCCTTTACGGTGACGTGCTCGTTCAGTCTCGAGTCATGGGACACGGTGTCGGCCTCGGCCTTCTTGCCCGCGATGGCCTGCTGCTACATTGCTTTCAATACCGCCGGCTACATGAACTACCACTTACCGGCGGTGGCAGCGCTTATCGAGTGAGTGAAACTTTAGATCCTGTGCTGGAAGGTCAGGCGACTGAACTGGTCAGACAACTGGGTTGGCACGGTGCCATGATGTTGGAGTTTAAATACGATCCGCGTGCAAAGATGTATTGGTTTATCGAAGCCAATGGTCGATTCTGGGGCGGACTGCCGCTGGCATTGGCAGCCGGCGTTGACTTTCCAAGGCATCTGGTGAGTCTCTATCAGAATCAACCCGTTTCGCAGTCCGCCTATTCCGCCGGTGTTCGAGGGCGCAACCTAGAGCGGGATATCGACTGGACCCGATCAGCCGTGCGGCATGCTGACATTCCTATGACGCGCATCGTCTCCGATGCACTAAAACTGGTGCTGCCAAGGGAACACATCGATAGCTTTGCTGTCGATGACCCGCGGCCCTTGGTATCAGAAGTTCAACGTATCGGCTGTCGGTTGATCAGCGCCGCTCGACGCAGAAAAAGGTTATTCGCTAGCAACGCTCGAGAAAACGTTCTTCGAAAGAATCCACAGCAAATCAGGTCGTGCCTGCAGCAGGCCCGACGCCTAGTGTTGGTGTGTTCTGGCAACGTTATGCGAAGCGCATTCGCCGAGGCTTACCTGGCAAAACTATTCTCATCACAGCACGGAGGCCCTGCGATCATCTCTGCGGGTCTTGATGCGCAGCCTGGACGACCTGCAGACCCTATTGCAGGAAACATCGCCCAAAATCACAAGCTATCGCTCGAGGACCACCGCGCCCGCGCGTTAGCGACGCTTGAATTGACTGAAAACGATGTCATTTTTGTCATGGAGCGTACCCAAGTAGCCGAGGCAACCAGACGCTATCCCGCACACGCGAGTCGAATCTACCTGCTGACGGCCCTCAATCCATCACTCCCTATTGATATTGTCGACCCCAATGGCGAGGGACCAGCGACGTGCCAAGCCATTTTTCACCAAATCATCGACGCACTCGAACCTGTCATCGATTGCATCACCCATCAGCGCCAGCGGCTACCCTGACCTGGCAAACGTCGGACGCCGTCGACCACCGCGATATCTCCTGCATAATTAAGCGTGTGCAATCCTTCAAGGTACGGCGACAAGAAAGGGTCTAACGATTTCACCTGGGTTTCCTTATAGTCAGTTACTGTCAAGTGATCGACTCGATTCAAGACAATACCGCCCCCGTAAGTTCGACACCCATTCTGGGCCGGGCGCATCAATTGACCGTTTTTCCTAAAGAAATGACCGGCCATGCGAGACGAGCCTAAACTCGACTTCACCGGGTTCACCGCCAACGGCTGAAACTCGGCATCCAATGAGTTGGCATGGAAAATATGCAAGTTATTATCAATATTGGTACCCGATCGCGCTGTCGTAAACAACCACCAACGGTCGTCGTGCCATAACGGAATGGTGTCGAGTCCCGGAAAGTCAGGCAAGAGATCCCGTTCGAAGACCCACTCGTCGGGAAACCGTGTGTTTCGATAAAGGCTAACGCGTCCGGACTCGCTTTGCTCTGGCAACATGAACCAAACCCCTTTGTGCTCAAACACCACTGGAAAAGACAAATGAAACGGTCGCTCAAGAACGACCTGCGGGGCAACAAACCCTTGCTGATCGACGTCGGTAAACACCGAAATCTGGCCGCGACCGTGATTAAGGTCCATCGACTCTACGAAAACGTACAATCGCTCATCGACCCAAACAGGAAACGGGTCAGCAATATCCATATGTAGCGGTGGCTCATGCCAATTCGCAGAATCGGGAGCAAGTGCGGCATTCAATGTCGCCACTGACCACTGTCGCCGGACATCGCGGTGGCGACGTGTGTCCTGAACTCGACGAGCCAGCATTAAAGCAACACCGAGCGTTGTTGTTTTCGCACGCTTGAGTGGCTCGAAAACCACAACAGACGATGCCCCAGGCTCAATCCCGGTCCGCTGCCAGCGAACGAGATTGTCTGCAACGAGGCCTACCACGGCCTTACCAAGATCGGCAACCGACCGTGCAGGTGAATTGAGATCGAGCCGAATACTGCGTTGATCGATTACATGGGTGGAGTCCACGCTATGGGAAACCAGTTTGAGCATGCTGGTTGTTTGGTGGGCCATGATCCGCTCTAAGACCACACCGCGTGTAGCTGATGACTGCACTGGACACGGGTCAAGCCGCCATAACGCACATGCAGCCGCGTGTTCCGTACTTGAATTTACCGCCAAATCGAGGATCACATTACACTCGGGCAATGCCTGTCCAGGTCGATAATGCACTAACCCGATCAGATGCGGATCTGCCACATTTTCCAGCCAATATTCCCAAGACTTTGTGCTGCTAACCGGTAGCACATGTGCATTTCGTCGCGCGTCCCAGTTAAAGTACGCGCAAACACCCCATGCATAATGGGCAGAAGGCGAAACCCGGCTCGTGCGATCTATTGCAACAAAGGCGAGCCATTGCCGGCCGTAAAGATAATCCAGAAGATTCTCTATCCAACCCTCATTACAGTCTTCGGCAACAATCACTCCAATCTTAATCGTCAAATTGTGCCAATCCTTTGCCTTAAGTTGATTGAAAACACCGATGAATAACCCCCCGGTCACGGTACTAATGTCGGTTTACAACGGCGCGCGTTATCTTGGTGAAGCAATTGATAGCATTCTAGGGCAAACCTATCGTGATTTTGAATTCCTTATCATTGATGATGGATCAACCGATGACAGCGTAGACATCATTAACAGTTACGGCGACCCGCGCATTCGTCTACAACAACACCCTAACCGAGGCCTCGCCGAATCACTGCGCCAAGGCGTCATCGATGCCCGCGGCGACATCATCGTTAGAGCTGATCAAGATGACGTTAGTCACTGCCGACGTTTTGAAGAACAGGTCACCTATCTTAATCAGACCGCTTCAGTTGGACTTGTGCGCACCCTACTTGAAATAATCAACGCAAATGGCGCAACTGTTAATGGATGCACTGGTGAAACATCGTTGGTGACCAGTGCACCCCGTTGGTGGTTCCTCTGGCGCAATATTGGCAGTCACTCATCGGCTGCCATTCGCAAAAGTGTACTCTTAGAACACGATTTGAACTATCGATCGGGGATGGATGGAGTGGAAGACTTCGACCTGTGGTCGCGAATGCTTTGTCACACCGGATTTGGCGTCATTGACAAACCGCTCGTTAAATACCGAGTGCACGCAACCAGCCTAATGCAAACCGTTGACAAAACAGTCCAGCAATCCCGTTTTGCCCTGGTTATCCAGGAAGGATTTGAGTCAATTGGCATGCAGATTACCGCTTCGATAGCAAAAGAGATCGCTATTCTGTCCGGCCAGACTCTGATTAATCCAGTGCAATATCGATACGTTCATCTTATCCATCACCTGCACTTCATCGCACAGGCCGCATCCCGCCACCTGGAAAAATTGGGGCAACACCCACCGACCCGTATGCGCGCCGCCCAATTCCTTGAATGGGCCTGCTATGTTGCACCCACGTCTCCCGCTTATGCACTGCGACTCTTATCAGAAGCGCTACGCTACCACCCGCGAATTGTGTTTTCCCGCCAAACCGTAATACTTCTTGTTAATCTGATCAAGCCTACGCGGACCATTGGCTAACACTGAAACTCAACCACCACGTAAGCGACAAAAGAAATAACGCCATGCACATAATGCTAATCGGCGGTGGCGGATTTATCGGTCGCGCGCTAACCCAGCGATTCCTGAACTCGGGCAACACTGTGATCACCTGGTGTATCGGGAAAAGTGTGTCTGCTTCCCCTGACGACGTTCATATAGTGAATGATTTTCTTCAGCGATCCGCGCATGAGCAAGATGCATTACTTATGGATATTGACGTCGTCTTCTACCTCGCTTCGAACACGACCCCATCAACCGGGGTGGCAGACTTAGCGCACGAAATTGAGATTAACTTACTGCCTTTTGCGAGGTATCTCACTGCGCTCGTCCGTCAACCAAATCTTCGTCTGATTTACCTTTCTTCGGGTGGATCAATTTACGATCCCGCGAACCCATTGCCCGCGATAGAGAGTGCAGCTCTTTGCGCACAGTCCTGTTATGCCTCTGGCAAGATTGCCATGGAAACCTTTCTTACAAACGCTTATCGACACCGCCCTACTGACCTGATAATTCTGCGCCCATCCAATGTTTATGGGCCCGGCCAGCCTTATAAAAGTTCATTTGGGTTCATTCGATCTGCGCTTCAATGCATTCTCGATGGGCGCGAAATCACCCTCTGGGGCGATGGAAAGGCGGTTCGAGATTATTTGTTTATCGACGACTTCACGGCGTTCTGTCAACGGGCCCTTTCACTTAAGTGGCCCGATACGATCTACAACATCGGTTCCGGAAAGGGATCAACCTTGATCGATATCTGCGACATCGTTGAATCAGTGACAAAACAGCCCTTAGCTCGCGCGCATTCGCCTGAGACAACGCCAGTAGTTCGGCACAACATACTCGACGTGAGTCACGTGAATCACGATTTTGGCTGGCAACCGCAGGTGACGCTAACACAGGGTATCACCAAAACCTGGGAATGGCTGCGGTCGCGTTAGCCATCGCGCCCGTTGTAATCACTGTTGAGGTTCCGTGATCTATTGCTGGCAACGCTGGTTCCACTGACCTGGGGAGCAGGCCTTACGATTGCCAAAGCCGGGCTTGAGGAGTTTCCACCGGTGTTTCTGATGGGACTTCGATTCTCCTTAGCAGCAGCGGTACTCGTATGGTTTGTTCCCATCCCTCGTGGGTACCTACTGAAGGTATTCTGGATAGCGATGGTCGGCTTCTGCCTTCAGTACGGATTGACATTTACTGGCTTGTCAATGATCGACGCATCGCTCGCTGTCATTGTGATCCAACTCGAAGTGCCCTTCGCCGTTTTAATCGCCGCATTTATCTTTCGAGAACGACCTGGATGGCAACGACTGACCGGAATGCTTATTGCCTTTGCCGGCGTGGCATTGATTGCTGGGCAACCCACTCTCAGGGGACAGCTATTCGCTGTGTTTCTGATCGGTAGCGGGGCCATGATTTGGGCCATCGGTCAAATTATGGTGAAACAACTGGCCGGGGCGGTGGCGCCACTACCTCTTATTGCCTGGATCGGTTGTTTCGCGGGCCCGCAAATGTTGATCGGCTCTTCCCTGATAGAGACCGGGCAACTCGACGCACTCAGATCAGCAGGCTGGATTGGTTGGGGCTCAGTTATCTATCTCGGCATTGTTATGACGGCAATCGGCTATGGTATTTGGTATCGTGTCCTGTCAAAACATCCGATTACGCAGGTTATGCCAGTGCTGTTACTGACGCCTGTCTTTACCATCATGACCAGTATCGGCTTTCTTGGGGAACAACCCTCTGTAGATGTTCTAGTCGGTGGGGCCATTGTCATCGGAGGCGTTGCAATGATTGTTTTTTCGCGTGCCTCACCCACTCGTAGCACATCAGGCACTTGATCAACAGGTATTGATAATCGACCCATGAGCATCCGCCAACACCTCTCCCCTGAGACTGTCGATGTGTGGTCGATCTCGCTGGCCTGCGCCAAGTTGCCCTCCAGCGGACTGATCGATGTGCTTAGCCCTGCTGAAAGAACACGTGCAGAGCGCTTCGTCCAACCAAAAGATCGACAACGGTTTATCACCGCCCGCACCGCATTACGGGGCATACTGGGCTCGTATCTTGGTCTACCACCAGCGGCTGTTTCCTTCCGAATCAATGCTCATGGCAAGCCCTACCTAGACCCCGGACCTGCAATGCTGCAGTTCAACCTATCGCATTCAGGCGACTGGGCACTGTGCGCAGTAACCACCGCAGGCGAAGTCGGGGTCGACATTGAGCGGGTTCGCCGCCGCTCCGAAGTGCACCGCTTAAAAATTGCCCAACGTTTTTTTTCTGCCCATGAGTATCGCGCCATCAACTCAGCCAGCCCCACTGACATTGAGTCGGCATTCTTTTCCGGCTGGACTCGCAAAGAGGCATATATCAAGTGTCATGGCAAAGGATTGGCGATCCCTCTGGCCACGTTTACGGTCAGTATCGGTGCCACGACCCCGGCAGCACTGATTCAATCGGACTGGAATCCGGTCGACGTCACACAATGCCGCTTATATGACTTGGACGTACCCGCCGGCTATTACGGGGCACTGGCACTTCTCGCCCCCGAACCGGTCCGCATCTGTCAACTGAACTGGTCTGTACCAGCAGCTTCGAATCTCAGGTAAGGTCGGCGAATCTATTTTAGGGCTGCATCTAATGGCGGTTGAAGTCGTCTTCAAAACGCTCGATATCGTCCTCGCCAAGATAAGTGCCAGTTTGCACCTCAATCACTTCCAACGGTTGAAAACCTGCGTTTTCGAGCCGGTGAATGGCCCCTGCCGCAATGTAAGTTGATTCGTTTGTAGCGAGATCAAAGGTAGTCGTTTCGAGCGTGACACGTGCGCTACCGCGAACCACCACCCAATGCTCAGAACGATGTTGATGTCGTTGAAGAGAAATTCGTTTCCCCGCATCAACAACAAGGCGTTTGACCTGATATCCATCACCTTGATCGATAGCTTCGTAATGCCCCCACGGCCGATAAACCTTGGTGTGATGCGCTTGTTCGGTACGCTCCTCGTCGGACAGTCTCTGAACGAGTTTACGCACATCCTGGACACGATCCCGGCTGGCCACCAACAGCGCATCAGGAGTTGACACAACGACAAGCCCCTTGATGCCGACTGTTGTCACTAAACCCTGATCGGCATAGACATAACTGTTCTCCGTGTCCATCAGCATAACATCACCGCGGACCGCGTTACCCTGTTCATCCAGAGCCGTGGCCTCATGCAGTGCAGACCACGACCCAATATCGCTCCAGCCGGCATTGAGGGTCACCATTGCTGTTTGTTTCGCCTCTTCCATAACAGCGTAGTCAACCGACTCATTCGGACAATTCCCAAAGGCTTCGCCATCCAGATGAACAAAAACGCCGTCTCGAACGGCCTTCGCATGGGCCGCTCGTGCAGCGACCAACATATTTGGACGAACGGCCTCCAGTTCATCCAGATAGCGCCGTGCTCGAAAAAGAAACATCCCGCTGTTCCAGTAATACTCGCCAGATTCAACATAGTCAGTCGCGGTCTCAAGCGATGGCTTTTCAACGAAGCTAGCCACTTCAAAAATCCCATCTCCAACCATCTCGCCGGCACGGATATAGCCATAGCCAGTCTCTGGGCGTGAAGGCGTAATTCCAAATGTTACCAACTGGTCACGCATAGCAGCCGATTCAGCGAGTAAAACTGACCGCTCAAACGCAGCCACATCGGTGATTACATGATCAGCCGCTAACACCAGCAGAACCGGATCATCTCCAATCGCTAGTGCCTCAAGTGCCGCTACAGCAATGGCCGGTGCCGTATTACGCCCTTCGGGCTCGAGCAGTATTGCGCTGGCCGTTTGCTGGCACTGTTCTAAGACCGCTGCCGTCATGAATCGATGGTTCTCGTTGCAAACGACCAGTGGCGCTGCGCCGCTCGATACACCCGATACGCGCTCAAGCGTTTGCGCCAGCAGACTGGTTTCCCCGACCAAGGGTATGAATTGCTTGGGATAATGTGTTCGAGACAACGGCCACAATCGTGTTCCCGAACCGCCGCAAAGCAATACCGGGATCAGTTCACGAGTTTTCATCCGTCACCTCTACGAACACCTTTCACTCAGGTTAGTCATCACTAACCGGTCTTAAACCGACTCACCGTTGATCGCAAGTCGGCGGCACAGGCGGTCGGCAACCTCCATGGTGCCGCTTGTCCCCCCAAACTCGTACGGCAGAAAATCGGCCTCAGCGTAACCCGTGGTAATGGCCACATCAAGACGCTCTCCTGCCAATTGGCAGTGCGCGTTTGCATGTCGTTGCCCGAGCCACTGCAGCATCATCGCAGCGGACACCAACATGGCCGTCGGATTCGCGCGACCACTGCCCGCGATATCAGGAGCACTGCCATGGGCTGGCTGGAAGAGCCCCTGCTCCAGACCGATCTCACCACACGGTGCCATGCCCATACCACCAACCACTCCCGCACCAAGATCCGACAGGATATCGCCAAACATGTTCTCCATCACCAACACATCGTACTCCCATGGCTGTCTGACAAGATCAAGCGCCATCGCGTCGACGTACTGATGACGCACACCGATGTCCGGGAACAACTGCGCACGCTCATCAAATATTTTTCGAAAAAATGCCATCGAACGAAACACGTTTGACTTATCGACACACGTCACTGTACCGGGCAATCCACGCGATTTTCTATCCCGCGCAAGATTAAACGTGAAGTCGAACAACCGCTCACAAACGGGCCGGGTAATCTCTAGCGTATCCAGCGCCACACGATCATCAATCACATGACCCTCAGAACGGTGAGCAAAAAGACCCTCAGTTGACTCACGGACAATAACCAAGTCCACCTTTTTGCTGCGTGAATCGAACAAAACCGGCGGTAAATTAGGATACTGTTTAACGGGCCGAACACCGGCAAAGAGCCCAAACTCAGTGCGCATGGCAAGGTGTGGCGCGATCTCAGTTCCATCTGGAAACCGTACCTGTGGCAGGCCCATGGCCCCAAGAAGAATAGCGTCCGCCGTTCGCGCAGTATTGAAGGCGTCTTTTGAAATATCTTCGCCTGTGCGCATGAAATAGTCAGCCCCCGCCTCCAGGAAGACCAGGTCTAACGTGAAACCGGCGTTGCCCTCAGTCAGCACTGATAGCACCTGTGTACAAGCCGCCATAATTTCGGTACCGATACCATCTCCCGGCAACACGGCGATTCGAAAACAAGGTACATTCAAACTCATCAAATCATTCCATCGCGATGAACGCGAGTGCTCTTCAGTACGGAACGCTATCAATGCCCAAGATCATTGACCTTTCCATGCCAATTACCGAGCATTTTCGCTGGAAGCCCACATTTAACCACACCGGCGACCTCGCCGGCGGCGACCAGTACCAAGTGACGTGGATCGAAACCTCGGTCCACGCGTTCACGCATATCGATACCCCGCGACACATCCTGGCCGACGGCTACACCACTGATGAACTGATGCTGGAACAAATTATCGGTGAATGTGCCATTGTGGATCTCACCGGCATCTCGCCCAACACGCCCATAGAAGTCGAAGCATTGGCAGCTGCTGGCAAACACATCCGCCCAGGCGACATCGCACTGATTAAAGCGTCTTGGGACCAAGTTCACTCACCACACACACCAGAATTCTGGAGCAACGCACCTTACATGACGCGTGAAGGAAGCCAATGGTTACTAGAACAACAGATCAAGGCCATTGCCTACGACTTTCCTCAAGATTATCCGATTAGAACTTTTTTAACCGGGGAAACGCGCCCGTTCGAAGAACATGTCACCCATGATATTTTGCTTCGCAACGGCGTGATCATGATCGAATATCTGTGTAACACGGTACAGTTAACAGGGAAACGTACCTTTCTCATGGCACTGCCATTAAAAATTGCCAACGCCGACGGTGCGCCCGCCCGCGTCGTGGCGTTGGACCTAGAGTCGTTGCAGGCCGGCAAGGCCAACTAAACCTCTTCGGCGAGAGCACCACACCATGCTGACATCTGAACAAATCGATTCTTTCTGGCAAAACGGATACCTCACCGTTGCAAACGCGGTCAATTCAGAGCAACTACAACAACTGCAGACTCAGCTCAACAGTTGGGTCGACGAAAGCCGCTCTCACAGCACTCCCTTTGGGCCACTAACCCTTGACGGGCGAGCTCGGTTTGATATGGGCCAGGAACACTCCCCTGAGCAGCCAGCCCTGCGACGGGTCAATAACCCCTCAGACATCAGCAAAGAGTATTTCGCAGCTATGTCCGATGCAGCAACGGTCGACATGGTTTGTGACCTAATCGGCCCCAATGTGAAATTTCATCATTGCAAGATCAACCTCAAATTACCGGGATCCAATACAGAAGTGGGTTACCACCAGGATTTCGGATATACCCCGCATACCAACGATGACGTGGTGACGGCCCTCTTAATGCTGGATGACATGACAGCGGATAACGGCTGCCTCAATGTGGTACCCGGCAGTCACACCGGCCCCGTGCACTCGCTTTTCAACGACACCACCTTTGTCGGTGTCGTTGAAAACAGCGTCACCCAGCGCCTGCAACCGGAGGAGGTTCCGATCTATGGCGATGCGGGCTCCGTCTGCCTGATGCACACCCGTCTAGTTCACGGATCGGCTCCAAACCACTCACCTCAATCCCGTGCACTCTACATTTGCGTCTACTCAGCAGCCGATGCGTTTCCACTTGCCAAAAACCCCATGGCGAATCCCAACGAGGGAATCATCGTGCGTGGAGAAAAGACCCGCACAGCCCGCCTTAGCGAATCACAGGTCGAATTACCCGAGCAACCGACGAGCGCCTCTTTCTTTACGGTGATCGGCCAGGCATCGAAGGACAACGCCTGAAAGCGTGCCGCCGTATCAATACAGCCTGTCCAGCACTCAGACGAGGTAATAACGAACCAGCCAATCCGCCACCAGTGCCGGACGCTCATGATTACGGATCTCGATCGTGGCCCGGCAACATAAAGTCACTTCTGCATCCCGCTGCACTTCAGCTCGCAGCAACTCAAATCGTCCCCTGATCTGGCTTCCTGACGGAACTGGTGAGAGGAAACGAATACGATCAAAACCATAATTAATACTCCGCGTCACGCCCTCGATCTCGGGTAACGCGCTTTCAATCATGTGGCTCAACAAGGATAAGGTCAGAAACCCGTGTGCAATCGTTCCACCAAACGGCGCATCCGATTGGGCCCGCACCGGATCAACGTGAATAAATTGATGGTCTATGGTCACCGCCGCAAAGTCATCAATTGACTGTTGCGATATATCGATCCATGGAGAGATGCCGATCTCGCTTCCTACTCGCGCCTGCAACGTCGCGAGCGATATCATCGTTCGCCGGCTCACAATCGATTAAACAGCGTCAGCCACCGCCGATTTTTGGCAGAAGATGCACTTCACTGTCAGGTGCTATTTCGGCAAACCAGTCATCCTGATAAATAGTGCCATCGATGGACACCGCTACCTCGTCCTCGAGGTCAGCCGGCAATCCTGGATAACGCGTGGTCAGTTGTCGCATTAGCTGGCGAATCGTGTTGACGTCAAGCTCCAATTCCTTCACACCCTCAGTGTGTAACTGGAGATTGCCGGTCAGCACGATTCTAGCCATCAGTTCGCCGTGGTGACATCGCCATTACCTGCTTTTATGGCCGCAAGCACTCTCGGCGGTGACATGGGCAAGTCGGTAAAACGAATGCCTAGTGCATCGGCGACGGCATTTGAGATGGCCGCCATCGGGGGCACGATCGGTGTCTCACCAACACCCCGCACACCATAAGGGTGCGTTGGGTTTGGCACCTCAACAATAACTGTATCGATCATCGGGACATCGGAACAAACCGGCACCCGATAATCGAGGAAGCCGGCATTCTCCAAACGTCCATTGTCATCATAGATATATTCCTCGTTAAGGGCCCAACCGATGCCCTGCACTGCTCCGCCCTGGTACTGACCCTCAACGTAACTTGGATGGATAGCCTTACCCGCATCCTGAACGACGGTATACCGTGTGACCCACACGCGCCCTGTTTCTCGGTCCACATCGACGTCAACAACGTGTGTACCAAAACTCGGGCCAGCACCCTGTGCATTGATCGAATGGGCACCCACAATCGGCCCCCCGGTCTTGGCCATATCCTTGGCAATTTCCTGCAACGGCAATGGTTGCATGTTGTCGGTATACCCGTTCGTCGCCCGCGCCTCACCATCAGCCCACTCCACATCATCGATGGGAATATCCCAGAACTTAGCCGCCCGCTCTTTCAATGTTCCAATCAGATCCTGTGCCGCACCGACCACGGCGATGCCGCCGGCAAAAGTTACCCGACTGCCGCCTGTCAGCATGTTATAGCCCAATGCACTGGTATCACCGATCATGGGACGAACCTTGTCCAAATCAATACCCAACTGCTCCGCCGCCATCATAGCTAACGAGGCACGAGTGCCACCAACATCGACAGTGCCCAAAACCAGTGCAACTGAACCATCTTCGCTAAGGTTAAGCGTCGCCGAGGTTTGGCCACCGATATTGAACCAGTAACCCGTGGCGACACCGCGTCCCTGTCCGGATTTCAACGGCGTCTGGTAGTGGTCATGGTCTCGTGCCGCCTCAAGCGTCTCAATGCAACCAATCGCCGGAAATTTTGGACCATAAGAAGATTGTGAGCCTTGTTTCGGAGCATTCTTGAGACGAAACTCAAGCGGATCCATACCGATGGCCTCTGCGATTTCATCCATCACCGATTCAGTCGCATATTCTGCAATGGGCGCACCCGGTGCCCGATACGCGGCCACCTTGGGGCGATTAACCAGAATGTCATAGCCAATGGTTCTGACATGATTAAGCTCGTAAGGCGCGAATGCGCATTGCGCTCCCTGCGCCACCGGTGACCCGGGAAACGCCCCTGCCTGATACTTAAGCACTGCATCGGCTGCGGTGATACGGCCATCGTTGGTCACACCGACTTTCACCCACAAATGGGCACCTGACGTGGGGCCAGTGGCGCGGAAAACTTCTTCCCGCGTCATCGCCATTTTCACAGGCTGGCATGCTTTGCGTGATAACGCCAAAGCCAGTGGCTCAAGGTAAACCACGGTCTTACCGCCAAACCCACCACCAATTTCCGATGCCTGGACTCGCAATTTTGATACGTCAAGACCCAGTAACGTGGCGCAGTGTCCGCGAGCAACGTAGTGGCCTTGGGTAGATAGCCACAGCTCACCCTGGCCATCCTCGGTCATACTGGCAACACAGGCATGAGGCTCGATATAACCTTGATGTACGGGTTGCGTGGTGAACTCACGTTCAATCACCACATCTGCCTCAGCAAATCCAACCGCAACATCACCGTGGCCGAATTCGACCCGCTTTGCAATATTGGTCATGCTCCCTGGCGACTGTTCCATACCGTCCGTTATTAAGTCTTCCTGGATGATAGGGGCGCCGTCTTCCATCGCCGCGACCGGATCGATTACGTGGGGCAGGACCTCGAAATCAACCTTGATGAG
The DNA here is from genome assembly GCA_022451485.1 of Gammaproteobacteria bacterium. Lineage (GTDB taxonomy): Bacteria > Pseudomonadota > Gammaproteobacteria > Arenicellales > UBA868 > UBA11791. The sequence goes on from JAKUQS010000003.1 coordinate 124,133, forward strand.
TGATAAGGCCTTGGTCGCGATGCGAGCATCCACAGCCGCTACCGCCGCTATTGCATGACCTTCGTATAACGCCTTTTCACGCGCCATGACGTTGCGCACCATGTCGCGATAGTTAATCGTCATCTCACCGGCGGGCTGCACTGCACCTTTGGGCTGATCAGAAAAATCATCTCGCGTGATGACGGCTTTGACACCACTTAATGCTTCGGCCGCCGACGTGTCGATGGAACGAATATGGGCATGGGCATGAGGGCTACGCAAAACCTTACCGACTAACATATTCGGAAGATGCAGGTCCGCACCAAATTTGGCCCGGCCGGTAACCTTGTCTACGCCATCCGGGCGCACCGCCCGTGTGCCGACCCACTTATAGTCCTTACCGTTGCCGTTGCCGGTCCCGTTTCCAGATGAGGCTTTATTTGAATCGGTCATTGTTTAATTCCTTATTTCAGCGGCCGTATCAAGAACGGCTCGAACGATTTTGTCGTAACCCGTACAGCGACAAAGATTACCTGCCAACCAATACCGAACCTCAGTCTCGCTCGGATTTGGATTGTGATCCAGTAGCGCCTTCGCCGCGACCAGAAAACCCGGCGTGCACACGCCACACTGGAGAGCGGCAAAATCAAGAAATTTCTGCTGCAATGGATGCAATCGGTCACCGTCAGCCATTCCCTCAATAGTCTCAATTTCTTGTCCACCCACTTCAGCCGCCAACACAAGGCAAGAACAAACCAAACGGCCATCTATCGTGACACTGCACGCACCGCAATCGCCTGACGCACAACCTTCTTTACTGCCCGTCAAGCGCAAATCATCGCGCAGCACGTCGAGCAGCGTCTGTTCGGGTGCGCACAAAAACTCAACGTCATCGCCATTGATACGGGTCGTAATGTGATATTTAGCCATTAGGCACTCCCTGCGCGGTCTAGCGCGATTCTGCAAGCTCGTTCAGCGAGCACACCCGCCACCTCAATGCGATAAGCCACTGTACCGCGCTTGTCATCTATCGGCCGGCAAACTGCTCGCACCGCAGCGGCCATAGCATCAATGGCAGCGTCATCGATCGTGCCACCGACAAGGGCTTCAGCCGCTGCCGGCACTAGTAATGCGGTCGGAGCCACTGCACCAACCGCGACGCGCGCTGCACTGCACTGCCCATCGCGATCAAGACTGAGACTGACTCCAACGCCCACCACTGCAATATCCATTTCAGTACGAGGGATAAAACGCAGGTAAGCATCACCAGACCGTGATCCACGTGCCGGCAACAGTATCGACACGACAAATTCTCCATCAGTCAGTATGGTCTGGCCTGGACCCGTACAGATCTCTTCAACCGGCACCTCTCGTCTACCACCTGGGCCCGCCAACGCACATGTTGCCCCAGCAGCAATCAACGCCGGCACCGTGTCCGCAGCGGGCGACGCGTTGCATAAATTACCACCCATCGACGCGCGTCCTTGAATCTGGGTCGAGCCAATAAGGTCGGCAGCCTCTACGACACCAGGCCATGAAGCACTTAGTGTGTCGTGTTCTTTTAGTCTCGCACCACTCACGGCTGCCCCAACACGGAAACCACCGGCTTCCGTACTAATAGCCATCGCCTCATCGATCTGTTTAATATCAACGATTAATTCAGGGTCTATGACCCCCGCACGTAACTGTACAAGCAGATCGGTACCACCGGCCAATACCCGGGGATCTCCGCCGGCGCCTGCCAGCAACGATATAGCCTGATCAACCGTTTGCGGTGATTCATAACGCATCGCTTAGCTTCCTTTACTTGGGTTTAGTACTCATTGAGCAAAGAGTCATTGTAACGTCGGACGACTCACTTGGCACCGTCTGGCGCGAAAAAGACATATTGGAAAAATGGTTTTAATATCACTGTAATACAATTTGCCGGCAGACAATTGGGATATTTGTAAAAAATTGGGATGTTCATGTTAGCCTCTAACCTAATAAAACATCGTCTAGGAACCCTGTTCGTTGGCGATCACTTTCGATGAACATCACCGCAAGCCAAATACAAGCCTTTCGCTCCAGTCTCAAGAACGCTGAGGCCCCCCCGGGGCTCGGCTGCGCTCTCAAAGGATTGTGGCATGACGCTAATGGTGACTGGGATGCAGCCCATCGAGCGGTCCAAAGTGGCAATAGCGAAGACGATGCCTGGGTGCATGCCTATCTCCACAGGAAAGAGGGAGACATCGAGAACGCCAAGCATTGGTATCGACGCTGTAATCGCCCGCCTGCAACAGAATCTCTAGAGAATGAGTGGACCGCCATAACCATGGCCCTGCTTGAGAAGGATCCCGATGTCCGGTCGACTTGAAGGCAAGGTCGCCCTTGTCACCGGCGGTGCATCCGGCATCGGCCAAGCCACCGTAGTCCGCTTCCTCGCTGAGGGCGCACACGTTTTAGCGACGGACATTGATCAAAGTGCCCTGGATGCACTGCGCCGAACAAACAACAACGAACAACTACAAATTGAGAAAGCAGATATCGCTGAGCGAGACCAGTGCGAGGGCTTGGTTAACGCCCTTGTCAAAGACACAGGGCGGCTGGATATCTTAGTCAACTCGGCTGGAATCACTCCCCGCAGCCTGGATGATTCGCTGTCTTTTGATGAGAAATGGGATGCTGTCATCCGAGTCAACATGAAAGGCACAATGCTCATGTCCCATGCGGCCGTCGAAGCCATGCGGCGCAACGCCAGCGGTGCCATTATCAACTTGGCCTCCATCATGGGATTAGTGTCTTACCATCCCGAGTTACCGCTATCTGATGGGTTTAACCCTTATCCCCACAGCAAGGGCGGGGTCATTCAGATGACGCGAGATCTCGGCGTCCGCCTGGCGCCGGAGAATATCCGGGTAAACGCTGTCTGCCCGGGGTTCACCTACACGGCCCTTACCGCTAGCTTGTCTGAATCACCCGACCTACACGAAACACTTAAACGACGGCATCCGATGGGTCGACTGGGGGAGCCCGAGGAAATTGCCAATGTCATCCTTTTTCTCGCCTCCGATGAAGCATCCTTTGTCACAGCGACCGCATTGCCTGTCGATGGCGGCTATACGGCCTCTTGAGCAGAATCCCACGGACCGTCAGAAAGAAGACCGCGTTGGGCAATAACTGCCATCGCGACCGCAACGTTAACTGACCGCGGTCCATCTTGTCCCAACTCGATCTCAACACATTGATCCGCACGCAGAGTCACTTCCTTTTCACCATCCAACGCAAGCGTTCCGATCATCGCCGGCACGCGAACCCGCTCACCCAATATCAACGGGTCAACATCCGCGATCTCAACCTGCCGCATCAGTCCCGGTGCAATCGGCGCGTCGACACGTCGACCCGGGCCAAATTTAATGGAAATGCCAACCTCTGCTTCGCGCGAGACCGGTGTGACCAAACTGCCGATAGAGGATAAACCGATGGCTCCTGGCTCAGCGAAAGTCAGATAGAGCATCGCAAAGTTTTCCGGTCGCCACAAAGCGCGGGTACCAACCCAGGGTTCACGGGCAACACAGATATCCACCAATGCCGCGATCATTTCCTCGCCATCAACAAAACAGCGCAAGCGTTTGTTACGCTGACATACGATCTGACTGTCGACAAGACTATTCGCCACCGCACCGGCTACCAGCCCTGCCACGGTCTCTTCCTGAAATTTTGGAAAAGCATTGTTAGTGCCCGTCGACAAACAGACCAAGGGGAGCGACCCACATTCATGGGAAACCAGACGGTGTGTACCGTCACCACCCAGGACAACGACACACTTGACACCTACCTCTCGCATACAGCGCACCGCCCGTTGGGTATCAAACGACTCGCCCTCAACGGGCATGTCGAGAAAGCAAATCTCTGGCCAACCGGTCGCGCGTTTGCTTGCTTGGACCAACCCACCGGCGATTCCGGCGCGATCGAACATCATCCATACCCGGGCAACGCCAATGGCTCCAAGACCGGTCAGTACGCGTTGCACTCGAGCGCTTCGCTCAGATAGCGGAACGCTAGTGGCACCGCTAATCAGTCGACGTACATCTCTTGCCGCCGCCGGATTGACCAAAATTCCCACTTCGCTCACACAGCCACCTCTACGATCTTCTGTTGATGGACTAAACCACTGATCACATTATTCTATCCGCTTCATCGAAAAACCAACGCAAGCCTCTAATCATAAATTATCTATTTGAGATTTCGCCTTGGGAGCATGATGTCTGTCATCGACTTCGATCACATCAACATTCGAACGACTGACGTTGCCGCCATGACTTCGTTTTACACTGAAGTGCTGGGACTCGAGAAAGCCTGGCGACCCGACTTCAGCTTTCCTGGTTCGTCGCTTTATCTGGCAGATCGCCCTCTGATTCACCTGCGCGGCGTCGATATCACCCCAGGCGCTACCGAGGTTTGCATTGAGCACGGCAACTTTCGTACAACCGGACTGAATGCATTCCCATAGACACTGCGCGAGCGACGTGTAACCGATAACGTCAATGTGTCACCGTCGAATAAAAAGCGCATGGTTAATGTCTATGATCCTGACAACAACCCCGTTGAAATTTAGTTTGACGCGAGCGAGACATCAGGCCTTTGTGCCTACACGCCGACTTAATCTTCCGTCACCCGTGCATTGCCATCGCCAGTGATATGTCGCGATTCAGCATCAAACCAATTCATGGTTGGTACCGTCCCACCCTCGTATCGTTACCCTCGGTGGTAGATAGGGGATCCCCTCAGTCGTCGCCCGTTAATGTCAGATTAACTTCGCCATAACCGTCGAAACGGGCGATGACAGACTGCCCGGGTTTCACCGTCACCGGTCCAGCGCAAACCCCAGTCGTCACAAATTGTCCCGGCTCAATCATCTTTCCCCTCGAAGACAGGTGATTAACGAACCAAACCAATGCGTCACGCGGATCACCCAGCGCATCAGCACCATAACCGACAGCCGACTCATCACCGTCAACACACAGCGCAACCCGCTGTGCAGCCAGGTCATGCTGACGCCAACCGCTGGCAACGGCCTGACCCAGGATAAACAAATGTGCACACGCATTGTCTGCCACCAATTGGGGTGCGCCCGCCCCCTCAAAACCGCTCAGACGGGAATCAGGAATTTCAATACCAAGACGTAGCGCACTGACTGCTTGCAAAACTTCCACTCTCGAATACTGCGTCGATCGAGGGGGCACACGCGCTTTAAATTCAAATACAAATTCTGCCTCGGCCGCGCACATCTGATTGCCGCTTAACGACACCTGCGCACCAGGTGAACGAATTTGGGAGTTCAGCAATCCCCCTGTAATCGGATGGGTAATGCCGATGTGTTGCTGACCTGCCACGCTGGTCGCCGCAATCTTGTAACCGGCAAGCGTCTCGCCGGTCGCTATAAGCAACGCATCTTGTATGGCATAACCCTGGTCGAGATGAGCGGGCCTGCACCTCAAAGGCAACCCATCGATACGAGTTGTCCCGGTCCAGGCAGCCAAGAGGAGCTGCGCAGCCTCGTCAGTGGTCGTACTCACATTGCTATGCCCTCGCCGCGTTTCATCTGAACTAAAGTATCGCGCCTGGTTGGCGATGGACCAGGCAGGAACTTATACTCGCGTCAATACATTGCGGCTCCACCAAACAGCCGACACCCGCAATAACCAAACTTTATGACAGTTAAGACTGAGACTTCCCATGGCAGAAAAATCCAAGAAACGATTACGCAGCAGAGAATGGTTTGATATTCCCGGTGACCCCAGCGCTACTGCACTTCACATAGAACGTTACACCAATTTTGGTATCAGTGCTGCGGAACTTCGCTCAGGAAAACCCATTATTGGCATTGCGCAGACCGGCAGCGACCTGGTGCCGTGCAATCGAATCCATGTGGACCTCGCGAGACGCATACGTGAGGGCATTCGCGAGGCGGGTGGAATCGCCATTGAGTTTCCGGTCCACCCAATACAGGAAAGCGGCAAACGTCCCACGGCCGCGCTCGATCGCAACCTGCAGTATCTGAGCCTGGTTGAGGTTCTGTTCGGTTATCCCATCGACGGCGTCGTTCTAACCACAGGCTGCGACAAAACTACACCGGCCATGATCATGGGCGCCGCCACGATCGATATCCCTGCCATTGCGTTGTCCGGGGGACCCATGATGAATGGCTATTGGCGCGGTCAACTGGCAGGCTCCGGCACAATCGTATGGGAAGCCAGGAAATTGCTAGCCGCTGGCGAAATCGACGACGAGGAATTCATTCAACTGGTCGCCGATGCCACTCCGTCACCCGGACACTGCAATACCATGGGCACTGCAACGACCATGAACTCCCTTGCCGAGGCCCTTGGCATCAGTCTATCCGGCAGTGCGGCCATACCGGCGCCGCTAAAGGAACGTGCCGCAATAGCGTACCGGACAGGTCTGCGCATTGTCGAAATGGTCGAAGAAGACCTGACACCATCCCGCATCCTGACCCGCAAAGCCTTTGAAAACGCCATTCGGGTTAATTCTGCCATTGGTGGTTCGACCAATGCCCCGATTCATATCAATGCCATTGCCAGTCACGTTGGCGTAGAACTAGATATTAGAGACTGGGAAACCATCGGCCTGGAAATCCCGCTATTGGTCAATCTACAACCCGCAGGGGAGTATCTCGGGGAGGCCTATCACTTGGCGGGTGGGGTGCCAGCCGTCATGCACGAACTGCTGCGTGCGGGCAAACTTCACGGCGATGCCCTCACTTGTGACGGCACCACCATCTCTGAAAACTGCAGTGACAGTCCATCGCGTAATCATGACGTGATTCGCTCCTACGCTGATCCCATGAAGGAGAACGCTGGTTTCGCAGTCCTACGCGGCAATCTATGTGACGCCGCCATCATGAAAACTTCGGTCATCAGTGATGATTTTCGTGAACGCTACCTGTCCAGACCAGGCCACGAAAACGTCTTTGAGGTGCGGGCCATCGTGTTCGAGGGCCCGGAGGATTACCATGCCCGAATCAACGACGCCGCGCTCAATATCGACGCTGATTGTCTTTTAGTCATCCGTGGCTGCGGGCCAGTCGGTTATCCGGGCTCGGCCGAAGTCGTTAACATGCAGCCCCCCGACCAACTCATCAAACAAGGTATTCGGGAATTACCGACCCTGGGCGATGGACGGCAAAGCGGTACTTCCGGCAGCCCGTCTATCCTAAACGTGTCACCCGAATCTGCCGTGGGCGGCGGCCTTGCCATACTGGTCACTGGAGATGCCGTACGCATCGATCTAAACACGGGGACACTCGACGTGCTGCTCGATGACGACACGCTAAGCGCGCGACGTCAGGCGCTTGAAGAGACAGTCATTGAACACCAAACCCCCTGGCAGGAAATCTATCGCAGCACCGTGGGGCAACTCGCGGGCGGCGGCATTATCGAACTTGCAGCCAAATATCAGCGTATTCGCAAAACACTACCACGTCACTCTCACTGATAAACAGCGCGCTTGGCCCCAAGGCCTAGGCGGTGACTTGATCGCCGGGAAAACCGGTGGACAAAAAAGCCTCGATATTGGCAATTACCCGCATTCCCATGGCATCACGTGCGTTGCGCGTCGCCGTACCCAGATGGGGCGCCAGCACTACGTTCTCCAGCGCCATCAGCTCTGGTGGCACTTTTGGTTCCTGTTCATAAACATCGAGGCCCGCGGCAAAAATTCCACCGCTACTCAAGCACTCGATTAAGGCCGATTCATCCACCACCGGCCCGCGTGCCGTGTTGACCAGCACCGCCGTTGATTTCATCTGTGACAGCGCGGCTCGATCGATAAGATGGTGTGTCGCCGGTGTCAGTGGACAATGTAACGAGACGACATCGGACAGCGCCAACAACTCAGCAAAATCCGGGCAGTAGGTAGCGTTGAATTCGGTTTCTGCATCCACCTGCCGATTGCGATTGTGATAAAGCACTTGCATTCCAAAAGCACGGGCGCGGCGCGCAACAGCCCGCCCTATCTGTCCCAAACCAACAATCCCGATCGTCGAACCGCATACACTGACGCCAGCCAATGGTTCATCGATGCGCACCCCATCCCAGCGCCCTGCCCGCAGGTGGTTATCACCATGAACCAATCGTCGGCACGCTGCCAGCATCAATGCGAAGGCAATATCAGCCGTATCCTCCGTCACCGCACCGGGCGTATTGCTAACCAGTATCTGTCGTTTTAGCGCTGCAGCCACATCGATATGCTCGGTCCCTGCCCCAAACCCGGCGATTAGGCGCACACTGTCCGGCAACCGGGCGATCAATTCCGCATCGATCGCATCCATAGTCGTCGGGCAAAGCACTTGTACTCCTTCGCAACCTGCAACAATGTCTTCAGCAGAAAGTTCCCGGTCCTCCTGATTTAATCTCGCGTCATAACGTTCTGCCAACTCGGTGTAAACGGCCTCAGTCCAGCGACGTGTCACCATGATGCGGGTCTTGTGTGACGATTCCATTATTCCCTCCCTGTCCCTCTCGCTCTATGCCCCAACAGCCCCTAGTAGGTTGCGCGTCCACCGCTAAGATCAAACGCAGCGCCCGTGGTATAAGAATTTTCCTCCGACGCCATCCACGCAATCATGGCAGCGGCTTCCTCGCGCTCGAGGAAGCGTCCACGCGGAACTTTTGACAACATGTAATCAATATGCTCCTGGGTGATTTGATCAAAAATCCTCGTCTTTACGGGCGCGGGAGTAACGCAATTAATTGAAATACTTAAATCCGGCGTTTCTTTAGCCAACGACTTGGTCAGGGCGATGACACCCGCTTTAGCTGCGCTGTAGGCTGCCGCATTGGGATTGCCCTCCTTACCGGCTATTGACGCCACGTTCACGATACGCCCGTAATTTCGCTCACGCATCCCTGGCAAAACCGCGCGACAACAAAAGAATACACCATTGAGATCAACCTCAATTACCTCACGCCAGGCATCGACAGGATATTCCCAGGACGGGGCGATCGGTCCGGCAATGCCAGCGTTATTAATCATAATGTCGATACCACCGATCGCCCGCTCTGTCTGCTTTAATGCATCCGCAACGCATTCAGCATCTGTAACATCGATAGCTACGTGATGAACAGCATCGTCGTGATTCAGCCCCGCCACCGTTTCCTTCAGTAACGCGTCATCTCGATCCCACAAGCTAACGCTCGCGCCGGAGTCTAAAAAGCGTTCAACAATGGCAAGTCCAATTCCCTGCGCGCCACCAGTAACAATAGCGCGACGACCATTCAGGTTGATTTGATTCATAATAGTTTCCATGGTTACAATATGCGTGGTTATTATCGGTTAGGCAACTAATTTTATCCTAATGCGCGAAAATCTCGAACGCAACTTTGGTTTTCTTGTCAATGACGTGGCCCGTCTGCTTCGAACTACATTCGATCGTCGCGTACGTGCTCTGGACCTTACTCGCTCACAGTGGTGGGTTCTTAACCACCTCTTCAGACAAGACGGTGTCACACAATCGGACCTTGCGGAAATACTTGACATAGAAAAAGCGACACTCGGCAGATTGCTTGACCGTATGGAAGCTAAGAATCTAGTTCGTCGACAAACCGACCAGCATGACCGACGGGCAAAACGAATCTATCTAACTGCTGAAGTCGAACCTTCAGTTCAGGCAATGCGCACCATCGCAGCTGAAATGCGTCGTGACGCATTATCCGGACTAAGTCGCCAAGACCGCGAACAATTTGTCGATTTACTAATTACCGTCAAAGAAAATCTCGTTCGACTCAACGAAAACGGCCCATCAAAACCAACGAACCCTAAAGGGAGTACTTCTCGGTGAGCGATGGCAACGGGTCAACGCGACCAAAATCCCGCAAACTTCTGCGCCCAATTCTCCTGTTGGTCGTGCCAGTGATCGCATTACTTGGGCTGATTTACCTGTATACAACTGGAGGACGCTACGTAGTCACCGAAAACGCATACGTCAAATCTGACGTCATTACCATTAGTGCCGACGTATCCGGTCGTGTTACTGACGTTGCAGTTGAGGAGAACCAACGCGTAAGCAAAGGCGATCTGCTGTTTCGATTAGACGCCGCCCCTTATGAAATAGAAGTACAGCGGGCTGAATCTGAGATGGACCTCGTCGCGACAAAAATTGAGTCGCTTCACACCGATTACAGAGAGACGCTAATCAAAAGGAAACACGCTCTGGAACAAATAGATTTTCTGACTCGCCAATTAAAACGACAGCGTCAATTACGGAAGCAGGGTCTCGGCAGTGAAGAGCGATACGACGAAGCGCGACATACGGTGGAAACAGCCAAACAACAAGTGCAGTTGATTCAACAGGATACTGAACGAGTACTTGCTGCGCTCGGAGGTGCAGTCAACCAGCCCATTGAAAATCATCCCGACTACCGACGTGCCCGGGCGACCCGTGATCAAGCTGCGCTGGATCTCGCTCATACAAAGATCGTCGCGGGGACGACTGGAATCATCAGCAACCTCAAACTACAAATAGGTGAATTTGTAGCTGCTGGCAAGCCAGTCTTCAGCCTAGTGGACACAACCAGAGTATGGGTTGAAGCCAATCTCAAGGAAACACAGCTGACTCATGTCCGTGAGGGGCAGAGCGCCAGCATAGTGGCTGACGCCTACCCTGATCAAATCTGGGACACTATCGTGGACAATATCGCGCCGGCAACCGGTGCCGAATTTGCTCTGTTACCCCCTCAAAATGCCTCAGGCAACTGGGTCAAAGTCGTACAGTGGGTACCCGTTCGGTTAAATCTAAACCAACAGGCCTCCAAGGAAAGCGCACTCAGAGCCGGCATGACAGTAACCGTTCGTATTGACACGGAACGACGCCGCGGACTGCCGCAGTTTTTACGGCCGTTATTCGGTGATGACGATGTCGCATCGTTCGCACAAAATAACGGTGTCGAGGCAAAGGCTACAAACTAATCCAGAGACCACCTGACTAGTCATTCTGATGACGTAATCACCTTGCGCAAAACATGCTGGCGATTAGAGGTATGGGGTCTCACCTGCCCTGGCCAACGACCCTGTTCAACAGCCGCGGCCCAAGCGTCAGAGGTCAGGACCTCAGGACTTTCTATCTGATAGAAAGCACTATATCGAGGGACCCCATCGTTCGGCACCACATTAATTTTCCCTCCCATAGCGACTTTCAGTTCCTCAGTAATCAGGCGAGATACCGCCAGCACCCCGGGCACCTCCAGTAACATGGGAACGTGTTCTTCGTCATAAACCTCATTGAAAAGGCCTTCACTTTCTCGTGTCACATCCATACTGGCTGAAAAAACATAACGAGTCTTAAATGACATATTGCTTGCTCCTCACAATCAAGGGTGTAAATCCGACTTCCGCGTACTGCACTCATTCAGCCAACGATGAGAGGGCATCAAAATCAAACGCCACTCCATGCCCGGCTCGATCAGGCGCCTGTGCCCAACCTTCGCTGATTTGAATGGGTGACTCAATAAACCGTTCAAGACCGAAACCGTGGACCTCAAGATAAGACGCATTGGGGATACCACCCAGCAAGTGCACGTGAAGGTCGTGAACGCCGTGCGAGGTCACCGGCAAATTATGACTCTCTGCCAGCCGGGCGACACGCAACCACGGCGTAATCCCACCCAGCGTGGCCGCATCAGGCTCAGGAAAACTGACACCGCCATAACGAATCAAGTCACGAAATTCGTATGTGCTGTGGAGGTTCTCACCACTCGCGATCGGCACGCCACCTTCCCGCGCAATACGAGCATGACCCGCCACATCATCCGGGATTGTTGGCTCTTCAAGCCAAAAAATATCGGCTCCTGCCAATCGCCGAGCCGCACGTATTGCCTCGCTCACACTCCAGCGCATGTTGGCATCGACCATCAATGGAATCTCGTCACCGAGCCAACCTCGCATGGCATAGACCCGCTCTACATCTTCCGATAAATGCTCTCTTCCTACCTTCATTTTAATCGCGCGAAATCCTCGACCCGTAAAACCCTGCGTCTGCGCCTGCAATTGATCCAGAGTGAACTGCAGGTCAATCCCGCCAGCATACGCTTTGACTCGGCCATCTCCTCCGCCCAGCATTCGCCATAACGGGATGTCGCGTGCACGAGCCTTAAGATCCCATAACCCAACGTCAACCGCTGCCATAGCAAAACTGACAATCCCGCCACGACCAACAAAATGCAGATGCCACCACATGTCTTTCCACAACTCATCAATCGCGTTTGCATCACGACCCAACAACCACGACGCCAAATTGTCTTGGATCAGCCGACGAATCGCGGATGTTCCAATGTCACCGACGGTATAGGTATAACCCAGCCCCGTGTGACCACTATCCACAGTAATTCGAACCGTGACCAGTCCGAAAGTTGTTATCAGACCGTGCGTGGAGTCAGACAGCGGTGGATCAAGCGGAATACGAAAATGGTCCACACAAACGTCGGTGATTTTCATCAGCTATTCCTCTATTCCAGCCAGCTTTTTCTTCGACTGAAGACTAATGCTAAGGCAGCGTCTGAGGAGCCAGCACCTCAGGCCACAGCCGACAGACTAACAGCAGTGCCAAAAACCCTTCGAGTGTACAGATAACAATTGCCAGTTCAGCACCAAACCATTGCCCCAAGAGACCGATATGCAGAAATCCTACGGTCGATAGACCAATACAAACCGATAATACCCCCATCATGCGGCCGCGCGCTTCCACCGGCGTGCATAACATCACCAACGCCCCCTGCATGGCTGAAAAGAAACCCGCCCCAATACCCGCTAAAAATAGAAAGCCTGCAGCCGGCAAGAAAGATTCAACCTGAGAGAACGCAAATGCCATGAATAAAAAGAGCAATGTGCCGTAAGTGTATAGGTATCGGTAATGGCGCAGCTCGGCAAAAGCCAGAATCAGTAGTGCCCCCGACAATGCGCCCATACCCTCGGCACTCATCAACACTCCGATCGGTAAAGGTGTCAAACCCAGTGTCTGCTTGCCCATCACTGGGATCATCGAAAAAAACGGAAACCCCCATACATTCCAGACCACAGTCACCGCCATGAGGCCTTGCAAAGTGCGTTCCTGCCGCAACAGCTGAAAACCATTCCATAGTGCCGAAAACACACTTAAACCCCCACCGGACTGCTGGGAACCAGCCACCCGTGTGCCAAATAAGGTAACCAATGTTGCTATTACATAGAGGAGCGACCCGAGGAAAAATACGCCGTGGATACCAGCATACTCCAGGAACAGTCCGCCAAGTATCGGGCCGAGAAAACGAGTGCCGTTGCTCGTCACCGTGTCCAAAGTCATCGCAGAACCCAGTTGAACCGGAGCTACAACGTCTGCGTACAATGTTCTACGCACTGGATTATCAAAAGCCCATAGCAACCCATTCAGGAGTGCACTGGCAGTCAGCAACCACAAGGTAACATGGCCATTTTGCGCCATGACGCCAAACCAAAACGACGCGGCACCCACAGCCAACATACTCGTGAACAATGCAACGCGACGGTTGATTCGTTCCGCTAACGCGCCTGTTAATGCGCCTACAAGAGCTAAGGGTAAGAAGCGAACAATAACCATCATGGCGACAGCAAAGGGTGATTCGGTAATTTCGAAAACTGCTACGCTAACGGCCAACATCTCGAGCCAACGAACCGTGTTTAACGCCCCTCCAACAAACCAAAGAGAAACAAATTCTCGGTTGCGCATTAGCGCGGGGTGCGGCGACGGTTTGTATTCAGGCGATGTCAAGTCATTCACAAGTCACGTTCTAAGTAACTTCCTGGTTTGGCAGAGGCTGTGCAAACATGATAGCGTGATCCTTGGCGAACGACGAGGTGACTTGCAATGACGGGGATCGAACGATACCTACTTGAAGACCAACCTGAACCGGTCAGCCACTATTGCCACGCAGTCCGGGCAGGTGACCGAGTGTGGCTATCTGGAACGGTAGGCATTCGACCAGACGGCTCAGTCCCGAGCGATGTTGTCGAGCAATTTGAAGTAGCGATGAACAACCTAGACGGAGCCCTGCGGGCCACGGGCGGGCGACCGGAAAATATAGTCAAGGTGCAGGTTTTTCTTATCGACGTTAACGACAGGGAAAAGATCAACCCAATTCGCCAGGCGTACTTTGGTGAACATCGGCCTGCCTCGACGCTGGTTGGGATTCCAGCGCTGGTCAGTCCGGAACTAAAAGTCGAAATTGAAGCCGAAGCCATTCTCGATTCGGGAACTGATTAAACTCCCGATCACTACACCGATTTTTCAAAGGAGCACATCATGGCCAAAGGTCGCAAAGTCATCATTACCTGTGCTGTCACTGGGTCAATCCATACACCAAGCATGTCTCCCCACTTGCCATTAACACCAGCAGACATTGCGCAACAATCGATCGACGCGGCCGAAGCGGGCGCCGCTATCATTCACTTGCATGCACGGGACCCCGCAGATGGCCGGCCCACACCAGACCCTGAAATGTTCATGCAGTTTCTTCCCACGATTCGTGACGGCTGCGACGCGGTAATTAACATCACTACCGGTGGCGGTCATGGCATGACGCTGGACGAGCGTCTCGCAGCACCACTCAGAGCCAGCCCCGAAATGTGTTCGCTCAACATGGGCTCAATGAACTTTGGGCTTTTCCCGATGCTGCAACGCTATGATGAATTTCGCTATGAATGGGAACGGGCACACCTGGAAAACAGTCGTGACTTTATCTTTCGCAACACGTTTAAAGACATTGAGCATGTACTGCAGACGCTGGGTGAGGGATGCGGCACGCGTTTTGAATTTGAGTGCTACGACATTGGCCATCTCTATAATCTTGCACACTTTCTAGACCGCGGGCTGGTCAAGCCGCCGCTTTTCGTACAGTCCATCTTTGGAATTCTAGGGGGCATCGGTGCCGATCCTGAAAACGTGACCCACATGCGCCGCATCGCTGACAAGCTGTTTGGTGATGACTACGTATGGAGCCTGCTCGCCGGGGGCCGGCACCAGTTACCGCTGGTTACCATGAGTGCGATTATGGGGGGCAACGTACGTGTGGGACTTGAAGATAGCCTATATGCCGGGAAAGGGCAGCTCGCGACCTCCAATGCCGAGCAGGTCTCAATCATCCGGCGAGTCGTGGAGCGGCTCTCGATGGACATTGCAAGCGCAGATGAGGCCCGTGAGATGCTGGCTCTTAAGGGCGCAGATCAAGTAGGCTTCTAGCCATCTGCTGCCTTGACCGCAGATATAGTGTGGAATTGTGATTACCTTATAAGCTAACATCAGGGCTAGCAGTGAAGGAGGATGAGCTGGCCAGGTATGACATCCAGCGGGTTGCGGCCGGCGTCTAGACGGAACGATCCCTTAAAGGTGGAATGGAAGGTGCCAGACAACGGCGGCGACCATCGAACATAACGTAACGGTTGAATATATCGGCCGACACTATCATTCGAAATCGGAGTCACGGAATGGAAGAAGTCCAAAAAAGCACCGGGCGCTACTGGGGCATCGGAATCGTTGTCGGCATCCTCGCGGTAATCGCGATTGTCTACATAAGGATCCTCGGTATGAACGCCGAGGAACAAGAAGAACTCCTGTATCTGGTTCAGGATTTTCTCCCCATCATCATGTTCGGCACCCTTGCATGTCTGCTTTTTTCAGGATTCCCGGTGGCTTTCATCCTTGGCGGCATTGCCTTTCTATTTGGCATGATCGGCTATTGGATCGACATGTTCGATCTGATCGAGTTTTTTAACTTCCTACCCAGAATCTGGTTCCAAGGCGCTGAGAATCTGGTACTCGTAGCGGTTCCCGCATTTGTCTTCATGGGCGTCATGATGGAACGCAGCGGAGTCGCCAATGACTTGCTCTACTGCGTGCAGGTTTTGCTGAAAAACGTGGCCGGTTCCCTCGCATTAGCCGTCATCGTCATGGGCACGGTGTTGGCTGCAATGACGGGTATCATCGGTGCTTCGGTCACGATGATGACCGCCCTCGCCCTGCCAACAATGATCAAACAGGGCTACAAGAATTCACTGTCGTGTGGCTGTATCGCGGCCTCTGGCACGCTCGGGATTCTGATCCCCCCCAGCATCATGCTCATCATCATGGCTGACTTGATGGCGGTGTCTGTCGGCAACATGTTCATGGCGGCCATCATCCCGGGATTAGTGCTTGCCTTCTTTTATCTGTTGTTTGTCGCCCTCTATGCCAAGTTCAGGCCCGAGGTCGCCCCCAGTCTGCCGCCGGAACTGCTCTATGTGCCCAGAAATAAGTACCCGGCCATGATTTTCAAGAGTTTTCTGCCACCTGTTCTGCTAATTTTTATGATTAAAGGTTCGATCCTCTTCGGGATCGCCGCGCCCAGTGAGGCGGGTGCCGTAGGGGCTTTTGGCACCATATTGCTCGCGATCGGTAATCGGCGCCTGACCTTCGATCTACTTAAGGGCGTCTGCCACACCTCGGCACGCACGATTGCGATGATCTTTTTTATCATCATCAGTGCAACCTGTTTTGCTTATGTCTATCGCTCACTAGGCGGCGACGACATCGTCGAGCACTTAATCCTGTCCGCAGGACTCACCTCCTGGCAATTGCTGATTTTGCTGATGGGCATCACGTTTATGTTAGGTTTCTTTCTGGACTGGATCGAAATCACCCTGATCGTGCTTCCGGTCTTTGCGCCGCTCATTACCGGACTTGATTTTGGCGACCACGTCGCATCCAAAGACATTGTGTTCTGGTTTCTAGTGCTAATGGCCATTAACCTGCAGACTTCGTTTCTTACACCACCTTTTGGTTTCGCACTCTTCTATTTAAAGGGCATTGCGCCGAGAGAAGTGAAAATTCAGGAAATCTACAAAGGCATCATCCCGTTCGTTCTACTCCAGCTTGGCGGGCTAATACTGGTGATGTGGAAACCGAATGTTGCCCTGTGGCTGATGAAACTCGCCTACGACTACTAGTGCCTGGCATCTGAATAACGGAGAACATTCCAGTGAACGAACCCACATCTGCCGCCGCACCATCAGTCGAGCTGACATACCTGTCGGGCGACGAATTACCCACCACCCTTAAAATTGCCGAAAAACTGCGGCGATTCGTCGACGCGGTTGGGCGTTTTGGTTCCTGGTTCGCAATGCCCCTTGTGTTGATAACCGCGTTTGATTTAGCGATACGCAAATCACGCATGATTAAGATTCAAGGCGATCCGATACAAATCTGGTTGCGTGAGAACGTCAGTCCCATTTTTGATTCCACGCTGTTACAGGAACTGGAGTGGCACTCACATACAGCCCTCTTTGCGCTAGTACTGGGCTTTGGGTACATCTGGAATACACATGTCCGGGTCGACCTGGTCCGGGAGACACTGGCATTCCGTAAGAAGGCCTGGCTGGAATTTATCGGACTGACGGTCTTCCTGGTGCCCTTTACCTGCATCATCATTTACTACTCCTCGATGTATGCGTACGACTCCTGGGCTTTCAATCGGGGCCCGGAGTGTGCGTGGTGGCAATGTGGCGAAATCTCGGCCTCCCTGGTCGGAATGTCCCATCGCTGGATCATTAAGCTAGTCTTAGTCTTTGGTCTCTTCACGGCACTCGTCGCCGGTATTGCAGTTTGGCTACAGGTCGCCATGGTGCTGTTTGGACCCAAACACACGCGCTACAGCCTCATGACTCTAGAGTGGCCGGAAGATAGCGGCAGCATAGTGGAAGGGAAAGAAAGAATGGACCTTTCCAAAATGGAAGACCAGCTTGAGTTACAGGCCCGCAGGATGCGTGAGTCTGCTGAGGCAGATCCAGCAAACAGTCGCCAATAAAGGCTACTACTCCTGTAACTCAACATAACCCCGACACGCTAGGGTCGGTAAAATCGTATGCTTGACTGGGAAAACCTATTCAAACGATACGTCTGGGATGACCGGACAACGCCCTATCTCATTCCAGTAAATCGACTGAAGCGCCAGCAGGCCGACTACGAAATCCTGGCTTATTGTGTCTTTATCGGCATTCTGTTTGGAGTGGTCTCCATTACCGCGCTGACTGATGTTGGACCCCAGGGGCGCTCACCGAACATGTCGCTTTACGCGTTGTCAGTCACTTTTGCGAGTGTCATTTTTGGCTATACCAAGCACTACAACGCAGCACTTTATCTCAGCGCCGCACCACTAGCAGGTCTCGCTTACCTCGTCTTCTATGGGCTTCGCTCCGACCATCATCTGTTCGATACACTGCTCGCCGCTCTCGTTCTGATCCTGTTACTGTGGTACTCACGTCGCGTCATCACCATCGCCCGATGCTACTCAACCCTGCGGGAGGGTGACGACCAGGACACACCGAAGCGACGCCTCTTCAAACGATGACTCGATTCCAGAATAATCGACATTTTCTTCCCGCCCGATTTTACTTTCGCTATCACGCATTAGTCCTGGCTATTGTGGTCTGCCTGTTGCTGATCATCGAATGGGCGCTGGGCACACGCTGGTCGTTGTTCTGGCCGTTTATCATCTGGGGCCTCATGGTTTCGATTCATTATTTTTTTTCAGCCGCCTTTGACATTAATGAAGTATGGGCAGATGACAGAGTCCTGGATGTAAAAACACGAAGTTACGACTTAGGCCATATCATGAATATTGAGGACCGAATTGACCACACCCACGACAGCATTACTCCACACACAGAGCGCGAGTGACTCAGGGTGGATTTGGTCGACGCGCATCACCATTTGTGGAACCTGAAAGACGCTAACCACCCCTGGCTGTGTGATCAACCTCGCATTCCGTTCCGCTATGGCGACTATGCCGCCATCTGTCGTAACTACCTGGGTGAAGATTATCTGAGGGATACGACTGACCACATAGTGATGGGGAGCGTACACGTAGAGGCTGAATGGAACCCTGCCGATCCGGTGGGTGAGACTCGTTGGCTGGAAGAGGCATTGACCACGTTACCCCACCCCGTGGTTCTTGTTGTACAGGCTCGGCTTGAGCGCGAAGATGTCCACGACGTCCTATTAAGCCATTCCGAGTTCGAGCGAGTACGCGGCGTTCGCCAAAAGCCCCGGGCGGCGTTGAGTAGCGACACAGTGAAGCGCGGCCAAGCCGGTTCTATGGACGATAAAACCTGGCGCGATGGTTATTCTAAATTAGCGCAGTACGGATTCTCGTTCGACCTGCAGGTGCCTTACTGGCACCTGGACCAGGCAGCCGACCTCGCGTGCGATTTTCCCGAGACAACGTTAATCCTCAATCACACCGGTCTACCGCTCGGGCGACACCGCCATGACCTCGCGCCATGGCGAAAAGCGCTGGAAAAGCTGGCCCAACAGGACAACACCGCGATAAAGATATCAGGGCTAGGCCAAGCGGGACTGCCCTGGACCCTAGAAGCCAACCGCGGCGTGATACGCGATGCACTGGCTATTTTTGAACACACGCGCGCGATGTTTGCCAGCAATTTCCCGGTGGATCGATTGTGTGTCGATTTCAATACCTTGTATTCAGGCTTTCAGGAAAGCGTCTCTGATCTACCAGCGGCTCAACAGGACAATCTTTTCTTCGCCAACGCTCGCAAGTTCTACCGTATTCCCGGCTGATACTCTGACCGTC
Organism: Gammaproteobacteria bacterium; assembly: GCA_022451485.1. Lineage (GTDB taxonomy): Bacteria > Pseudomonadota > Gammaproteobacteria > Arenicellales > UBA868 > UBA11791. Next base: position 143,746 of record JAKUQS010000003.1, read on the forward strand.
AATATTCGCAGCGGTAACGTTCGCGATTTTCAATCATACCGTCCACCTGCTCCAGATAACGCGCCATATGCTTTGAGTTCCAATGTGACTCGAGCGCCGCGTCATCTTCGTATACCTCAACCAAGACAACATGGTTATCGCGTTCAGTCGACACGAGGACATCGAAACGTAGACAGCCCGCCTCAATTCGCTGACTGTTAGTGCCATGTGCACGGGCTAGCTCAAGGAATTCAGATAATGCTTTAGCTTTCACATCAAGATGAACGATAAGGACAACGTTTCCCATAAAGAGTTCTCCTTCGTCAGCCGCCGCAGCCAATTGGTTTGTGATTATTCACACTTAGGCGCTCGCAAAATATATCCTGTCTCGCGCGCGGCATCAGTCAACCAATCAAACAAATGACGACAAAAACTTCGTCGAATGATTAGATCAAAAGCGATGTCATCCAATTCCTCAACGCGCCGAATCAAGACCGGGGCGCCGGCCAATTGGGATTGCCTACAATGATCATGACGAAAGACGCGGGGATGAAAATCCAACGTACAGTCGCTCGCCAAAATATCCCTCGCCCGCAACCCCCCTATGCGCAGCACAGTCTGCCCTCCACTGAGATCCACCAATGCGTAATGCTGACCCGCGAGGGACACTACCAGTTCTCTCTCGGTTACTGCCGCCGGGAGTGTCGACACTATCAGCCATTCGTCGGGACTCAGCCAGTGAATACAAGCGTCGCCCGTGCGCGCCACTCGGTTTGGCACTCCAGGTGGGGCAATGCCGAGAACTCCAGTAACACTGGCGGTAAAACCACCGTCTTCTAAGTTACCGCGCAGGTTAAGATGGGCCAGTGCGGCGTGTTCTTCAAACCACACATCGGTCCTACCGCCAACGCCTGGCACGACCGCCCCCTTCAGAGGGAAATCAAGCGCGGATTGCCCTGGCAGTTGGGTTATCACGACTTTCTCTTCGTTGTCATCAAAGGCCCCACGTCACTGTGCCAACTGCTGATTCAACCAACCCGACACTCCAGCGACAAGTTCCATCTCATAACCATCAAAAAAGTGATCAGCGTTGTCAACCTTAATCTGTGTATAGTCGAAACCGTGATCGAACTTTGCCCGCACGCTGGCACCCCGTATCACTCCTTCAAAATCCTGTTCCCCGAAAAGATCCAGCACAGGTAACGACAAGCGACTAAAGACCGTGCCATCAGGATCCAAACCGCCTCCGCCCTGTCCACTGCCGAGACCAATCAGGACCAATCCCTTCACGGGCAGCGGCGGGGCTTGCGTTAACGCATGAACCGCCATCGTTGAACCCATACTGTGAGCGACGACAAACCAAGGACCTGCGGCCGTCCGTTTGAGAAACTGGAGGCCCGCTTCGATGCGAGGTCGTACTTCGGGCAAAAGTGCTTTGTAATCAGGCCCTGGCACTCCATTCGCTAACACAGGCAACTGCAACGACAGTGTGTGCCAGCCGGCCTCTGCCAACGCGACGCGCAGGGGGTTAACCACCTGTGGCCAATCGGGATGCACGCCCCGGCCATGCAGGATCAGCAACCCGCCACCATGCCCAGACTCAGGAACCACATGTAAGCCAAGAAATCGCACCGAATCGGTGAGCAACCACACCGGCTCACCATCAAACAGTTGATCCACGACCTCTTCGGCCCAGCGCCCTTCCTTCTCGACATCTGAAGCCGACACAGCCAAGCCAAGGCCCAGACAAAACACCCCAAGACAACGAATCAAATCACGTTTGAACCACCCCATGCACTCAACCTCGCTGTCGTAAGTTGTCCGAATCATAAAAGACCGGCTCGGTGATGGTAGCTTTAATCAGTTGGCCATCTAACAATGGCGCATAAACGGTTCCCCCGAGTCGAGCACGCCCGCCTTTGATCAGCGCAAGCGCAATCGAGTGTCCCAACGTTGCACTGAAGTAACTTGATGTTACGTGACCCACCATGGGTACAGGCCGACTGCTTGAAAACCCGTTCACCAACTGCGCGCCCTCGGGCAAAACGACAGTTGAATCTTCAGTTTTAAGGCCCACCAACTGCTTTCGGTTATCGCGGGCCGTATCCGCACGAAAAAGTGACCGCTTACCTATGAAATCCTTCTTCTTCGAAACAATCCAGTCCATACCAAGATCAATGGGCGTCACCGATCCATCGGTATCCTGGCCAACAATCACGTAACCTTTCTCTGCCCGCAGCACGTGCATCGCATCAGTTCCGTAAGGCGTAATACCAAAATGCTGCCCCGCCTCCATGACCGCGCGCCATAACGCCAAGCCCTGGTCTGCACTGACATTGATCTCATAGGCTACTTCACCGCTGAAACTGATGCGAAACACGCGCGCCCCTATACCCGCGACGCGGCCCTCGCAAAAACTCATGAACGGCATAGCCTCAGGAGACAAATCGATGCCTTCACACAGACTCTCCAGCAGTTCACGGCTCTTGGGTCCGGCAATACTGGTCACCGACCAACGATCCGTCACCGATGTGAGGAAAACCTCCAATTCTGGCCACTCTGTCTGTAGCCAACGTTCCAACCAATTCAATACGTGCGCAGCCCCACCCGTCGTCGTGGTCATGAGATAACGGTATTCCGACAGCCGTGACGTCACACCATCGTCCATCACCATACCGTCTTCGCCAAGCATCAGACCATAGCGACAGCGCCCAACCGACAATGACTTCCAGGCGTTGGTGTAGATACGGTCCAGCAATTCGGCCGCATCACGACCGGTAATCTCAATCTTGCCAAGCGTCGACGCGTCGAGGATGCCTACGCCCTGACGAGTGGCCAGACACTCCCGGGACACCGCCTTTTCCCTATCCTCGCCAGGAAGCGGGTAGTACCACGGCCTTTTCCACTGACCGACGTCTTCGAAGACCGCTCCATTCTCAACATGCCACTCGTGCATCGGTGTCCGTCGAATCGGATCGAACAGGGTCTCGCCTACCGCACGGCCGGCGATTGCTCCAAAAGTAACCGGCGTGTAATTGGGTCGGTAGGTCGTGGTACCGAGCGCACCCGGACTCTGACCCAGCGCATCGGCCAGTATCGCCATGCCATTAACGTTACCGAGCTTGCCCTGGTCGGTCCCAAACCCCAGAGCGGTATAGCGCTTAACGTGTTCAATTGAACGATAGCCCTCGCGCGCGGCCAGACGAATATCGGCCTCGGTTGTGTCATTCTGATAATCGACAAATTTCTTACCGCTTGGCATCACTCGATCGCCTGGAATACTCCACAACGCTCGCAGCGGTGCCTCATTGTGCTGCGCCGTACTTGGTGTATCCATAGTGACAGGATCAATGCCCACCTGACGAAGTGCCTCCGATGCCACCTCCACTGCCCTGACCAGGCAAAGAGCTAGGTCAAATTCTCCCGCGCATGCCCCAGTAGAACGCTCCGCTTGCACAGAAACTCCTGGCAAAAAGCAGGCGTTCGCCTCGTGAAAAACAGGCCGCCCACCTGACTGTGCATGAAGGTGGCAAGTTGGATTCCAGCCACCGGACATGGCCAGAATATCGCACTCAATCGCGCCCTTATGCGAAACCACACTTCGCCCATCAGCCGAGAGACGGCTGATATTGATTCCCTTCACACCGCGAAAACCTGATTTGACGGCAGTCACCGCGTGTCCGAGGTAAACCGGCACACCGGCGGACCGCGCCGCATCAGCCGCCGCCGACACGCCATCCTCTCGAAGATCAACAACACCTTTTACAACCACTCCTGCATCAATCGCATCGTGCACCACGCGATAAGCAGAATCATTATTGGTAAAAATGACTAACGATCGACCTGGCACAGCCGCATACCGCCTCATGTAAACGGAAACAGCCGACGCCAACATCACTCCCGGTCGATCGTTGTCCGCAAACACCAAAGGGCGTTCGATCGCCCCGGTCGCGAGAACCACCTGCTTTGCACGAACACGCCACATCCGTTCTCTCGACATCAAAGACGCCGGGTTAGACAGGTGATGGGTACGCCTTTCATTGATGACCAGAAAATTGTGGTCGTGATAACCAGTGACAGTACTTCTAGAGAGCAGCATCACTTCAGGCCATTTTTCCAGAGCCTCGACCATCTTCTGAACCCAATTGCCAGCGGCCATTCCACCGACCTCAATGCCTGTACCCAGCAAGCCACCACCAAACTCTGACTGCTCATCGGCCACAATCACTCGAGCACCAGAACGTGCCGCCGTTAATGCGGCCATCAATCCTGAAGGGCCAGCGCCCACCACGAGCACATCGCAATGAATATTGCGCTTGTCATAGGTATCCGGATCGGATGCGTCAGGGGCGCGACCTAGACCCGCCATCTGGCGGATACGGTGCTCATAACGCTTCCAGAAGGAGCGCGGCCACATGAACGTCTTGTAATAAAAGCCAGCCGGTAACAGGCCGCTGATCAGGTCGTTAATGGCATAAATATCGAGATCCACGCAGGGCCAACCATTGACCGAATGAGCCTTGAGCCCCTCATAGAGTTCCACCTGTGTCGCTCGCAACCCCGGCACTGTCTTGCGCCCTTCGCCTACCTGGAAAATAGCGTTCGGTTCTTCAGCCCCAACTCCAACAATGCCCCGTGGCCGGTGATACTTGAAACTCCGCGCCACCGTACGAATACCATTGGCGATCAATGCGGATGCCAAGGTGTCACCCTCGTATCCAGTCAGCGCCCGACCGTTGAAGAAAAATCTGATGGGCCGCGATCGATTGATACGCCCGCCAGTCGCTAGACGCCAACGCTGACTCAACGGACATCCTCCTCCGGCGGAATCGCACCCATCTGGTAATAGGCTTTGATCCTGCTCGTCACGGTGTCGCGGACCGCATTAAACCAACGCCGACAACCCGCCGTGTGGCACCACTGCTCGCGATGCCAACCTTTTGGGTTTTCGCGATTAAACAGATAATCACCCCATTCCTGATCCGACAAATCAGCAGGCGTTTTCGGCCGGGCGATATGCGCTTCACCACCATAGCTGAACTCACTCTGATCGCAAGCACCGCACCAAGGACACTCAATCTGAAGCATCTCACCACCATCCTGTGAATTTTTCAGGCGTAAAGGCCATAACCACTAATGCGCGACCCCCGCCGCTCCATGCTCATCAATCAAGGCGCCTGTATAAAAACGCTCCAACGAAAAGGCAGCATTAAGCGAATGTGGCTCATCCTTCGCCACGGTGTGTGCAAAAACCCAGCCTGATCCAGGCGTTGCCTTGAATCCTCCCGTTCCCCAACCGCAGTTGAAATAGAGCCCTCGAACCGGTGTCTTACCGATGATGGGGCACGCATCAGGACACACATCGACAATCCCACCCCACTGACGCAACATGCGGACCCGACTAAATGAAGGAAACAACGTCACAATCGCTGCGATATTGCCTTCGATAATGCCGTAGCTTCCACGCTGGCCGTAACCGGTATACGCGTCAATGCCCGCACCGATAACCAGTTCTCCTTTGTCCGATTGGCTGATATAACCATGCACGGCATTAGACATAATGACCGTATCCAAGACCGGCTTTAACGGCTCAGAAACCAGCGCCTGAAGCGGATGACTCTCGATCGGCAACCGCAGGCCTGCCATCGCCGCCATCACGCTGGAGTGTCCCGCTGCGACCACTCCGACTTTTGCTGTTCTAATCGGCCCACGACTGGTTTCAAGCGCTGTGACCGCCCCATCGACCTGTCGTATGCCAGTGACCTCACAATTCTGAATGATATCGACCCCGAGCTGATCGGCTGCACGAGCAAAACCCCAGGCAACCGCGTCGTGTCGCGCGACACCACCACGGGGCTGAAAGGAGGCACCCAAAATCGGATAACGGGCACTCGGCCCGACATCGATGGCCGGCACTCGCCGCTTGATGTCCATAGGCGTCAGGACTTCGCTGTCAATGCCGTTGAGACGGTTCGCGCTTGACCGTCGCACAATGTCCCGCATGTCCTGCAGCGTGTGCCCAAGATTCATTACGCCGCGCTGACTAAACATAACGTTGTAATTCAATTCCTGGCTCAGACCTTCCCACAACTGGAGTGATTTCTCATACAGATGTGCGGCTTCATCCCACAGGTAATTCGACCGAACGATGGTCGTGTTGCGGCCGGTGTTGCCACCACCAATCCAACCCTTTTCAACAACCGCAATGCGTCCAACGTCAAAATTACGCGCCAGATAGTAGGCGCTTGCAAGCCCATGACCACCACCGCCGACGATGACCACATCGTATTCGGGTTGTGGCTCCGGGCTGCGCCATGCCTCCCGCCAGTTCTCATGATGACTTAGCGCATTGCGGGCCAGGCTGAATATGGAGTAGCGTTTGGTCACCTGTCACTCTGGCTCACTGGTGCAATCACAAAAGAAACTCACACGAAACACGTCAGCTTGAACGATACACAGGGTATCGAGCGCAAAGCGCTTTAACTTGCTCGCGTACAGCGTCGACTACAGACTCGTCCCCAAGACAGTCCAATACATCTGCAATCCAGTTAGCCACCATTTTCATTTCGGCTTCCTTGAATCCGCGCGTCGTACTGGCGGGTGACCCTAAGCGGAGTCCACTGGTGACAAAAGGTGAACGCGGATCATTGGGAACCGCGTTTTTATTCACCGTAATGTTGGCGCGCCCTAGCGCCGCATCAGCATCTTTACCAGTGATATCCTTATCAATGAGATCGAGCAGAAACAGGTGGTTGTCAGTACCGCCGGACACAATCTGGTAACCCCGCTCGACGAGTGCGTCAGCCATTGCTCGCGCATTATCGAGCACCTGTTGCTGGTAGGCTTTAAAAGAAGGTTCTAGCGCTTCCTTGAAAGCAACGGCTTTACCCGCTATCGCATGCATCAAGGGGCCTCCTTGAGTGCCTGGAAAAACAAGTGAAGACAATTTCTTCTCAACCGTCGAGTTGGACCTCGCCAAGATCATACCCCCACGGGCTCCACGCAACGTCTTGTGGGTTGTCGTTGTGGTGACATCTGCAATCTGTACCGGACTCGGGTAAAGACCCACTGCGACCAATCCCGCTACATGTGCCATGTCGACCACCAGATACGCATTCACAGAATCAGCGATATCCCGAAACCGCTGCCAATCAACGACTCGACTGTAGGCTGAAAACCCCGCCATGATCATGCGTGGCCGATGCTCGTGGGCTAAGGAATCAACCTGCTCATAATCGATTTCTCCGCCGCTATCGTCGAGACCATACTGAACAGCCTGATACAACTTGCCTGAGAAATTGACAGCAGCGCCATGCGTGAGATGCCCACCGTGAGCAAGACTCATACCGAGAACTGTGTCACCCGGATCAAGCAGCGCCATATAAACTGCCGCATTAGCACCCGAGCCGGAGTGCGGCTGAACATTGACATAAGTGGCATCAAACAACTGCTTTGCGCGATCAATAGCAAGCTGCTCAGCAATGTCGACGAACTCGCAACCCCCGTAATAACGCTTACCCGGATAACCTTCCGCGTATTTATTCGTCAGTACTGATCCCTGCGCTTCCAACACTCTGGGGCTAGTGTAGTTTTCTGACGCAATCAATTCGACATGCTCTTCCTGTCGCTGACACTCACCCTGGATAGCATCCCACAGCTCGTCATCAAAACCTTTTATCCGATCAGATACGTAAAACATAAACAATCCCTATACGAAAATTTGAAAACCCGCTTCCCCACACGACGCGTTATTTAGGATTCGCGCCATCGATAAGGTAAAACCCTTTCTATCTTGTCGCGTGTAGTCGGGACGACCCGTCCTTATCTTGGCACGACGTGCGTTCCAACAATTCATCTTTACGAACGCCGCATCTTAAACCTTGCCATCCTCCGCGCATGCCACCGGGGTTTCTTTTGCCTGCCTCGAAACAGCAAGGTCAAGATGCTGACAGGCCCATTCTCTTAATTCCTGAATTCGTCGAACACGAGAGCTTTCTAACTTAACAGGCAACTGACGGAGGGCTGCCCGCACGTCACCAACTTCTTGGTAAGAACCGTGCACAACCGTATACCAGGTTTTACCATGCTCTTGAGTTCGAAAATAATGCACTTCATCAGCAAACTCGTGTGACCGAATGAATTGCCGCACCAATACCTCACTGGTGGCGCTAAAAAGCTCGATGGTGTATCGACTGTTATTCTCAGAAAATAGCCACTCATAGGTGTTTGACTGAATCGACCGAAGGCGTCGACTCACAATACTCTCACCTTTCGTTGAATCACGAATAGGTGCACCCGCATCAGTTATTGCCTTTCGGTTTGTAACGTCCGACGTCGCTTGGGGCAACGGCACAGCAACGTTGTCCCGCAATGTCACGGTTGTTACGTATCCAGACAAAGGGGCTTCTGGAGTACTCGCTTGGGTGACATCGATTGTGGCGACGTCCGCAGCCGCGACCGCCGGCTTGTGTGCGGTGGTCTTCACCGGAGCATCATTAACACGCCATTCGGCCTCCAAGTAACCCTCCGCTTCAGTTGCTGCCACCAACCCCAAAGCTTCTACCCAACCTCCTATCTCTTTCGGAGCCTGAATCTGTGCCCACCCTGCTCGCCAGTCAAGAATATCTAGCGACACACCCGGCTCAATTTCACCCACAACAAGCGATGCATCGCCTGGCGAAACTTCGGCAAACACCTTGACCTTTTCTTCCGCACGCCAGCCGCCAGTGCTGTCCCCACTTAGCTGTGTCCCATCGAGCCACAGTCTAAAACCCTGACCCACAAGTACCTTGGCCCACCCCGATCGGCGCTCGACTAACTGCACCAGTGCACCGGAGGGCAGCCGATCGACAATAGGAGAAAGGCGGTTAAACGACGCATGGACGTGAAGCGGCGAGGCCCCTACTCTGAAATACACGGTAGGGCTATTTTGTGAAGTGGCCGCACCTTGCTCCTCCAAACTCTTCAACAACCGTGTAGCCTGAGCATGGCCCTGCCCAGCCGCAGCTTTTAGCCATATGATGGCTTCGGCGCGATCTTTTGGGAGACCGATGCCGTAAAGACAAGCCCGGCCCAATCCATACTGCGCATCCGCATTACCGCCATCGGCGGCAAGACGCCACCAGCCAAGCGCCCTGGCCAGATCTTTGGGGGCTCCGACACCAGAAAGATGGGCAACCCCAATACGATACTGTGCTTCCGTATGTCCTAACTCTGCGGCATGAGTAAGCCAGTACGCCGCCTCACGCGAATTTTTCACCACACCTTTTCCACTACCGAACATCAGTCCGACACGAAACTGTGCTTCCGTATCACCGTCATAAGCACGTGGCAACCAGATCTCAAGTGCCTTTTGAAAGTTACCTGCGGCAAACGCATCCTCTGCATCATCCGTGAACGCCGGATACGACATGACACCCAATCCGAGACCTATCAAAACCAGCAGAATAAAACGCCCGATGCACGAAGTCCGCGCTGCAGCGCTTAACACGCGGGCAACCCATGAAATGATTCGATCATTACAACCATCCCGTCGGTAAGAACGCCCGAATTATAGCGACCATCTGTTTCAATCGGATGTCTGTTCACGCCACGCTCGCAGAGTGTCCAATGAACGCCGGCCATGATAAGCGAGCTGATTCTCGTCGTAACGCCAATCCTGTCCAACAGGACAGGCGAGTCGGGCGAGACACCGATCTGCACAAGACGAGGCGGATTCCAGCCGATACGAAACGCAACGATCCAGGGCAAAGGACTTTTCCAATCGTACTGCAACTGCTGGGCACGCGCTTCGGCACGGTTTTTCCACGCATCGATCACACGGTGAGCCTTGCGAAGCCAGCGGCACCGTCTCCTGTAACGGACTATCCAGAGCAAACAATGCCCGGTACGCGAACCAAGTTCCAAACCCCGTGTTGATACCCATTCCGAGGGGTGACACGTGACTCCAACCGGCAAACATACCGAGCTGCTGCAAGGGCACCGGTAGCGAACCCGGATAAAGCATCTCTACCTCCCCGCCACCCCAATACTCGCTTACCACACGACCAGCGGCATTTACCGAAAACGTATCCAATGGATGATCGCTATCCGTCAAATCACCGCCGGACTGTCGCCACAAAAGACGACCCCCAGCGCCCAACATCACAAACCGGCGGGTCGATTCGAGGCTCACCCCGCAGTCCTCCATGGACTGCCGAAGCCGCTGCGGCCATTGGTCCGCCCGCATCACGGCCTGCAGGTTGAATCCCTGCGTTGCAAGCCACTCATGTCCGCGCTGCTGAGATCGGTTCATGGGTTCATTACTCTGAAATGCACAATAGCGTCAATACACCCGGTATTAATGCCACCCGACGAGGTACCCTCTTGTGGCCTACATTTTACGTGTATCGTGTGTTCCATGAACTCCCCACTTCAACCACGCATCCTGATCCATGGCCATCGCGGTGCACGTGGACTCGCTCCAGAGAATACTCTGGCAGGTTTTACCTGCGCGCTTAAGGTGGGCGTCGACGCACTGGAACTCGATCTTCGAATGAGCGCAGATGGAAAAATCGTCATTCACCACGACAGAAAGCTGAACCCTGACCTGACACGCATCAAAACAGGCGCTTGGCTCACCTCCCCCACCAAATCGATTGATCACTATACATTTGAAGCACTTCAGCAATTCGATATGGGTTGTGCCCGACCTGGATCATCCATTATTAAACGTTTTCCCTATCAGACCGCTCGGGATGGGCAAACCATTCCTGATCTTGCGATGCTTCGTAACCGGGTAGCGCCTGCACTCGATGACGGTTTATTCCTCAATCTTGAGATTAAATCTGATCCGTTAAAACCAAAACAAGGACCAACACCGACAGAGTGGGCAACCACCCTGGTTGATGAACTCAACACTCTCGGCCTGATTAATCAATGCTGGGTCCAGTCTTTTGACTGGCGAGTGCTTCGCCAGATTCATGCATTAACGGACAAACTACCCACTGGATTTCTGACCAGCACACAACCAGACTTCGACACCGTCACTGCGCATGCAAACGGCGCCTCCCCTTGGCTTGATGGTTACGATCCAGCGCAAAACAGTCATAGCCTGCCACGGGCCGTCGCCGCAGCAGGTGGGCATTACTGGGGACCGTGCTTTCAAGACATTACCCATTCGCTGGTCAGCGAGGCCCAATCGTTGGGACTTGAAGTTCACACCTGGACTGTGAATGAAATCATGCATATCGAGACCATGATGGATTATGCGGTCGATGGGATCATCAGTGACTACCCAGACCGAGTCCGCACGGTACTTGCTAAGAGGCAATACATTTTGCCGAGAGTGTTTGGAAGCTAGCATCGGCTGGCAACCGCCGTCATTTATCTATAATGTCACTGTAGTCAAATAAGCCGGTGCATCGTGTATCCAACAGAACGATACGATAAAAAGGAGAATTGCTTTGAGCCACGTCGACTCCATTTATGAGAAAGGTCTCGAGCGTTGTGAAGCCAATTTCACCGCGCTCAGTCCACTCAGTTTTATCCGCCGCACGGCTCGTGTCTATCCGGAACACACGGCACTGGTGCATGGACCACAGCGACAGAACTGGGCCGATACTTACCGTCGCTGTCGGCAACTGGCCTCTGCCCTCACACGCCGTGGCATCAAAAAGGGCGATACCGTCGCCATCATGTCGCCCAATGTACCGGCCATGTATGAGGCACATTTTGGCGTTCCCATGGCAGGTGCCGTGCTTAACACACTCAATATCCGTCTCGATGCCGACACCCTGGCTTTTATTCTCGACCATGGTGAAGCGAAAGCCTTGATCACAGATTCCGAATTCTCTGAAGTGATGACAGAGGCGGTGGCCAAAACCAGCCGCAACATCCTGGTCATTGATATCGACGACCCACTGGGACCCAAAGACGGCTGCATTGGGGAAGTCACCTACGAAGCATTACTTGCCGAGGGAGATCCGGACTTCGTTTGGTCCCTACCCGCTGACGAATGGCAGGCAATCTCTCTCAATTACACCTCCGGTACGACTGGCAACCCCAAAGGGGTCGTCTATCATCACCGTGGGGCCTACCTAAATGCGATCAGTAATCTCATCGGCTGGGAGATGGCACATCATCCCGTCTACCTGTGGACGTTGCCGATGTTTCACTGCAACGGCTGGTGTTTTCCGTGGGCGCTAGCCGCCGTCGCCGGGACTAGTGTCTGCCTGCGGAAAATTGAACCGGGGCCTATCTATGATGCTATTGCGGATGCCGGCATCACACATTTTTGTGGTGCGCCTGTCGTCTTGGGGATGCTGATCAATGCCCCGGAAAGGGAAAAACGTGACTTTAATCAGGTTGTCCGCGTCATGACCGCCGCTTCACCACCGCCGGCCGCAGTACTTGCTGCCATGGAATCTGCTGGCTTCCTGGTGACCCACGTCTATGGCCTGACAGAAACCTACGGGCCGGCAGTTATTTGCGCGTGGCACGAAAGTTGGAATGCACTCAGCACCGACGCGCGGGCTGAAAAAAATTCACGCCAGGGGGTGCCTTACCATGTGCTGGATCAGTTGGAAATCTTCGACCCCGAAACCATGACCGCTGTCACGGCAGATGGCGAAACCATGGGCGAAGCCATGTTTCGCGGCAACAACGTGATGAAGGGTTATCTTAAAAATCCAGAAGCGACGGCAGCGGCGTTTGCCGGTGGCTGGTTTCATTCCGGCGACCTTGGGGTTATGCACACAGATCACTACATACAACTCAAAGATCGCTCCAAGGATATTATTATCTCTGGTGGTGAAAATATCTCATCCATTGAGGTGGAAGATGTTCTGTATCGTCACCCGGCGGTACTTGAAGCAGCGGTGGTGGCGCGGCCTGATGAACAATGGGGCGAAACGCCTTGCGCATTCATAACCCTTAAACAGGGCCTCCCTGATATTACCGAATCGCAGGTGATCGACTTCTGTCGTGAGCATATGGCCCGATTTAAAGCGCCCAAAACAGTACTCTTCGGAGCTTTGCCGAAAACCAGCACCGGCAAGGTGCAGAAATTCAAACTACGTGAGAGAGCGCTAGCACTGAACGAGGAGAAAACAAACTAAACGTCACCGGGGCTGCATTCGAATCGCACCATCGAGACGGATAACTTCCCCGTTGAGCAGCTCATTATCAATGATGTGCTCTACCAGAGCCGCAAACTCGCTAGGATGACCCAATCGTCTGGGGAACGGCACCTGCGCCGCCAGTTGATCCTGGACCTCCCGTGACAATCCTCCAAACATTGGTGTTTCGATCATTCCAGGTGCAATAGTGAGCACGCGAATACCACTGCTTGCCAACTCCCGGGCTGCGGGCAAGGTCAAAGCGACCACGCCACCCTTTGATGCACTGTAAGCGGCTTGGCCAACCTGCCCCTCATAGGCGGCGACAGAAGCCGTATTAACAATCACGCCACGACCTCCGCTTTCAGTTATCGGCTCGAGCGTCATCATGTGAGCTGACACTAACCGCAGCAGGTTAAAGGTACCAATCAGATTCACCCGGATTACATTTGCAAACAAATCGAGGCTATGCGGCCCATCACGCCCGACGATGCGAGCGGCAACACCAATCCCTGCACAGTTGATCAATATCCGTGGTACACCAAATTGCTCGATCACCTGATCTACTGCTGACGCGGCAGATTCTGCATCTGAGACATCGCAAACAATGGCAAGTCCATCGATGCCGCTGGCAACTGCAGTTGCCGCCCCCTCGTCAAGATCAATGACACCCACGCGAGCACCGCGTTGGGCAAGGGCCCTTGCTGTCGCCCTACCCAGACCGGATCCACCACCAGTAACCACTGCTGCAACGTTTTCGAGGTTCATCACACCCTTCCTTTATGGACCGAATTCGGTCGGTATCGATACTGCTGCCTGACTATAGTATTTCACCTTACAGTTTTTGAGGATGCGAGGTATTGGTTTCGGTGACTACAATACCCCTTTTGCAGCTTCACTAACTCAAAATTTCTGATTTTTTTTCTTACTCATGACAACCGCAATCACGGGTGGCCAACTCATTACCGGCCTAGGCACTGACCCTATCCCTAATGGAACAGTCGTAATCGTCGGCGATCGTATTGCAGCGGCCGGTCCCGCAACCGACGTCCCTATTCCTGCCGATGCCAATACCATCGACGCCTCGGGCCATACCGTATTGCCGGGTCTAATCGACTGCCATGTCCATTCGACCTACCGCGCCCGCGATGTAAAACAACACCTATTAAACACACCCAGTTACAACATTCTTCGTTCCACCCAAATTATTGAAGAAACGTTAGCCTGCGGCATCACCAGCGCCAGAGAAATGAGCGGTGCTGACGCAGGTTTCCGCGAAGCGATCAACGAAGGGCTGATTCCCGGGCCCCGTTTGCAGATCAGTATCCTGATGATTTCCCAAACCGGTGGCCATGGGGACTACTGGGTCCCGGCAGGCATGCACATACCTAAAAGAGCCTGGTTGCGCAGCCCTGTTGCAGACGGTCCCGAGGAAATTCGGAAATTGGTCCGTCATGTTCTTATGGCAGGAGCGGATTTTGTCAAAATCTGCACGAGCGGTGGAATCACATCTGTCAGTGACAGTTGGGACGAACCCCAATACACGGTAGAAGAAATACGCGTTGCGGTCGACGAGGCTGCAAATAAAGGCAAAGGTGTCGCCGTACATGCGGAGGGCACCTCTGGTATCAAGCGCGCACTCGAGGCAAAAGTTCATTCAATCGAACATGGATGGTTTGTTGACGAAGAATGTGTCGACCGAATGATTGATCAGGGCACTTGGTGGGTACCCACCATCGCGCTTGTTCCCCTTTCCGTCGAACACAGAAAAACAAACACCCAATGGAGCACACAACAATTGGGTGATGAAGCAAAAAAGGATAATGAAATACTCTCGCTGTTCGAGACACAGCGATCGCTATGGCGTGATGCAGTACGGCGCGGTATCAAAGTAGCCATGGGCAGTGACCAATCTCACCGCCTGATGACGGGCAACAATCTGGTTGAGCTTGAGTACATGGTCGACTGGCTGGGTCTATCACCCATGGAAGCTATTGTTTGTGCAACAGGTCGGGCCGCGGAATGCATGCAACGACCTGATCTGGGCGCACTCGAACCGGGTCGCCTGGCTGATGTGGTGGTCGTTGAGGGTGACCCCTTGTCAGACATCAAACTACTTCAAGGCCGTGACAAAATTAAACTTATTATGAAAGACGGTGAATTCTACAAACAAGAACTAGTGGAGTAAGTGCGGAATTCAGCAGCGCTTACGCAGAACCATTTAAGACAACACCGAAGATCGAGATATCCAATGCTACTTAATCGTTTTATGATCCGACCCCTGGTCGAACAGGGCCTGCGTGAAGAACTGTCTGCCGGAGATACCACCGGTGGCTTCCTGACCCAACAGGACGACCCCGTCCTCACCGGCCAAATCTACTCTAAAGCTCATGGCATCGCCTGTGGGCTGCTGCTGGCAGATGAAACCATCAAACTGGTCGAGCCCGAAGCGCAAATTGAACACGGGGTGAACGACGGTGACATCGTTGAACCGGGTAGCATTTTTCTCAAAATTACGGCGCGTGCGTCGACGTTTTTCGCTATCGAACGTGCCGCCATCGACTGGATTCAACAACTCTCAGGGCTCGCTACCAAGGTTAACCACTACGTCAATTTGGTCAAGGATTTTGACGTGCGGGTGACTGATACACGCAAAGGTTGGCCGGGGATACGCATGGTTCAAAAATATGCCGTGCGGGTGGGCGGTGCACACAACCATATCTTTAATTTAAACAACTGCATTCTGATCAAGGACAACCATATCAAACTCGCCGGCAGTATTACCGCTGCTGTCGAGACCATACGCAAACGTGCACAACATACATTCAAAATTGAAGTGGAATGCGAATCAATGGAAATGGTTGAAGAAGCCCTCGCGGCGAACGCCGAGATCATTATGTTCGATAACCTGGATCTGGACGAAGTTCGCCAAGGAATGAAAATTGTAAACGGCCGGGCAATTACCGAAGCTTCGGGTGGAATCAACGAACACACCATCGTATCCGTTGCGGAAACCGGTGTGGACATCATTTCGGTCGGCGATCTGACTCATAGTGTGACGGCGATCGATGTCAGCCTTGATGTTCTGGACATCAAACCCACGGCTACGCGCACCATTAATCGCCTGCGACAATCGACCTGATATTCGTTAACTCATATCGGTTAGCAGACGTTCGATCACGGTCACCACACCATCGTCATCGTTTGAATCAGTCACCCAGGTTGCTCGGGCCTTAACCTGGGGGTGGGCGTTACCCATGGCGACCGACACACCAGCGCCCTCTATCATCGCAAGATCATTCAGTTCGTCTCCCACAGCGCACACTTCAGCGGGCGTGAACCCAAACACAGCGGCAAGCCGAGACAACCCGGTCCATTTGGTAACATGACGCTGTGACACAGCACAGGACCAACCAAAACCGTCGACCTCACGAATGATCGTTAACACCACTCCCGGGCAATCACGCGTTACTTGCCGTTCAATAGCCCTCAATACCTGCTCTTCACCAAACAACGTCGCACCGATGGGTTTGATGCGGGCAGACAGTGTTTGGGCATCACCAACCCACGCCACCGATTCATATTCACTGAAGTAGCGCGCTGTATAGATGTTCCAGGGATCGTTATCGTCTAATACGAAATCGCGAGTTTGTGACAGGTCAGCGTCATGGTGCACGATCAGCGACTGTTTTTCAGCACGTGCAATCTGAATAATTCGCTGCACCGCAGCGGCCGGAAAAGACTCACAAACGATGGTTTCTCGAGCCTTTCCCTTAACCAGAGCCCCCCCGACACATACCACTGGCACGACCACCCCTAACTGATCAGCAATCAATAACGACGAGCGATATCGACGATTAGTGGCGAGCACGACCTCGAGCCCGCTGTCCACCGCTCTGCGGACAGCCGCACAGGTCCTGTCGGAGATGGAACGCTCACTGGTAGTAAGCGTTCCATCAATATCAAGCGCTAGCATTCTGATCACGACACTGATCCAGTACAATGAAACCAACCCGCTATATAACAGATTGAAAGGAATACTTCGTAACTCATCATCGGTAAGGCGCCCAACAAGCGGCACCGATAATCACGCTTAGGTAACCCAAATCCATGCAAGATACCAGTGAGACCGCGCAACGTGAATCTATGGAGGTCGATGTCCTGATTGTCGGCGGCGGACCCGCCGGACTCGCCACGGCCTGTCGCTTGATGCAACTGTCCGAGGAACATAACCATTCCCTGCAAGTCGTGATTCTAGAAAAAGCTGCTGAAATTGGCGGACATACGCTATCGGGCGCTGTCATCGAAACACGAGCACTGGATGAATTGTTTCCTGACTGGGCTACCCAAGGAGCGCCTTTGTTAACCCCAGTCAGCGAAGATGAATTCTTCTTTTTTAGCGGGCCAAAGCGTGCATTGCGAGTACCGAACAGTTTGTTGCCCCGCAGCATGCACAACACGGGCAACTATATCGTCAGCCTCGGCAAGGTCGTTCGCTGGCTGGGCGAACAGGCTGAAAACCTGGGAGTTGATATTTATCCAGGGTTCGCGGCCAGCCAATTACTGTTCTCTGGCGACGGCAGCGTAAAAGGCGTCATTACCGGTGAAATGGGCATCTCGTCTTCCGGGGAAAAGAAGAATACTTATGAGCCAGGCATGGAACTACATGCCCGCTATACAGTATTTGCAGAAGGGTGTCGGGGGCACCTCGGCAAACAACTCATTGACACCTATGGTCTGGATGTCACCTCTACGCCGCAGCACTACGGTATCGGCCTGAAGGAACTCTGGCAAATACCAGCCGAGAAACATCGGCCTGGACTCGTTCAGCATGGTGCTGGCTGGCCACTTGCGGAACACGGCGCGTCCGGCGGCTCGTTCTTGTATCACCTGGAAGATTGTCAGGTCGCTCTGGGATTAATCGTGGACCTCAACTACAGCAACCCCTTCCTTAGCCCATTTGACGAGTTGCAACGATTCAAACACCACCCCACCGTACGTCAGTATCTGGACGGCGGGGAGCGACTTGCGTACGGCGCGAGGGCTATCACAAAAGGAGGTTTTAATTCGCTCCCTAAAATGTCCTTACCGGGCGGCATTTTGGTGGGTTGCGATGCGGGAACACTTAACTTTGCCAAGATAAAAGGCACCCACACCGCCATGAAATCCGGCATGATCGCCGCCGAAACCTTGTTCAAGGCCATCTTTGAGGGCGATCCTGGTGGCAAGGATCATGCCCACTACCAGAACGAATTCCGTCTTTCCTGGCTTCATACGGAACTAAAACGAGCGCGAAATTTTGGACCCGCCATGCATCGAATGGGGACTTATCTTGGTGGTGCATTCAACTTTCTCGACCAGAACGTGTTCAGAGGAAAACTACCGTTTACGCTTAAAGACCACTCTATCGACAGCCGTTCGCTCCGGGTGGCCTCTGATGCCAAACCGATTACCTACCCATCTGCCGATGGGATTCTCAGTTTTGACAAAAATTCGTCCGTCTTTCTTACGAATACCAACCACGAGGAAGATCAACCTGTCCATCTGTGTCTTGAGGATCCGTCGATTCCTCTCGAGGTTAACTTACCCCGCTGGGCAGAACCCGCCCAACGCTACTGCCCTGCCGGTGTCTATGAAATCCTCGAGGATGAAGCAGGTTCGCACTTTCAGATCAATGCCCAGAACTGTATCCACTGCAAGACCTGTGACATTAAAGATCCAAGCGAGAACATTACGTGGATAACACCCGAAGGCGGTGGTGGCCCGAACTACGGAGCGATGTAGTTTGGCGCTCTGGCGCCCACTGCTCGCCCGCAGACCCGGAGAAAGCGATGCTTGAAGCCAACATATTGGAATACCCAACAAAGGCTATCACCAGCGAACAGCGAGCCACGTTCTTTGCTAATGGCAGTCTCGTGCTCGAAAGTTTCGTCGGCAACAACTGGCTGAAACGATTGCGACACGCGGTTTCCGAGAGCATCGAATCGGCTCGCCATCTGACGGAGAATAACGCGATCTACGTGCTCGAATCCGGGCACTGCGTGGACGCACCTGCGCTTCGGCGACTCAATAATCCAGTCTGCCATCACCCGGACTTCTGGCGTTTTGCCTCTGAATCGCCGATGGCCGAATTGGCAGCAGACCTATGCGGTCCAAACGTTAAGTTTTATCACTCCAAACTCAATTTTAAGTGGCCACACGTAGGCCATCAATTTGACTGGCACCAAGATATCCCGGCGTGGCCCCATACGGATTACAGTCCGATTAGTATCGGCCTTTACCTAGAAGATTGCGGCGTTGAACAGGGCCCATTAATGGCTATCAATGGGTCTCATCGCGGCGATCTGCACAGTATGTACGACAACGATCGCAACTGGGTATTGCGCATTCCCGAAGAAGATCTCGAACCGGGCTGGCGGGACCACGTCGTGAATCTAACCGGTCCGGCCGGTACAGTGGTCGTTCTAAACTGTCGTGTGATACATGGATCACACCAAAATGATTCCACAAGAATGCGACCGCTACTACTTAATGTGTATTCCTCTGCCGACTCAATGCCGTACGCCTTTAACCCGCTCGCTAACGAATACGAGGGTGTGATCATACACGGCGAACCGGCACGCTACGCGAGTCATGACCCCCGGGGATGTGAACTACCACCGGACTGGTCGAAAGGGTACGTCGGCCCATGGCAACACCAGGCAGGTGCTCGGGCCAACGAAGAATCGTCCTGACACGAGCTCTCTGGCCGGCCACATGCACTACGAAGTCTCTGGATCCTCTTTATTCAAACAAACCGTCTGCTTCATTCACGGCCTGTGTTGTGATCTCACCGATTGGGAACATCAACGCACACATTTTCAGGACCGCTACCGGGTGATCGGCTGTGACCTCAAAGGCCATGGATATTCTGCAGTATCTGTTGAACCGGTCTCTATTGAGAACTGGGCGGTTGATATCGCTGAACTACTCGATTCTCTCAATGTTCAAAATGTCGTCCTGGTCGGTCACAGCATGGGCTGTCGCGTGGCGCTGGCGGCCGCCCTGCACCGGCCAGAGCGTGTGGATGCTGTGGCGCTGGTCGATGGCAGTCGCTTTTCCGGCATTAATGGGCCATCAACCTACGACGATGCACTCGCCAGTGTCGAAGCAGCTGGCGGCTGGCCTGTGCTGGTGCGTCACCTCTTCAACCAGATGTTTACCGACAAGGCGCCAGCCAGTTTACGACAACGCGTGATCAACCGTGCACTGACCATACCTGAGGCCGTCGGCCGAGCAGGGTTTGCCAGCATGGTGACTTGGGATGTTCAACAACTAGATAGCGCCCTTCGGTCATTTGTACGGCCCCTGACGATCATCCAGAGTACCTATGTCAATGAAGAGCGCAATAGAGTTTCTGTCGGCAAAAATGAATCCACGCCCTGGCTGGATCATGTCCGACAACGGTATTCCAGCGCCGTCATTGAGATCGTGCCCGAGAGTGGTCATTTCCCACAGATTGAATCAGCCAGCATTGTCAATGCACATCTTCAGCGTTTGCTTGATCAAGTTGCCTAAACGCAATGCTGCGTACATGGCAAACTACAGCCTTGTCAATCTACCCACGCCCTCGCGTTCTCAAACAGCTTAAGCCAGGGACTGTCCTCACCCCATTCAGGGGGATGCCACGAACAGGTCAGCGTACGAAATATCCTTTCCGGGTGAGGCATCAAAATGGTCACCCGTCCTTCCTCGCTTGTCAGCCCGGTAATTCCATCCACCGACCCATTCGGGTTGGCCGGATAACGCACCGTGGGTAACCCACGATTGTCTACGTATCGCAACGTCAATTGACCCGCCAAGGCGAGCACATCAAGTGCATCGGGACGATCAAACTTAACTTGGCCCTCACCGTGAGAGACCACAACCGGAAGACGAGTGCCTGACATATCACGAAACAGAATCGAGCGGCTCTCCATGATTTCAGTCATCACCAGTCGCGCCTCAAACTGTTCAGAGCGATTACGAACAAAAACAGGCCAACGCGCAGCCCCTGGAATTAAGCTCTTCAATCCACTTAACATCTGACAACCATTGCACACTCCCAACGCAAACGTGTCTGACCTTAAAAAGAATTCAGCAAACTGTGCCTTCAGCACTGGTTGAAGTAATATCGTCTTAGCCCAACCACGGCCCGCCCCCAACACGTCGCCGAAAGAAAATCCGCCACAAGCTGCCATACCGACGAACTGTTCCAGCCGATGGCGCTTCGACACCAGGTCGCCCATGGTGACGTCCACCGCCTCGAATCCCACACGATCAAAGGCAGCAGCCATTTCCAAATGGCCGTTAACACCCTGCTCTCGCAGAATGGCAATGCGCGGCCGCACACCCTGCCCAACAGCCGCAGGGAACAAGCCTGGATTCCCGCTTGAATGCCTTGTCGCATGCAACCCCGGATCATCTTCATCAAGCAAATTATCGTAGGCTTCCTTCGCGCAGATTGGGTCATCGCGCAGCGCCTGCAAACGGTAACTGCTTTCTGACCAGGCTCGATGAAGATCAGCCCGTCGCTTTCGGAATATGGTTTCCTTGGCCACTGTCACCAACACGTCGCGGTGCTCCCAGCTCAGCCTGGCAATGGGACGCGCCAGATGGGCGATACCGTGTTGCGCCAGAACGCGATCAAGCACTGGAATGTCATCGTCTCGAACCTGGAAAACTGCCCCCGCCTCCTCCGCAAACAAGGCCGGCAGCACCGCGTCCGATGCCTCCAGTTCGATCTCGAGACCGCAGCGACCCGCAAAAGCCATCTCACACAACGTGACAAAAAGACCACCATCTGACCGATCATGATAGGCCAACAAAGTACCGTTCCCCATTAACTCACGCGTCGCGGCAAAGAACGCGCGAAGTGCAATCGGATCATCTAGGTCAGGTGCTTCATTACCGACCTGGCTATACACCTGGGCCAAGGCTGAACCACCGAGTCGTTGCCGCCCTCCTCCCAGATCCAGCAAAATCAATGTGCTAGCGGTTTCGGCCATCGGCATCGGAGTCAGTGTTCGCCGGACATCCATGACCGGTGAAAATGCAGTAATCACCAGGGAAACGGGGGCTACGACTTCCAGAACCCCCTCCTGATCCTCTCCGCGTGTCGCCATCGACAACGAATCCTTCCCAACAGGGACCGAAATGCCAAGTGCCGGTAAGAACTCTTGAGTCAACGCATAAACCATATCGTACAGGGCTGCGTCCTCGCCCGGTTCCCCAACCGCTGCCATCCAATTGGCCGACAAGCGAACGTCAGCCAGCGCCGCAACATCTGCCGCGGCAAGATTAGTGAGCGCTTCTGCCACGGCCATGCGGCCACTGGCCGCCGGGTTTATCAACGCTAACGGAGCTCGCTCGCCCATCGCCATCGCTTCGCCGCCAACGCCCACAAAGCCCGTGACGCTGACTGCTACATCGGCAACTGGAACCTGCCAGGGGCCAACCATTTGGTCTCGGACGATCTGCCCGCTCACACTACGGTCACCAATAGTGATCAAAAACGTCTTGTCAGCGACGGTCGGCAAGTGCAGCACACGGTAGATCGCCTCTTCAAGCGATACCCCCGACAAATCGAGCGGCGGATAGGCCGGCAAACTACGGATCACATCGCGCAGCATCGGCGGAGACTGACCAAACAGACTCTGCATGTCGACATCGACTACTGCGTCAGTGGGCACTGGTTCGCCGCCAACCCCAGTATCACCGTCATACAATCGCAATTGACGCACAGTGGTCGCTTCACCAACCACTGAGTAGGGGCAGTTCTCCCTGAGGCATATGGATTCAAACTCAGTTAACCGCTCTTTGCGCACCGCAATGACGTAACGCTCCTGAGCTTCGTTGCACCATATTTCCATTGGTGACATGGCTGGATCGTCATTGGGAATCTGCCGTAAATAAAAAGCCCCCCCGCGCTCCGAATCCTCGACTAATTCTGGCACAGCATTCGACAGGCCACCTGCACCAACGTCGTGTATTGACACAATCGGGTTTGCGGCGCCAAGCCCTGTGCAGCGATCGATCACCTCCTGGCAACGCCGCTGCATTTCAGGGTTACCTCGCTGTACAGACGCAAAATCAAGCTGCTCGCTGCTCTTGCCAGAACCCACACTGGATGCGGCACCCCCACCCAGTCCTATCAACATGGCCGGCCCACCTAGCACGATGATCTGTGTCCCGCTTGAAACCGTTTGTTTGTAAACGTGCCCTTCACGAATATTGCCGAGGCCGCCGGCCAGCATGATTGGCTTGTGGTAACCCCGACGGCGGGCATTTGAACCATCTGCGTCTGTCACCTCGAACGTTCGGAAATAGCCTCCAATGTTGGGTCGGCCGAATTCATTGTTAAACGCAGCCCCACCCAACGGACCATCAATCATGATCTGCAGTGGACTTGCGATACGTTGGGGCCGCCGCGGTGCCATCTCCCAGGGCATCGCTGCCCCGGGCAAATGCAAATTTGAGACCGCAAAGCCAGTCAGCCCTGCCCTAGGCTTCGCCCCGCGACCGGTGGCACCTTCATCACGAATCTCACCGCCCGAACCGGTAGCCGCCCCAGGGAACGGAGAAATCGCGGTGGGGTGATTGTGCGTTTCAACCTTGGCAACAATATGTAACGGCTCAATGGCATATTGATAAATATCTTTCTCGCCAGTCGCACCAAACCATGTCGCGGAAGGCGCCGGAATGACCGCTGCATTGTCGTTGTAAGCGACCAGCGTGGTACTACCAAATTTCTCATGCGTCGAGCGAATCATGCTGAAAAGTGTGTGTGGTTGACTCACGCTATCGATCTTCCAATTAGCGTTAAAAATCTTGTGCCTGCAATGCTCAGAATTAACCTGCGCGAACATCATCAGTTCAGCATCCGTTGGATTACGGCCCATGCGCTGAAATTGGGTAAACAAAAAATCAACCTCATCGAGCGACAGTGCTAAACCCCACTTCTCGTTCACTTCCACCAAACTTTCACGGCCACTACCCAACACATCCACAAAACGAAGACTGCCCGGCTCAGCGACTGAGAAAACACGAGCAAGCTCTGGCGGCTTATTGATCAGAGACTCAACCATGGGGTCATACAATAATTGGCCGCAGGCCGATGTCGCGGTCACCTGAATGGTTGCCCCAGCTGTGGTGCTGAGCTTCCACTCGATCCCGCGTTCGATTCGCAACACCTGCAAAAGACCACACCGACGGACAATGTCTGTCGCTTTGGTAGACCAAGGAGAAATCGTACCCAAGCGAGGCACCACGTAACACGATGGATTTCGAGAAGGCCGGGTGTGGGAGACGGGTTCGCTGTCCAACAAATCGACAAGACAATCAGAAGCCGACGCATCGAGCGAGCCTTTTGCCTGAACAAGAAAAAAATAGTGAGCATCGAGCGCCATGACAGTGGGCTCGATGCCATTAACCATCTCGAGTAGTTTTTCCCGCCGGAACTCCGAAAGTGCAGATCCGGCAGGCAGTATCAGCACGAAGATTGCGGTCCGTCGAACAGGTTATCAGGCAATCGGTTGCCCCAGATCGACGCCCAAACGCATAGCGACTTCCTCATAAGCCTCAACAACACCGCCAAGGCCACGACGGAAACGATCCTTGTCTAGTTTCTTACGAGTATCAGTGTCCCATAAACGACATCCATCCGGAGTAAATTCATCCCCGAGCAATAGGGCGCCATCGAACCGACCATATTCCAACTTGAAGTCAACCAACAACATACCAGCAGCAGAAAACATTTTTGTCAGAATGTCATTGACCTCAAACGTGCGTTCAATCATGACATCAATCTCTGACTGACTGGCCCAATTAAACGACCGTATATGATATTCGTTGATCATCGGGTCATGTAGGTCATCATTTTTCAGAAAAAACTCAAATGTCGGTGGAGTCAGATCAATACCGTCTTCTACACCCAGTCGTTTGCATAACGACCCGGTGGCAATATTTCGAACCACGCACTCGACGGGAATCATATCGAGCCGTTTGACAAGCGATTCGGTCTCGCTCAAAAGGCGCTCATGGTGAGTCGCGACTCCCGCACCCTCGAGCTGATCCATAATGAATGCGCTAAAGCGATTATTGACCATACCCTTGCGATTGAGTTTTTCTACTTTTATTCCGTCAAACGCAGAGGTGTCATCACGGAAGACCATAACGAGTTGGGTTGGATCGGTCGTTTCGAAAACCGACTTTGCCTTACCGGAATAAAGTTCTTTACCTTTCTCCATTCTTATTCACCTATTAGATAAAACTTGCTGTCAAAGGACACCCGCCACCTGCATGGCGGTGCGAACGGTATCGTGATGCCCACTCGATAGCGGCAACAGCGGTAATCGAATGCCCGCGTCTGCGAGTCCTAACTGCTGTACCGCCCACTTGGCAGGAATGGGGTTAGATTCAAGGAACATTGCCACATGCAAGGCTGAGAGTTGTTCGTCCAAAGCGGTAGCAACAGCTACATCACCATCCACCGCCGCTTTGCACATACGGTGCATCAAATTAGGTGCCGCATTGGCCGTGACTGAGATGGTGCCCTTGCCACCAGCGAGCATCAGCTGACAGGCACTGCCATCCTCACCGGAATAAATCGCGAAATCGTTCGGACAACGGGCTATCAAGTCACGACCGCGATCCAAGTCATTGGTTGCATCCTTGATCCCGATAATGTTGGATACCGCAGATAGTCGTACTGTTGTGTCGTTGTGCATATCGAGCGCCGTACGGCCGGGGACATTGTAAAGAATTTGTGGAATATCAACTGCCTCGGCAATGGCACTGAAATGTTGAAATAATCCTTCTTGAGTGGGTTTGTTGTAATACGGAACCACCAACAGGCAAGCACTGACGCCAGCGTCAGCTGCGACGCGTGTCAAACGAATCGCCTCGGCAGTGGAATTGGCCCCTGTTCCCCCTATCACCGGAACACGACCTTGCGCTGCCGCAACAGTCTGACGAATCACCTCTCCATGTTCATCGTGTTCAAGGGTTGCCGATTCACCCGTTGTACCAACCGAAACAATTGCATCAGTACCTTGCTCGACGTGGTAGTCGACTAGTTTTGCCAGGGCATTCCAGTCCACCACACCATCCGCCTGCATCGGTGTCACCATCGCAACCATGCTGCCCGTTAACATCACCTCTCCCTCGCCCAAGAGCGTGTTTTGATTCAAGTTTGACTGTCTTTGATGGTACTTGCGCTACGCCGCATTGACAAGAAATGCCTGTCCCTCCTAGCAATCGAGATGCCAGCGCAATTTGCCCTGCTGAATGGCAGCCAGGCCACCGATCGCAATGGGCCGATTCGGGATGCCGTGACCGAACTCTCGTGATACAAAAACTGGACACTCGATACGCTCACAGAGCCGCTCAACAAGCCATGCCTCACACGCCTCACTTTCGAGGCCTAAAAACCGACCCAGCACCACGGCCGTGACACCATCGAATTGCCCTGCCTCACGCCATTGGTTCCAACAACGCAACACCCGCTCAGGGCGTTCATTAATGTCTTCTAAGAAAAGTATCCGTTCCGGCCCGGGGGCTGGAAAATTAGGAGTGCCAATTAAATTAGTTAACACACTGAGGCAGCCACCAAAGAGCTCCCCCGTGATGATTTCTGGTGTTGCTTGATCTTTGGAGCTTTTAAGCACGATCTCGCCCGACAAAGGCGTACCAGCCGCTAGCATGGCGACCATTTCATCTACGGCAGCGTCTTCGCACCAAGCGGGTGAACCTGGCATCGGGCCATGCAACCCTGGCCAATTCAGCCTCGCTTTCAACGCCGCCTGCACCGCGGTGATATCTGAAAATCCAATCAGTAATCGCGGAGAAACCCTAGACAATTCAGCCCAATCAAGATGTGGCAGCAAGTCACTGGCGCCGTATCCGCCCCGAGCTGCCATGACATAGTCAACGCTCCCACTTAGCAAGGATTCACTCAGTATTTGTGCGCGTTGGGCAATGCCCGGTGGTTCAAGCCGATGTCCTATACGACTGTCGTACGGAACATAAGTAACTGAGAAACCGGCAGTGCCCAGACGTTCGATGTTCTGCTGAATGATGGGTTCAGGGGCACCCGAAACCTCGATCACGTGAATAACTTTCAAAAAGACACCTCGCGTTCAGGTTTTCGACTGACCGTTTAGGAATTTCTCGACCACCAGAACATCATCATCTGCATACCCAAGCGCTATGTAAAACGAACGAACTTCCAAATTATCGCGGCGGATCATGGCATGCATCTTGGGAACCCCCCTTTCACACATCCATTGTTCCGCCTGCGCCATTAGTGCCCGCGCAATGCCGCCGCGCCGCCAAGCCGGCGAAACACCGAGGTAATAAACCCAGCCCCGGTGACCGTCGTTCCCCATCATTATGCTGCCAACGATCTGATCCCCTTTGACCGCAAGCAATAACTCCGATGCGGGGGACTGAAGGCAAAACCGAATGTCGTCGGCTGGGTCATTCCAAGGTCGGAGCAGATGACAGGCCTTCCATAAGGTTATAACAAATGACATATCATCAACTGTCGCCGAACGAAACAAGAAGCCTTCAGCGTTCGGTGTGCCAAGAACAGACACCATATCAACCCTCCCCAACTAATACCTTGCCATCGGCATCAGCCACTATGACCTCTGCCTGATTAGTGCATTTCGCTAACAATTCAACGATTCCACCGCCAATCTTGGGTTTGTCGATTTTCCCGCTCACAGTCCAAACGGTCGTCAACGTGTCGCCAGGGCGAACAGGCGCACTGAATCGACAATTGTGTTCGAGATAGGCAATGGCCGTACCAACAAAGAACATCCCAACCGGCGCGGAAATCAAAGCGCTGGTTAAAGGCCCGTGGAGAATGCGGCCACCAAACCGACTGGCCGCCGCAAACGTTTCGTCCACATGCAGTGGATTAAAATCACCGAAAAGGCCTGCTCCCATTACCAGATGAGTTTCAGTCACCGTTAACGAAGTCTGGAATGAGTCTCCAACACTAACTTCTTCATAGCTATGTCCCTTAGGGATTCGCATGGCAGATCTCGCATAGGACATTACGCATCACGAATCAATCCGGGCCGCCGTCAGTGCTCGGCGCCCGCCTTGAAGTTATAGACCGCACCGGATCGTATACCCGAGGGCCAACGCGAAGTAATGGTTTTCATTCGAGTATAAAAACGAACACCTTCGGGCCCGTGAACATAGTGGTCACCAAACAGCGAACGCTTCCATCCACCAAAACTATGAAAAGCCATGGGAACGGGGATCGGCACATTGATGCCGACCATTCCGATACGGACCCGATGCGAAAAATCCCTCGCTGCATCGCCGTCTCGGGTAAAAATAGCGGCACCGTTTCCATACTCATGATCGTTAACGAGTTGCAGCGCGCTGTCGTAGGAATCCACTCTAACCACACACAATACTGGCCCAAAGATCTCATCGGTGTAAATCGACATAGATGAAGTCACATGATCAAATACCGTGGCTCCTACGAAACAACCATTCTCAAACCCTCGAATGGAGATATCCCTGCCATCAATCACCAGTTCGGCTCCCTCCTCGACTCCGCGATCAATGTATCCACAGATGCGAGCCTTTGCCGCCGGATTCACGACCGGTCCCATCTCTGCATCAGGCTGGGTATAAGGCCCGACCTTGAGTGCCTCAAGCCGCGGGCGTAACCGTTCAACGAGTGCATCTGCAACCTCATCTCCCACCGCAACCATTACCGATACCGCCATACAGCGCTCACCGGCCGACCCGTATGCCGCTCCCATCACCGCATCGATTGCCTGATCAAGATCGGCGTCAGGCATTACAACCATATGATTCTTGGCGCCACACAATGCCTGAACCCGCTTTCCATGATCGCAGCCTGTGCGATAAATATATTCGCCGACAGTTGTCGATCCCACAAAACTGACCGCCTGGACCTGAGGATCGGAAAGCAGCGCATCTACCGCCTCCTTGTCCCCGTTAACGACATTCAAGACCCCAGCGGGCAGACCGGCCTCAACCAAGAGTTCTGCCATTCGAAGCGAGCAGGACGGATCGCGTTCAGAAGGCTTCAATATGAACGTGTTCCCACAGGCCAACGCAATAGGAAACATCCACATTGGCACCATCGCAGGAAAGTTGAATGGCGTAATACCAACACACACACCCAATGGCTGCCTCACACTCCAGCAATCCACTCCGTTAGAAACGCCCTCGGTGAATTCACCCTTTAGCAACTGCGATATGCCACAGGCAAATTCGACCACCTCGAGTCCACGCGTAATCGATCCCCGCGCATCATCTAGCGTCTTACCGTGCTCAGATGACACAATCTCAGCAAGCTCTCCCATGTGTTCAATCAATAGTTCTCGATAGCGGAATAAAACTTGCGCCCGACGCGCCGGAGGAGTCTGAGACCAGCTCGGAAATGCTTCGGCAGCAATCGCAACCGCACTTCGAACTTCTTCGGCAGTAGCAAGCGGCACCTGTTTGGTAACTTCACCCGTGGCTGGATTGTAGATATAACCGAAACGGTCGCCTCCCCCTTCAACCATCTGCCCGCCAACAAAATGGGACAGGGTCAACCTTGCCGCAGTGTCCATAACTAATCTCCTTGGTTTCTTGGTGACGAACTCAGAAAGCGCCATGCCCCATACGGCCTGGTTACCATCTGGTCGACTGTGAGAAACAACGGCCTCACATAGCTCTTGTCAGGCATTGTCGTGGCTGTCCAAGGGAAGAACAAGTCGTTGTGCGAACCTGCAATGCATTGGAGAGCGCCCAACAGGTTGTACACACGTCATTACCAATACACAATGGGTGAAGCGTCAGACCTGCTAAGGAGATCAGCAACACGTCGCCATCACACATCATGGGAGAATAATGATGGGTTAGAACCCAGACAAGCATTCGCCAAAAGCTGTCAACGACAACGTCGCATGCATCATCCATGATGGGCAGGGTGCACAGCTGCTGCCGCCTCCTCGTCTCCTAACCCACAGAGAAAACATCAGTATGATCATTGCCCGTAGCCATCAAGTTTGCGCAGCAATGGGCTAATGCGTGTTACTTTTCAGCCGAATACAGCGGGATAAGACTGGGGCCAGAGCAATCACTTTGGCAGACCACCCACTTTCGTATCTTGAAATATGAGAATTAGACGCGTCACGGCGGCAGTCCTCGCAATGAACATGTGGGTGCTGGCACCTCTCGCCATGGCAACCAATGTATCAGTGTTGGTTACTGACACCTTGGACAATCGCAGGCAAGGCGTTCTCGAAACGACATTCTTGGACTGTCGTCGTCAGATTTTCGCCGTAATTAGCTTGACCAATGTCCCCAAAGGGACCCATACCCTGGTTGTCGAATGGACTGATCCAAATGGGCGCCGACGCGAGAGAAACGTCCAGAAGATATTGGATAGCACACGTGAAGTCGTCACCTGGCTAAAACTGCATCCTGCAACCGGAAGTGGAGTGCTGCGCGTTTTCAACCCCGCCGTTGGCATGACCGCCTTCATCGGGACCTGGAACATCGTCATATCGCTTGATGGTGCCACGATGCAGCGCGCGGAGTTTGAAGTCGTCTGCTAACAGGCTTGACAAGCGTTCCGCGTCATCCAGCCCCAAACCTTTAGGACACGTTGGCCCTACGCATAAACAAACCTGTTGGTATATTCGGATCGCACACCCGCATACCAATGCGGCTCCTGCGGCCATATCCACAACTTTACCTGTGGGCTGCGTGAATAAATCGATGCAAATTCCTTCGCGTAACGCTCACTAGCATATCGCTCAGCGCCAGCAACGGCAGAATTGTATCCATGACCACCCCAGAGCTGTCCCTCAGAACCCCCATCAATAGATTTACCCGCAGGCTCCAATTCAAAACAATAATCAATAAAATTGTAGGCAGCCTCTACATTTTCTGCTCGTGCGGACAGCGACATCCCATCGACCCACACGAGGGGACCCTCAAGCGGGGCCCGGTACTGCACCGGATCACCATTGCGCATCAAGTTGATAGGAGGACTCTCCCACAGTTGACCCATGACCACGCCTTCGCTCATCAGCGCCACCCTCTGCTTGTCAGCATCATTCCAAAATAGTTTGACCTGGCCTTTATTCTTTACACAGAAGTCGGTCACCACGGCCCAGGTCTTGCGCATCTTTGCTTCATCAGCATAAGCCTCGCGCATGGCGCCCGGTGGCAGTGCGCCAGTAGTTTCCAGGAAAAGGCCCACACCCAGCATGCCTGAGTGTGGCCGTATCATGACCTTTCCGGTCATGTCGGGCTGCCACAAGTCTCCAAAACTTGGAATCTCTCCGTCCCGCGGTGGTGTCCATTTGTCAGTCCGCCACGCGATACCTTCTGACCCCCAAATGTGGGGCAACCAATGCGAGCCGTTGCTATCAAAATTCCACTCGGCATCTCCAATCGCAAGTAATTGGTCATGAATGTTGCTGAGATTTTTAATTCGAGTGTAATCAAATGGCTGCAGAAGATTCAGCGAACTCCACTGCAAGGAACGCATACTCGTTGGGCTGACCATATCGAAGCCCTTGCCCCCGGTTACCTTCATCCGGTCAAGAATATCCTCATTGGACCGGATGATTGTGTGATTGATATCAATGCCGGTCTTTGCCTTGAATGACTTGATGAACCCTGGCGGCAAGTAACCAGACCACATTAGGATATTCAGTTGCCCGGATGATGCCAGGACATCGGCACTCACTATCCAGGGACCAACACTCGCACCAGTCGTCACTGCGGCGCAATGTCTGATAAATCGTCGACGCCCTACCTTCGTTCGGAATCCCAACTTGGCACTGTTACTCACTCCAGTGTCATCCCCCGTGACCGGACACGGAATTCCCGTTCCGCGATGTCCAGGCAACCTCTTTCCCGGTACGGGAGATCAACCTTGCCCACCACTGCATCGCTATCGCTGATCCTTTGGAGCCGAACGTCTGAATCATTCGAGTTCACCCAAGGTCCGCCTCAGAATGTCACAGATTTTGTCAATGTGGTGTCGTTCTGATACCAGCGGTGGCGCAATCAGTCCGGCATCACCTGTCATTTTGATATGTAGGCCGTTCTTGAACATCCTTTTCTGGAAATCCGTACCCCGCACACCCGGGCCCCCGGCCGGCTTGATATCAAATCCGGCAAAAAGCCCATAACCCCGAATATCGGTAATTAATGGAATATCGCTGAGTGAAAATACTTGATCAAGAAAGTATGGGGAAAGCTCGCTCGCGCGTTCAAACAACCGATCAGTCTCAATAATATCCATCATTGCGAGCCCTGCTGCACACGCTGCCGGATGACCCGAATAGGTATAGCCGTGGAAAAATTCGACTAAACCAGGCCCAGAGGCCTCCATAATCGTGTCGTGTACTCGATCACTCACTGCGACCGCTCCCATCGGCTGGGCTGCATTGGTGATTGCCTTTGCCATGGTCATAATATCTGGGGTCACTGAAAACGCGTCGGCTGCAAACGCCGTGCCAAGCCGACCAAAGCCGCAAATTACTTCATCGAATACCAACAGAATGCCGTGTTCATCACAGATTTCTCGCAATCGCTCGAGATAACCTTTCGGCGGGACTAGAACCCCGGTGGACCCTGCCACAGGCTCAACGAAACAAGCGGCGATCGTATCAGGGCCAACATTCATCGCGATACGCTGCAAATCTTCTGCCAGTTCAACACCCTCGTCAGGCTGGCCCCTTACAAAACGGTTTTCAGGCAACCACGTGTGGCGCATATGGGCTACCCCCGGCACACCAGGGCCGAAGGCTTGCCGATTTTTAATCATGCCGCTTAGCGAAATACCAGCAAGGTTAACGCCATGATAGGCTCGTTCACGCGATACAAAGCGTTGCCGCTGGCCTTCGCCCCGAGCGTAGTGGTAGGCGTAGGCCATCTTCATCGCAGTATCCACCGCCTCCGAGCCTGAACTTACGAAAAAAACATGATCTAATCCATCCGGAGTAAGCTGTGCTACGCGTCGAGCCAATTCGAAACCCAACGGCTGACTGAGTTGGAACGGCGGCACGTAGGCAGCTTGTTGCAACTGGGCATAAACAGCCTCGGCGATTTCGGGGCGAGAATGGCCCGCAGCACAACAAAACAGGCCGGAAGACCCGTCTAGGATCGCTTCGTCCTCCGGGGTATACATGTAAACCCCCTCGCCACGCACAATGATGCGCGGATCCGCCTTAAAGTCGCGGTTGGCGGTAAACGGCATCCAATAATTCTCGAGAAATTCGATATCGTACTTCATACTGATCCGGCCTCCTGGCGTATGGCGATCTTCCGACATGGCAGGCCACCCCAAACGAGGTGGCTCGGGCTTCCACGATGCTCACTGTACCGTAGGATACGCACTCAACGCACCTTGGACAATCGAGTACACACAGGCACTACCGAAGACCGAGCCCATGCACTATATTTCCCTCGCACCATTCGCTCCTCAGTAATCCGACATCCCCATGACTCACTGGCTTAAGCACCCCACGTAACCATGCAAATCGGCGTCCCCAAAGAAACTAAAAATCACGAATATCGCGTCGGACTCTCTCCGTCAAGCGTTCGTGAAATCGTTACTCATGGCCACCAGATCGTTGTAGAGCGGCAAGCCGGAGAAGGCATTGGTGCATCGGATGCGGATTACCGCTCGGCAGGCGCTACGGTCACTGGCGATGTTGCTGGACTTTTTAACGACTGCGAGATGATTGTCAAAGTCAAAGAGCCGCAGGCCAATGAACGCGAGATGCTGCGCGAAGGGCAAGTGCTTTTCACCTACCTTCATCTGGCTCCCGATCCGGAACAAACCAAGGACCTGGTGAAATGTGGTGCAACCTGCATTGCCTACGAAACAGTCACGTCACCGTATGGCGGACTGCCACTGCTCGCCCCTATGTCGAAAGTCGCTGGCCGCATGGCCATCCAGGCAGGTGCCCACTGCTTGGAACAACCCCACGGCGGACTCGGCATGCTACTGGGTGGAGTACCCGGTGTCCCGCCCGCCAAAGTTGTCATTCTCGGCAGTGGAGTGGTCGGTACCCACGCCACACACATGGCCGTTGGTATGGGTGCCGATGTCTGGGTCCTTGACCGCAATTCGGACGCGCTCGAGAATCACTGGCGCCAATTTGGCCGAAGCACCAACACCATCTTTTCCACTCAAGACGCAATCGAACAGCATGTGATGCAAGCTGACCTGGTTATTGGCGGTGTGCTGATTCCCGGATCATCCGCACCTAAACTTGTGTCAAGCGACCTGGTCAAAGCCATGAAACGGGGCTCAGTCATCGTCGATGTAGCAATCGACCAAGGTGGCTGTGTAGAAACATCACGACCTACGACGCACGATGATCCGACCTTCGTTGTTGATGGAGTCAACCATTACTGCGTCGCTAATATGCCCGGTGGCGTGCCCCGCACGTCGACCTATGCGTTGAATAATGCGACCTTACCGCATGTCCTCACATTGGCTAACAAGGGCTGGCGCCAGGCACTTCGCGACGATCCTCACCTGCGCCATGGCCTTAATGTCCACGCGGGCCAGATCACGTGCCAGGAAGTTGCTGACAGTCTTGGTTACCCTTTTGTCGCCGCAGAAGACCTTCTGTAGCGCTGTACCCGATGACTCTTATACGGAATAAAACACCTGCTAACATGATGCCGACATACTTAGGGAGACTGATCCAATGACTCGAATGACCCCCAGCGAAGCGTTTGTTGAAACTCTGGCCGCCCACGGCGTCACTGACATCTTCGGCATCATGGGCTCAGCCTTCATGGATGCTATGGATATCTTCGAGCCCGCTGGCATCCGCTTTATCCCCGTGTGTCATGAACAAGGGTCGGCGCACATGGCAGATGGCTACGCCCGGGTCAGTGGGCGTCACGGCGTATGCACGGGCCAGAATGGTCCAGGTATCAGTAACAGTGTCACGGCCATAGCGGCGGCGTTTTGGGCCCATTCGCCGGTAGTAATTATTACACCGGAAACCGGCACCATGGGCATGGGGTTAGGTGGGTTTCAAGAAGCTAACCAGCTGCCCATGTTCCAGGAATTCACCAAGTATCAGGGTCACGTCAACAATCCAGCCCGAATGGCCGAATTTACTGCACGTTGTTTTGACCGCGCGCAGTCAGAACTCGGTCCCACGCAACTGAATATTCCGCGTGACTACTTCTACGGTGACATTAACGTCAACATTCCCCAACCCCGTCCGCTGGACCGGGGTCCCGGTGGGACACAGAGCCTTAATGATGCAGCGGATCGACTGGCGAAAGCCAAATTTCCCGTCATTATCTCGGGTGGCGGCGTGGTAATGGCTGACGGTGTTGACGCCTGTAAGGCACTGGCTGAACGACTTGGCGCGCCTGTGGTCAACAGTTACCTGCACAACGATTCTTTCCCAGCCAGTCACCCACTTTGGTGTGGGCCTTTAGGTTACCAAGGATCGAAAGCCGGTATGAAGCTGATGAGCCGAGCCGATGTGGTGCTGGCACTGGGCACTCGTCTTGGGCCTTTCGGGACGCTGCCCCAGTATGGCATGGAGTATTGGCCAAATGACGCCGAAATTATCCAAGTCGATGCGGATCACAAAATGCTGGGCCTGGTCAAGGATATTACCGTGGGTATCTGTGGCGACGCTAAAGCCGCCGCACAGGCACTGCTTGAGCGACTGCAAGATCGAACACTCGACAGTGACTCCACTACTGCTGAACGTGGCCAAACCATTCAGACTGAAAAAGCGGCGTGGGAAAAGGAACTTGATGAGTGGATCCATGAAAATGATGAATGGAGCCTTCAGATAATAAAAGAAGCGGGCGAAGGTGAGCTACATCCACGTCAGGTCTTGCGAGAACTCGAGAAAGCGATGCCCGCCGATGTCATGGTCTCGACCGACATCGGTAACATCAATGCGATCTCGAACAGTTATTTGCGTTTCGAGCGCCCCAGGAGCTTCCTGGCACCGATGAGCTTCGGTAACTGCGGCTACGCTTTGCCAACTATTATTGGCGCGAAAGTCGCAGCACCTGAGCGACCCGCAATCGCCTACTCAGGTGATGGTGCTTGGACCATGAGCATGGTTGAAACGATGACCTGTATCAGACACAACATCCCAGTCACCGCTGTGGTGTTCCATAACAAACAGTGGGGTGCGGAGAAAAAGAACCAAGTCGACTTTTATGGCAAACGTTTTGTGGCTGGCGAACTCGAAAACCAGGACTTTGCTTCCATCGCGAGAGCTATGGGTGCCGAAGGCGTGAATGTGAGTCGACTTGAAGAGGTTGGGCCGGCACTTGAAAAAGCGATCGATGCTCAGATGAACGCGGGTGTCACCACAATTATCGAAATCATGTGCACAAAGGAACTGGGGGATCCGTTCAGACGCGACGCGCTAAGCATCCCGGTTCGACATCTGGACAAATACAAACAATACGTCTGAATTGCCTTCTCGGACAATAGGCGAGGACTACTGACTGTCAATGCAGTCTTTCGAATCACGAGGGTGCCATCCCCGCACCCTCGTGTATTCCCGCGCCTGTGTCGTTGGTGTTGTGAAATGCCTTAACCATAAGAGTAATCACAGAACCCGCCGATACATCATCATCGCAATGCCCAAAAACATCACCGATGGTAGCGTGGCTCCAAGCAATGGCGGCACACCATGAACCAACACTACGTACCCAAACACTTGGCTGAAAAAGAAAAACGCCAAACCCATTAAACTCCCAAAAAATAGATTCCGCCCCATGGTGCCGGATCGAATACTTCCAAGGACAAATGGAATGGCGAGGATCACCATTACCGCAGTTGAAACCGGCAACATCCATTTGCTCCAGTAGGCCAGTTCAGAGGCTCGCGCGTCCTGATGGTTACGCGCCAGATGATCAATGTATGTTCGCAACTGTGCCATTGATAACTGGGCCGGCTGAACCACAAACATCTTCATCATCTCCTGTGTCACCGTCGTCTGCCAAGCCTGACGAACAACATTTGTCATTTGCACGAAGCCCTCATCATCGATAATTGTTGTGTTAACGTTGCTCATCTGCCAGGCACCCGCAACAAAGTTCGCCACCTCGGCATCAACCAACGAGTGCAATCGATCATGACCTGCAAACTGGAAAATTTTGATTTTCCTTAAAGAAAGATTCGGCATGACTTCGCTCACATTGACATAAGTGTCCCCGTCGCGAAACCACAACCCAAAACTGGTGCCCTGATCAATATTACGGTGCAGCGCCTTTGCCTTGACCTGTTGAGCAAGCGTTTCGCTATAAGGACTAACCAGTTCACCAATCAGGATTGCCGCTAGGACGAAGAACGCACCACATTTGAGTGCTGATAACGTCATCCGTGCTACAGAAACGCCGCTTGCGCGGATGACAATTAACTCCGAGTCACGCGCCATACTCGAAAGACCCAGGATGGCGCCCAGCAAGACCGCCATGGGAAAGACCTCGTAGACAATTCGCGGTACGCTGAGTCCGACGAAAGCAAATGCCTGCATCACACCGTAATCGCCTGATCCGATGTCAGCGATCTGGTCAATAAAAATCACGAGTGCAAACAGTCCAACAAGGACGGCCATCACCAGCAATGCCTGGTGAACAATGGTACGGCCGATGTAGAGATCGAGCAAACTCATGTTATCGCGCGGCAGTGTTAAGTCTACCCAATAGCGGTCGGTTGTTAGAACGACGCCAAAAGCAATAGCCCGCTGCCACCAGCATCAACAAATGCAAAAACCATAGCATCGTAGAGTCGGTCACTGTCCCATTGCGAATCATCGCCACTAGGAGGCCGACCGCCTGGTAATAGGCGAAATAAATAACGAGTGCGATCACAAATGTTGGCAAGCGCTGTCGCCTCGAATATCCACTGCTTGATGCCAATGCAAACAAAATCAAGACCGGCACCATAAGGACTTTAGACATGCGCCAACATAGCTCCGCCACGTGCGTTGGTTTAGTACTGTCTATTGTGATTACCCCCGCTATGCAGGCTGCGATTGATGCAAACGAATGTGACCTGCAGATATCACGATATTTCTCATCTAAAAGCGCTTTCCATTTTTCATTTCTATCGGTTATGAAATATGGCCAACCACGCAGCGGCACCTGCAACGGAGCGGAAGACGCTCTCTGGATGCGAATGCCGTACTTCTCAAAACGGGTCACGCGATAGGTCGGCGATCCTGGTGTACCGTCGTAACGTACTCCATCGCTCATGACCAAGTAGTCCGTCCCGCCACGTGTTTCCTGATAGCCGTTGGCTGCGACAATCACCATCTCGTTACCAAGATCAGAACCGTAAGCAAAGAGGTTCTCCAATTGGTTGCTGTCGGCGTCGCGGCTTTCCACAAAATAGACAGCCCTCGCGCTAGCCGACTCTACAAATAGACCGGGAACCACTGATTCGAGATCACTACGATTCCTGAGCTCCGTTTCGACGCGAGCCCCGGCCTGCACGGATAACGGCGACAAATAAAACGAAAAACCACCGATCAGCAATATCGAAAGCAACATGAGCGTAACCGCTGGACGAAGAAAAGCTGGTAGCCCCCATCCTGAAGCGGCAAGCACAATGAGCTCGTTGTCTTTACGCCATCGTCCCAGCACCAACAAAATCGCTATGTACAGCATCAGTGGCAACATGACATCCAAGTACGACAGCAACTTAAAACCCAGTAATGAGACAATACGACCCAGTGGCATAACGCCTTCTGCAGCCATGCGGAGAAACCCGAGCGTTCGGATAACCAGGAAAATCACCAACATGATCAATGTGACAGCACCGCAGGTCCGCAGGACTTCACTGACGAAAGTTCGGTGGAGAATCAACGTCGAATAATTCCATCTATTGCTTTGACAGAATTGTTATTGTCGCACGACAATAACGGTAACGCTGTGCGGATTGTTATCCGAACACCAATGCACCCACTTCACCCTACACGAATTCAACTAAACCATTATGAAAATTTCTGTGACCACATCTGATCCTTGCACACTGACCGCAGACTGCCTGATCGTCGGTATCCACCAAGACACGCCGGTGACCGGCGTTGCAGCAGCAGTTAACCGGGCAACCAAAGGCTTAGTCAAACGCCTGTTGGACCGTAGCGATATGGATGGCACGGCGGGGCGCTGCGTGATGCTACCGCTTGATACGGGTGTTAGCGCGCAGCGGCTGCTCTTGGTTGGGCTCGGCAAAGCCAACACGGCACGCGACTTCGAGGCCGCTGTTCGAGGAGCGGCTGAAACCCTCGGGCACTCCGGCTCGCGCAATGCGGTCTTTGCACTGACCGCCTCTAGTCGACGTGGGACAGCAATCCACCAGCAAGCCCGACTAGTGGCACAGGGATTTTCTGACGCGCAATACCGATTCGATCAGATGAAAAGCCACAAAGACAAACGACCGGCAACACTCGTACGCCTGACATTAGCCGTTACCGACGACAAACAAACTGCCAGTGCCCGGCAGGGTATTCGCGAAGGCAGCGCTATTGCCGCCGGCTTAAAATTAGCTCGTGATCTCGGTAACCTGCCCGGCAACATCTGCACGCCCACCTACCTCGCACAGCAAGCTCGCAAACTAGGGAAAAGCCATCCCCTGAAAGTGTCGGTACTGGATGAGAATCGGATGAAAACTCTGAAGATGGGTTCCTTGCTGTCGGTTTCCCGGGGCTCTCGCCAACCAGCCAAGTTGATCGTGATGGAATATTGGGGGGCAAAACGAAGCGATGCACCCATCGTTCTAGTTGGCAAAGGCCTGACTTTTGATGCCGGCGGCATTTCACTTAAACCTGCTGGTGGCATGGAAGAAATGAAATTCGATATGTGCGGTGGTGCCAGCGTTTTTGGCACATTACTTGCCATCGCAGAACTGAAGCTGAAGGTGAATGTGGTGGGTATCGTCCCAAGCAGCGAAAACCTTCCCGATGGCGCTGCCAATAAGCCCGGTGACATTGTCACCAGCATGGCCGGTAAGACAATCGAAATTATTAACACCGATGCCGAAGGGCGACTCATTCTATGCGATGCACTAACCTATGCCGAACGCTATCAACCCGCTGCCGTCATTGACATCGCCACCCTAACGGGTGCTTGCGTAGTAGCACTCGGCTCCCCGGCCAGCGGCCTTTTTAGCAATGACGATCAATTAGCCGGCGAACTGCTTACCGCTGGTACAGAAAGTGGCGATCGTGCGTGGCGAATGCCAATATGGGATGACTACCAGGCACAGTTGAAGAGTCCTTATGCCGACATGGCAAATGTCGGCGGTCGCAGTGCCGGCGCAGTCACGGCGGCCTGTTTCCTGGCTCGTTTTACCGAAAACATGAAGTGGGCACATCTCGATATTGCCGGAACAGCCTGGGCAGGAGGCAAAAATAAAGGCAGCACCGGACGACCGGTGCCACTACTGACACGTTATCTGATTAACCAAGCGCCAACTGCCTGAGATTAAGATTACGACCGTGGCCAACGAGACCCGTATCGACTTCTACGTGCTCGAGAACTCCAACGGACAGGGCCGACTGAGGGTGGCCTGCCGGGTAACTGAGAAAGCTTATCGGGCAGGTCATCGAGTTCACGTATTGGCCCGGGACGCAGAAGAAGCTGGAGTGCTCGACGACCTCTTGTGGACTTTCTCCCAAAGCAGCTTTATTCCACATGCCTTGGCCACGCCTCAAAATGATGAAAGATCCTCACCAGTGCGTGTTAGCCACTGCCTACCCAACGCCACCGACATCGATACGCTGATTTCTTTAGCGAATGAGCCGATTGCCAATTACACAGAGTTTTCACGTATTGCGGAGGTTGTTGGCACCGCAATTGAAGACAAAGCCATCGGTCGAACGCATTTTCGCTTCTATCGCGACGCAGGTCTGATCCCAAACACTCATACCATCACCTCTCCATAACCATAGCCCGAACTCCATGGAAAAGAAAAACAGCCGGACACTGATCGCCGATCTACAAGCACTGGGCAAACTGATTGACCCCGAGAGTACGTCCAAGTCAAGCCCCGTCACCTCTCGCTCACTGGAGGACAGGCCAACTCAGAATCTTGGCTCTATCCCCGCATCAGGATCTACGCCCGCAGCATCGTTAAATCAGACGCCAACAGGCGGCTCATCAGCTATTAACCATGTGACATCAACTACGTCGAACGAGACGCCTTTTCCGACACTGGATATGTTTGCATTGGCACCAGAGCAGGAGACAGTTTCCGAGATCCCAGAAACGCCCAGTCCACTGCCACCTCCTACTGATGCGCCTCCGTTGGCACACAATCAAGTCGAGCCTGACGACTCACCAACCGAGGAACTTGCACGCGAATTAATTGGTCTCATCGAGCAGCGCGTCAGCGCCCGCACTGGAGAGGAACTCGATGACACGCTACGTGACGAACTGATCGTTGTGGTCATGAATCACATCGAGGACTGGCAACACTCGTCGTAATCATCGCTCACCCGGCTCGATAACGACATGGCTTGCCGTATACTCGGGCGCCTTTCGTGACTAACAGACCTCACTCGTTTATCTCTCACCATGAACACGGCTGAATTACCTAAGTCTTTCGAGCCCCACGCCCTTGAGCAGGGTATCTACGAATTATGGGAAAGCAGCGGTTATTTTGAGCCCAGCGGCATCGGCGATGGGTACTGCATCGTCATTCCACCACCCAACGTCACCGGCAGTCTGCACATGGGACACGCCTTCCAGGACACCATCATGGATGCC
The DNA here is from genome assembly GCA_022451485.1 of Gammaproteobacteria bacterium. GTDB lineage: Bacteria > Pseudomonadota > Gammaproteobacteria > Arenicellales > UBA868 > UBA11791. The sequence continues at coordinate 185,625 of JAKUQS010000003.1, forward strand.
CTGGCGCGTTACCACCGCATGCAGGGGCGCAATACCTTGTGGCAACCTGGCACTGATCACGCCGGCATTGCGACCCAGATGGTGGTTGAACGACAGTTGGAGGGCGATGGTCTGACTCGTCACGATCTGGGACGAGAAGCCTTCATCGAGCGCATCTGGCAGTGGAAAAAAGAGTCCGGCGGTACCATCAGTCGCCAGCTACGCCGCCTGGGTTCGTCACTCGCTTGGTCGCGTGAACGCTTCACCATGGACGACGATTTGTCTAGCGCCGTGCGCGAGGTTTTTGTTCGTCTGTACGAGGAAGACTTGATTTATCGTGGCAAACGCCTAGTCAACTGGGATCCGATATTGCATACCGCAGTTTCGGACCTCGAAGTGGTTTCCGAGGAAGAATCAGGACACCTGTGGCACATACGCTACCCATTAATCAGTGGTGACGGCCATGTTGTAGTAGCCACCACGCGCCCAGAGACGCTACTCGGCGATGCGGCGGTAGCCGTACATCCGCAGGACCCCCGTTATTCCACATTCATAGGTCAGGCTGTTGAACTACCATTGACTGGACGACAGATCCCCATCGTCGCCGACGACTATGTCGACAACGAGTTCGGTACCGGCTGCCTGAAGATCACGCCAGCCCACGATTTCAATGATTATGAAGTGGGCCAGCGACATGGTCTGCCCCTGATTAATGTGCTGGACCACAGCGCCGCGATCGACCTGCCAACTTCTCCCTATCATGGACTCGACCGCTATGTTGCCCGTGAAAAAATCGTAAGCGACCTAGAAACACAGGGTTTGATAGAGAAAATAGTCGAACACCAAATGATGGTCCCCCGCGGCGACCGCTCGAATGCTGTGATCGAGCCTTACCTAACAGATCAATGGTTCGTCCGGGCCACCCCGCTCGCTGCACCAGCCATTCGGGCTGTCGAAGATGGGGAGATTCGTTTCGTACCGGATAACTGGCAAAGCACCTACTTCGAATGGATGCGCAACATACAGGATTGGTGCATCTCGCGTCAGATCTGGTGGGGGCATCGCATCCCCGCCTGGTACGATCAGGATGGACACTTCTTTGTTGCCCGGACTGAAGAGGAGGCTAGGGCACAAGCCAGAGCACACCATGGTCACGACACTACCTTGCGCCAAGATGAGGACGTCCTCGATACCTGGTTCTCATCTGCACTGTGGCCTTTCTCTACGCTCGGATGGCCTGAGCAGACGCCGACCCTGAAAGCTTTGTACCCTACCAACGTACTCGTAACAGGGTTCGATATCATCTTTTTCTGGGTCGCCCGCATGATCATGTTCGGTATCAAGTTCACGGGGCAAGTACCCTTTCATGATGTCTATGTCCATGGCTTGGTGCGGGATGCCGATGGCCAGAAAATGTCGAAGTCCAAAGGTAACGTACTCGACCCGCTTGACCTGATCGATGGCATCGAACTCGAAGAGCTAGTCAAAACCCGCACCTCGGGGTTGATGCAGCCCCAGATGGCGCAACAAATTGAAAAGAGAACCCGCCGGCAGTTTCCCGATGGCATCGCCGCCTACGGGACCGATGCGCTGCGCTTTACCTTTGCATCCCTGGCCACGCAGGGGCGGGACATTCGTTTTGATCTTGGCCGTATCGAGGGCTTTAGAAATTTCTGCAATAAGCTATGGAATGCCACCCGGTTTGTCATTATCAATACTGAAGGTCACGAATCTGGAGTCCAACGGACAACCGGGCTAGACAGCCCTGAACGCTGGATACTGGCCCGTCTCAACAGTGTTACTGGGGAAGTAATTACCTCGACTGAGCAGTACCGATTGGACCTCGTCTGTCAGACACTACACAGTTTTGTGTGGGATGAGTACTGCAGCTGGTATCTTGAAATTGCCAAGATTCGCCTTGCCAACGAACCCGATGAGGATCGCGCCCAAGTGATCCGACAAACTCTCTTGTCAGTCCTAGAGACTGCGCTTCGACTGCTACACCCATTGATGCCATTTATCACAGAAGCTTTGTGGCAGCGCATCGCACCCCTCACTGGCCTGACCGGGCCGACCATCATGACGCAACCCTTTCCGAGAATCGACGCGTTACGCGAGAGCCAAGACGCGGTAGCGGATCTCGACTGGGTCAAAACCGTGATATCGGCTATACGAAACATCCGCGGAGAAATGGATATTGAACCGCGAAAACGCATCCCGGTTCTGCTACAAAGCGAAGACTCAGCAGATACTTTGCGCATTGAGGAGTTCCAGGATTTGATCAGTGAACTAGCGCGGACCGAAACCCTAACCGTGAGCACACCGAATGACGCAATACCCGAATGCGCAACAGTACTGGTCGGCACGCTAAAAGTGATGGTCCCGCTCGGTTCTTTAATCGACCGTGATGCGGAACTCGCTCGGCTAAAGAAAGAACTTCACAGACTCGAAGCAGAACGGTCGAAGAGTGAGGAAAAACTCGCGAATCGCCAATTTGTCGAGCGCGCGCCTGACGCCGTCGTCACCAAAGAGAAAAGTCGCCTAGAACAAACCGTGAATGCTATCGACGAACTGATTCAGCAACGTCACCGGGTTGAAAGCCTCTTAAACTGAGGCGGAGCGGATATTACTTAGCAAGCTATGGATACCTCCCGTTTCAGCTCACTCTGGCTACGTGCAGGTGGTACGAGTGATAGCGCGGCGGTGATTATCAATACATTGGCAGACCGCTATAGTGAATCACACCGCTACTACCACACCGCAGGACATATTGAGAATTGCCTTCGAACCTACGACCACGCGGCACGGGACCTCGGCGCAAACGATTCGGTTGAAATGGCCCTGTGGTTCCATGATCTGGTGCTTGCGCCAGGACGCGCTGACAATGAAGCGCGTAGCGCAGAACAATTCAGATCACTCGGCAACGGCCAGCTGACAGCGCCATTTATGGATACTGTTGAACGTCTGATCAGATCAACACAGCATCTGGCGTTATCCGACAAACTAGACGAGCAGTTTATCTCCGATGTTGATCTCAGCGGACTGGCACAACCCTGGGATACCTTTATTGCCGACACCTATCTTCTTCGCCAGGAAGACGAAGCCATCGATAACGGCACATTTCAGGCCGGGCTACGTCATTTTTGTAATCGCCTGCTTGATCGTCCTCACATTTATGGCACGCCATGGTTCCGCGCACGAGCAGAAACCAACGCTTCTAACAATGTCAGGCGACTGCTGACAGATATGGAATCCTTGTGGGTGCATAAATAGTGTGCGATTCTCTTTTTCAAGCCATCTTCCCCCCCCCTAACGAGGGTGCTAATGGCAGTCAGTTCTCCACAGAACCCCGTCAGTTTCATTAAAAGAGCATCAGAGCAATACGACAAACTTCCCACCATGACACCTGCTGAAGAAACCACAAACATCAGTTATGAGTCACTGAGACAGGTCACTATTTTGTCACCATTGAGCAACGATGAATTGGCCGGATTCGCAGATAGTTGCAGTTGGAGTCGACATGATTCCCACTATGAGGTTGTCGTTCAAGACACCCCGTGTGATCAGGTGTATTTCATTGCTCAAGGGCGAGTAAGCGCAAAAACCTATTCCCCAAAAGGTCGGGAAGTGACCTATGCGGAGCTTGGTGTGGGTGAATTTTTCGGAGAGCTGTCTGCGCTGGATAACGAACCTCACGTCAGTTTCGTCATCACTTTGCAAGAAAGCCTGATCGCCTCAATCGACGCTGACGCGTTTAACATATTTCTTGAGAAGCATCCTGCAGTCATGCGAACAATGCTGACAGAATTAGCCGGGCGAGTGCGGCGACTTGATAAGAAGATTCTTGAGTTCAGCACACTCACCGCCAGCAACAGAATCCACGCCGAGCTGCTCCGTCTTGCCAAAAACAACCGACAAATTGACGGTGGCGCTGAAATTTCGCCAACACTGACACACGCCGATCTGGCCAGTCGAACCAACACCACCCGTGAGAGCGTAACGCGCGAACTGGCGCGACTGAAAAAGAACAACATCATACGAACAGATCCCGATCGTTTGTTTATTTCAGACATTGCCGCACTGACTAAACTGATTGAGAACGAGTGAATTAGTCATAATCTCCATCTCGATAGACAACTGTCTAATTCACAAAACCTGCAACATCTCATCATTGACGATAGACACACGATTCACCCGGCAGGCCTAAGACACAAACTCACATCGCCGCGACGAGCGTAACCAAGGCAACCGCTGCCGTTTCTATACGCAATATCCCGTCACCGAGACGCACAGGTATAACGTTGGCGTCCCGTAGGATTGCAGTCTCAGTATCGCTAAAGCCACCCTCGGGCCCCACCATCAGTGAAAGATTACTCTTTTCCAACTGAACACCACCCAATTCAGTGATCGAAACGCCGCTAGGATCGGCTACTAATCGGGTGTAGCCGCCGAGCCCTATATCATCGACTACTTCGGTAAACGAGGTTTCCGCGTGTAACGTCGGCAGCCATGCCCGTCGACTCTGTTTACATGCTTCCAATATGAGGCGCCGCCACCGTTCAACTGATCGTTGACCCTGACACGCCACGCTGCGTTCACAACGAAGCGGCGTAAAATCAGTCACGCCCAACTGAGTCATCATGTCCATCAAGACTGATTGGCGATCACCCTTGGGTAAAGCGGAAGCGAGATGAATTCGTCTCGTTGGTGGCGGCAGCATCGTACGCTGCCGCACGCGCAGCACTGCTCGAACTGGACGTGATTCCAATTCTTGCACCACGGCCACAGCCGTGTTTCCGAACCCATCGAATATCGTGACTAAGGCACCGGCACGCAGACGTCGAGAACGAGCGAGGTGCATCGCTTCAGCCAACGGCAACTCAAACACCTCACCTTCGCCGCATACCCGGTCGCAATAAAACCACGCGTCTTGTTCTGTCATTGGCTTGTCAAGTAAACGTCATAGCGCACAGCACGTCCCAACACTTGGTGGTGTACTTCTCCTGTAAGTGGGGGAGCATGCCGAGGCCGTTTCACCACAACTCGGTGTCTGGCCCGGCGACAAGCCAGTTGCAACACCTCTACCGCATCACTGTCCTTGCCTACCAATGCTCGCAATAACTGCTGGGCCTTGCTCGGCTTCGCGCTCGCGTTTTCCTTATCCGGAAACATCGGATCGAGATATACCACGTCAGGCGGTGGAAGCTTAACCAACCACTGCCGACTGTCCCCCGCCTTCACAGACAGTCGCAATCGCGTTTCGCAGAGTGGCAAACCCTGAATGCGATCCTTTAGTAACGCACAAACCACCGGCGAGCGCTCAATAGCAATGACTTCAAGCCCTAATTCAGCACAGTGTATGGCGTCACTGCCAAAACCGGCGGTTGCATCCATCACGCTGTGACTTCGCTTGCCTAAGGCGCGGCCGAGTAACCCGCGCCCTGTCACCGCCCGGTGCCTCGGTAAATCTCGCACGCGAAGCGCTCTCCAGCCAGGGCGCTGGGAGTCTCTTAAGGCAAGGCCTCGTTCATCCACCTCGATGACGAAACGGGACGTCGCAGCCAATGGTTTGTCACACATCACCACGCCGAGATCTTTGGCTAGCCGTGCTGCCAGTTCTGCGGCTGTTGGTCGCATGGCTATCACCGATATCAGGGGCGCGCACGCGCCCATTGGATAGTTCTTTGACACCACTCCACCCTTCGGATACAAGGCACATTACAAACCATTGTAACCACTGAAAGATAACACCATGGCACTACTGGAAGGAAAACGCGCACTCATCACTGGACTCGCCAGCAATCGATCTATCGCCTGGGGCATTGCAAAGGCGATGCAAAGAGAAGGGGCAGAAATCGCATTGACTTACCAGAACGAAAAACTCAAGCCACGGGTGGAAAAATTCGCCGCGGAACTCGGATCAAACCTCGCCCTCCCTTGTGATGTAGGAGATGATAGTGCCATTGACGAACTATTCCGCACGCTGTCAGGCCACTGGGATGTGCTCGATATCGTAGTCCACTCTATCGCCTATGCACCGCGGGAAGAACTCGAAGGTTTATATCTCGATGCCGTCACCCGCGAGGGCTTTATAACAGCCCATGAGATCAGTTCTTATAGTTTTGCAGCGCTCGCTCGAGGTGCCCAAGAGCTAATGCGCGGTCGAAATGGTGCGCTGCTGACGCTGACCTATATCGGATCACTCCGTTCCATGCCAGGATATAACGTGATGGGACTGGCCAAGGCAAGTCTTGAAGCCAACGTGCGTTATCTCGCCCAATCTCTTGGAGCCGAAGGTATCCGTGTTAATGGCATTTCGGCGGGACCGATACGCACCTTGGCCGCGTCGGGAATCCGCGGATTTCGAAAAATGATGTCTTTCTACGAAAAAACAGCGCCGCTTGGCCGCGGAGTAACCATAGACGAAGTTGGCAATGCGGCTGCTTTTCTATGTTCTGACCTTGCCTCGGGCATTACTGGCGAGATCAGTTATGTCGACGCGGGATTTAACAGCGTCGGCATCAGCCCACACTTTGCCGAAGAAGAAGAGTCGGTCTAACTCGTTACCCTATTTTCATGTCACAGTCGATCGTCGAAAATTTTCACATCAGCCGCTTTGCGCAAATCAGCGCGAAAACCATCGAACAATAGGTCTCCCTGCCGACGTAAGATCGCAGTACGAACCTGTTCCCGTTCTTCTTGCTCGACGGCTGATGGATCACCCATTGTCACGGCATCCAGTCGGTAGATAGCAAACACCTCGGGGCTGATCTGACCGCCGCCAAATACCGGTGCGCCGGCACCAGGGTGAGGCGCAGCAAATACCTTCACCGCGATCGCCTGCTCCTGTGGATCAGTGATCTCCTCTACAGCGGCCGGCAAAGATGCTTCGACCAAACCATACCGCCCAAGTAATTCGGCCCACGGTGTCCCGTCAGTCAACGCCGTGAGTATTGCGTTACCCGCCTGCTCCAGTGCCAGCATTGCCTGTCGATTTTCAAGCGTGGTTTTGATCTGGTCACTTACCTCTTCCAGCAACATGGGACGGCGCTCACGGTGCTCTAGTTTTCGAAATACGATCAATGTGTCTGGATCGATCTCGATCACGCCACTATTTAGCCCGTCGACCAGAACTTCGTCCGAGAACGCAGCTTTCCGTACTTTTGGATTAGCGGCGATACCCGTGCCCATCGCTCCACTGAACCAGTCACTGGTCTGAATGGCTAAGCCCAATTGATCGGTCAGGGGTTCGAGACTGTCAGGCTGTTCAAAAGCTATATTGCCTAACTGTTCAGCTAGCTGTACAAACTCGGCTTCACCCCCACGCCGGCGAAGCGCTGTCGCGATGTCCTCGCGCACCTCCTCAAAGGGAATCGCCTCGGTCTTCGAGACGCGGGTGACTTTGATCACATGATAACCAAACTCGGTCTTCACGGGCTCACTGATCTCGCCTGCACTAAGTGCGAATACCGCCTTCTCAAACGGGGGCACCATTGCCCCTTTCTGGATTACGCCAAGATCTCCGCCGCGAGTGGCCGAACCGGCGTCTTTCGAATACGTCCGTGCCAATTCGGCAAAATCAGCGCCTCCGCGTGCCTCGGACACTAAGCGGGCCGCTTTAGCGCGAACCGCCTCTTCCGCGGCCGCGCCTGCGACCAGCGGCAGTAATATATGACTCGCACTGCGACTACCGGGCTTTGAATAACGACGCGGAGCATCGTCGTAGTGCTTTTTCACGGCACTGTCATCGATCTTGATGGCGGCCGCCAAGCGTGCAACCGACAGTTCCACATAAGCGACGCGCGCTTGGGGCGGCTCAAAATAAACAGCCCGTTTGGCATCGAACTCATTACTGATGTCCTCATCAGTAATCTTGACCCCTTCGAGGAAGTGTTCAAGCAATAAGATCGCATACACCGCGCTGCGCTTCTGGTTGAGGAGTTTCAGGGCGTAATTTAATTCTGTCTGGCTAACGAATGCCGTCTCAGCCAGACTGATTCTCATTTGATCCGTCGTAAGCTGCTGACGCTGCTGGGCTTGGAACCCTTGCACCGACAAGCCCGCGTTACCAATCAGTCGTTCATAGCGCTCGTTATCGAATTGGCCGTTAGTGTGAAACGCTTCGGTCGTTCGGATGAAACGATTTAACTGATTGTCACTAATGCGGAACCCTCGGTCACGTGAGAACTCACGTGCAAGTGCCTCATCAATCATCGAGTCCACCACCTGTCGCTTGAAAACAGGACTGTCCAGATACTCAGTACCGAGATCACGTCCGGCGAGTTGCACCAATTGTCGTTGTTTCTGTGCCAGCGCTCGTTGGTAATCTGACTGTTCAATCTCAACACCGTTGGCCACGGCAATCACAATCTGTGTTGCCCCTTCGAAATAGGAGTTCACCCCCCACAGCGCGAAAGGGATAGAGATCAGAATCACTATCATCCAGGCAATCCACCCGGTGGCTTTTTCCCGAATCGCACTCAGCATCGGTTTGTGACTCCTTCGTGGCCGGCATTAGCAGTCGATATGTACGGCTGCAGGTAGCAACGCATCGGACCCCCCTCCATCTCAATCAAAAAAAGCTAGGCAGTCAACTCAAACTACCTAGCTTTATGCACCAAATGGCGGAGCGGACGGGACTCGAACCCGCGACCCCCGGCGTGACAGGCCGGTATTCTAACCAACTGAACTACCGCTCCGGAAAGCAAAAAGCCCGGGATGTTTACAGGTCACCCCAATGGCTGGTGGGTGCTGCGGGGCTCGAACCTGCGACCTTCGCCTTGTAAGGGCGACGCTCTCCCAACTGAGCTAAGCACCCTTGAATAGGGTTGACGCTTTATTAAGCCCGATCAGTTAACAGCATCCTTAAGTTGCTTACCGGCTTTGAATTTGGGTGCCCGGGAAGCTGCAATTTGGATTTCTTCCCCAGTTCTCGGGTTGCGTCCAGTCCGAGCTGCACGATCGCTGACTGAAAACGAACCAAATCCAACCAACGAAACAGTGTCACCGCTTTTCATCGCGTTACGGATATTGTCGAAGACAGCTTCAACGGCAGCGCCAGCATCGCTCTTGGATTGACCTGTGTTGGCTGCTACGGCATCGATTAGTTCGGCTTTATTCACATTAAGTCCCTCTAAAAATGGGTTGTTTGAACGAGAGTCATCGCGGGAACTTTCCCGCACATCGGTTAGGTGCTGAGCTGAACCAGCCTCAGTACAAACCCAGAGTTTTCAACACATTTCTTATACCAATTTGAAAATTTGCCTGTCAAGGACCACACAGCCTCTCGATCTGTGGTTGTCTCTGGAAACACCACTTAACACATTGATATTATGCCTCTGTTACGATTACAAGGCCAAGAAAATAAACAATATTTTATTAAAATAACCGTCTCGCGGCACCTTGCGAGTGAAACCTACACACCGCACGAATCAGTCAGTGGGCCCGCGGTTGATCATCCGTCGCACCCGCAGGTTCAGCGACCGTATCCTCAAAGCCCTCTGTGGCTTCATCCGTCGAGGGGAAAGACTCCAATGCTAAGGTAAAGACCTCGTCGATCCATCGAACAGGCCGAATATCCAGTTCACTCTTTATATTTTTAGGTATCTCAGCCAAATCCTTCTCGTTCTCCTGTGGAATCAGCACCATACCGATACCGCCGCGCAAGGCTGCCAGGAGCTTTTCCTTTAGGCCGCCGATGGGTAGGACCTCGCCACGCAACGTGATCTCACCTGTCATGGCGACATCAGAACGTACTGGGATACCTGAAATAGCCGAAAGTATCGCAGTACACATACCGACGCCGGCACTCGGACCATCTTTGGGCGTCGCTCCTTCCGGAACATGGATATGGATATCATGTTTCTGATAAAAGTCGTTGTCTATACCGTAATGCTGGCCACGAGTTCGCAATACACTCATAGCGGCTTGTATTGACTCCTGCATCACATCACCTAATTTACCCGTGTAGATCTGCTTACCTTTGCCAGGCATATGGGCCACTTCAATGGTCAGTAATTCGCCACCCACTTCCGTCCAAGCGAGGCCAGTTACCTGGCCAACTCGATTAGCTTCTTCGGCCTTACCATATCGAAATCTTTTTACACCACAAAACTTATCGAGATTCCGAGCTGTTACGGAGACACGACGTTTTGCCTTGTTAAACAGCAACTGCTTGACCGTCTTACGGCAAATCTTAGCAATCTCTCGTTCCAATCCGCGCACACCGGCTTCACGTGTGTAATAGCGGACAATATCTAGCAGACCGCTACTCGCCAATGAAATCTCACTGTCTTTGAGTCCGTTGTTTTTGATTTGCTTGGGCACCAGATAGCGGGTTGCGATGTTGAGTTTTTCATCTTCGGTATAACCCGAAATACGAATGACCTCCATGCGATCTAACAGCGGCGCAGGTATATTCAGCGTATTCGCAGTGGCAATGAACATCACCTCTGATAGGTCATAATCAACTTCCAGATAATGATCGCCAAATTTGTGGTTCTGCTCCGGATCAAGCACTTCCAACAATGCTGATGAAGGATCACCACGAAAGTCCATTGACATCTTGTCCACTTCATCGAGCATAAACAACGGGTTGCGCGCCTTAACCTTGGACATATTCTGAATAATTTTTCCCGGCATGGATCCGATATAGGTCCTTCGATGGCCACGGATTTCAGCCTCATCGCGCACACCGCCGAGCGACATGCGAACAAACTTTCGGTTGGTGGCACGAGCAATCGATTCTCCCAATGAGGTCTTACCCACCCCAGGCGGTCCAACCAGACAAAGAATCGGCCCCTTCAATCGCTTCACTCGTTGTTGAACAGCAAGGTACTCAAGAATTCGTTCTTTGACTTTCTCAAGACCATAGTGATCTGCTTCCAGTATTTTTTCTGCTTTACGTAGGTCTTTCGATACACGACTACGCTTCTTCCAGGGCACCTGCACCAACCAGTCAATATAGTTGCGAACCACGGTAGCTTCGGCAGACATTGGTGACATCATGCGCAATTTCTTGAGTTCAGCATCGGCCTTTTCGCGGGCCTCCTTCGACATGCCCACCTCTTCGATCTTTTGCTGCAACTCATCTAACTCGTTAGAACCGTCTTCCATCTCGCCGAGTTCCTTCTGAATAGCTTTCATCTGCTCATTCAGATAGTACTCACGTTGGCTCTTCTCCATCTGCTTCTTGACTCGACCGCGGATGCGTTTCTCAACCTGTAGCAGATCGATTTCCGACTCCATGGTGCCGAGGATGTGTTCCAAACGCTCACGTGCATCACCAATTTCAAGGAGTTTCTGCTTTTCTTCATTCCTCAAGGTAAGATGTGCTGCCACCGTATCGGCTAAACGAGCGGGTGTTTCTATACCACTCAGTGAAGTCAGGACTTCTGGTGGAATCTTAGAATTTGCCTTGACGTATTGCTCGAACACGCTCGATACCGTTCTCACAAGCGCTTCGGATTCCTGGTCATCAAACTCGCCCTCTTCCATAGACGCAGTATCGACCACATACATCTCGTCTACCTCAACATACTTGACGATAGACGCTCGCGAAACACCTTCCACCAACACTTTGACCGTCCCGTCAGGCAACTTCAGCAACTGAAGAATGTTGGCCATGGTTCCAACGGCATAAATATCCTCTGGCTGGGGGTCATCAGCGGCAGCATCATACTGAGCCGCCAGAAAAATCTGCTTTCCTGCTTCCATGGCGCTTTCTAGCGCTCTAATGGATTTTTCACGACCAACAAACAGTGGAATCACCATATAAGGAAACACCACCACATCGCGCAGTGGCAATAACGCATAACGAGTATTCGGCACGACGACTTCAGGCTCTTGAGTATCAGTCATACGGTTTAACGGGCAATTGTCCTAGTGAAAGTTAGAGCGAAAGTACCACCATTGCTAGTTGTAGTGGGGACTCGCCGAGCCGAATTCAAGGCTACGGAAGGTCTTTTTTTTAGAATGGCAACCCATCCGATACCAAGACATCCAGACGAATTAGCACTATACGGCCTGAATGCTCAGGAACTTTGCGCGGCGTTCCGGGCATCATCCGCATACACATAAAGGGGCCTAGCACCTTCTTCAATAACACTTTGATCTACCGTAACTTTCTTTACGTTATCAAGCGACGGTAACTCAAACATAGTCTCCAGTAGCGCCTTTTCAAGAATTGATCGCAATCCACGTGCGCCCGTCTTTCGATCCATCGCCTTGTGCGCCACCGCTACCAACGCGTCTTCACGAATTTCAAGCTCTACGCCTTCGAGTTCAAACAATTTGCCGTACTGCTTATTGAGCGCATTCTTTGGCTGAGTCAGAATGGTGACCAGGGCATCCTCATCGAGTTCTTCAAGGGTCGCGACCACCGGCAGGCGCCCAACAAACTCGGGAATCAGTCCATATTTAACGAGATCCTCGGGCTCCAGGTCCTTCAGAAACAGACTCATTGAATCTTGTTCAGTCTTGCTCTTTATATCCGCGCCAAAGCCAATTCCCGATTTTTCTGAGCGTTCCTGTATCACCTTTTCAAGACCCGAAAATGCACCACCACAAATAAACAGCACATTACGCGTATCGACCTGCAAAAATTCCTGCTGTGGGTGTTTGCGACCTCCTTGTGGCGGCACCGACGCAACCGTACCCTCAATCAGCTTCAACAATGCCTGCTGAACGCCTTCCCCTGACACGTCACGCGTAATCGAAGGGTTATCCGATTTACGCGAGATTTTATCGATCTCGTCGATGTATACGATGCCAGCCTGTGCCTTTTCAACATCATAATCACACTTCTGCAGCAGCTTCTGGATAATGTTTTCTACATCCTCGCCGACATACCCCGCCTCGGTCAGTGTTGTGGCATCCGCAATGGTGAATGGCACATTTAGCTCTCGGGCGAGCGTCTCGGCAAGCAGTGTTTTTCCCGAGCCGGTCGGGCCAATCATCAGTATGTTGCTCTTTGAAATGTCGACGTCGCCGACAGCATCTTCGTTTTCCAGCCGTTTGTAGTGATTGTAGACCGCGACTGACAACACCTTCTTGGCCTCGTCCTGGCCAATCACGTACTCATCTAGCCGATGGCAAATTTCCTGCGGGGTTGGATACTGAGGTCCAGTATCCGCTTGAGTATCGTTGTCTTGGGTCTCTTCCCGAATGATCTCGTTGCAAAGTTCAACACACTCATCACAAACGAACACCGATGGACCGGCAATTAACTTACGGACATCATGTTGACTTTTTCCACAAAACGAGCAGTAGAGCAGCTTGTCCTGCTTTCTGTCGTTACTATTCTCTTTGTCAGTCATGTTATTTCGATAGAGAGACTGAACTGAATTTCTTTAACGGACATCAGTTTAAACCAAAAATGCCTTCAAACCGAATGTTACATCAGCCTCCATACCGGTATGCTTCCTCAAGCCTCGCGCTGGCTAATCACCTTGTCAATGATACCGTATGTGGCAGCATCCTCGCCGCCCATGAAATTGTCTCGTTCCGTATCTCGCTGAATCTCATCCAGATCACGTCCAACGTGGTGCGCTAAAATCACGTTTAACCGCTCCCGCAGGTGCAGAATTTCCCGGGCGTGAATATCGATATCCGTCGCCTGCCCCTGAAACCCTCCCCACGGTTGGTGGATCATAATCCGAGCGTGAGGAAGAGAAAAACGCTTATTGGATGCACCGCCCGCTAATATCAACGCACCCATGCTCGCTGCCTGACCGATGCAGACGGTACTGACGTCAGGCCGAACAAACTGTATGGTGTCGTAAATAGCCAATCCAGCAGTAACGCTCCCGCCAGGGCTGTTGATGTAAAGATGGATATCCTTGTCCGGATTTTCTGATTCGAGGAAAAGAAGCTGCGCCACGACCAGATTGGCCATGTGATCGTCCACCTGGCCAACCAGAAATATCACCCGTTCTTTCAGCAGGCGCGAATAGATATCGAACGCTCGTTCACCTCGGCCGGTGGTTTCGATCACCATCGGGATTAGTCCAATATTCTGCGGATCACTTCCTAGTGCACGTTGCGGTTGATCTTTCACGTTGTCCCCTACTAACTCAGTTAACCTAGTCCCACTTTTTGTCATTCTGTCGCTGAAACTGCATCCGTATTACCCGCAGCCGCGGGGTTCATGAATTCGCTGAAGCGTATTTCATTATCCACCACTTCGGCCTCCTCGAGCAGACACTGAATCGCCTTTTCCTCCACCACCAACGCTTCGATCTGACTCAACCGCGAACGCTCAGCATAGTGCCAGCTAATCACCTGTTGGGGATCGTCGTAACTTGACGCAAGTTTTTCCAGGTACGCCTTGACTTCGTCATCCCCTGGCTGGAGCTCCCTCACCTTAACAAATTCGTTCATCACCAGACCCAACGCGACTCGACGCTTAGCCTCGTCACGGTAACGGGTTCGATCAATATCACCATCACCCGGCAACCCCTGTTGCTGCTGTTGCGTTCGCGTCGACTGAATCGCACGCTCAATTTCTTCCTCGATCAACGTTTCTGGCACTGGAAAATCATTACCCTCGAGCAACGCATCGAAAACAGCTTGCCGCAGCAACCCGCGCACTCGCTCGTCACGTTCACGTTCGAGATTCGATCTCACTTCAGCCCGAAACGCGTCTGAAGTCCCCTCATCAATGCCGAGGGCCTTTATAAAGTCCTCGTCCACTTCCGGCAATACCGGCCGACTGACATCGCGCACTGTGATCGCAAATTCAGCGGCTTGTCCGGCGAGTTCCGCACTGGGATAGTCTTCCGGGAAAGTGAGCGACACGGTCACTTGATCATCAGCCTTGGTCCCTGCCAAAGCACTCTCGAACTCAGGCAACAAACCACCACTGCCGATGACAGCTGGATAGTTCTCTGCCTCCCCACCCTCAAACGGCTCACCATCGACAGTGCCCTTGAAATCAACCGAGACACGGTCACCTTCATTCGCAACGTCGGTGGTGGATTCCCAAGTTGTCCGGCGCTTCCGGAGTGTTTCAACCGTCTGGTCAATATCGCTGTCCTCAACCTCGCAGACTGATCGTTCAACGCGCTTGCCCTTGATATCATGTCTGGGAATATCCGGGAAAACTTCAATCGTGGCCGTGTATTCAAGGGTTTCCCCTCGCGTGAGGTTTTTGGGCTCAATCGATGGCATACCTACCGGTACAATTGCCTTCTCCTGCAAGGCGTCACGGTAACTTGTGTCAATCAGTTCCTGAGCAGCCTCATGTAGCGCCTGAATACCAAATTGCGCTTCGGCCACTTTACGTGGCACCTTACCCGGCCGAAATCCAGGTATCTTGGCTGTCCGAGCAAATCGACCAATACGTGCATCGACCCCCTTTTCCAACTCGGTGGCGGGGACTTTAATAGTCATGCGGCGAACAATTTCACCGGGTGATTCGATCGAAACTTCCACTGGTCATCCTCTGCTATGGCGTTCAGCAATGTTGATCGTGATACTGGTGCGAAAGGGGAGACTCGAACTCCCATGGGTTACCCCACTGATACCTAAAACCAGCGCGTCTACCAGTTCCGCCACTTTCGCGATGCTGCATCTTGCCACTTCTGACTCTATATAACGCTGTTATCGTGGTTTTCAACAGCTGCCCTACCGTTTGAAGACAAAAGACAGGCAGCCAATTAGCGATGCAGACGGGCCGCATTAATCGTATCGATTTTCTAACAAAATCTATTTATAGTCAATCACTTACGAAACTACAAACTAACCCGTACTACCTCCATCAACGCGTGACCTGTCGTGTCCAATGCACAAAACACATAAGACCCTTGAGACCACGTTGATGAATGATTCGCCCATGCCACGCTTTGACTGAATGGGTTGGGTTGTCAGCGGCAACCCTGCTTAGAGCCATACGGGTCTCGTTGATGGCATGAGACAATACCCTTTTATGCCCTCGTCGGGATTCTCACTAAGTGACTCACGCGACCGCCCTGTGGCATCGATTTATTCCAGCGACGCCGGTGGTTTTTGTTTTTCTTTGGAGTTCCGCCTTTGTTGGTATTCGCTTTGGACTGCCTTACGCTGAGCCGTTTACCTTCCTCGCGTGGCGATTCTTACTGGCAGCAGGTATTTTTCTTTTGGTCGCCTGGCAATTACGTAGCCCATGGCCTCAGCGGCTTAGCACCTATGTGCACATCATATTCTGTGGCGTCTTGATTCATGGCGTCTATCTCGGTAGCGTGTTTGAGGCGGTTTATCGCGGAGTACCCGTCGGCGTTTGCGCACTCATACTGGGCACACAGCCGCTGATAACAGCCGTATTGGTTCAACCTTTCGTCGGGGAAAAAGTCAGTCAGCGCCAGTGGCTTGGCTTTATAGGCGGAGCGCTCGGGGTCGCATTAGTTGTTACCGAACAGTTAGACGTCTTTGGCCGAGATCTATTCGGCATGGGACTTTGCTTGATGTCTGTCGTCGCAATCAGTATTGCGACGGTTTACCAAAAGCGCTATTGCAGCGAAATGGATCTTGGAAGTGGTGCCTTCCTGCAGTTTCTCGCCGCCGGCATTCTGATGCTACTGCTCTCCTTAGTATTGGAAAGCGGGCACGTAGAATGGAGTGGTGAGTTTTTATTTGCGCTGACGTGGCTTGTATTGATTGTTTCGTTGGGGGCCATGACCCTTTTTTGGGTCATGGTCAAACAGCACGCTGCTGTCAATGTTGCCAGTCTCTTTTTTCTTGTGCCGCCTTTGGCAATGATTATGATGTGGTTGCTTTTTGATGAAACACTAGGCCTGCAGGCCATTGCTGGCATGATCATCATTGCGACCTCGGTTTCTATCATTACGCGCGGTCGATAGAAGTCGCTAGAACAGCTAGGTCGTCTATAGTCATCGAGTTTAATCAGTGCTCGACTGAGCATTCCACCCAAAGTCATTGCGGCCGACCGGCATTCCAGAAACTTATCGTACATTCTGATTTGACGGTCACCCGGCCGTAAATTACAGCCTCGTTTACAAGCAGCAGTTCACACCCAGGGGCGGCCAAATTCACCGAGTGTAAAGTCATTACCTTCGTGTCTGTTTTGACCACGCACCATCTCGATCGGCAGAGTACTCCAATCTGCCGAGGCATCAGGCATTTCTCGATAGACCCAGGACGTCGCTGGCATATAACGCAACGCTAAACCTGCACGACGGCGCTTGGAAGTATTCGCAGCGGAGCCGTGCACGATGCCAATATCGTGGAGGGAAACCTGGCCGGCTTCAAGCTCAATAACGTGTGCCTTACTCTCATCGATTTCATCAGCATCAATTTTTCGATTGAGCGTCGAATCTGGATCGTCAATCAACGTTAGATCATGA
This sequence comes from Gammaproteobacteria bacterium, assembly GCA_022451485.1. GTDB lineage: Bacteria > Pseudomonadota > Gammaproteobacteria > Arenicellales > UBA868 > UBA11791. Next base: position 202,943 of record JAKUQS010000003.1, read on the forward strand.
TAGTCGCCCCGATGCGAGCCGGGGATCACCTGCATCGCGCCGTTGTCTGCATCAACATTATCTAACGCAAGCCAAACGGTCACTGAAGCCAAGGGCGTGACAGGCCAAAATGGGCCATCCTGGTGCCAAAGAACTCGACGACTACTCTCCGCAGGCTTGCAAAACAAGTGTGTGAAAAGCAGAACCAAGTCGGGCCCCATAACCGCCTCTGCCATATCGAGGATGCGAACATCGTGTGCCAGTGCGTGAAATGCCTTCTGGCCTTGCACACCGTAGGGTTTACCGCCATTGAGATGCGGATTCATTAACCGGTCGGGAAGAATATCCGGGTTGTCTGACAAGACACCATCTAATGCGGCACGCAACACCTCAAGTTCTTTCCCGCTGAATCGAAATCCAGCCGGAACGACATAACCATCACGATGATAAGCGGCAACCTCGGCCTCGGTAATCATGGTGGTCTTATCCTCTCACTTAGCAGCGACCATCACAGTTTATCGCCTCTTTCTTTCGATGTCTTAACGACCTACACTTTTATTGATCAGGATCGCGATCGTATGAGCTAAGCTTTGTGGTGCTGTGGTGACAATCATCATTTTTTGGCGTTAGCCTTTTACGGGCTGCTTTTAAGCAAACAGTCGCCGAAGTTAGGGCAACTACGGACTGTCACCTCACTTAAACGAACGTCGCCCCCACATTGCCGAATGCCGACGAAGTAACATCAACGCGGGTTTTATCGCCAAGGGGTATCGGCGGTCCAAACGCACCGGTCAGTATCAAGTCGCCCGCTTGGAGTCGTTGACCTGACTCGGCGAGTCTTTCGACCAGCCACTTGATAGCGGACAGAATATCTCCGGGCCATTGAATCGAGGCCCAAGAGTCCACTATGGCACCGTCAAACACGAGAGTGAGATCCGTCGTCAGTAATGCCGCAGGATCAGGCACCGGCCGTCCACGAACCACCCCGGCGTGAATGGCATTGTTCGCAATCAACTCATGACCGTTGGGTGCCTCACCGCGCATCACTTTGTTATGAATCTCTATGACGGGATACACCGCTTCAATCGCGGAGGTAATCTCTTTAGTCGATGTGTGGCCCGGACTGATTGCGCTATTCAGCGTAACGGCAAATTCTGCCTCCAGCGCGAGATTGGCGAAGCCTGCCTTGCTAAGGACCGCCTCGTCGGCATGCTGTTCGTTCGACCAGAGCCGGCCCCAAACCGGGTGGGACAGACCCATTGCCTTTTGATTGCTATCACAAACGCAACCGATCTTGTATCCGACCACAGATTCACCACGTTGCTCTCGAAGATGGGTCACTGCAGTCTGCACTCGCCAGGCATCTGGGACTCCGAGTCGCAAACCATCCGCAAAGATCTTACCGGGTTCAACGGCATCATAGTCCGCCAGCATCTGATGCGCGATGGTGTTCAGCGTGTCTTCCTCTAGTTGTGCCATATTTGCCATCAAGTTATCTGGTTTAATCCAAAAGGATACTACTAATCACTGGTGGTAAATACCGTCGCCATCGCCTACGCCAGAAAAATCCGAACCTAGCCGACTTCTGTTTAAAGCGTGACAGACAATACACATAAAATACAACAGGACATACTGTTCAATCTTCAAATGGAGTGCGGTCAATGAATCAAGAACGCTTCGCCGGAGCGGCTGTCGCCACGCCTTTAACACCGGACCTTGGTATTGACCATGCCTGCCTTGTCACACACATCACACAACTGCTTGAACGTGGCATTGATCTGCTGACCTTGTTCGGCACGACCGGTGAGGGCGCGAGCTTTTCACGCACTGAGCGAAATGAAGCGATACGACGGTGCCGGGAGGCGGGCATCAGCACTGACCAGCTAGGCAGCGGTGTCTTCGCACTGTCATCCGTTCATGCGGGAGACGACGCGCGTGCTGCCTTCGACAATGGGTGTGGCCATGTCTTGCTTGCTCCACCTTGCTACTTCAAGAGTCTCGACGACGAAGGGCTCTATCGTTGGTTCAGCGAAGCAATCGAATCAGCTGGCGCAAACCCAGGGCAGTTTGTGCTCTATCACATCCCTGGCATGACCCAGGTGGAACTGAGTGTCGAACTGGTCAGCCGCCTGGCCGCGCAGTTTCCAGGTGTTGTTACCGGCGTTAAAGACAGCTCCGGCAACTGGTCACATACAGAACGACTCATTAGGGAGCGCGATACGCTAAATGTTTTCGTGGGGCACGAAGGGCAACTAGAACGCGGCATGCGAATTGGAGCATCCGGCGCCATCGCCGGGAGTGCCAACATCCTGCCCGAAGTGATCAAGGCTATTGTTCATGATGACAACAAAGAACCCAACCTGCCGCTGCTCATTGATGAACTACTCAAGTATCCGATTATTCCAGCGGTCAAGGCGTTGATCGCGTCTCGTCTTGATGCTCCTGCTTGGTTGCGCGTTAGACCACCATTAACTCAACTGGCATCGACACAAATCAAATCGTTGGGTGAGCGACTAGATGCGCTGTTTCCGAACTGACGCCCACCAAATCCGCTAACCCATCAATACTTTTAGTTTTCGTCATCTACGACAATCCGTAACGTTAACAAGTAACCAGCCGTGGACATGCTATCGATGATACAAATAACTACCGACCATTTACCACAGTGCCACTCTTACGACCTCAAGAATCAGTCATAATATTGAGCTCGAAAGTTGGATATCCCGAATCCAGTGATGTCGTACCGACTTTTTTACGCTGAACAAAGCGCCGCGATGGGCGTTCGAGTTCTTTTAGAAGAACTCGCTCAGCCGTATGAGCTAATTGAGACTGATATCTCTTCCAACTCTCCCCGCTCGCCAGCGCTGTTGAGATTAAACCCCAATGGATGGATTCCGGTACTTATCTGGGAAAAAGGAGCCGTCTATGAATGTGGGGCCATTGTGACTTTCTTATGCGATCGCCATCCACAAGCGGGTTTGGCGCCGAGCGCCGAAGATGCTAATCGAGGGAGGTTTTTACAATGGCTGTTTTTTTTCTCGAGCTCCCTGCAGAACGCCTATCAGATGACTTACTACCCTGACAGGTTTTGCCAGGAAGAAACAGATCAAGGCAGCGTTAAACAGCGATCGGTCTCGCGATTACGAGAACTGTGGCAAGTGGTTGATGACGCAATCGGAGATCAACAATGGTTACTGGGAAGCCACTTCACCGCGGTCGATATTTATCTTTTTATGCTAACTACTTGGCTTCGAGACGAACATGGCCATCCACGAGTTCAGGAATTTTCTAACGTCAGCCGTATAGCAACTGCAGTGATGAAACGTCCCTCAGTACGGATGGTGTACTCGTCTTCTCAATAAACTCGACTATCGTTAATTCGATGAATTTAGTAATACCGCACCAGACTGACGAGAGGTAGGCATTAACTTGGCAGGCGTTTTAGATGACGAATTTTTTGGCGATGTCTTACCCTCGAGTCTCGGCTTCAACTGGGACCAACTTAACCGGCCGGGTTTAAGCCGTGGGCGTCGTTTTTTGAGTTTGGTCTGTTTTAAATAAAGCGAACCGTACCTTTTGGTTACCGCTGTCACCTGAGTATCGCCAGCGTGCGCCGGGGCACCTAGATTGTATTCATCCGGACCGGTCTTTCGGCCCGCATATCCAGAACCCTTATCCTTACCTGCATCAACACCGGTAAACGCATCCTTCGCGGTTAACTTGCCATCCCCATCGATATCAAAGGCTGCATCATCCGGACTGCCTCCGTTCACTGTCTTAACCATCATTTCCCAACCCGCACTCAAATTCGAATTCTCCTCTGGAACCAAGGTATTGAAATAGACCAGGTTATTCCTTACTAATGATCTGTAAATGACTCTCTCCTGCTCCGCCGGTAAGTCGATATACCAGCCGTAATCCCCCCCCACACCACCACTACGCCCGGCTTTGTAATCGATCGTTAGGTGAGGATCGGTCACTCGTGCCTTCTTATTACTCAAGAGGAAAGTTTGCGGTACAAGGTGACGGCGCTGCAGCGCACCTCGCCCCTGATCCCAAACGCCATAAAAAGCTTGTTTCACACTTTGTGCCTTCTCTGACTCTTCCCGATAGGTGCCGGTACCAAATAACACCATCGCATTAGGCGACTTGGCGTCCCTGATGGTCGGGTGACGAATGATCGACGGCCTGACTGTGATCGGCTGGCCATCGCCTGTCGTAAATAATGGCTTTCCCTTGAACTCCGGCGCGATACCCCAGTCCGCCGGATTGGACGAACTCACATCAAACACCCACATATTTCCATAAAGATCTCCAGCGTATATGCGATCCGTCGTACCGTTACGATCAACATCAACCGCCTCGACAGAAGACAAGCCATTGCGCCTGCTAGCACGCACCTCGCCGACTGGAATACGCCAATAATTCTTTTTCTGAGACCAGGAACCACCCATCCCGCCGCTGATCGACGCGATAAACAACTGCGCTTTACCGCTGTCCTTATCAGCGAACAGCTCACGGGGATTGTCGACCGTGTCGCCATTGCCAAAGATGACCATCGAATCCCCATTGTTCATCTGTGCCGCCACCGGCTGGCTATAGCTATAACCCATGTGCGAATCATCGGCATCGTGAACAGCGCCTTGGCTGGTTGAACAACCCTGCTTATGACAGCCCATGAACTCCCACAACACAATGTCGCTCGCATTCTTTTCTGAAAAGTCCGAAGGATTTGTCACGTCCAGGGCAAAAATTCCTCGAGCACCGCGATTAAGCGAGCCAAACAACAGTGTGCGCCAACCTTTACGGCTACCGGTTAACTTCACATCAAACACCGCCGGTGTGCCATCGACGTAGGCTTTACGTGCCTGATTGGGATCGGACAGGCTGTGCCAGCCACCTGTTAGGCCAGTGCCGTTGAGACTTGCTGGCAGGTAGGCCAAGATTTCCTTACCGGTATTCGCATCAAAGCCGTGCAAGAACCCGTCGTTACTACCTGCGTACACCACGGTCGGGCGACTCTTCACTTTATTTGCGAAGGCGCGATAATCGGCACTGGATCCCAGATAAGGCGCACCGACCACCACCGGTGCCGAATGGCCAAATTCGCCGAGCACTCCTGCAGGATCACGCTTTTGAAACTTGTAGTGGGATAACCGATCCGTGTGATTTAATTCTTCTGTATGGAGTTTCAGGTTTTTCCAGTCACGCCGTCCTTCATATGTCTTCTCCCCACGCATATACATCAACCGCGCCAGAGCGATCTCATCAGTAGCCCAGAAAGTATCTTCAAAAAGATTTCCCTCCAAATCATAGGTCAACTTGTCAAATTTCCTAGTAGCCGTCCTCAATGCCGACAACAATGGATTGATTTTCTCTCTCACTACTGAGGACAGCGCTGGACAGGAGTCAGCTGTGATGCTCTCTAACGCTTTAATAACCCGTGGCACAAACTCCTGAAAATAAACACAGTGACCGACTTCATGACTCAATATGCGTCGCATATCTGGAGCCCACCTGGCGGCCCCATATCGATGAACAGGAAAAGTCTGCTGCCACGTTGGCATATAAACATCACAGTTATACCTGGCTGTGCCCATCGCAACGGCGCAACGACCGGCTGCATCTGTGTAAGACCAATATTGGTAAGAGAGCCTTCCATAAATTACCGCGGCTGCCCATTCGGGGGGGCCATCATCACCCTTTTGCAAACGACTCCATACGCCCGGGTTTAGCTTACGCAACAGCTTACCGGAGTCCGTCCAAAGATCTGCCCAGCTCCCAGCTACTTTTCTGACACCACAGGTAAAAGTAATCTTGTTGGGTCGAGTCGGCACATCTGGATTAGGAACGACAATGTCCGCCGGGCAAGTACCATCAATGAGTTCGGTCTTGAAGTCTGCTTTGATCGGATCGTTGAAATATTTCCAGCGGGCGATCAATAGATCATCTCGTTGCGCCCGCGACAGATCAGTCCAACGAAATGGAACACCCTGCCGACTCTGCCCATTCCACGTCAGCATTACCCGTTTAGCAGGCACGATACTCGATGACTCGGTCTGAGCTTTCCACAGCGGCGTCGAACTGATGTTTCCATCAGAACTGATCGAGAACGCCAGAAGATCACCGGACAATTTGTCCGGATCACTCGACGTCACGTAGACTCGCGATGGCTTTCCCTTTGAGTCATAAGAAAATGCAACATGGCTTCCGACTCTTGCCGCTGTCGGCACTGAGGGGTAATGTTTATCCTTTCCGGATCCACGCAGTCTTGCGACCTCTTTTAGAATCTCAGAAACGGGTCTTTCTTCAGACACCTCACCTAGATAGTGGGACTCGACAATCGTCGGCAACACGATAACGCCGTCTTTGGGTGGTGGTTTGCGAAACGGTCTCTGTCGTGCACCCTTTGAATAGGTAGCAATAAGACTGCCATCCGCACAGTTATATGCATTGCCGTCCCAAAGGTGTCCATCTCTAAACTCACCAACCCTTTTCTCCGAGTCACCCCTGACATCGCAATCAGCTACCTCGCCAGTCCCATGGAGCACGTTGTCCTTCCATCCGCCGACGTACTTACGGCCATCGGGCCATGTAAAAGTACCCTTACCATGCCTTTTCCCCTCCTTGAATTGACCAACATACTTCATGCCATCGGCCCATGTCTGGGCACCTCGGCCATGTGGTCTGTAGTTCTTCCATTCCCCAACGTACTGGTAACCGTCTGGCCGGGTATAGCTCCCCTTGCTGAAGTCCCAATCCTTAAACTCACCGACGTACTTTGAACCATCAGCATAGGTATAACTTCCCTCCCTGTACCAATGGCCGTCCTTGTATTCCTCGCTGGTAAATTCGAATCCTGCAAAGGCCGAGTTCGAGAAAACCAATAAAAACAACAAGGCCAGCAAACGTCGTTTGGGAAAGCTTTTTCTAACCATTTCAAACCACGCTAGACGCATAACCGCTCCTGATGGGCCGCTGCTCCCAACCACCTGCCGCTACAGTATAGGCGGACTAATTCGATATCAAATTAATTCATGATGGCTTGGGAATGGGTTCCGCATGGGTCATGCATAATGGATGCCCAAGGTTGCAATGTCGTGAAAAGACACTGCATAAGGCAATGCGTAAATGATTAATTTAATAAAAAGTCATGCATAATTTAAACCAGCATGGCGCTGATTAAGAAACAGCGATAATTGATGCAGTGATGAAACGTCCCTCAGTACGGATGGTGTACTCGTCTTCTCAATAAACTCGACTATTGTTAATTCGATGAATTTAGTAATACCGCACCAGACTGACGAGAGGTAGGCATTAACTTGGCAGGCGTTTTAGATGAC
>JAKUQS010000030.1 GCA_022451485.1 Gammaproteobacteria bacterium
TTGAGATCGTAAATCAGTTGCGCGAGATCTTCGATTGAGTAAATGTCATGATGCGGCGGCGGACTGATCAACCCAACCCCGGGTGTTGAATAGCGGATACGCGAAATCGTATCATCCACCTTTGATCCTGGCAGTTCCCCACCCTCCCCAGGCTTTGCGCCCTGCGCGATTTTTATCTGAAGTTCATTGGCATTGGTCAGGTACCAGGCGGTCACGCCAAACCGACCCGATGCTACCTGTTTGATCGCTGATCTCCTGGAATCACCAGTAGCCAATGGTATGAAGCGTGCGGAGTCTTCACCACCTTCCCCAGTGTTACTGCGCCCCCCCATTCGATTCCTCGCGATCGCCAGTGTTTCGTGCGCTTCACTGGAAATCGACCCAAAACTCATTGCCCCGGTACAAAAGCGCCTGACTATTGCACTTGCGCTTTCTACCGCTTCAATATCGATGGGACCACCGTTCCGATCCGAACGCAGCTCAAACAAACCTCGCAAGGTATGCCGCTTCCTGGCCTCTTCATTTACCGCCGCAGAAAACTGTTGATAAGTCTCTCTGCTATTCGTCCGGGCAGCTGTCTGAAGGTCGGCGATTACATGCGGTGACCAACCGTGACGTTCTCCACCGGCGCGCCAATGGAATTCGCCAGGATTATGCAGCCCGCCCTCGTTACCACTCCCATCGTTGGGAAAGCCGAGTGTGTGCCGACGTAACGACTCCTGCGCTAGCACCTCAAAACCTGCCCCCTGCAGTCGGCTCGGCGTCAGATGAAAACAAAGATCAATCACCTCATCGCGCAACCCCAAGGCCTCGAAAATCTGCCCTCCTTTGTACGATTGCAGCGTGGAGATTCCCATTTTTCCCATGACCTTCAAGATGCCTTTCGCCACACTGGCCCGGTAGGCCTCTATAACTGAACAATGATCGAATTCGATTGCATCGAGTAGATCATCGTGTAAAGCGTGCCGAAGAACTTCGTAAGCGAGATAAGGATTAATTCCATCCGCACCAAATCCAATCAGTAAACAATGATGATGCACGTCACGACATTCCCCAGACTCGATAATGATAGCAACCCGCGTCCGCTTTGCTGCCCGCACCAGGTGGTGATGCACCGTACCGCAAGCCATCAGAGCACTGACAGGGACTCGTTGCGAACTGGTGTTTCGATCTGACAGCAGCAGAGTACTGGCACCCGCATCAACCGCTGCCTCTGCCTCGCGACAAAGGCGATGCAAAGTAGTAACGAGACCCGACTCCCCTTCGTCTTTTTGAAAAGTGATATCAAGTGTGGTGGCCTGCCAGCCTACCTGTTTCATTTCTCGTATTGCGATTAATTCCTCATCCAATAAGATCGGGTTGGTAACCTTGAGCCGGCAACAGTGCTCTTCTGTGGGACACAGGAGGTTTTTTTCCGGTCCGATATAACACTCCAATGACATGATCAAATCTTCTCTGATCGAGTCGATGGCCGGGTTTGTGACCTGGGCGAACAATTGCTTAAAATAATCATAGATCAGCCGCGGTTGGTCACTCAGACAGGCCAAAGTCGAATCATTGCCCATTGACCCGATCGGGTCCCGCTTTTCCTGCACCAGCGGTAACAACATGAACTGCAATGTCTCAACTGTGTATCCAAATGTGCGCATACGCGCTAAAAGCGTCTCTTTATGATCCGGCGGCACTGGCGCTTGGGGGACCAGATCGGTCAGATCAATACGGTGGCGATCAAGCCATTTCGCGTATGGATGCCGACTTGAAAACTGCTGTTTCAATTCGTCGTCGGGAATCATTCTTCCCTGTTCAAAGTCGATCAGAAACATTCTACCCGGCTGCAGACGACCTTTTTCTTTCACCATTTCAGGGGCGACCGGTAACACGCCCACTTCACTAGCCATAATGACCCGGTTGTCGGTTGTCAGGTAATAGCGACTGGGCCGGAGTCCGTTGCGGTCCAACACAGCACCAATGTAGCGCCCATCGCTGAAAGCAATGGAGGCCGGCCCGTCCCACGGTTCCATCAGACACGAGTGGTACTCATAAAACGCGCGTCGTGCCGGATCCATTCCAGTGTGCTTCTGCCAAGCCTCGGGCACCAGCATCATGATCGATTCCTGCAACGTACGCCCGGTCATGAGTAAGAATTCCAAGACATTGTCAAAGTTTCCAGAATCAGAGCCGTGCGGCTCAACGACTGGAAAAATCTGACTCAGTTGCTCCTTGAAGAATGGGGATGACATGACCCCTTCCCGGGCTCGCATCCAATTAACATTGCCCAACAGCGTGTTGATCTCACCATTGTGAGCCATGAAACGATTCGGCTGAGCTCGATCCCAACTGGGAAACGTATTGGTGGAAAAACGCGAATGCACCATCGCGAGATGCGTGGTAAAGGTGGGGTCTGCCAAATCCGGGAAATAACCGAGTAACTGTTCCGGTCGTAACATCCCCTTATAAATCATCACCCGCGTCGACAACGAACAAATATAGAAAAAAGCCGCCTGTTCAAGTGACGCATCGTCTCGCACGCGGCGAGTGCACTGTTTACGAATCAGATATAGTTCGCGCTCAAAAGCATCCTCTGTAAGACCTGGCGCGGCAGCTATAAAGAGTTGCTCTACAACCGGCTCTGCTCTACGTGCGGCAGGCCCAATGCCAGCACCGTCCGCATCGGTCGGCACACTGCGCCATCCGATCAACCGCTGACCTTGGTCTTTGACCACGCGCTCAACCACTCGTCGGCAGTGGGCACGTTCAGTGTCCTTGGTTGGCATAAACACCATACCGACACCAAATTCACTAGGCAGTGGTAACCTCTCGCCGATTTCCCTCTCCACTACTTGGCAAAGAAACTCCTGAGGTAGCGCAGTCAAAATACCGGCACCATCGCCCGTATTTTCCTCACTACCACGAGCGCCGCGGTGATCCATGTTAATCAGGACGGTATTCGCATCCTCCACAATCTGATGACTGCGCTTACCCTGTATGTGGGCTACGAAACCGACCCCGCAACTGTCGTGCTCAAACCGCGGATCATAGAGGCCCTGTGGCAGCGTTTGGGCTCCGTCGGTATTGGATAATCGGTGCTCTTTCATCAATGGCTCAATCATTGCTCGATATACGTCCTGAACCGGGCGCGGCGTCACCTAACCACAGAGCCCCTACACAGGCCTCTTGAATGAGTCGGAAAAAATACCGGAAATGTCCAGCAGTGAACCGCGGGTAGGCTGACCCGTTTCAGACGCGAGTCTGGAGAAAGAGTATATACAGAACTATCGGTATATTAACCACGTTGGCTTAAGTTATTGAAATTATTACAATAGAAAGAGAGGCATTGGCCCAGACAAATCACTCGCTCGCTAACCACTGCAATACGATTGCAGCAGATCGCGCAACACTTGATCCGGATAATCCGTGACCAACCGAGCACGACCGATGGTTTCAGGCAAAACCAACTGAATTCGGCCATCCATCACTTTTTTATCCATCATCATCTGTCGCAGGAAGGTATCAGTAGAAAACCCGCTACCCAGAGAGATAGGAAGGCCGGCGCGTTTTAGTAGCTGACCTATGCGATGGACTGCCTCGCTACTCATCCAACCCAACCGTCTTGACATATCGGCGGCCATAACCATTCCTACAGCGACCGCTTCTCCATGCAACCATTGTCCATAGCCCGCTATAGACTCAATCGCATGACCAAAGGTATGCCCCAAATTAAGCAATGCCCGCTCACGCGTTTCGCGTTCATCGCCTGCAACAAATCGAGCTTTGTGTCGACAGCTGACCAGGATTACTTCTTCCATGGCATCCGGCACACCCGAAACGACATCATCAACATGCTGTTCAAGCCATAAGAAAAACTCTCCGTCGCCAATCACAGCGTACTTAACGACTTCAGCAAAACCCGCGGACAACTCACGCGGATTAAGTGTCGCTAGAGTATCGGTATCGGCAATGACACAGCGAGGCTGATGAAAAGCACCGATCATGTTCTTACCGCGTGGATGATTGATCGCTGTCTTTCCTCCGACAGCTGAATCGACCTGCGCCAACAGGGTGGTTGGCATTTGAATACAGTCAATTCCTCGCTGGTAAGAAGCCGCTGCAAAACCCGCGATATCTCCCACCACACCGCCACCGAGTGCAATAACTGTTGTCTGACGACTGCATGGCTTTTCCAACATGTCGTCATATAATTTATTCAACTGCTCTGAATTTTTTTGTCTTTCTCCATCGGGAAGAGTCGCAATGCTGAGGTCATATCCTGTAAGCGCCGATACAACGCGTTCGAGATAAAGCGGTGCAACTACCTCGTTTGTCACCAGCATTACCTCCGACGCTCGAATATGGCGTCGCAACAACTCCGGCTGCTGCAGCAAACCAGCACCAACGTAGATGGGGTAACTTCGCTCACCCAACTCAACAGTCATCACGCCCATAACGTCATGAGTTCCCGCGCTATATGCCGGGCGACCGCCTGTGGGCTTTGCCCGTCGGTAGCGATTACATAATCAGCCTCGCCTCTATAGAAGGGATCCCGCTCCGCCATTAGAGCCTCAAGAATGGCACGCCTATCGTCTCCCTGATTAAGCAACGGACGATCCTTGTTATTACGGGTCCGTTCAAATTGCAGATCAACCGAGGCGTGCAGATAAACCACCGTGCCACTTTTGCGCAGATTATTTCGATTGCCTTCATCTAGGATCACACCACCACCGGTGGCCAAGACAATTCCGCGGCGGGTCGTAAGCTTCTCGATCATCGTTTTTTCTCGAACCCGAAACGCTTCTTCCCCCTCAATATCAAAAATGGTGGCGATGCTAACCCCAGTGTGCTTTTCAATTTCCTGATCGGCATCAACAAACTCCAAGCGTAGTTGGCGCGCAAGGGACTTACCGATGGTGGTCTTACCGACACCCATCGGCCCAATCAGGTAAACATTCTGTTCTGTGCTCATCGTTATAACGTTAGCGCAGGAAGTTTGACTGCATGGTTTTTACTAAGACACAACCCTGGCCACCATCATCCAACACACCCACAAGCTAGTTTGATGAGTTAATAGGCTTGATGATACGGGGGGTGAGAAAAACAAGCAGTTCTTTCCGCTGATCATTCACCGCCTTCTGCCTGAAGAAAGCACCCAACATCGGCAAATCGCCCAAAAGGGGTATTTTCTCCACTGATTCAGTTAGGTTCTGATTGTAAATACCACCAATAATTACCGTCTCGCCGTTATGGAGCAGCACCTGTGTCGTGATCTGATTGGTATTCATATTCTGCGACGTTCCCGGTGCCCAACTGTCCTGACTAACAAAAACATCCAGTATCACACGATCGTCCGGTGTGATCTGAGGCGTGACTGTTAAGCCGAGTACCGCTTTCTTCGTCGTTGTGCTCGATGAACCAGCTGATGAGGTCATGAACACGCGCTCTTCACCTTGCTCAATCTTAGCCTCTTTCTTGTCGGCGGTGAGCAGCCTTGGGTTAGCAATCACCTTGCCTTTATTTTCCGACTCCAGTGCTGAAATCTCGAGATCAATGAGATTGGCATAATCTGCCCCTGCCTTGGCAAGCGTGAAGGCATAAGAAGCAGGAGACGCGACGGAATTTGCCGGGGCCCCCGCGCCCAGGTCGACGGCAAGCGGCCTGGCAGCCTCACTTAGCCCAGCTAACCGAACAGCCTCAGTGCCTGTCAGGTCCCCCGAACCGATTACGGTACCCAGATCGCTGCCTTTGTTCAGTGTGTTGAAACCGAGTTTGACACCAATATTGCGACTAAAGCTTTCCTCTGCCTGAACGATCCGCGTCTCTATCAAAACCTGTTTTACAGGTTTATCAAGTGAGGAAATCAACTTGCGAATCTCTCGAATCTTGGACGCGGTATCCTGAACGAGGAGCGCATTAGTTCGCTTATCTACGGAAACGCTGCCCCGTTCGGACAAGAGACTGTTGGTTTCCGTTGGCACTTCAGCAACGTTGACACTTCCGCTACCGCTGCTGGAAATACCGGTATCAACCGCACGAACTGACTTCAGAATGTCAGCAATATCTTCCGCCTTAGCGTAATTGACCTCGATCAATTCAGAAATCAGCGCTTCCAGCTCTCGCTGGCCTTGGGCCGCTTCTAACTTCTTCTGTTCAAATTCTGTAATCACCCCGCTGGGAGCGATCCAGACCACATCACCACGCACACGCTGAGCCAATCCATTAGTCTGCAGAATAATATCGAGCGCCTGATCCCAGGGCACATCTATCAGGCGCATAGTCAAGTCACCACTAACATCTGGACTGATGACGAAATTCTTACCAGACTGGCGCTGCAGAATATCCAAGGCACGACGGATCGGGATGCTTTGAAAGTCCAGCCTGACGTGTTCTCCCGAATAACCAAACTCATTGACGCCATCCTCACTCTCACTTTCAACCGGCATAAACACATCAAGAGTGAAAGTGTCCCCCACCTGGTAAGCCGACTGTTGATATCCAAGCTCTGCACTCACCACAATTCGAACTTTTGATCCGACATTGAACGCATCGACATAACGCACTGGTGTTGCAAAATCGATTACATCCAGCCGCTTCTCAAGGCCGGGCGCAAGTGATGCACTGCTAACCTCAAGAATGATTTCACTGTTTTCCTCACGCACATCGACGCCGGCCACACCTTCTCCAAGCTGCACAATAACTCGCCCGCTACCATCTGACCCACGCCGAAAGTCAATATGCGCGACTTCATCGCGGCCATCACCTGTTGTTTGACTAGACGCCAGTTCTTTCTGTGGTTTGGATTCAACTGCCGCCCTAACACCAATGGCCGCCGCGGTCGCTGATTGTCGCGAGCCAAAGCTAACGGTCATAACTCCTGGGGATGACGTTTGAGTAACCGTCGCCGTCCCGAGCAAATTGAATATCACTCGAGTTCGGTCTTCGCTATCGACTGTAACGATATCGTCAAGAATACCTCGCTTGACTGGAATCACTTTGCCAATCTTGCCTAGCCCTACGCCAAAGAAGTCGAGGATAAACCGAGGGGGACTGACCGTGCGAAACACTTTTGGCTTGCTCGGATTTCCTGAAAATGCCAATTCGACCGATACCTGACCATTGGCCAAAGTGCCATATTGGATTGCATCAAGAACCGGACTAGCCGCTTGCGCAAATGCGCCACACAAGAAAAAGACACCTATAGACCAACAAGCGAAATACCTTTGGGTCGCTTTTACAAGTTCGAATCCATTCGGGTTTTTACTCTTCACTCGTGTCATCACCTGTCTTTGTCCACACCGCTCAATCAACCGCAGCGCCTGGCAAGGATAAAATCTCTTCGTTCTGTTGCCAACGCCCACTTACACCAAGCTTCACTTCGTTAATCACCATGGTGCCCGTATCCAGATCAATGTCACCGATTTGACCATAATCTTGTCCAACATAGTCCCCCACCTTAACTTCATGCGTCTGCCCGGTGCCCTGCAACAATAGGATACCTCTGGTCTCGCCCAACGCCACCAAGACCCCCACAAACGTTACCGAGTCCAGAGGAAATTCTTCCAAAGGCTGCCTTTCTCTCGTCAAATCCGGAGCAAGTGGATCCGGGCCCAATTCTTCCTCTTTATCATCCACCAAGACTACCTGGGTCTGGGCTTCCCACGGACGGGCGACATTATCACGCGAAAATGGGTCACTTAGCGAACCCGCACTGTACTGAAACGGTTCCACGTCAGGGATCTTAGGCAAAGGATTGGGCTTCTTTCCCGGCGCTACTTCTTGCTGCCTCTTCATTGCCTCAAGGTCAGCCAGGGTCCTTTCCTGAGTCATACTGCTAAATAATTGGCCTAAATCACTCCCCTGACAGGCGGTCAGCAGGAACCCTACACACCCAAGTAAGCACCAACGTGCAACCAACACAGACAAACGCATTTGACCCGCCATTAGCCTGATTTGTCCTGTTTAGTAGCCTCGGCTCCAACGTATCGGTAGGTCACCAAGCTGGCGCTGGCAGTTAACTGATTCGCTGTATCGTCCCCGGTAATCTGCATCGAAAGATTACGCACGGTCACAATTCGATCCATAGCTGATATCGTACTGACAAATTCTGCTACCTGATGGAAACCCCCCATCACTTCAATATCGATTGGTACCATCGCATAGACCCCAGAGGGCACTTCAGCGCGTGGTTGAAACAGCGTGATCGTCAATCCTTGAGAGAGCACAGCATTTGTTATGTCCGTCAGAAGGGAAGCCATCGCCTGACTATCAGGAAGCGCGTACTCCATCTCAGCAAGAATCTTCTTAACTTGCTCCATCTGTTTTTCATACGCCGGCAATGAGGCAACCATCGCCGCCTTAGATTTATACGTTTGCGTTAGAGTCGTTTCTTCCCGTTGCTTTTTAACCAGATCTTTCTGCTGGTCCTGTAACACGAAATACCATCCAGCTCCCACGAGCGCGACTGCAGCAACAAGCCCCATCAGCCAGGTAAACCACGGTGGCCACACCATGGGATCCTGGATATCAATTTCCTGCAGTTCGTCAAGATTAATCATTAAGTTCTCATGTCGGTGCTGTGCTGGCACAGCACCCCCTCCATTGCCTTAAGAACAAGGCACACGACACACTGCAATGGTCGTATTCTGTGATCACCTATCCAGACTCCGGTGTGATTACCGTCTCAGTCACCAGTAATTCGAAATCCATCAGTGATGAAGCGTCGCCGCTGCCTGACTTGACAGCTTTAATATCTGCTGCATCAAAACTACTAGAGTCCTTGAGGTTATCCATCAGATCGCTGACACGCTTATTGGATTCCGCAACTCCGTTTAGAGCAATCAGTCCCTCGTTCTTTCTCATTTCGGTGAAGTACATACCCTCGGGCCGACGGCGCGCTAATGCATCCAATGCCTTCACTATAGTGACTCGTTCATGCTTGAGTTGCGTGATGATGCCCATACGCGCGAGCACTTCTTGCTTGCTTTCCTTAATTCTTCTGATTTTTCCAATCTTTTGATTGGCGACCTCAATCTCTGTCTCCAGGAAATCGTTGCGCGTTTGTTGATGCTCAATCTGACTATCCATCCACCACCAACCCATCGCGACAACGATAACTGCGCACCCGGCAATCACGCCAACCATCGATAGGCGCACTTGTTGCTGCTTACGCCGGCGCTCCTGGCGCCAAGGCAATAGATTAAGGCCTCTCACCCTGTACCCCGCATTGCCAGTCCGCAAGCCTTAAATAACAATGGTGTTTGACGACCCAACGCTTCACTTTTGCGGCGCGACTCACTGCCGGCGAATGGATTAGCAACAAACGTATCAAAACCGGTCACCTGCTGAATGACATCTGTGGCACCATCAATTGCAGCGCAGCCACCGGTGAGAAAAATTGCGTCGACCCCTTCATTACTGCGACTAGACGAAGCAAAAAACTCAATCGCACGGTTGGCTTCTTGCGCCATCGATGCCTTGAATGGCTCCAGTAGATCAGCCACATAGTTCTCTGGCAGATCCGAAGCCAATTTCATGGCCTCCGCTTCTTCATGGCTGTTTGCAAATCGCGTTCTGATATTTTCCGTCAGTATGCGTCCACCAAACGCATGGTCACGGCTATACACAATTTTTCCATCTACAAACACGTCCAGGTGAGTGGTCGTATCACCATAATCCAACAATCCAATCACTTTGCCCTGGATTGACTCACCAAAGGCCTTTGTTACTAATGAATAAGCGCGCTCTACTGCAAACGAATCCACATCAATGATAACCGGCTGTAACCCCGCGCTAGCTACTACGCCGGCATAATCTTCAACAATTTCTCGCCGACAGGCTGACAAAAGAATTTCATTTTCACCTGGATCTGCCGCCGATGGACCTATCACCATATAATCCATATTCACCTCGTCCAGGGAATAGGGAATATGGTGAACTGCCTCTAAGCCAACCTGCTCTTCAAGGTCATTGTCATTTAACTCGGCGGGAAGATGGATTGTTCGAGTAACAACGTGAGACGAAGCCACTGCAACTATCGCGTTTTTTCGCTTACTCCTTGAACGCTTTAGGGCGACCGCCAGTGCTTCGCCCACCGCATCGATGTTACTGATTGCACGTTCAACGATCGCATCGCGAGGCAATGCTTCGATACCAACATTGATCGCTTTATAGCCATCTCGATCGCGACCCATCTCAAGCACTTTAACGGCAGAGGTACTGATATCAATACCAATAGCACTGTAACGTGGCTGATTAGAGTCAGCTGTGTTAGCGCCCTTTTCGGATGATTCTGAGCGCGATAAGCTGCGCCCTTTTCGAGAAAACAGTGCCACTGGTTTAATTTACCTTGAAGATTCACCCGAACTATACCGAAACTGGCGGGCAAACCACACCTTGGAAACGGCATAACACCCTGTCAACCTGAAAAATTGTCGCCGCTCAGCCTTGGATAATGACATCGCGGCTAATTAGAACCCGAAAGCAGACAAGATCCATCCCCGCTAGACAGATAGAATACCGCTTCAGGCGATACACTGAACGGCCTATCGGCCAGCGCTGTCCACTCGACATTTGCCGACACCCTTGAAAAGATTCTTTCGACTACTCCTGATATCGGCAGGCCTCCTAACCCTGACAGGTGGCATCTCGGGAACGGTTTTGGTCGGGACACTACTGTCTGACTTGCCAGCCATTGAGAACATTCGCAATATCCGCTTGAAAGTCCCGCTTGAGGTCTACACTATCGATGGTCGCCTGATAGCACAATTTGGCAACCACAAACGCATTCCTCTGACTATTGATCACGTTCCCAAAACCCTGATCAACGCCATTACTGCTGCGGAGGACGACCGATTTTTTCATCACTACGGGATCGACATAACCGGGATTGCCCGAGCTCTCATTGCGAACATCCGATCGGGAGACATCAGTCAAGGCGCAAGCACCATCACTATGCAGGTTGCCCGGAACTACTTTCTTTCAAGAGAGAAAACCTATATTCGCAAAGTCAAAGAGATTCTGCTGGCAATCAAATTAGAACAGAAATTATCCAAGGAAGAAATTCTCGAACTCTACATAAACAAAATTTTTCTTGGCCACCGCGCCTACGGTTTTGCCGCTGCAGCAGCAATCTATTACGACAAACCCCTAGAACAATTATCGCTTGATCAATTGGCTGTACTGGCAGGTCTGCCAAAAGCCCCCTCACGCAATAATCCTGTGACCAATCCTGCGCGTGCACTGAAACGGCGGAACTATGTGTTATACCGAATGTACACACTCCACCACATTGACAGAGAAACGTACCAGTCCACTATCAAGCAACCCGTGAATGCTCGCAAATCGCTTCTGGTCACAGAAGTTGATGCTCCCCATATTGCTGAAATGGTTCGCTCCAGCTTGATATCAGAATTTGGAGAGTCAGCCTATACCGATGGCTATCGCGTCTACACGTCCATTGACAGCATTCACCAAGCCGTCGCCAATCGGGCCCTTCGGCACGGGCTTTTGGCATATGACCGGCGTCACGGTTACCGCGGTCCCACTAACACCCTGGATACTGCCCGCTTAGACGACTCATCGTATGTTGCTACGGCACTTGCCAGCGCCAACGCGCCGGCACCTCTTATCCCGGCCGTTGTCCTGGATGTAACACCAGATGCCGTTAGCCTGGCCCTTGCCGGCAGCAAGAAAATTGTGCTTGGACCAAGTTCGTGGCGCTGGACCAAGAAAACAATAGATGCGGTGGTGAATCCAGGTGATCTGATCTATGTTATCCATAGCTTAGACGGGCTACTACTGGCGCAAGCACCAGAAATCGACGGTGCACTGGTCTCCCTCAATCCGCACGATGGAGCCGTACTCGCGTTAGTCGGAGGGTTTGATTTCGCACGCAACAAACTGAATCACGTAACGCAAGCTCTACGACAACCTGGTTCAAACATAAAGCCATTCATTTATTCTGCCGCGTTAGATAATGGCTTTTCAGCCGCCTCCATGATCAGTGCGGCCCCGATTGTTATTGAAGACACATTGGGAAACACCTGGAAACCGGAAAATTACAACAAGAAATTCTTTGGCCCTACTCGACTCCGACGAGCGCTCAGCCTGTCACTGAATTTAGTGTCCGTACGCATCGCTCGCTCGCTTGGAATTCCACTGGTGATAGATCATCTGGAGCGCTTCGGGTTCTCTCGGGACCGCCTATCAACCGGATTGTCACTCGCACTGGGCTCTGCAAGCACCACACCGATGGAAATCGCACGGGGCTATGCAGTCTTCGCTAACGGTGGCTACTTGATAGAGCCTTATTTTATTGCTCGCGTTGAAAACCGTGATGGACAGATAGTGCGTTACGCGAATCGCACCATACTCTGTCCTGCCTGTCGGCCAGATCAGTCGCCATCAGTTCAAATCGGGTCTGGAATAATTCGCGACCGGCGCTACGCGCGACGCGCAATATCACCCGAGAATGCATACTTGATGACTAGTCTAATGAACGAAGTCATGACCACCGGCACGGGTCGTAAATCACTGTCGCTAGGACGTACGGATCTTTCGGGAAAGACCGGCACTACCAACAACTTTCGCGATGCCTGGTTTACTGGATTTAATCATGACATCACAGCCAGTGTTTGGGTTGGCTTCGACCAACCGAAAGACCTTGGACGGCGTGAGTCAGGAAGCCGTGCAGCATTACCAATTTGGATCGACTACATGGCGATCGCGCTGAAAGACAAACCAATACATCCAGCAACTATTCCAGAAAACATCATCGTGGCACGGATTAACCGCCACTCAGGCCAAGTCACTGATCAAACCGATCCCGATGGTATAGACGAATATTTTGTGATGGGTACGGAACCCCAGGCCCAGTTGTCTACCGGCACATCGACCACTCGAAAGCCCCGCGACGATACCGAAAGTAATGTGGAAAAACTTTTCTGAGAATGGATGTGCAACAGACACCCAGATAAACAATTAAGTTGGCCTACCTGTTTTGGATTGACCCGACTTCTTAGCCCTCACTTTTTTCTTTCGCGTCGAGGTATTTATTTTCTTCTTCAATGTTGTCCTGCTTTTTTCTTTGACCTCCACCTCCCATTGACCTTCACGATAAAACGCTTTCCAGCCCGAGGGCTTTTTCTCAATCTCAGTCAATACATATTGTTCTTTCGTTTTTCGACTAAAACGGATTTGTGCCTTGTTCCCGTCAGGATCCATAATGGGCGCCGTAGCCAAAAATCGATACTTGGGATCTAGTTGATCCTTAACACTGAGAATTTCTTCGACCAGTGGCGCCCGTGTTTCCCGATTTTTGGGGAACTGGCTTGCCGCCAAGAAGATGCCAGATGCACCATCCCGTAAAAGATAAAAATCATCCACCCTTTCACATTGCAAATGGGGCATCGGGATAGGATCCGCCTTTGGGGGCGCTGCCTCGCCATTCCGTAACAATTTTCGCGTGTTCTTGCATTCGTCTTTGGTACAACCGAAATACTTTCCAAAGCGCCCGCTCTTTAGCTGCATGTCTGACCCGCACTTGTCACACTCTACGATCGGTCCGTCGTAACCTTTTAGTCGGAACTTTCCCTGCTCGATTTCATAGCCGAAACAGTCTGGACTGTTGCCACAAATGTGTATCTTTCTTTGTTCGTCAATTAAATAACCCTCCATGGCACTACGACAAACAGAACAACGGCGTTTGCTAACCAACAACCTAGCCTCCGCTTCTTCATCCAGAGTGGAATCTTCTATCTCTTCTCCAGGCACAAGATTTAACGTTTTCGTGCAACGTTCTTTGGGTGTCAGCCCATACCCTGAGCACCCCAGAAAAACTCCGGTGGCGCCATTACGAATTTGCATATAACGCCCACAATTCTGGCACTCAATATCTGTATTGGTTGGCAGGTTGGTCCGCATTCCACCTACAGCAGTTTTGCCTTCCCCCTCTCCAGTTGCCGCGTCCAATTTGTGCCTAAAATCAGAATAAAATTCATTAAGAACTATTTTCCAATCCTTGCCACCGCTTGCAATTTGATCCAACGTCTCTTCCATATCGGCCGTGAAGCCGTAGTCCATTAGGTGACTAAAATTCTCATACAGACGGTCCGTCACAATTTCACCAATTTTCTCAGCGAAAAACCGTCGATTGTTAATCGTGGCATAACCACGGTCCTGGATCGTGGAGATGATCGATGCATAGGTAGAAGGTCTGCCGATACCACGTTTCTCAAGCTCTTTTACGAGGCTTGCTTCGGTATATCTTGCTGGTGGTTTGGTGAAATTCTGGTTGGGAACGAGCTTTTGCAACAATAGTAGCTGCCCCACTTCTAAGTCAGGCAGTTCGACGTTGTCCTGCTTACCGGCCGGTGGCAAAGCACGTGTATGCCCATCAAAAACAAGAATGCGCCCCCTCGCCCTTAGTTCAAACTCACCGCACATCACCGTTAATGTGGAACTTAAATACTGTGCATCTGTCATCTGGCTAGCTAGGAAATAATCGCGAATTAGATCGTAAAGACGCTGTTGGTCCCGCTCTACCAAGATAGTGGAGCCCCGCTGATACCCATCTGTTGGGCGAATTGCCTCATGAGCCTCCTGAGCGCCTTCCTTACTGGTGTAGACAATCGGCTGGGCTGGCAAGTACTCCTTGCCATAGACCTTCTCAATCAAACTACGGCAATTCGCCACCGCATCAATACTCAAGTTAGTAGAATCTGTACGCATGTAGGTGATAAACCCAGCTTCGTAAAGGCGCTGGGCCAGTGTCATGGTTTTTTTCACAGAAAACCCCAGTCGCGTGCTCGCCGCCTGCTGTAACGTAGAGGTAATTAGGGGAGCATTGGGCCTGGACTTGGTCGGCTTGTCTTCGCGGCCAGTGACCGTATATGCGTGTTGCTTCATCAGGGCCAGAGCGGCATCTGCCTGCTCCTTACTGGTAGGTCGGAAGTTTTTTTCGTGATCCTTCATCACTTGTAGGCGCACTTCCGCCTTACCCGCTGTGGTATCTGCGAAAATTTCCCAATATTCTTCAGGAACAAAGACACGCACCTCGCGTTCGCGCTCTACCAACAAACGAACAGCGACCGACTGCACTCTGCCGGCCGAGAGGCCGCGTGCAATTTTCGCCCACAGTAAAGGAGAAAGCATGAATCCCACCACACGATCCAGAAATCGACGTGTCTGCTGTGCTTCAACTTTGTGTTGATTCAAAGCACCCGGCTTTTCAAAAGCCCGCTCAATCGCCTTCTTGGTGATTTCATTAAAAACAACCCGGTGATAACGACTTTCATCACCACCAATCACTTCTTTTAGATGCCATGCGATCGCTTCCCCTTCACGATCTAGATCTGTCGCAAGATAGATCGCGTCCGCATTCATCGCGAGTTTTTGAAGTTCTGCCACCACTTTGGTTTTATCCGGCAAAATTTGGTAACTCGCGCGCCAGTCATTTTCTGGGTCTACACCCATACTTTTGACTAGATTGGTATGGGCTTTTTCCTTCTTGTATTTTGCTTTGACATCTGGCGCCATTTTCCGTGTTTTAGCTGCCTGTTTCGCTCTCTCTTTTGGATCAACCTTTTTTCTTGAACCACTGACCGGCAAATCCCGCACATGACCGACACTTGACTTGACGATAAAGTCTCGACCCAGATACCTGTTGATAGTTTTCGCCTTGGCCGGCGACTCTACGATCACTAATGACTTACCCATAACTCTCAATCCGACTCTCAACGGTCCAGATTTTGGCGCGATCGTTCGTGGCCCATCGTCTGAACAAAACGATTACTTCCATTTGTATTTTCATACATCCATCCCATGGTATCGAATTAGATAAGACAACCAAGCATCATAATTCAACCAGTCAACAACATTGATGAAACCGCATTTCACACGCCATCATGACTCTGTCACGTAACGGCCCTTCTGATAAAGCCACCGCCCACACGCGTGACTACACCCTCCAGTTCCATTGTTATCAGCATGGATGAAACCTCTGCAACCGTCAATCCAGTACGATCAATCAGTTGATTTACTGGGGTCGGGACCTCTCCGATGGCAGCCAGTAAGTCCATAGGTTGCAAACCCAACGCAGTTGTCATGACTTTTCTTCTAGCCTGGGGAAGCATCAGGGAGAGTTCCTCAGTAATATCAGACACGCTTTCTACCAGTCGTGCGCCGTCTCGAATCAACGCATTAGGCCCCCGCGATAATGGAGAAAAAACCGAGCCGGGCACGGCAAACACCTCTCTACCCTGCTCTGCAGCATTTCTCGCGGTAATCAAACTTCCACTTTGACGACCTGCTTCGACTACCACCGTGCCCAAAGTCAGTCCACTGATGAGCCGATTACGTCTCGGGAAGTGATGTGCCCTAACTCCTGTGCCAATACAAAATTCAGACACTAAGCCACCGGTTGTCTTGATCTGATCAGCCAAAATGCGATTTTGTCGGGGATAAACGATGTCTAACCCCGTCCCGCACACCGCGATGGTCAGGCCGCCCGCCGCCATAGCACCTTTATGAGCAGCGCTATCGATCCCGAGTGCCAGCCCGCTAACAACAACGATACCGTATTCGGCAAGGCCATGAGCCAGGTGGAATGCGAACTCTTCTCCAGCAGCGGTGGGTTTACGACTGCCAACAACAGCGATCGCTGGACGCAGCCAGTCGCCCACTTGGCCTTCAACATATAATCGGCGCGGCGGATCTGGAATCTGACTGAGAAGAAAGGGATATGACGCTTCGTTAAGCCCAACAATCGAACGGTCTCTACCGTTCAACCAAACATTGTCCCGTTCGACTGATAGCAACGTTAACGCGCGATGTGATGGCCGGCCTGAAGGGCATCAAAAGTAACTGTCGATAGCAAATCGTGGTGGCCCTTGGACCAAACGCCATTAACGAGCCGCTGCAGCATCGTCTCAGGCATCGGGGCGACGAACGTAATCGTATGTCTGCGCCGGCTGGCGACATTCCAAAATTAATCCATGGCTAAACTTGTCGTACACTCGATATGCCATCACATAGCCGATCGCTTCGCCAGGCGTGGTCACTAACTTACCCGTTGTCGGATCAGTCACCGACTGTCCTGGATGCCAAATCTCTAGCACATCACCCTCGCGCAACCAGTCTCGTTTACCCAATGACAGCATAACCGTATCAAGTCGAGAGAATTCACCTAGGCTCGTAGTCGTGCTCATAATCCGGCCGGTAACATCCTGTCTTGGCCGACGCAGAGTGAAATGCGATAACTTGTTCTGCTCAGGATTGGTGGCTACCAGTAAGTCACCACGAGAGACTTCCTTATGTGATGTAACCAGTTGCAAGGTGGCCATCAAGCCCTCAGACACTAATCGAGCCGTACCCAAACCGATTGTCTGACTACCCAGCATTTCGCCAGTGTCTGGGTCAATGACAGATTCGGCCATTCGAAACACCCGATAAAGTCCGGTTGAAGAAGTCGGTAGTCCAGTGGCAAAAAACCTATCGTGCTGACCGAGTACAATATCATCCCCAACACCTGAGACCCCCTGACCCGCCTGACTGAGCTCGGCTGGATCCATAATCATTGGCCCTTCTAGAAAAGGACGAACTGTATCCGGCGCGATGACCGGCACAGGCCGCGCAGTCACTACTACCCGTGCCCTGGGACTACGCTTTTCGACCTTTAGCACTTTAATCCGAGGTCCGTTTTTTCCTGTGCTGATCATCAGAACATCTCCCGGATAAAGCGCATCACCCTCCTGCCACACCTCAACCCATTGCCATGGTCTGCGCAAAAACTGGGACGCGATATCCCATAAGGTGTCGCCCTCGCGCACTGTATAACTCCGCGGAAACCCATCGGTCAGGTCGACGGAGGTCCGGGTCTCTGCCCAAGCGGTGCTGAACAACACAAACAGCGAGATGACCGAAACGACTGCCACCCGTACACATCGGCCAAATCGAAACTTGCTGCTAAAACGGTTCGATCCGGTCGTTACGTTCAATATCGATATCTTCATAAGTGATCCGCTACACTACAGGTTATCAAAACAGGGTCACTAATGACCCGCTTTGTCGCCATTGTATGGGCGCAGGCAGATTGATTCCAAGTGATCTTTGTCACAGATTGAACACAACTGCCGACCAAAGCCGATTTCCCTATGCCTCTGCTAGACATATTGCTTTATCCCGACCCACGCCTGCGAAAACAGGCAAAGCCTGTAATGCGGGTAACCGAGGATATTCAGCAGCTGATCGATGACATGGCAGAAACCATGTATGCCGCGCCAGGAATCGGCCTCGCCGCGACCCAGGTCAACGTTCATCAACGCATTCTGGTGATCGACACATCCGAAGAACGAAACGACCTCAGGGTATTCATCAACCCGATCATCGACTCTGGCCAAGGAGAAACTGAAACAGAGGAAGGATGTCTTTCTCTACCCGGCATCCGGGCTCCAGTGATGCGGTTAGAAAGTATTACGCTTAGTGCAAAAGATCGATTCGGTGAAGATTTCACGCTAGTGGCTGACGGACTTCTGGCAGTCTGTATCCAGCACGAGATCGACCATCTGGATGGCAAGGTGATGGTCGACTACCTTTCGCGACTCAAACACAATCGCATTCGAAAACGCTTGCTGAAGGAACAACACGAACAAACCGTGCGCCATGCGGGCGCCTCTACAATATAGCCCCACACATATCTAACAAACCGTTTCGGAGCGATTAGCCTTGCGCGTCGTATTTGCCGGTACACCCTCTTTCGCGGTGCCCGCGCTGCAAGCGCTGATGCACTCGAGTGTCGAGCTGGTGGCAATCTACACTCAGCCCGATCGACCCGCTGGCCGTGGCCGACGAATCTCGGAAAGCCCCGTTAAACTCGCCGCTAGGGCCAGCGGCTTACCCCTTCGCCAACCGTTCCGACTAGACGACGATCTGGACTTTCTGAGGTCACTGGCACCAGACTTATTCGCAGTGGTGGCTTACGGCCAAATCTTGTCCGCTGAAATTCTTAACCTGCCTCGCCTTGGATGCATCAATATTCACGCCTCACTGCTGCCGCGCTGGCGAGGTGCCGCACCCATACAACGTGCTATCGAGGCCGGAGACCGCATCAGCGGCATCACGCTGATGCGTATGGATAAAGGCCTTGATACCGGTGATGTACTGCGACAGATAGAAACGCCTATCTACGATATCGATTCAACCGCAACGCTGGGAGCACGCTTGGCAGATCTTGGTGCTGACGCGCTGGCCCAACTACTGGTAGCGCCTGAAGCTGATTTTGGGCAGGCGACTCCGCAGAATCCATTACAGGCCTCTTATGCCACCAAACTCACCAAGGAGGAATCCTGGCTTGACTGGACTCAACCCGCAGCAACACTAGAACGACAAATTCGAGCCTATTTTCCAACACCCCTCGCCCGATCCATTCTGTTAGAGCAACTCGTTATCATTCATAGCGCAACACTGGGTTCCAATACGCTTAATACCTCCCCGGGAACCATCATTGGACTCTCTCAGGAAGGAATACAGGTACAGGCGATTGATGGAACCATCAACCTGTCTACCCTCCAACTCGCAGGGCGCAAACCTGTGTCAGCAAAATCGTTTGTAAACGGGTTTTCAGTACGGCCCGGACAACGCTTTGCTGCTCCCAAAACTGTGTATGCCAAGCGCTGAAGTCTGTGCTGCTGCAGCCTTTTCGATTGACCGTGTCACACGACAAGGTCAGTCACTGGCAAAAGCAGTCCAAGAGCCACTCGCTAAGCTTGAATCTATTCGACACGCCGAAGCCAGAGAACTTATCTGGGGAACGGTGCGCTGGTAC
The DNA here is from genome assembly GCA_022451485.1 of Gammaproteobacteria bacterium. GTDB lineage: Bacteria > Pseudomonadota > Gammaproteobacteria > Arenicellales > UBA868 > UBA11791. The sequence continues at coordinate 19,811 of JAKUQS010000030.1, forward strand.
TTCCGTTATAAACCGTTAATTAATCAGCTTTTATATCGACCTCTGCACAAAAATGACCGCATACTCGAAGCGTTACTGTTGTGTGCGTGTTATCAGTACGAGTTTCATTCTGCTCCAGATTTCGCTGTTACCTCAAGCAGTGTCGATGCGTGTGCGTACCTGCAACGACCGACGCATCGATCGTTGGTCAATGCGGTACTCCGAAAACATCTACGGCAAGGAGGACATAAACGCCTCGACCAAAACGCATATGCCGCCACACCGGACTGGCTGCTTAACGAATTTCGCCAAAGTTGGCCAGACGAGTGGCAACAGATCGCTACTGAAAGCAATCAACGCCCCCCGCAAACATTGCGAGTCAATCATCGACGACTTGCTAGGAGCGCCTACATCAACCTGTTATGCCGCAAAGGCATTCCGGTTTCTATCTCACCACTCAGCTCGTCGGCGCTGACGTTACATCGACCCCGTCCTATCCATCAGATTCCAGGATTTTCTGAAGGGGTTGTATCAATCCAGGATGCCTCAGCGCAACTCGTGCCTTGGTTCCTTGGCCCCGTAACAGGACAACGCGTTCTTGATGCCTGTGCCGCGCCAGGGGGTAAAGCGTGCCACCTGCTGGAATCAGAACCCAACATGGCCGCTTTGTGGACAATTGATCTGCCCGAACGAATCCCCCTAATCGAGCAAAACTTCAAACGTCTAGGCGTCGAGGCAGTACTGCTCGCAGGTGATGCGTCACAGCCCGATGTCTGGTGGGATGGAGAACAGTTCGACGCCATTCTGGTTGATGCGCCTTGCAGCGGCGCTGGCATTATCCGTCGGCATCCCGATATTCGCCTCCACCGCAGGCCAGAGGATTTGTCCGCAAGTATGTCTACACAAATCAAACTTCTATCGGCACTGTGGACACTTCTAAAACCAGGCGGACGATTGCTCTATGTCACGTGCTCAGTCCTCGAACAGGAAAATGACAGGGTCCTCGACAGTTTTCTGACAAATCACGTCGACGCACAAACCAAGAACATACGAAGCACCTGGGGACGCTCGACACGGCACGGTTGGCAGTTGCTTCCCGGTGACGGTGGCGGGGATGGGTTCTATTTCGCTCGACTTGAACGACGACCCGATCAGCCATAGCACGCAATCACCTCAACAGGTTTATAATGCTGTGATACCACAAGGCAGGAGCGCAATCGTCTGCTAACCCGTGCTCTGACAAGTCGCAAATCACCGCGTCTATTCACGTTGTTTTTATTCGCGGTCGCCGTGTTGCTGGCATCGACCATTACCACTGCCGATTTTAAAATCGTAGGGGGCGGTGCACGGATAACCAATCAACATCTCAATAGTTATGCCCAGTTAGATTTATCACTCGATCCTCAATCTGCCACTGCGATCGTCAATGGCATTCCCATCACCATCTGTGTCGACCTTGAGCTGGTGCAAAACAAACTCTGGCTATGGTCAACAACATTTCTGGAACGACGCTACCCCATGAAACTTAGCTATCACCCACTGTCCCGTAGATTTACCGTTACAGATCAAAGAAAAAAATCAACTGCGGTTTTCCACACACTGGGCGAAGCACTCCGACAATTGGATCGATTTAGCGTAATCGAAGCCTTACCTGCTGCAATTGCGAAGAAAAAACGTCTTGCGGTGCGAATGCGCGCGCGCATTGACTCGGAATCCTTACCAACTCCGCTACGGCTAATGTCAAACTTGTTACCGCCATGGAATCAACAAAGCCAATGGCACGAATGGCTCGTCCAATAATGAATTTTCGTCGCGTGCTCCGGCCAGGCCCAGCAATTGGGCTGTCTATCATTTTCCTCGCGGCGTCACTGCTACTCACACCGGCTGTCGAGAATAAGGGGTTTCTCGGTGACTTTTACGGAGGCTTGGTTGCGCTAAATGTCATTGGCATCGTCATCATGACGACCTTGACAGCCGTCAATATCTATCGCTTGATTCGCCAGTTCCGAGCGCAGGTGCTCGGCGCTAGATTGGCGCTCCGCTTCGTCGTCATCTTCGCGCTCCTCGCCATCATTCCATTATCGCTGGTCTACTATTTTTCTGTTTATTTCCTCAGTCGCGGTGTGGACAGTTGGTTTGATGTGCGCATCGAACAGGCACTCGACGATGCACTATTGCTTGGCCAGACATCACTCGAGGCAACCAAAACTGACGTAGTCATCCGCCTGCGCCAAGATGCGGCACAAGTTTCGAAAACAACGTCACCTTTCGGCATCATAAAATTATTGGAGGAACTTCGATTGGAAGGCGATTTTTCTGAGATGAGCCTGCACAGTCTGTCCGGCCGAGTGATTGCTTCAAGCAGTGGTGATGCGATTTCGCTGACCCCGTCCGCACCTGACGATACAGTCTTTGCCCGTATTCGCCAGCGTAAGACTTATGCACAGGTTGAGCCACTATTTGACGGAGGACTACAACTACGGATTGCAGTGCCCGTCATCAGCGACCGCATGGGAGACCCGGTGCGACTGCTTCAAGGACTCTATCCTCTTCCACTGCGGTACTCACGGTTGGGTGAGAGCGTGCAATCTGCGTCAGACGAATACAACCGCCTCAAATTTCTGCGTCAACCATTAAAACTAAATTTTGTCATCACATTAACCCTGGTCACTTTAATGACCACCTTGATTGCGCTGTGGTTAGCTATTTATTCAACTCGAAGACTAGTGGCACCATTGCGCGAACTCGCCGAAGGAACCCGTGCAGTAGCTAGCGGCGACTACCAAAAACAGTTACCCGTGCACAGTACCGACGAACTCGGGGTACTGGTCAGTTCCTTCAATCAGATGACCAACCAAATCCGTCTCGCGCAAGAGGCGACGGCAAACAGCCAACAGCAAACGGAAGCCCAACGCACTTATCTTGAGACAGTACTCACTCACCTTTCCTCTGGTGTACTGTCACTGGCCAAAGACGGTACGCTGCGCACCCACAACACCATTGCCGAAAGTATTCTTGCCGTTGATCTGACTGCTTTCGAACAACATCCAATTACCACACTAGGAGAAACACACAGCCAACTGACTCCCCTATCTTCAGCCATTACACGACACACACAACATAATGACGAGGACTGGCAGGATCAAATCGTCCTCGCTTCGCCGTATGGACGCCAGACCCTTATCTGTCGAGGCACTCGGTTGCCCGAAACCACCGACACTCTGTCGGGTTATGTCGTCGTGTTTGACGATATCAGCGCACTCATTCGGGCCCAACGTGACGCGGCCTGGGGCGAAGTCGCCCGCCGACTGGCCCATGAAATCAAGAACCCACTGACACCTATCCAACTATCGGCGGAACGTATTCGGGCTAAATATCTAAAACACCTAGCTGGTACCGATCAGACAACGCTAGACCGAGCCACTCGCACCATTGTTGCCCAGGTGGACTTGATGAAATCGCTGGTCGACGCGTTTTCGCACTATGCTCAACCTATGCAATTGAAACCCGTTGCGACAGAGTTGAATCGATTACTACAAGACGTTATCGAATTGCATCGGCAGAACAATAAAATCAACACATTTGAGTTGGATCTCGACGACACCCTGCCCTTGGTCCGTATCGACCCCGCGGGCATACGACAAGTCCTCAATAACCTAGTGATTAATGCGGCCGATGCTATGGCCGACATACCCAGTGGTCGATTGAAGTTGCGGACTCACCAAGCGACCAGATCCAAGAACCGCTCTGTGACCCTGGAAGTACGAGATACCGGGCCTGGTTTCCCAGAGGAGCTACTGGGAAGCATTTTTGACCCCTACGTCACAACAAAAACAAAAGGCACTGGCCTTGGACTCGCAATAACACGGCGTATCATAGAAGAACAAGGCGGGTCGATTCAGGCTGAAAATGATCCCGCCGGCGGTGCTCTCGTTATAATCCAACTGCCGGTCAGCTTAGAAACGAAACCCACCGGACCGCTAGACGGAATCACAAACACCGCCTCATCCCGTTGAACATAACTTGAGCACAAAACACATACTTGTGGTTGATGATGAGCCCGACATCCGTCAGGTTCTGGCTGATATTCTAGGTGACGAAGGTTATCAGGTCACCCTCGCAGGTAATGCAACGCAGGCCGAAGCAGCATACAAAGCAAGCCAACCCGATCTGGTACTCCTTGACATCTGGATGCCCGACGTCGATGGAATCACACTACTCCAGCGTTGGGCTGATCATGGGGTCTTGCCGCCGGTCATCATGATGTCCGGCCACGGCACGGTCGATTCCGCAGTCGAGGCCCTGCACTCTGGAGCGGAAGATTTTCTGGAAAAACCATTATCCACCGCCCGGTTGCTGGTGACGATAGGAAAAGCGCTGGAAACGCGTCAATTGAAGATCGAAAACTCCCTGTTGCGAGACCAATCCGGATGCAACAGCACGCTGGTGGGCCACAGTCCACTGATCCGTACGCTACGGGAGGACATCCAGCGCGTGGCACCAACCCTGAGTTGGATCATGGTTAGCGGCGAGGCCGGCGCTGGAAAGGCCGTGACCTGTCGAGCCATTCATCAAAACAGCACACGTAGTTCCGGCCCCTACGTTGAGGCCAACCTAGCAGCGATTCCTTCCGAGAACATTGCCACCGAACTATTTGGTCGTGAAACCGGCAACGGACTAACGCCTGGACATTTCGAAAAAGCAATCGGCGGAACCCTCGTATTGGACGAAGTCGGCGATCTTGACCTGACTCTTCAAGGCACTCTAGTCAGCGCTTTGGAGGAAAATCATTTTTTCCGAGTTGGTGGCAAAGACCGGGTAGAGATGGATCTGCGCATCATCGCGACAACCCATCACAACCTTGAAGCCAAGACCCAGGACGGCACTTTCCGAAAAGATCTTTATTACCGCCTAAACGCTGTCCCAATAACAGTTGCCCCGTTGCGGGAACATTTGGAAGACGTACCTGATCTCGTCGACTTTTTCGTTCACTCCATTATCGCTCAATGGCAACTACCCTTTCGACGATTTTCAACCGCTGCACTTAATCATCTTCGGAATCAACACTGGCCCGGCAATATTCGCGAACTTCGGAACATCGTCCAACGACTGCTGATCAACGCCAATGAAGGAGATATTGAACTGGCAGAACTCAGACTTTCCCTCGGCGACACAGATGCGGATAAGGGAGCGGCAGCGCCCCGACCAGACGTTGGTCTTGACCAACCGTTACGAGAAGCTCGAGAGGCTTTTGAACAAGCTTATTTCCGTCACCATCTAAGTGCCGCCGGTGGCAGCATTTCGGAACTGGCCCGTCGATCTGGGATGGAACGAACCCACCTGTATCGAAAACTCAAGGGACTCGGTATCGATCCACGCGCTCCACAGATGCTCACTGAAAACATCTGAACCTGATGATCCAGAACGACACAAGTCAATAATCGCATGAAAATCGTTATTCTCGGCGCTGGCCAAGTTGGCACATCGATGGCTGAAATTTTGTCACTCGAAGCCAACGATATCACGCTGATCGATCACAACGCGAATCAATTAGAAGGTCTGGAGGACAGACTCGATATCCGCACAATTGTCGGAAACGGCCCTCATCCCGGCATCCTCAAGCAGGCAGGCATTGAAGATGCAGATCTGCTCCTGGCTGTCACGGATCAAGACGAAGTCAATATGGCAGCCTGCCAGATTGCTCACTCCCTCTACAGAACGCCCAAAAAAATTGCCCGCATCCGTGCAACTGAATATCTCACACATCCCGAGATCTTTTGTAACGAATCTATCCCGATTGATTTCATTATCAGTCCTGAACAAATCATTACACAGCAAATTCTGGCCTTGATCGAAAACCCTGGTGCTCTGCAGGTAGTTGAATTCGCGGGCGGACGAATTCAACTGGTCGGAGTTCGTGCCTACTTTGGTGGCCCGCTGGTTGGGCACGAACTACGGGATCTGCGTAAACACCTGCCGATGATTAATACCCGAGTCGCCGCCGTGTATCGGCGTGATCGTCCCATCATTCCACTGGGCGAGACAATCATTGAACCTGATGATGAAGTCTTCTTTATTGCGGCCAAAGCCCATATTCGGGAGGTCATAAGCGAGTTACGCAATGTCGAAACCCCGGGCCGCCGGGTAATCCTTGCCGGCGCTGGCAATATCGGACTGCGTCTTGCCCGCACGCTAGAAGACAACGGTTATCGAGTTAAGCTCATCGAGCGCAACCCCGACCGGATCCGGGAAGTCGCTGACCTTTTGGAAGACACTGTCGTGCTGCACGGCGATGCCGCTGATCAGGAACTTCTCTGGCAGGAAAACATTGACCAGACGGAAGTCTTCTGTGCATTAACCAATGCGGATGAAGCCAATATTTTGTCGGGTATGCTGGCAAAACGCCTGGGTGCGAAACACGCTATTGCGCTAGTGACCCGATCCGCCTACGTTGACTTGATTGAGAGTAGCGTCCTGGATGTTGCGATCTCACCGCAACTGGCCACCGTCGGGACACTGCTTACCCATATCCGACGAGGCGACATGGCTGCAGTCCATTCCCTCCGCCGTGGCGCAGCCGAAGCGATCGAGGCCATCGCCCATGGTGATCCGGCAACATCCCAGGTGGTGGGTCGCCGTATAGACCAGATTTCGTTACCGCCGGGAACCACGCTGAGCGCCCTCGTGCGTGGAGACGATGTCATTATTGCTAAGGGAAGTACCGTGATCGAAGCAGAAGATCATGTCATCATTTTTGTGATCGACAAACAACGCATTCCCGAAGTGGAACGCCTGTTTCAGGTCGCTGCAACCTTTATCTAATACCAAGGGTCCTTTCTGCGTGCGCATTCAGGTCATCCTAAACATTCTTGGGATTCTCTTAGCACTGTTCAGCACCAGCCTTCTGCCACCATTAGCGTTATCGCTTATCTACTCCGACAACACTACCACCGCATTCCTAGTAGCCTATCTTGTGACCCTTGCTACGGGGCTCGCTTGTTACCTGCCAACGCGACGTCAGGGGCGGGACCTCAGGCTGCGCGATGGTTTTCTAATCGTGGTCTTGTTCTGGACCGTGCTGGCAAGCTTCGGCGCACTGCCACTGTTTCTGTCCAACAATCCGGCAATGGGCCTGACCGATGCGTTTTTCGAATCTATGTCAGGACTCACCACCACAGGCGCCACAGTTCTTGTAGGTATCGATGATCTTCCCATCTCGATTCGCTATTATCGCCAGCAACTCCAATGGTTAGGAGGTATGGGCATCGTCGTACTGGCGGTCGCCGTCATGCCTATGCTTGGCATTGGCGGAATGCAACTTTATCGGGCTGAAACACCAGGCCCAATAAAGAACTCCAAACTAACACCACGCATTACTGAAACCGCTAAGTCCCTCTGGTACATATACCTAGGACTCACGGTTGCCTGCGCAATAGGTTACTGGCTCGCTGGTATGACCGTATTTGATGCTATCGGTCACAGTTTCTCCACCGTCGCTATTGGCGGATTTTCAACGCATGATGCCAGCATCGGCTTCTTCGACAGTCCCTTAATTGCTGCCGTTGCTTCTGTTTTCATGATCGCAGCCGGAATGAATTTTGCATTGCATTTCCTTGCCCTTAGGCAGCGTAGCTTCCTTGTTTACCTGCAAGATACTGAGGTTCGTGTTTTCCTTGGGTTCCTTCTTTTAGTCACAGTACTCACCTGCGGCGTACTGTGGTCGACAAATACTTTTAGTGACGCTACCACCACCCTCTGGCATGGGATCTTCCAGGTGATTTCGATCGGAACCACTACCGGCTTCACCACCTCTGGATTTCATTGGTGGCCTTCTTTACTGCCTGTGTTGCTGATTTTGATGAGCGGCATCGGCGGATGCGCGGGTTCTACCGCTGGTGGTGTCAAAGTGATCCGTATGATTTTGCTCTACAAACAGGGCCGAAGAGAGATTAACCAATTGATTCACCCCAGCGCCTTTTTCCCCATCAAACTCGGCGGCAAACCCGTACCGGACAATGTCATCAATGCAATCTGGGGGTTTTTTGCACTCTACATCTTTAGCTACCTATTGCTGTCACTGGCGATGACCGCAACTGGCGCTGATCCATTAACCGCATTCTCAGCCGTCACAGCCTGTCTAAACAATCTAGGTCCAGGACTTGGCGTTGTGGCTAAGAACTATGCCGCAATCGATCCCGCGGGAAAGTGGATTCTGAGCGGCGCGATGCTGATGGGTCGACTTGAACTGTTCACGCTGCTGGTCCTACTGACACCAGCATTCTGGCGAAGTTAAGCAACCCCCAGAACCTGCTTCACCGCAGCAGAAACCTTGCTCACGCCGATACGCGTCATGCATTGGTTTGAACAATGGCGACGCCGGTAGCATCGATCGCACCCTTCTTCAGGCCGTATCACGATTGATTCAGAGCTGAGTGGACCCACACGTCGTTCGTCGGTGGGTGCAAACAATGCGACCACTGGCACGCTGCAAGCCACCGCCACATGCATTGGAAAACTATCGCCGCAAATCACCACAGCTGCGCGCCCCATCAATTCTGCCAACTGCAATAACGACAATTGGCCCGCCAGGTTCACTACTTGTTGAGTAGCTAATCCCGTCAGATGGGTCGAGATCACGCTCCGCTCCGCTTCGGTACCCGTCACCACCACTGCGCAGTCAGCGGGCAGCGCATCACACAGTTCTCGATATCGCTGCAGAGCCCAATTTTTGGTTGGCCAGCGACTCATAGGAGACAGGACCACTAGCCGTTTATCAATGATTCCCGCTCGACCTAACTGATCATTCACAAATTCGACTTCTTTCTCAGATAAATGTATTTCCATTTGCGAGTCGGCACGAGGCAAGCCAGCCACCCCTAAGACGCCGTCAAGCTCTTCAATCGCATGGAGTTCAGGTTGGTGGAAACGCGTTGCAAACCACCAACGTCCCTTCACAACTCGACGCTTTGCACGTGCTCCCCATAGGAACAACACCGTCTTCCAACGACCTTGCAAATCGATGACCAAATCATAATTTCGTTGCCTCACTTTAGCCATGATCTCTGAACCATGGCGCAAGCACATTATCGGGTGACGAAACCACTGATACTTAATCCAATAACGATCGAAGGAAATCAGTTCATCAATGTGGGGGTTGTAATGGAATAGATCGGCGGCACCGACCGATGTTAGCAAGGTCAGATGGGCATCGGGATAGTACTTTCTCACTCTCCGAATATGGCCGCTCGCGTGAAGCACATCACCGAGCGAGGTCTGCTTGATGAGCAGTATGTTCATGTCCTGCCAACAACAAATGTCATCGATGCAACACATTCCTTAATCACAAATGAGTTAATCATACGGCGACGACCGACCCTGTGGTTGGGTATCAAACCATTTGAGTGTCCACAAGTACTGATGCAGTGCGCCCCGCAGACTCGCTTCGAACACACCATTAATACGTCCCGCATCAAGGCTGTCTTCGCGCGTTGGAAAATCTGTCAAAGGATCTCCAATACAGACCTGATAATGACCTGAATCCTGCAAACGCGTAATCACCGGCAAAACCTTGGCGCCTGTCACTGCAGCTAACCGACCAACGACCGGAAGTGTAGCCGCCTGGGTCGAGAAAAAAGGCACGAATACACTGTGTTTGCTATCCAGATCCTCGTCTGGCATTAGATACGCACAGCGGCCGTCCCGCATTGCCTTGATCAGCGACCGTAAACCCTGATCACGCATCAGAATCTGAGCGCCAGTGCGACTACGACATCGCCATAACCACCAGGCGAGAAACGGATCACTAGGCCGCTTCATCATCGACACACCGGGCCAATAACGCGAAAGCATGACTCCGCCGAGGTCTATTCCCACGGTATGGGGTGTTACCAGCAAAACCTTCGCCCCGGATTCAAGCACAGCCTGACATTTTTCGATTCCACTGATCGAGCACCACCGATCCAAACGTTTCCTGGTTGCCCACCAGACTAATCCGAAGTCGACAATCCCCTGCCCGTAAGCTAGAAAATGCCGGCGTACCATGTCAGCACGCTGCCCGTCACTGAGATCCGGAAAACAAAGTGAAATATTGACATCCGCAATATGACGGCGTTTCTTATTCCTCCAGAAAAACAGCCACCCCAGTAAACGGCCAACACCCAACATTGCTACTCGGGGCAACAAGGAGCAAAGACCAATGGCGCCGATCAGCGCCCACCGCGGCCAATAGGTCGGTCCAATGAAGGCCCAGCGAAAAACAGGCAACATCGAGTGAACAGGCGTCGTCATGATCGGTGGGACACCCCACCCCCTGCAGCCAGCCCCACACCAGCCGCTGTCAGTGCGCGATGGAGCGGTGACCATCGGCTGGCGACCCTGTGCAACCCAGTTGCGCAATCGATATCGGTCAGCGACGCAAATGTAGAGTCAAAAGTTAGTCCACTTGCCTTCGCATTCAATAACATCTGTTCATAAACATCACTGCTTCCCCAATGAATTCCTGTGAACAGATCCGTCACAGGATAGCTCAGGCCAAGCAAACAAAACCCCCCGTCTCGAGTCGGCCCAACCACACTACCGCCGCCACTGAGCACGTTATAAGTCTCGACCAGCGTTGAACTGGGTATATGCGGCACGTCAGTACCCATCACCGCCGCCGCCGTGTTTCGTTCAAATGCCGTGGCAAGAAGGCACTGCATCTTCTCTCCCAAGTCGCCCTTACTCTGGCTCGCCAACGTGACTTGATACTGCTTCTCTAACTCACTGAAAATTTGGTGATCGGTATCCGGCCAGCCCGCAATCACCAACTCACCGGCCCAATGTCGTGCACAAATATCAACCGACAATCGAAGTAAAATGTCGGCGATTTCGGCCGCCTGGTGCCGTGAATACGGCGGGACCAGGCGGGTTTTAGCCATCCCAGACCACGGTGCCTTTGCCATCAGAATTAAAGTCGGCATCAACCCAAGTATGGCTTAGCGCCGATTACCGTACCAGCCCGCCAGATAGTTAGCAGGAACACCGATATAGAACATAAATCGCAATACCCACATCAGCACGATGGTCTGCGCCACCCCCCCCGCCCGCCACCGCCGCGCAGAGGTGCGGACCGTTTTCTCCACACATAGTGGCCGACCGATACGTTTAAGACGCTTTGAAATATCGATGTCCTCCATCAAGGCTAAAGAACGGTAGCCACCAATAGTTTGAAATATTGACCGACGCATGCTGATCGCCTGATCACCAGTCGCGATCGCAGTCCAACAAGACCTATGGTTGGCTATGGCCTCAATGACCCGAAAGATCGGCTCTACAGCGTCAATTTGAATGGCGAATCGCACCCACGCGATATCCTTGCCGATCGATCGAAAAATCAAGCGCAGATCGTCCATCGGCAGCCGAGTGTCTGTATGAAGAAATACAAGCCAGTCCGATTCGCTTTGTGCCGCCCCGTGGTTCATCTGCGACGCTCTCTCAGCTCGTTGTGTCCGCACGATGTGCAATCGGGAATCTCGATCAAGACTCGACGCTAACAAGCCACATACCACCAATTTTGAAGCGGGATCATCACTGGCATCAACTACAATTAACTGATCAATATCGTCCCTTGCCAACACGGCAGCCACCGCACTAATAAGACCAGCCCCTTCCCGAAATGCAGGCATCACTACCGCTATCGTTGGCCGAGTCATCGGCGCACCACGACAAACCAATCAGCTGTTTCTCAGACGTTGCGCTACCCGCAGACGCAGCGCATTTAACTTGATGAATCCCTCCGCATCAGCTTGACGATAAGCGCCATGATCTTCTTCAAACGTAGACAGCTCAGGAGCGAACAATGAGTGCGTCTCTGACCGCCGTCCAAGCACCATGACACCACCTTTGTAGACTGACAGACGAACGGTGCCGTTAACAGTCGCCTGCGAAGCGTCGATCAACGTCTGTAGCGCTTCTCTTTCAGGACTCCACCAATAACCGTTGTAAATCAAGCGTGCATAACGGGGCATCAGATCATCTTTGACATGCGCCACTTCCCGATCCAAGGTAATTGATTCCATCGCACGATGTGCCTTCAGCAATATCGTGCCACCAGGCGTCTCATAACAACCCCGATTTTTCATACCGATATAACGGTTTTCAACTAAATCGGCACGACCCACCCCATGACGACAGCCAATTTCGTTGAGTCGCGCCATCAAAGTAGCCGGTGACAAGCACTCATCGTTGATCGACACAGGATCCCCTGCCGAGAATGCCAGATCAATGGTTTGCGGCTCGTCGGGCGCATCGGTAGGGGCGACAGTCCATGCCCATACGCTGGGATCCGGTGTATGCCAAGGGTCCTCAAGTTGTCCTCCCTCGTAAGAGATGTGTAACAGGTTTGCATCCATCGAGTAATCAGAACTCCCATCAGCCTGTGTCTGGACGGGAATCCCATGCGCCTTAGCGTAAGCGACCAACTTCTCGCGCGATGTCAAGTCCCATTCTCGCCATGGCGCAATGATGCGAATACTCGGGTTGAGCGCATAGGCGCCAAGTTCCATGCGGATCTGGTCGTTGCCTTTTCCGGTAGCGCCATGAGCAATCGCATCTGATGAAGTAAGGCCTGCAATACGAACTAGATGTTTGGCAATCAATGGCCGTGCAATCGATGTGCCTAGCAGATACTCACCCTCATAGACCGTATTAGCCCTAAACATGGGAAAAATAAAGTCGCGGGCAAATTCTTCTCTCAAGTCTTCTACAAAAATTTCGCTTATTCCAAGCGCTTTGGCTTTGGCTTCGATTGGCTCTAAGGGTTCATCCTGCCCAATATCTGCAGTGAAAGTAACCACCTCACAGTGATAATGATCTTGCAACCATTTCAATATCACAGAAGTATCTAACCCCCCTGAATAGGCGAGCACCACTTTTTTTACTGTTTGCATACGAAGGCCTTGATCCCAACCTGGATCTACGTTAAGTCAGACGAATTATATCAATCAGATATCATCCTAAGGGCTTCGACAAATGCGGCCATGACATAGTCAGGATAGAATCGGCGCCGCGACCTCATCTAGAATAGCCCAATTCACCCAATCGACTTCGATTACAGCCAGGATCCACTTACCATCATGACGTGCAGACATTTTTTGTCACTTCTTGACCTCCCAAGCGAAGCGCTTCAGCAACTGATCGAAAAAGCTATGGAACTTAAGGCTGGGTTGCGACAAGGCCAACTGCCGACAGTGATGAGAGGTAAGACCTTGGCCATGGTGTTCGAAAAAGCGTCTACCCGCACACGGGTTTCGTTTGAGATTGGTGCCAACCAACTCGGTGGGAGTGCGCTTTTCCTTTCGCCCGGCGACAGCCAAATGAGTCGCGGTGAATCACTTGCAGACACTGCCCGCGTCTTGTCATCCATGGCAGATCTAATCGTGATGAGGACACTGGCCCACGAACGCCTAACCGAGGTTGCCCAATATTCCCAAGTGCCCGTCATCAATGCAATGTCCGACACCTCGCATCCGTGTCAATTACTTGCCGACATCCTCACTTTCGTTGAGCATCGGGGGGCCATTACCAACGCGACCGTAGCATGGATCGGCGACGGAAATAATGTGTGCCAATCGTGGATCAATGCGGCACGCCAGTTTGATTTCAATTTGCGCGTTGCCACCCCCGCCGGTTACGAGCCTAATCCGGACATTGTCGCTGCGTCTAAGGACTATGTGACCTTGTCAAATCAACCAGAAGAGACCGTCTTGGGTGCAGATTTGGTGGTGACAGACACTTGGACCAGTATTGGTATGGAATCCGAGGGTGCTGATCGGGAGGCCATTTTTTCCAATTACCGCGTGACGTCCGAACTTATGCACCAAGCGAGTAAAGACGCACTTTTCATGCACTGCCTGCCTGCTTATCGCGGAAAGGAGGTGGATGCGAAAGTGATTGACGGGCCACAAAGCGTGGTGTGGGACGAAGCCGAAAATCGTCTTCACGCACAAAAAGCGCTGATGTTCATGCTACTAGCAGGCTGACACTAGTCGCGCACCGCACCGCTAGACTCAGTCAACTGCTAACAAGCTAGGTCGCCACGACTGTCCGCATCTGGGTCAGGGCACGATTCTCAATCTGCCGAATTCGCTCTGCCGAGACATTATATTCATCGGCCAGCATCTGCAGGGTCGGCTTCTTGGAATCATCATTCAACCAACGCCGTTGGATGATGTTGCGACTACGGTCATCCAGTGAATTCAACGCTTCGCGCAACTGTAACTGACGCGAATGTGCTTCATCTGCTTTTAGAATCAATTCGCCCGGATCAGCGCCCTCAGCCGCTAAGACCTCTGCCGGCGACAGGCTTCTACTGTCGTCATCATGATCCGATATGGGGTCGAAAGAGACATCTGCTCCAACCAAGCGCGTTTCCATCTCACGCACTGTGTGTTCATCGACCTGAAGTTTCTCAGCGAGTTGCTCAATTTCCGAGGCCTCCATTGGACCCAATCGACTGCGGTTCTTGCGTAGATTAAAAAACAGTTTTCGCTGCGCCTTGGTGGTGGCGACTTTGACCATACGCCAGTTTCGAACTACGTAATCATAAATTTCGGCCTTGATCCAGTGCACCGCAAACGATACCAACCGAACATCCCGCCGATAGTCATATCGCTTCACGGCTTTCATCAGCCCCACACTGCCCTCCTGGATGAGATCAACCAAAGGCAATCCATAGCCACTGAACCCACGCGCCACACTGACTACGTATCGCAAATGGGAATAGACCAACTGTCGAGCCGCATCCAAATCCTGTTCCTCGCTGTAGCGACGCGCTAACTCCCGCTCATCAGCGGCAGACAGTAACGGTGCTGCGTTGATCGAACTGAGATAATTTGCTAAACCCTGGCCGGATAATGACTCGGTGGCAATGGCATATGATGGCGTCATAACATGTCTCTGAGGGATCAGTAGGACTATTTTAGCACTCTTAAGTGATGAGTGCTAACAAATTGATTATTCTATAATTATTCCTTTATTTTCAATAGTTTATATAATTTTACTAACAATACATCAGAATCTATCCAGGGAGTAAACCGGTGGGTCGGGCACTAG
>JAKUQS010000031.1 GCA_022451485.1 Gammaproteobacteria bacterium
TTCGTTCGCGATTGGCGTAACACGACTCAAATCCCCAACCGTAAGCCACAATGCTGTTTCAATCCCGACCAGCCGCTGTAATTCAGTTCGCCGTTCCTCAACGTCAGGAAATTCAATCATCATGGTAGCCTTCAGGTTACTGCCGTCTGTAATCAATGTGTGATACGCATCAAGTTCTTCCTGGATCTTGTCTGCCTCAAAAATACGTTCCAGCCGCAGCATCTCCTGAATTTGGTACTGCATAGTCAGCGAATCTTCGAAATAGAGGGTTACGTTGGGGCCAATGGCTACGCGCCGATTATTCTTGTGTGCTATTACCCGCGCACGAAAGTTTTCTCGCTCATCCGCATACTGTTCCAGAGTCATCAGATTCGAGCGTATTAGTTTGTCCATGATTTATACCTTGGCTATATACCGTACGCCCTGCGTAATAGCGTTATAGGGTGGAACGCCTGACTTCCGTCACCGACACCGTTTGCGAGGTGCTGACCTGCAATTGGGCAATCACTACCGTAGTAGTCTGGTTGGAGCTGCTGAATTTTATTCATCACAGGTCGGCCGATTTTCATGGCTTTATCGAAGGTCTCGCTCTTAACGCCGTATGTCCCATCATGTCCCGAACAACGCTCAAGAACCGTTACCGTAGTATCAGGAATGAGACTTAACACATCACGGGTTTTTGGGCCGATATTTTGGACTCGCTGGTGACAGGATGCCTGATACAGCACTTGACCCAAACTTTCAGAAAATGCTGTATTGAGCTGTCCAGCTGAATGACGGAGCATCAGGTACTCGAAAGGATCGTAAAAAGCCTCCGCAACCCGACGGACCTTCGGATCATCCGGGAACATCAGTGGCAACTCCTGCTTGAACATCAGCACACAGGACGGCACCATCGCAACAAGGTCCCAACCATCGTCTACCAACCGCGCCAGCACAGGGATATTCCTGTCTTTGGCGCGCTCTACAGATACTAGATCACCCAGTTCAAGCTTGGGCATTCCACAACACCACTCCTTCTCAGCAATAGACACAACGATCGAATTGTGCTCGAGAACCGCTACCAGGTCGTCGCCCAGGTCCGGTTCGTTATAGTTGCCGTAACAGGTGGCAAACAGCGCAACCTTGCCGCCGGTCGGCCCGGCTGACACCGCATGAGATTCGTCAGTCAGACTTCTTTTCCTAAATCGTTTTCTCAACGAATCCGATTCATAAGGTGGAACGCGGGCATCCTGGTGTATTCCGCCCACGGTTTGCATCACTTTTCGAACTGTCCGGGATCGGTTAGCCATATTTACAATAACCGAAATACCTGGCAACCCGGCTGCTTTCCCGACGCTATCCGTACTGGTGAGTACGCGATCCCGCAGCTTGGCGCCTTTTTCCCGAAAACGGGTGGCTTTTGCCCGCAACATAAGATGTGGAAAATCAATACCCCACTCGTGCGGCGGCACGTAGGGACACTTCGTCATATAACAAAGGTCACAAAGGTAACACTGGTCAACCACTTTCCAATAGTCAGCCTGATCTACACCATCAACCTCCAGAGTCGTAGATTCATCGACCAGGTCAAATAACGTTGGGAAGCTATCACATAAAGAAACACAACGGCGGCAGCCATGACAGTGATCGAAAACTCGTTCGAGCTCCGTAAAAAGCTCGCCCTGGTCGTAAAAAGCCGGGTTACGCCAGTCTATGGGGTGCCTGGTCGGTGTCTCAAGACTGCCTTCTCGCGGGGGTGTCACCTGTTCATCTGTACCGTGCGGCTGTGCTACGGGAGACGGTATATTGAACCGTCTCCCGCTGACTGCTCAGTCTCCGAGTGAGTCCAGCGCCTTCTGAAACCGGTTGGCATGAGAGCGTTCAGCTTTGGCCAGGGTTTCAAACCAGTCTGCAATTTCGTCAAAGCCCTCATCACGAGCCGTCTTGGACATGCCGGGATACATATCGGTGTACTCATGCGTCTCGCCGGCCACGGCTGCCTTGAGATTGTCCGAAGTACTGCCTATCGGTAGTCCCGTCGCCGGGTCACCGGTCTGCTCAAGATATTCTAAGTGTCCGTGTGCGTGACCGGTCTCGCCTTCGGCGGTTGAACGAAAAACAGCTGAAACGTCGTTGTACCCTTCTACATCCGCTTTCGCAGCGAAATACAGATAACGCCGATTTGCCTGCGATTCACCGGCAAAGGCATCCTTCAGATTCTGTTCCGTCTGTGTGTCTTTGAGTGACATGGTGTCCTCCATTTCGATTTCATAGTGTTTCAAGTAGAGAATACCGCCCACGCGGTTCTCAGCGATACGTACTCTAGGTCAAATCTTCTGATATGTATAATCGTTTGTTCATATCAGACTTATTGACTTTTCCTATTATTAGAGTATGAATTTACGGGACCTACGCTACCTGATTATGCTTGGTGACACTCTCCATTTCGGCCGGGCAGCAGAACGCTGTTTTGTCAGTCAGCCGACACTTTCTGGGCAGATCCAAAAGCTGGAACAGGAACTGGGCGTCGCACTGTTTGAGCGTACCAATCGTTCGGTTCGAATCACACCAATCGGACTGCAGATCACCAGCCACGCGCGTCAAATTCTTGAACAAGTCGATGCAATTCATGCACTCGCCACCGGGCACAGGGATCCCTTAACCGGTCCACTTCGCATTGGCGCAATTCACACTTTGAGCCCCTATCTACTCCCTTTGCTCATGATCGACTTGCGCGACCGGCACCCAGAACTCATCTTAGAAATCACAGAATCCACGACTGATCTGCTGATTCAGGCCTTACGCGAACACCGGCTGGATGCCGCCTTGCTCGCAACACCCCCTAACCACCACGACCTTGAAGCAATCAGCCTGTTCGAGGAGCCATTCTGGCTGGCACACCCGCGTGATCACGCTCTCTACACCCAAGACGACATCCGGCTGGAGGACCTTGCCGGACTTGACGTGCTGTTACTGTCAGAAGAGCACTGTCTGTCCGAACAAGTTATGGCAGCCTGCCAACTGAGTGAACGCCCAGAAACCGGACCTATGACAGGACTTAAAGCGTCGAGCCTTGAAACACTGGTACAGCTTGTTGGCATGGGAATGGGCGTAACCCTGGTCCCGGCCCTGTCGGTACACGCCGGTCGCCTGGCAGTCAGTGGGGTCATTCTGCGTGAACTGCAGATCCCCCAAGCCTTTCGTCAGGTTCGGCTGGTCTACCGAGCAAGCTTCCCACGGCAAGCCGGTCTTAAACTGCTGTCAGACAATATACGGCGCGTCCTGCCGAATACCGTCAGACTCAGTCATTAGCCACTAAGTATCCACCCAAACGGAAAATAGTTACTGGCTTCGGGACCCTGCTGGTCACTTGCTCAGGGTATGACGTAAACGTAAACTCAATTCCGTATACGTAAAATAAAATTTAATCGAAGGAGGATCCCATGACAACAAATGACGTCCATCCACAACCGTGGCTGCACCATTACCCCGAAGGGATTGACTGGTCAACAACACTGACCCGTCGGGCTCTCAATGAGTACATCGATGATGCTGAAATTCGATTTGCTGCCCGGCCAGCAATTGACTTTCTTGGTCGAAAAACCACCTACGCGCAGCTGGCAACACATATTAGACAGGCTGCCAAAGGTTTTCAGAACATGGGCGTCACAAAAGGGAGTCGGGTCGGCCTGTGCCTGCCCAATACCCCCTACTCGGTCATTTGCTATTTCGGGGCACTGCGTGCGGGTGCCACCGTCGTCAACTACAACCCCCTGTATGTTGAACGTGAGCTCGCATTCCAGATCTCCGACAGTGAAACCGAGATTATGGTCACCATGGACCTTAAGTTGCTTTACCCCAAAGTCGCCGCAATGCTCAGCCAGACCGAAAGCCTGAAACAGATTGTTGTCTGCCGGATGGCTCCCATCCTGCCACCAGTGAAGGGTCTTTTATTCGGTATCGTCAAACGCAAAGAAATCGCAGCAATCACTGACGACGACACGACCATGCGGTTTGAAGATCTGATCAACAACGACGGACAACCCGAAGAGGTCGAGATCGATATCGAGCAGGACATCGCTGTGCTGCAATACACCGGCGGTACCACAGGGCGCTCCAAGGGAGCGATGCTGACGCAGGCCAATCTATCTGCCAACATCTCACAGATGCTCTCGTGGTTCCCGGGGCTAAGGCCCGGAGAAGAAAAAATAGTCGGTGTGCTACCGCTTTTCCACGTGTTCGCAATGACTGCCGTGATGAACTTCGCAGTGGCGTCGGGCACCGAGATGATTCTGTTACCCCGCTACGAACTGGAACAGACCCTTAAGACCCTCAGCGCTAAAAAGGCGACACTGTTCCCAGCTGTACCGACTATATACACGGCCATCAACCAGGCCCCGGACTTGGCCAAATATGACCTGTCATCGATCCGGTACTGTATGTCCGGTGGTGCACCCCTACCGCTTGAAGTCAAGCGCCAGTTTGAACAAATCACTGGCTGTAAACTGGTGGAAGGATATGGTTTGAGCGAATCCTCGCCCGTTGCCACCTGTAACTCTATGAGTGGCACCAACAAAGAGAACTCAATCGGCCTACCGGTGCCAGGAACAGACATCACCATACACGACCTCGAAGCCCCGCATGATCTCATGCCAGTCGGAGAACGTGGTGAAGTCTGGATCAAAGGCCCCCAGATAATGAAGGGCTATCTCAATCAAGCAGAAGAGACCGCAGACACCCTTCGCGATGGCTGGCTACGAACCGGCGACGTCGGGTACATGGATGACCAGGGTCACTTCTTTCTGGTCGACCGACTCAAGGACCTGATACTGTGCAGCGGTTATAACGTATACCCACGCATGGTTGAGGAAGCGATCTACTTGCACTCTGCGGTTTCGGAAGTCACTGTTATCGGCATCAAGGACGAATACCGAGGCGAGAGTCCGAAAGCCTTCGTTAAGCTCAAGCCCAATGAGTCACTCAACGAAACAGACCTGAAACAGTTTCTGGAGGACAAGCTCTCCAAGATCGAGATGCCCTCAAAGATCGAATTCAGAGACGAACTGCCCAAAACGATCATCGGCAAACTATCCAAGAAGGAACTTGTAGCTGAAGAACAGGCCCAGCAAGCGTAGGCTGGCAGATGATAGAAAATTCGCTCGCTGAACGTGATACCGACAGTATCTATAGTGTTACGGAATTGGCAAATCTACTTGGCATTACACCACGCGCCATCCGTTTTTACGAATCTAAGGGACTGGTGTCGCCTCGCCGAGCCGGCACAACAAGGGTTTATAACTATCGCGATCGTGGCCGCCTACAGATAATTCTGCGAGGCAAGCGACTTGGTTTCAGTCTGGCCGAGATCAGGGAGTACTTGCATCTGTACGATGCCGATCCCAGCCAAAGCGAACAACTCACGATGCTGCTAGAAAAAGTCAACCAAAGACTAAAAGCGCTAGCGCGTCAGAAATCTGATCTTGCTGCGCTGGTCACCGAACTCAACGACATACGGCTTCAGACGCTCGATGCTCTGGACCGGGCTCACACTCAAACGCAAACAGGTACAAACTGATCCCATAAGGCACAAGACAAACAAACCGATTCATCAACTATGACCCGCACTGTCTTATCCAGAAACTATTAACAGGAGACGATCCAATGAGAAACGTTGTCATTGCCGGGTATGCCCGCTCACCGTTCCACTTTGCCCACAAGGGTTTGCTGGCCAAGGTCCGACCGGACGATCTGGCGGCACAGGTTGTTCGCGGCTTAGTAGACCGAACTGGTGTCAATGTCGACGACATCGAAGATTTAATTCTCGGTTGCGCATTTCCCGAAGGCGAACAAGGATTCAACATGGCGCGCCTGGTAGTGCTGATGGCAGGCCTGCCTATCAATGTCGCCGGTACCACAGTCAACCGGTTCTGTGGCTCTTCTATGCAGTCTATTCACAATGCGGCCGGTGCGATTCAGATGAACGCTGGTGAGGTCTTTATCTGCGCGGGTGTCGAGTCGATGAGTCGCGTCACTATGGGTGGATTCAATCCGATGCCCAATCCTGCACTGCTGGAATCGAACCCGGCGGCTTATATGTCGATGGGCGAAACAGCCGAAAACGTCGGTAAAGAATATAACATCGGTCGCGAGGAACAGGAACAGTTTGCTGTTCTAAGCCAACAGAAAGCTGCAGACGCTCAATCACTGGGCAAACTGGAAAAAGAGATCGTACCGATCCAAATGAATGGGCTAACTGTCGATACAGATGGCTGCCTGCGACCCGGCACGTCAACAGAGGACCTTGCGGGATTGAAACTGGCTTTCGACGAGAATGGCAGCGTGACGGCTGGGACCTCCTCACCACTAACCGATGGTGCAGCGGCAACGCTGGTGTGCTCAGAGACCTACGCTCAAGAAAACGGACTGGAACCAATCGCCCGAATCAGGAGCATCGCGGTCTCGGGTTGTAAACCTGAAACCATGGGACTCGGCCCGATATTTGCTTCACGTAAGGCACTAGCCCGCGCCGAACTTACCGCAGACAACATTGACGTGGTGGAGATCAACGAAGCCTTCGCCACTCAATCGATCGCATCTGTTCGCGATCTGGGCCTCGATATCGACAAAGTCAACGTCGATGGAGGTGCAATTGCCATCGGACATCCACTTGGTGCGACCGGCGCACGAATCACGGGCAAAGCCGCGCAGATTCTCAAGCGTGAGGGGGGCCGCTATGCACTATCGACCCAGTGTATTGGTGGTGGTCAGGGTATCGCAACTGTGATGGAAACTGTCGGAACATGACCAATATTGAAAAAGTGGCTGTAATCGGCGCCGGTGTCATGGGCGCTGGTATTGCGGCCCATGTCGCCAATAGTGGCACACCGGTTGTGCTGCTCGACGTAGTTCCTAATGGTGCGTCCAAACGGAGCGTGTTAGCCGAAACAGCTATCAAAAACATGCTCAAGGCTAACCCAGCGCCTCTAATGCATAAGCAAAATGTCAATCTTATTAAGACCGGCAACCTTGACGATGATCTCGGCATGCTGGCGGAGTGCGATCTAATAATTGAGGCCGTTATCGAAAACTTAGAAATCAAACAAGCCCTCTATAAACAGATTGACACCGTTCGAAAAGCCGGCTCGATCATCACGTCGAACACATCCACGATCCCACTGGCAAAACTAATGAACGGGTTAACCGATGATTTTGCCCGTGACTTCGCGATCACCCATTTTTTTAACCCACCTCGGTATCTACGTCTTTTGGAAGTAGTCGCTGGGCCGCACACGCGCACGGATGCAATAACCGCGCTACAGACTTTCTGCGACCGAGCTCTGGGCAAGAGTGTTGTGCACTGTAAAGACACACCCGGATTCATTGCCAATCGAATTGGCATTCTCTGGACTACCTGTGCGATCCGATTCGCGTTTGAGGATCAGTTAACTGTTGAAGAAGCAGATGCCATTGTGGGCCGCCCCATGGGTATACCTAAAACCGGTGTGTTCGGGCTGATGGATCTGGTAGGCATTGACCTGCAGCCCCATGTATCGGCCTCTATGCTGTCCTCGTTGCC
Organism: Gammaproteobacteria bacterium; assembly: GCA_022451485.1. Lineage (GTDB taxonomy): Bacteria > Pseudomonadota > Gammaproteobacteria > Arenicellales > UBA868 > UBA11791. The sequence goes on from JAKUQS010000031.1 coordinate 7,559, forward strand.
GTCGCAGGACATGTTTAGAGACCTCCATCAAGATTCTGAATTCATAGCACACATGATCCGTGAGGGTTATACCGGGCGCAAAGGGAAAGGTGGTTTTTATCGCCTCAACCGATCAAAGGGACAAAGAATTAAAGAATCTCTTGACCTGCAAACGGGTGAATATCGAACCGCACAGAAAGCCGATCTTGCGAGTATCAGCGCCGGTCGGAAAGGTCTACGCGCGCTGGTTGAACACCCAGACAAAGGAGGACGCTACGCCTGGCGTGTGCTCGCCCACACATTAAGCTACGCTGCGTCACTGGTACCCGAGATAGCCGACGATGTGTTCGCGGTCGATGAGGCCATGCGAAACGGATATGCCTGGAAATGGGGGCCATTCGAAATGATCGATCAGCTCGGACCCGCCTGGTTTGCCACACAGCTACGCGAATTCGACATGACCGTGCCAAAACTACTAGCCCAAATTGGAGCGGGTAGTTTCTACCGGACCGAGCAGGGTGTATTGCAGTATTTTGGAACAGATAATGCCTATCACAATGTGCCGAGACCCGATGGCGTTCTCCTACTGCAGGATATCAAACGAGCGACCACCCGAGTCGCCGGCAACGGATCGGCTAGCCTGTGGGATATTGGGGACGGGGTGGTCTGTCTCGAGTTTCACACCAAAATGAACAGCATCGATCCAGGCATTATGACTATGGTCGAAAAAACATTGAAGGTGATCCCTGCAGAAAACTATAAAGCGCTGGTTATTCACAATGAGGCTGCTAACTTTTCAGTCGGCGCAAACATCGGCCTTGCCCTATTCGCCGCCAATATTGCGGGCTGGCCCGAGATTACTAAATCGGTTAAAGCCGGCCAGGATGTCTACAAAGCACTTAAGTACTCCCCTTTCCCAGTAGTTGGGGCGCCTTCCGGCATGGCACTTGCCGGTGGTCTAGAAATTCTGCTGCATTGTGACGCTGTACAAGCACACGCAGAAACCTATATGGGCCTGGTCGAGGTCGGCGTCGGTCTAGTCCCAGCTTGGGGTGGCTGCAAGGAAATGTTGGCTCGCTGGCAGAACAATCCCGAAGCTCCTGGGGGACCGATGCCTGCTGTGACACGAGTATTTGAAACTGTTGGGACCGCCGCGGTGTCACGATCTGCCGTCGAGGCACAAGACTTTCTGTATTTACGCGATGGAGATGGAATCACTATGAACCAAGACCGATTGCTAGCTGAGGCTAAAGCCAGGGCCCAGCAATTGGCCGACGACTATACACCTCCGGAACCCACTGAGTACGCACTGCCAGGGCCCACCGCGGCAACAGCATTGACGATGGTGGTCAATGACTACCATCGAGCGGGTAAGGCGACTGATCATGATGTCACCGTTGGCAAGGCGCTCGCCTGGGTGCTCTCGGGTGGAAAAACGGACATTACTGAAACGATCACTGAAGACCATCTGCTGTCGCTTGAACGGCGCACCATCGTCGAGCTACTCAAAACCACACCTACTCTTGATCGCATTGAACACATGCTAGAAACAGGCAAACCACTTCGCAACTAAATCAACGTCGCCGCGACAAATCTCGAGAAACACAACCATGACCAGCTACTCTGCACCCTTGCGTGACATGCGCTTTGTTTACAACGAACTCTTTGAATCCAGTGATATCACCGCTTTGCCAGGTTATGAGGACGCAACACCCGATCTGGTTGATGCTGTTCTTGAAGAAGCAGCCAAAATCTGCCAAAACGAGCTGTTTCCTCTGAATCGAACCGGTGACGAGGAAGGTTGTCAATGGGACAACGGTAAGGTTACAACTCCTACTGGCTTCAGGGAAGCCTATGGAAAATATGTTGAGGGTGGCTGGAACGGTCTGGCATGCTCCCCCGAGCACGGCGGCCAGGGTATGCCCGGTGCATTAAACATTCTGATCGAAGAGATGATGTGTTCTTCAAACATGGCATTTGGAACCTACGCTGGTCTCACCCGGGGCGCTTACCGCGCACTGAATGCATTTGGTTGTAACGACTTAAAAGCGCTTTATCTACCCCGACTGGCAAGCGGGGAGTGGACAGGGACCATGTGTCTGACTGAACCGCAGTGCGGCACGGATCTCGGACTTATTCGAACACAGGCAGAACATGAAGATGATGGCAACTATGCGTTGAGGGGCACCAAAATTTTCATCAGTGCCGGTGAACACGACCTCTCATCCAACATTATTCATCTGGTGTTGGCCAGACTTCCTAATGCACCGGACGGAATTAAGGGTATCAGTCTATTTCTGGTACCGAAGTTTCTACCCGATGAAAATGGAGAGCCTGGTGAACGCAATACAGTCACCTGCGCATCAATTGAAAACAAAATGGGCATTAAGGCTTCTGCAACGTGTGAGTTGAACTTTGAAGGTGCCAAGGCTTGGCTGGTCGGTGAACCCCACAAAGGTATGCAAGCAATGTTCACAATGATGAACGATGCGCGACTGGGGGTTGGAGTACAAGGTCTCGGGCTCGCGGAGATCGCGCGCCAATCAGCCGTCGACTACGCCCGTGAACGCCTACAGGGACGATCAATCAGCGGCACCCAACATGGAGACAAACCTGCTGACCCAATAATTGTCCATCCTGATGTACGACGAATGCTACTGACCATGCGCGCATTTACAGAAGGGGCACGCGCTATGGCCGTATGGGTCGCCCGGCACAATGATTTACGCGACCGAGGTCCCGATGCAGAGACACGTCAGGCTTCGGATGACATGGTCCAGCTACTGACACCCATTGTTAAAGCCTACTTTTCTGATAGTGGTTTCGAGATTGCAAACCTGTGTATCCAGGTGTACGGAGGACACGGTTACATTCGCGATAACGGCGTCGAACAGTATGCCCGCGATGCTCGCATTGCACAGATCTACGAGGGAACCAACGGTGTTCAAGCGCTCGATCTAGTTGGACGCAAATTACCCGCCCATATGGGCCGCTACCTACGACGTTTTTTTCACCCTGTACAGGCCTGGATCGACAACAACACGGCACAGCCAGAACTTAATTCGTTTGTACTGCCACTCGCAAAGGCCTTCGGCCGACTGCAGATCGCGACCGGGCATATCGCACAACGTGGTCTAAAGAATCCAGATGAAGCCGGTGCGGCATCAACCGACTACCTCAAACTGTTCGGCCTAGTCGCTACTGGCTATCTCTGGGCTCAAATGGCAAAGATTGGCCTCGATCACCAAAATGATGACGACGCAGATTTCTACGCTGCCAAAGTAGCCACAGCTAAGTTTTTCATGGAAAGAATTCTGCCCCAGAGCGGTGCATTGTTTTCATCCATTATGTCCGGTTCTGACAGCATTATGGACTTCCCAGAAAAATCGTTCTAGCTACAGCGACAAACAAGCTACCGGCAACCACGCTGTAAATCTCAGTTACAGACACGGTAAATCGTTGGCGATTACAACGCAACGCAATCAGGTCTCACATCGAGATCTAACCAAGGGCAGTCTCAGCCGACATGTTCTACGGCTGACTGGGCCTATGGTTATCGGACTACTCGCGATCTTTGCAGTCGACCTTGCTGATGCATTCTGGGTTGCACGATTGGGTACATTGGAACTGGCCGCATTAGGATATTGTTTTCCCGCTGTGCATGTCATTTTCAGTATCAGCCTAGGTCTATCGACTGCCGCCACGGCCGTGATGGCCCAGCGAATTGGTGCTGGAAACGCCGATGGCGCGAGAAATTTTGCCCGCGATAGCTTGATCCTTTCAGTGCTTCTAATGGCGATTGTTGCGGTCATTGGCCTACTGACCATAGACCTGGTTTTTAGTGCGATTGGCGCTACGGGCACAACACTCGTGCAAGTCAAGAGTTTCATGACGGTCTTTTATCCCAGTGCGTTGGTGTTGGTTATACCGATGGTCTCAAATGGAATGCTCCGCGGTGCCGGTGATACGCGTTGGCCAGCTATCATTATGGTGATCGTGGCTATACTCAATGCTGCCCTTGACCCGTTACTGATTTTTGGTTTCGGTCCCGTACCGGCATTTGGGCTACAGGGTGCTGCTTGGGCCACGTTACTCGCCCGGGTTGTATCAGTATTCATTGCCCTTGGAATTCTGCACTACCGCGAACGCCTGATTTCGTGGTCCAGACCAGCCTGGAAGGGTCTAGTTGATTCCCTTCGACAGATTGGGCAAGTCGGACTTCCCAGCGCCACGACCAATGCTGTCACACCACTCGCCACGGGTTTAGTGACAGCGGTAGTCGCTGGTTTCGGTGATGCCGCTGTCGCTGGTCTCACGACCGCCATGCGGATTGAAATGTGCGCACTGCTAGGCGTTTTTGCGCTTGCGGTAGGCAGCTTTCCAGTTATGGCCCAAAACTACGGCGCTGGCCATAGTGAACGTCTTTTAAGCGCGCGAAAATTTATCCTCTCGACCGGTGTTGTTATCTCGTTGATCGTTGCAATACCCGTCTACCTGTTTGCACCACACATCGCCGGAATTTTCATTAGCGGTGGTCCAGTACAGGAAACAGCAACCAACTTTCTTCAAATAGTGTCCTGGTCCTGGCCTGGATTTGCCCTCGTCTTCATGATTTCAAGTATCCATACAGCAACAGGTAGACCTTTTCTGGGTGCAAGCCTGACCCTGGTCCGTTTGTTTATCCTACTAATTCCGCTGACCTGGCTTTTATCTATCTACTTTGGACTACCCGGAATTTTCAGCGGATTCGTACTGGCCAACCTGCTGACTGCGGTGGCAGGCCTGGCTTCTTTCTACCTATTTAAACCACGAAACCACGCAGGGTGAACCCCTATCGTGAAACCATACACTCTATACTTGCCGCCTCTGACCTAACAATGTTTGTCAAACCGATGTCAATACAGCTAGCCCAATATCTGCAATCTGGACCCACTGTGCAGAGTTCGGATGATACTGTGGTCGCGTTTACACGCAGGGTAATTGGGTCAGAAACTAATTCGATCAAACAGATTCAGCGGCTGTTCTATGCTGTGCGTGACGAAATTCGATACGATCCTTACCAGATGGATCTGTCAACCGATGGCCTTAGCGCTACACGCACGCTGGAAACCGGTTACGGTTGGTGTGTGTCTAAAGCCATATTGCTGGCTGCTGCCTATCGGTCGATTGGAATTCCGGCGAGCCTTGGCTATGCCGACGTCAGAAATCACCTGTCAACTGAGAAACTAAGACAGCGCATGCAAAGCGATGTCTTCTACTGGCACGGTTATACATCAATTTATGTTGACAACCGGTGGGTCAAAACAACACCCGCATTTAACATTGAACTTTGTGAAAAATTCAAACTTAAGCCGCTCGACTTCAACGGGCTCGAAGATTCGATCTATCACCCATTCGACCTTGAAGGGAATCAGCACATGGAATATCTCAATGACCGTGGAGACTACATAGAACCACCCATAGATGAAATCCGTGCGACCTTCCAAAGTGAATATGCTGGCTGGTTCGACGGAAACGATTCGGTCAGTCGCGATTTTGAAACCGAGGTTGAGCTCGAAAATAAGTGGTAGTAGTCGATGTAACCGTTATCTGTCTTCAACTGCCAGGACTTAACGGATTAATTAGTTAAATTCGAAGGCGAATTACAAGCAATTTACCGTATCACGGAGAATTGAGTTTGCGCATGTACTGGCCAACGAAATCGTAACCCACAAGTTCGGAAAATGCATTCATCAGTTGAGTCGTGACCGGTCCGGGGACTGTACCGTCGCCCAGTATTTTTCCGTTGTAACTGCGCGCAGGGCAGAGACACAAGCTGGTTGAAGTCATGAATGCCTCATCGGCTGTTTCAGCTTGAAACGTTGTTAGATCATCCTCTGATACTGGGATTCCAAGATCAACCGCTAAGTCGATCACAATCTGACGGCTGACCCCCTCTAGTACAAACTGAGGACGCGGAGTTAAGACTTCGCCGTCACGTACCAGAAATATATTGCTACCGATACCTTCACATAGGAATCCACGCGTATCCAATAAGACAGCCCACGGATGTTCAGCCTTTCCCTTAACTTCCTCTTCTGCCAGGACCAAGTTCATATAGTTAACATTCTTAATATTGGGGCTCAAACACTCCGGCGGTATTCGTCGAATAACTGGCGTCAAAACATCTATTCCATCTCGAAACATCGGTGCGCGGGCTTCTAGGGGCAAAGGTGTACATTCAACAATTACCGTTGCACCACTGTCTGTTTGTGAGTTGCCAACGATTGACCTTGCACCGCGAGTTACCCGTTGAAACACCCAATAATCGTCATCTTCACCAAGTAGTGGGAGGTTTTTCTCAACAACCATCTGACTGATATCTGCCATTTCCTCGGGCGCGATCCCGGAATCCATGCCGACTGATTTTAGAGACCGATATAGACGATCGATATGATCATCAAGCCGGAATATCTTTCCCTCAAATGTCCGCGCGGTGTCAAATATGGCATCTCCCAATACAAATCCACGGTCCCGAAATGACACCTTAACTTCACTTTCTGGAAGATAGTCACCATTAATGTATGCAACACGTTCCTGAGTCATCGTCTCCCCCAATCAAAAGAATAAATACTTTTAGACAGCAGTCCATCCACCATCGACCATTAATGCAGAACCGGTGACCAAGCGCGATGCATCTGACGCCAGATAAACAATCGCGCCCATCAAGTCTTCTACCTGACCTACCCGGCCCAACGCAATCTGGGACAACACGCGTTCTTTGAATGTTTCGTCTTCGAGCATGGGTTCCGTCATTGGCGTTTCGATAAAAGTCGGACACAACGTATTTACTCGAATTCCTCCCGCACCCAGTTCCCACGCCAAAGCTTTGGTGAAACCCTCGAGAGCGTGCTTGCTGGCACAATAAACGGTTCGGCCCGGTCCTCCTACATGCCCCATTTGTGACGAAATATTAATGATGGAACCGTCCAGGCATGCTGCCGTTAAACCACGAGCCACCGCTCGTGTCGTGAAGTAGACCGATTTAACATTCAGTGCCATCACTTCGTCATAGTCTAGCTCGGTATAATCGACACAAGGTGCCGGCCGATTAGTACCCGCATTATTAACCAGAATCTGGAAGGGCCCCTGCTCTGAAATCAACTCTGTCATAGCTTCCGTATCCGTTACGTCCATGACAAACGCGGTCGCAGCATCGCCCCGCCCGCAAAGAGCTTCAGCAACTGCAGAAACCTCTGTTTCCGTTCTAGCCAACAAACTCACGTCAGCGCCTGCGTCAGCAAGTGCTGACGCAGCAGCCAGACCAATACCACGCCCAGCCCCAGTCACCAAGGCTTTACGACCATCGAGCCTAAACGAGGGTGTACGTGGTAAATCCATAATCAGGTCTCAGCGCCCAACTGCCGAATACCATGGCACCTCGCGATCACCGTATCGCCGCACACGTGCGTTAGCCTGCTCACCATGACCGGCAAAGCCTTCAATCGCACACAACCGTGAACAATATTCACCAATCATGGTCGAAGCTTCATCTGTGAGCACCCGCTGATAGGTGCAGGTTTTCATAAATTTTCCAATCCACAATCCACCGGTGTAACGTGCCGCTCCTTTGGTCGGCAATGTGTGGTTGGTACCAATTACTTTGTCGCCATAGGAAACGTTAGTTCTTGGACCCAGAAAGAGAGCGCCATAATTGGTCAGGTTTTCTAAAAAATAGTCCGGATCTTGAGTCATCACCTGCACGTGTTCAAAAGCTAGACGATTGGCTTCAGTGACCATTTCGTCGACAGTATCACACACGATTACTTGCCCGTAATTAGCCCAGGACTCGGCAGCAATTTCAGCAGTGGGCAAAATCTCAAGTTGACGGGCGACCTCATCCATGGTTTTTTTCGCAAGTGCTTCCGAATCGGTCAGTAGAACGGCCGGTGATGTTGGTCCATGTTCGGCTTGGCCCAATAGATCGATTGCACACAGCTCTGCATCAACAGAGTCGTCCGCAATTACCAAAGTCTCGGTTGGTCCAGCAAATAGATCAATTCCAACACGACCATAAAGCTGCCGCTTGGCCTCAGCAACAAACATGTTACCGGGTCCAACCAGCATATCGACAGCAGAGATGGTCTGCGTACCTAACGCCATCGCTGCAACCGCCTGAATACCACCGAGCACGAGAATCTCATCAGCACCGCCGTAGTGCATGGCTGCGACAATTGCAGGATGTGGACCACCTTCGTGTGGCGGTGCAGTCGCCGTGATATGTTTTACACCAGCTACCTTGGCTGTAACGATACTCATGTGTGCAGACGCGACCATGGGATATTTGCCCCCAGGCACATAACAGCCGATGCTGTTTACCGGAATATTGCGGTGACCCAACACAACCCCTGGCAACGTCTCGATCTCGAGATCAGTCAGACATTCTTTTTGTTTCTCCGCGAAATTACGGACCTGAGCCTGTGCAAATTGAATATCCGCAAGGTCCTGCGGTGATACTTGGTCTATTGCAGCCTGAATTTCTTCAATGGTCAGACGGAAAGACGGTGGACTCCAGGAATCGAATTTGTTTGACAGCTCCCGGACCGCATCGTCCCCGCGGGATTCTATGTCTGCCAAAATACTTTCAACTGTGTTCCTGACTTTTGCATCACTCTCAGCGACCTCGGCGGCGCCTTTGCCTTTCTTCAGATACCGTGCCATCGCTCTTTTCTCCTTTTTACTGAAGGTGCGGTTAGCTTTTGTGAACGCAACCGGTCAAGATTCTTCCCGTAGCTCAACACGCCTTATTTTTCCCGAGATAGTCTTGGGTAAGCTCTCACGAAATTCGATCTCCCTGGGGTATTTGTATGGTGCAGTTGTTTCTTTGACATAGTCCTGGATCAGTGATTTAAGTGCGTCGTCGGGTTCATATCCTTCAGCCAGTACAATATGTGCCTTAACGATTTCACCGCGTAGTTCATCAGGTTTAGAAACGACCGCGGACTCCACCACCGCGGGATGTTCCAGTAAGACACTTTCGACCTCAAACGGACTAATCCTGTAACCAGCGGAACTGATGATGTCATCAGAGCGTCCAACAAACCAGATGTAGCCGTCAGCATCGCGGGTCGCGGTGTCACCGGTGTAATACCAGCCATGTTGAAATGAATCCCGGTTGAGACTATTTTCGTCTTCATAATAACCGTCGAAAAGGCCCAACGGCTGCACGTCGCCGACTCGCAAGGCGATGTGTCCAATGTCATCGTCATCACAAATCTTGCCTTCATCATCGACAATCTGGACGTCCATGCCCGGAACAGGCTTTCCCATGGAACCGGATCTGATTTCAACACCCGGGACGTTGGCAACTACATTGACGGTTTCGGTCTGTCCATACCCATCATGTACCATGGTGCCGGTAACATCTTTCCACATTCTGATCGCTTCCGGGTTTAACGGTTCGCCGGCACTCAGAGAATGGCGCAGCGAACTAAGGTCGTAACCGGATATGTCCATTTGTGCGAACAGTCGGTACACCGTGGGCGGTGCACAAAATGTAGTGACACCGAGTTGTCCGATTAGCCGTAGGTGGATATCAGCATCAAATTTTGCATCACCGTCATAAAGCACCACCGCAGTTCCGAACAACCATTGCGGGAACAACATACCCCAGGCGGCTTTAGCCCAACCAGTATCGGAGAGTGTCCAGTGAACGTCGTCTTCCTTCAGATCCATCCAGTATTTGCCCGTCACCACGTGACCCAACGCATAGCCATGATTACGGGGCACCATCTTGGGTAGTGACGTGGTCCCGGATGTAAAATAAGCCATCATTATTTCATCAGATCTGGAATGCACTACAGCACCTGGATCAGGCTGGACTCCTGCTTCAGCACACGCCTTTTCATAACTGAACCAGCCAGCCTGTTCACCTCCAACCAGGATCAGGTGAGAGAGTGTCGGACAGCGGTCCTTAATTGTCTCAATTTTAGAGACGTGTTCCATCGAAACAACAGCCACTGTGGCATTTGATTTGTTTATCCGGTACTCGATGTCCTTTGCGGTCAACAAGTTGGTCCCCGGCATCGCCACGATACCTGCCTTGATACAACCGATGACTACCTCATACCAGGCCGGTATGCGCGGCATGATTACAACCGCACAGTCACCCTTGCAGGCACCGATCTGATGCAGCACGTTGGCAAATCGGTTTGACGCCTGGCTGAGATCCGAAAAAGAATGATGCTCGACCACGCAACCCGACCGATCTACCCAGATATACGCTGTCTTGTCGCCTTCAGCAGCGCGTGCATCAATGACATCAACACCAAAGTTGAAATACTCTGGCACCGAAATTTCGAAATTACCTGGCACTGACAACTGGTCAAGAACGGGACGGAGATCGAACATGGTCAAATACCTCTATGTGTCAATTACAAATTTGGAGCGGGTTGGCTTTAACCTACGGCGCAGGGTTACCAACCACCAGCAGTGGCTCGATTTCCGGCGTGCCATCTGGTACAAAAAAATCACTCCACAGTGGCTTCTCCGGATCCACACGGTAAACATCGAAGTCGGTAACACCTTCTTGGGTCAACAACACATCATCGATACAAAAGTTACCAGTAAATTCACGCGAATCTTTTGCCAAAATTGCTGCAGCAGCGTCTGCCATGATCTGCGGCGATCGACAATAGGCTAATGCGGCCTCACCGGCGAGAACATTGCTGATCGCCGCCGTGGCGATCACCGAGTGCGGCCACAAGGCATTTACTGCGACACCTTTGTCGGCCAGTTCCCCGGCCATGCCAAGCACACACTGACTCATCCCGAATTTCGACATGGTGTAGGCTACGTTGGGTGCGAACCACTTCTGCTGCATATCCAGTGGTGGAGAAATATTCAATATGTGGGGGTTGTCCGCTTTCAAAAGGTGCGGCAGGCATTCTCGTGATAGCATAAATGTGCCGCGTACATTGACACCAAACATCAGATCGAATCGACGCATTTCGGTCTGTGCGGTCGGAGTTAATGAGATTGCACTGGCGTTGTTGATACAAATATCAATGCCGCCAAATACCTGCACAGTTTCGGCAATAGCTGCCTGCACCTGATCCTCACTTCTAATATCCGTAATCAGTGGCAGCGCCCTGCCACCAGCTTGAACGATCTCCTCTGCGGCGGTATACACAGTACCCTCTAGCTTGGGGTGAGGCTCTGCGGTCTTAGCCAGAATGGCAATACTCGCACCCTCGGCTGCGAGTCTTTTGGCAATAGCCAGCCCAATACCGCGGCTGGCACCGGAAATGACCACTCGTTTATCGGAAAAATCGCCCATTATCTATCTCCATCAATTTATAAGAGTCAGTAAATTCTATTAGTACTGTGTGGTGACGTTGTCAGGCCTGGTCAATGTCCCAGTCCTTAAGAATCTCCGCCGTGTGCTCACCCGGTGTGGGTGGACTGCGACTGAGTTCCGGTTCAGTTCGACTAAACCGCGGTGCCGGCGCGGGTTGCATCACACCGTCGTAATCAACGAAGGTCTGCCGTGCCATATTGTGGGGGTGACCGGGTGCCTCGGCCATGGACAAAACCGGTGCAAAACATACATCTGAACCTTCCATAAGCGTGCACCACTGATCCCGTGTTTTACTACGGAATATCTCTGCCAGTGCAATTTTGAGTGCTGGCCAATTCGCAGAGTCCATCTGCTGCTTGAAGCGATCATCGTCCATACCGGCTTTTTCCAGTAGCAACGCATAAAACTGTGGTTCGATTGAACCGATGGCGACCCACTCGCCATCCTCGCACTCGAATGTCCCATAGAAGTGTGCGCCACCGTCAAGCAGATTAGAACCACGGAACTCTGACCACATTTGATTGTGTTTCAGGCTGTACATCATAGCCATTAAATGGGCAGCGCCATCGGTCATCGCCACGTCAATAACCTGGCCCTGCCCGGAGGATTGCACCTCGTGCAGACCACACATCAAACCAAAAGCAAGATACATAGCACCGCCACCAAAATCACCCACCAGGTTGAGCGGCGGCACCGGACCTTGATCAACGTTTCCTATGGCGTGCAGCGCTCCGGTCAACGCGATGTAGTTAATATCATGTCCAGCAGCGTGAGATAGCGGTCCTGTCTGACCCCAACCTGTCATACGACCATAGACGATCGCCGGATTGCGTGTAAAACAGACCTCGGGACCCAGGCCCAGGCGTTCCATAACACCTGGTCGAAAACCTTCAATAAGAGCGTCGGCTTTCTCGACCAAACTGAGCATGGTTTCAAGATCGTCTGGGTCTTTTAGATCAAGTGAAATCGAGCGGCGCCCGCGATTGAGAATTTCGTACTTTTTATCGATCTCCGCTGCAGGAATTCTTCGATCCACTCGAACAACGTCCGCACCCATGTCGGCGAGCAGCATGGCACAAAACGGACCGGGCCCGATTCCCGCCATCTCGACAACCTTCAATCCCTTCAATGGACCCACACCATCCTCCACAGCGATTTGTAATTAATCGCACAGCATTTACTCTTGTCAGTCTACTATGTGGACGCTGTGCGTGTCCCAGCAACTGGCGGTGACTCAGGTGTCCCTGCAAAGCACTGGGCATTAGCCATCCAGCGTTCAGCGACCGGGCCAGAAACCTTCAGTTGGGTATCTGCGATATTTCTGGTCTGGGTAACCACCTGGCAGAACTCGGTAGCAGACCCGCTGATTCGGTTATCCAAATTGGATTCATTCCAACTCCAGCGCTCGCCAGAGGGTGCCGCTAACACGACACAGGGCACATGATCGGGAACCGTCCAGTTACGGTTAAGGAAAGTCCACTTGAAGGTATTCACCCCCAACACCGCAATATTGTGGATTCGGTCTGTATCCACCCGTTTAACTCCGAGCTGATCATAAACGGCCTGTCCGTGCGCCCAGGTTTCCATAAGCCGGGCGGTAATACTCGACAACACACTCATGTCGGGTCCGGCCCATTTCAGGCGGATCCTAGGGTCAGCGTCAACCCAGCGCGCTGCCATCTCGGTGTAGTACTCGCGCCACCTACTGACCAGTGCCTGACCAGCAAGACCGTTGATCCAGTGGGTTTCAAACTTCCGCATACCGATCTGAGGAATTTTCGATTTTACCTGCCCAATAAATTCAAGCAGTGCTGATTCATCGTTTAGCGATAAATCCGCCGCCCAGTTCCACATGTGCAAGTGCGTGATAATGTCGTTGATGGTCCAGTTCTTGAATTGCGTCTGACGATAAAGTTGGTCATCGCTCAGCTCATTGATCAGTTCGAAAAGCGCTTCGCTTTCATTCTTAAAATCGTCTGGTTGCTGAAACATTGGGTGGCCCTCTAAGCCAGAGCATTCAGACTGGAAGCCAAACGCTCGCAGGCATCGAGGAAATCAGCCTTGAATTCCTGGACCACCGCTGTCGCTGTTTTTTCTTGATTCATTAATCCGACTCCCTGACCGACCCAGTAGGTAGCTAGATCCCGAGCGCCGGGATGACCGTTCTGGGCAAGTTTGTCGATACGCTGCAGTGCGGGTTCAACCAGTAGTGACTGCAACGGCATCGGCAAAGGTGCCTGACTGCTCTTCTCCCAGGCATCGGTCCAGGGTGAACGCAGCTGGCGTGAAGGTTTACCGGTCCGGGAACGACTGCGTACTGTATCGCTGGACGTTGCGGACAACAGTTTTTCCTTGATCACCGGCGACGGCTCGGCCTCAACGGTCGTCAACCACACCGAACCACACCAGGCACCGGCCGCTCCCATGGCCATCGCAGCCGCCATCTGCCTACCTGTGACAATCCCTCCGGCCGCAAGCACCGGTGTATCCCCTGCAACGGAAACGACTTCGGGAATCAGCACCATGGTCGAAACATCTCCGCAGTGACCACCTGCCTCTCCTCCCGCAGCGACCAGAATATCCACGCCGGCCGCGACCTGGGCAACCGCATGGACGCTGGTACCAACCAACGCCGCAACCGGAACATCGCGAGACTTAGCTTGATCAATCATCACCCGAGGCGGTGTACCGAGCGCGTTTGCTATAAGACGGATCGGAAAAGAAAAAGCAACATCCAGCATGTCAGCGGCACCCGTCTCTTCCAGATTGCGGGCAAAATTTAGCCGACCATTCTCGTCTTCATCCAACGCATCACCGTCAATATCATGCGCCTGAAGGACACCAGAAATAAATTCGTGATGACTCTGAGGAAGGTTTCTAACCAGATCGACAGTGTCGCGTTTTTCACCTTTACCCTCAAACCGATTGGGCACGATCAAATCGACGCCATAAGGCTTGCCGCCACACTGATCGTCGATCCAGGCAAGTTCTTCACCCAGTTGGTCGGGTGAATAACGGACAGCACCGAACACGCCCATGCCGCCGGCACGGGATACGGCAGCGACTACATCACGGCAATGGCTAAAAGCCAGTAACGGAAACTCAATATCCAGCATCTCACAGACGGCGGATTTCATCGTATTCCCCTTTTGATTCCTGACCGTTCACTTAACCTCATACCTTAAATAATCTCAAATAGCACATCGTCGATGGCCACCTGAATCTGGAGTGTGCACGCAACCCGTTTAACCGTACCGTCTACGGGTGCATCGATTTCGTGTTCCATCTTCATCGCTTCAAGACTCGCGAGGCGCTGGCCCTTCCGGACAACATCACCTGCTTTCACCATAATCTCGGTGACCCGGCCATGCATCGGCGCCAGCACACGGCCATCGCTACCCTGATTCTTCGAAAGTTCTGCCGCTACTATCTGGTTGTCAAAACACCATGACTCGCTATCCATGAAGAGGTACGTACGGGTCCAACTTTGCGACTTATAAACGACATCAACAGTGTTTCCGTCGACTTCAATGCGAGCCTTGCTCTCACTGTCATTTACCACTCGAACAGTTATTTCAGCGTTCTCACATTTAACCCGATAATCGTCACCCCCGGCTCTCACGTTCAGGTCGAATGTTTTCCCTGCGACCACATAGCAATAATGCGACAGCAGCGAACCAGTGCTAGACCAGTCCAGCAAATCGGCAGGTACCGACAGAGCCCGCCGGCGGGCTACATCCCGCTGCCATCGATACTGTATGACCGCCGCAACAACTGCGTGTTCAACGCCGGGTACCGCCGGCGACAGATCCTCTGGCCCGAAAGCCTGCTCGATAAATTCTGTGGTCACACAACCATCGGCAAATGCCTGTCGATTCAACACATCGATGAGGAACGACCGGTTCGTGGTTGGGCCGAACAGTACTGTCTTTTTCAGCACATGGGCCAGCCTGCACCGCGCATTCTCCCGGTCTACACCCCACGCTGTGACCTTGGCCAGCATCGGATCATAGTAAGGACCGATATGAAGATCGTTGTCGATACCCGCGTCGATGCAAACATGCTTGGCGCTGCTGGGCTGCCACAACGCCACCGTACCGGTACAGGGTAAAAAACCACGACTCACATCTTCAGCGTACAGTCGGGCTTCGATCGCGTGGCCGCTGAATTGAACATCATCCTGGGTTAATGTCAGTGGCAGGCCCTGTGCAATATCAATCTGCATCGACACCAGATCGAGTCCAGTAATCATCTCCGTAACCCGATGTTCGACCTGGAGCCTGGTGTTCATCTCCAAGAAGAAGAAGTTATCAGCTTCGTCGAGTAGGAACTCGACGGTACCTGCACCGCAATAGCCGATACTCTTGGCCACCGTAACCGCGGTCTCCCCCATTGCGGAACGCAACTCATCGGTCATCACGGGACACGGTGCCTCCTCAATGACTTTCTGGTGACGTCGCTGGACTGAGCAGTCACGCTCACCAAGGTGTATCACATGACCCTGTTCATCCGCCATGATCTGCACTTCTACGTGACGTGGCCCCTGCAGGACTTTTTCCAAGATGACCTCGTCTAAACCGAATGCGTGTTGGGCTTCTGAGCGTGCGCGAGCCAATGCTTTCGTCAGCGCCGCCGGATCATCTACCTCGCGCATGCCTCTACCACCGCCACCTGCTGCAGCCTTGATCATCACCGGGTAACCGATCCGCCTGGCCGCTTCAATAAAGGCATCGTCGGACGTGTCCTCCCCTGAGTATCCCGGCACGCAGGGAACACCCACCGACGCCATATGGGTTTTGGCGCGGGCCTTATTCCCCATCAGTTCTACCGCAGCACTGCTGGGCCCTATAAATACAATACCTGCTGCCTCACAGGCTGCGGCGAATTCAGAATTTTCAGACAGAAATCCGTACCCTGGATGAATCGCACCGGCACCGGTTTCCCGAGCTGCCGCCAGTATTCGGTCAATATCGAGATAGGACTGTGCGACCGGTGGTGGACCTATGCAGACCGCTTCATCTGCCTGACGCACATGCGGTGAGAGCACATCTGCCTCGGAATAAACCCCTATGCTCCGGTATCCCAGTGCAGATGCCGTTTGCATGACCCGTACTGCGATCTCACCCCGATTGGCAATCAGTATGCTGTTAAAACTATTCACCGTCCCTCCAGGCGTCAGACTGACCAGCTAGGTTTTCGTTTTTCAATAAACGCCGAAATTCCCTCTCTGCCTTCGCTACTTAACATGCCCTCGGCAAAGCGTTCTGCCGCCAGATCTAACATGGCCTGAGGTTCGAGTCGGGCCGTCGCAAGAACCAGTTCCTTGGTAATTGCATTCGCACCGGGTGCGCAGCGCATCACCTGGGTTCTGATTTTCTGTTCTGCTTCATCCAGAGCATCCACACCGTCTACCACCTGATCTGCCAATCCGATGCACTGCGCTTGCTCCCCGTCGAAACGGGCTGCAGTCAGCATAAGGCGCCGGGCCACCGATAAGCCCACCCGCTGAACAACAAATGGTGCGATCTGGGCTGGAGCTATACCCAGCGTGGTCTCTGTTAATGCAAACCGCGACTCGCGGGTCACCACCACCAGGTCACCCGCACAAGCCAGACCCAGCCCGCCGGCGATAGCTGCGCCTTCCACCAGAATCACTACCACCTGCGGCATCTCATTCACCAGCCGGAAAAGTTCGCCTGCGCTACGACTCGCTGCTGCCACCAATTCTTTTGACCTCTCCCCGCCCTGAAAATCTGACCGAAAAGCCTTTAGATCACCACCGGCACAAAAAACCCCGCCACGGCCGCGTAGCGTGATGCCTCGAACAGATCGGTCATCTCGGACCAGCTCCAGGATATTTCGCAACTCGGTGGTCATCTGTTCATTTAGAGCGTTGCGGGACTCTATCCGGTTCAGCCAGATCGTGAGCCAGGCATGCTGGACATCGGTTTCGAGGGTATTAGTGTTGGGCAAATCAGGCATCGTTTTACAGCCGTGCAATGCCAAAGCTGTTGGGACGCAGTGTTCGATTACGGGACTCCCAGCAGGTTTGGAGAGTAAAACCCAAAACATTCCGGGTATCCCGCGGGTCGATCATGCCGTGGTCTAGCAAACGTCCTGATGTGTAGAAGGCATCAGACTGCCGATCAAAGTGTTCAATGATGGTGCTTTTTTGGGCCTCAAGCGCTGCAGTGTCGATCTCTTTGCCGCGACGCTGGGCTGAATTGATCATCACATGCTCCATGGTCAGTGCTGCCTGTTCACCACCCATGACACCTGTGGTGGCGTTCGGCCAGGTAAATAAAAAATCCGGTTCATAAGCATAGCCACACATACCGTAATTCCCAGCACCAAAACTGGCACCAATGTACAGCGAGATCTTCGGCACTTTAACGTTCGAGACTGCCTGGATCATCTTTGATCCGTGTTTAATCATGCCGGCATGCTCATATTCTGTACCCACCATGTAACCGGTCGTGTTATTGAGAAATATGATCGGTAGATCGGATTGATCGCATAACTGAAAGAACTGTGCGGCCTTAGTCGCACCATTGGGGTCGATGGGACCGTTATTGCCGATCAGTGCGCAGGGATGTCCAAATATCTCAGCATGGATACACACGGTTGATAAGCCATAACGGGGCTTGAAGTCGACAAAGTCAGAACCATCGACGATTCGCGCAACGACCTCGCGTACATCATAGGGTTTCTGGTAGTCCACCGGCACAACGCCGGCAATCTCGTCCGGACTGAACGCGGGTTCCTGGAATGTTCTTGGTTCAGGACGTGGGCAGGCACTGTTCCAGTCCAACCGACCAATCAGGTCGCGAGCGATCTCGAGACCATGGCTGTCGTCTTCAGCCAGATATTCCACCAGCCCTGAGACCGACGCGTGCATCTCCGATCCACCAAGCTGTGCGTCTTCGGCAACTTCACCGGTCGCGGCCTTCACCAGAGCGGCGCCGGCCAGTGCCGCCATCCCGTTTTTCTTTACGCCGATGACGTAATCACTCATGCCTGGCTGGTAGGCGCCACCGGCTGTCGATGGACCGTGCAACACCACAATGGTCGGTATGCCCGCAGCACTGAGGCGTGCCAGGCCGTGGAACATACCGCCACCATTGGCCCAAAGTTCGACGGTGTACTGCATCAGATTGGCGCCTGCACTTTCCACCAGGTGGATCAGGGGCAATCGCTGTTCCTGCGCCACACGCAAAACACCCAGTGCTTTACTTACAGACGTGGTAGTCGCAGCACCAGCGTTGATACCGCTGTCATCGACGAACACCATGCAGCGCACACCGCTGACAAAGCCAATTCCACAGATCATGCTGGCACCAGGAATAGTGCTGTCCGGATCTTGGTCATCGACCAGATAGTTAGCCATGTTGTAGAGCTCAAGAAACGGTAGCCCTGGATCCAGCAGGCCCGATAGTCGTTCGCGCGGCGTCAGCTGGCCCCTTTCCTCAAATCGCGGTCGGCGGCGCTCCGACAGGTCGTGCGCGCGTGTCTCCAGGCTGCGCAGCTTCTCCACCAAGGCAAGCATCTCTTTGCGGTTGACAACGAATCGTTCGCTGCTGGGATCAATACGGGAACGGTATTGGGTCATGTGATGCGCTCCGCGAGTGGTACTGGCAGATCGATAGGCTGAGCCAGCAAAATCTGAGCGTAACCTTTGCCTTGCGCGTCGTTTCTCAGACTGGCAATACCGCCGCCGCCAAGTACATCGTGCAGCACAAAATTGATGGCGTGTATTCCAGGCAAAAGAAAGCGCTCTACCCGCCCGTCGAGAAAGCGTGAAAAACAGCTGGCCACTACCTCGGGTGTCAACGCGGTCCAGATATAGGGCAGGTATTCGGACTGGCGGGCGATGATGCCGATATTGGCCTTATCACCCTTGTCACCGCTTCGCCCATAAGCCAGCCGGATTAGAGGTACCGGAGTCAAACCGCTTTCTTTTTTAGGGCTCTCCGGCACCGTATGCGGTACCGGTACCGCGGGCTCGGAAGTCAGAGCCGGCGCAACCGTGTGGTCAATGGCGTCTTCGCTCCAGTGGATGCGTACGCTGACCTCCTGTTTGGAAAGCAAAAAAGAGAACAGACGAATAACAGGTGAGGGTTTTGGCCGTCCACCGGCAAAAACGCACAATCCGGGTGGTGTTGCGAGACCCAGACCCGTTATCTCTTTCAGAAGAACACCAATGCCGACTGCCGACGGGTGGCGGGCTGCAATCTTGAGGGTCACCTCCTGGTAATTGCCAACATGACTACCCAGAAAGTTCTCGGGCACACCGCCGAGTGTCTCAATGCTTGTTTCCGTAAAATCACCCAGCTGCTGATCCTTGATCTGCTTTTTCGCTCGGGCGATGGCCGCGTCGGCGAATACGCCGGCTTTTGACCGGGCGTTAAAACCATTGAAGGTCAGCAACTGACCTCCTCGAAACCCATCCGCGTATGTGGCACACACTTTATAGGCTGCCGGCGCCGTATACCCTACAGCACCCCGAACTAGGACCCGGTTGGGTCCCTGCTGTTCAATTTGAATGTCGGAAAAGTCACAAACCACATCCGGCAATACATAAGCCTGAGGATCACCGATCTCGTAGAGCACCTGCTCGGCCACAGTGGCGACTGTGACCTGACCACCCGTATTCTCCGGTTTGGTACACACGAAGGAACCATCGGCAGACACTTCTGCGATGGGATAACCGATGTCGACCAGTGAGCCTGCTACTTCATGCCAGTCGGTAAAGTTACCGCCGGTAGCCTGCGGACCACATTCGAGTATGTGGCCGGCGAGCGACCCACCAGCTAGACGATTAAACTCATCGGGTTTCCAGCCGAACGCATCGATACACGCACCAAGCGTCACGGCACTGTCGACACAACGTCCTGTAATTACGATGTCGGCACCCAGGGCCAAGGCCTGGGCGATGGGAAACGCACCGAGATAGGCATTAATACTCGCTGTGGCTTCAGGATCTGGAAAATCCTGGTCGGAGAACATTTCAGTAAATCCGCGCTGGGCAAAGACCGCCTTATCGGCCATCAAATCATCACCAGTGACGACTGCAACCGTCAGGTCAAGACCTACACCATCTATTAGATGCGTGACCGCAGCAGCACAGGCCTGAGGATTAACCCCACCAGCGTTCGATATCAGCTTGACGCCCTGAGCTGCTATGTCTGCCAGATGCGGTTTCAGCACTGCGTCGACAAAGTCCGTGGCAAAACCACGATTCTGATCCCGTGCGCGGGCTCGCGCCATGATCGACATCGTGATCTCGGCGAGGTAGTCATAAACGATATAGTCCAATCCTCCGGCTGCCAGCAGTTGGGGCGTGGCCATTGCGGCTTCTCCCCAGAAGCCGCTGGCACCGCCGATTCTTATAGTCTGGTTTGTCATTGTTATGGTCAATACTGCGGCCGGCGTTGGCTGCTACCGCTTACCGAACCGGATCGGTGTCCAATCTCAAGATCGTTCTCCGCGTGCCGGTTCTTACCCCTAACTAGGGTGAGCGGTATCTGGGTCCAGTCCAATTTGCTGATCTGGCTCATATCCAGATCACGCCGCAGTACTGAAGTCGATGGCATATAGCGTATTGAAAAGCCCGCCCGTCGATCCCCCGACTGGTTTGCCGCCGAGCCATGCAGAAGATGCACATCGTGTAGTGAGATCTGCCCAGGCTCAAGTTCCGCATAAAGCGCTTCGTTTTCATCGAATCTTGGGTCATCAATGACCTGATGCAGGGTCAGATCCGGACTGTTGTCCGTACGGTGCGAGTAGATACCTGCTTTGTGTGAGCCGGGTATATAGCGCAGCGCACCATTGGCGCGGGTCGTCCGGTCGATCGCAACCCAGACTGTACACGTTCGAAGTGGGCGGATCGGCCAGTACTGGCCGTCCTGATGCCACGGTACAGCACGTCCTGTTGTCGCCTGCTTGCAAAAAAGATGGGTGGCCCAATTGATTATGTCGGGCCCGATCAGCTGTTCAACCATGTCCAGGATTTTGTCATCTGTGACCAACGTACTAAAGGCACTGTGGCCGACAAGCCGCAACGGCGGCGCTTGGTCCAGATGCACATTAAATAGAAAATCCGTCGGCGTGTCGGGATTGTTAGTCGCAACACTATCGACCGCACTCCGCAGGCACTCGACTTCAGTCGCAGGCAATCGAAAATCGCGTGGAATAATGAGACCCTTTTCGTGATACAACTCGATTTCACTCGTAGTCAGCATGACACACTGTGGGGCTCGGTGATGAACAGAACCGCCTACCTTAATGCCCTGGGACTGAATCGGGCAAGTTTTCACCCACACCGCTGAATCCACCTGGTCAGCAGGCTCCGGGAATTCTGGGGAATGTGCTACGGGTGTAGCGAACTTTGCCGGCGGTAACAAAAAGACCCCGCAGGCGCGGGGTCTTTTTAAAGTCAGTTTTGTACCGCTGCGCGGTCTTAGTTCGAGTGGCGAGAGCTCATTACGAAGAAGAGTATTGCCAGAATTGCAGTCAGTATCAGATTAGCAACGGCTGCTCCACCTGAAATATTTGCGGTATAGATATCATATCCAATGTGAGCAACCCAGGCGAGATTGATGACACCCCACAACATGCCAGCAGCGGCCAATTTGGTCTCGATCCAAGTAGGCAGCATCAACGCCAATACACCGGTAGCAAGAAATGAAATACCCAATGCACGCACCATAACGATTACTGAGCCGCTCTCTTCCAAACCATACATGCCTACCGCCATCGCGGGTGTGAAGAACATCGAAATTCCATTCAGAATGAGAAGCACACCAGATATGCGAAAAACAAGCGCTAGATTCATAGTATCTCTCCAATAAAAAGGTCAGTCGAATATCACAGAACCCTTATTATAAATCAGGATTTGACTGATTTAGGTACCGCAAAATGTTTGTTGCACCACCTGTTCAGGTCGCGGGGGTTCAGCGTAGGCCTCAGCACCGGGTTGCTGCAGATAGGGCGATGCCAATACCGTCACCAGTTCATTAAATGGAGCCGGGTCGTCGCTATCTTCTGCGGCACGAATCGCAGCCTCGACCAGATGATTTCTCGGTATATAGATAGGGTTCGATTGGTACATCTGATCCTGGCGTGCGTTATCAGCTACACTGTCATGCTTTAAACGCTCTCGCCAGTCGACTGCCCACTGGTCAAACTCGGCTGGAGCTTCGAACAACGC
>JAKUQS010000032.1 GCA_022451485.1 Gammaproteobacteria bacterium
CGTGCGGAATGCCTTGCCCCTTTGCTCTATACAGCACTAGGCTAAAGTGCGTCGTACTGCTCGAACGATATCACTCACATCAGGTCGGTACGCGGCCTCCAGAGATTTGGCAAACGGTGATGGAGCAAACGGCGCCCCAACACGAATAATGGGTGCATCCAATTCATCAAACCCAATATCGGCCATTCGGGCCACAACTTCTGCCCCGACACCAAACGCTTCCACTGCTTCGTGCGCTACGACCAGCCGATGTGTGCGTGCTAGGCTTGAAAGAACCATTGCTTCATCCCAAGGCTGGATTGAACGCAAATCCACCACTTCAACATCGACACCCTCAATATTTAATTGATCCGCAGCGGCCAATGCCTCACGAACCATCGCACCATAAGTAACCACAGTAACGTCTCGGCCCGGTCGTGAAATCGTCGCTTCACCAATAGGTACTGCCTGAGGGTCATCCGACAGTTGTCCTTTGGCAGCATAAAGGGTCTTGTTTTCAACAACAATGACCGGATCAGGGTCGTCAATGGCCGAACGAATTAAACCGTATGCATCGGCTGCATTGGACGGACATACCACTTTCAATCCCGGCACGTGCGCAAACCACGCCTCTAGACATTGAGAATGTTGCGGCCCTGCATTAAGACCTCCCCCATGGGGCGCACGGATAACCAAGGGAAGTGACGCCTGGCCGCCAAACATACTCCGCGCTTTGGCAGCCTGGTTAACAATCTGATCCATCGCCAACGTGATGAAATCCATGAACATAATCTCAGCAACAGGTCGCATACCCGTCATCGCAGCACCAACCGCAACACCCGTAATCACTGCTTCAGCAATAGGCGCGTCATATACTCTTTCAGGACCAAACGTCTCAAGCAAGCCACGTGTGGCTTTGAAAGGCCCTCCGGCAGCCGCAACATCCTCCCCAATCACGAAGACACTATCGTCAACTTGCATTGCATCATGCAACGCTTGATTAACCGCTTTCAGATAACGCACCTCGGCCATCAGCTGACTCCAGGCCCAGGCGTATAAACATCTGCCGCTAGGGAATCACTCGCCGGCTCTGGTGATGCCTTGGCCAGTTTTAAGGCGGCCTCTATCTCTGAATTAACCTCAGCATCGAGTTGCTCAAACCATACGTCAGACACCCCCTCTGCCAAGAGCTGCGAACGCGCCTGCGCGATCGGATCACGTTCAGACATCGTCGACATCTCTTCTTCATTCCGGTAGCCCTGGGGATCTCCTTCAAAATGGCCTCTGATGCGTGTCGTCTGGCACTCAATAATACGGGGGCTGGGTAGGTCACGCATCTCGTTAACAAATGTGTGCGCCTGGTCCGCAACAGCCATTACATCGTTGCCATCGACCGAAGCAAAGGCGATGCCAAAGGACGCACTGAGTCGTTCAAGGCTTGTGGCCAACTGACGTTCACTTGGACTAAATTCTGACCATCCGTTGTTCTCACACACAAAAAGAACTGGCAAAGACCACAACGAAGTCAGATTCAAGCATTCGTGAATGACCCCTTCGGCTAATGCACCGTCTCCAAAGTATACGGCCGCAATATTTCCAGCCCCTTTCATTTTTAAGGCCAGGGCACTACCGGTAGTGATTGGCATACCAGCTCCAACAATGCCATTTGCACCCAGCATACCGATCGACAAATCCGCCACATGCATTGACCCACCCCTGCCACGACAAACCCCGTTATCACGCCCTAAAATCTCAGCAAAAAAACCGGGCAGACTAACCCCTTTAGCAATTGCATGGCCGTGCCCTCGATGGTTGGAAGACACTGTATCGGCCACACCAAGAACCGAACTGATACCCACAGCAACTGCTTCCTGTCCGATTGAAAGATGGAGAAATCCCGGCACATCTCCATCTGCAAACAATTTCTGGAGACGTTCTTCTGCCCGCCTGATCAGTACCATTTGCCGGTAAAGCGATTGTAAGCTGGACGGCTTGATGAGCGTTTCTCCAATAACGACTGACACCGATGTTTCCTTACTTCGCCTGTGGTCAGCAATCTGAATTCCGAATCATCCTTCATTATAGTCCCCCTCACAATTTCTACGAGACCAATCTATACGCCACACCACGCGACGAAACCCAGCTTGATGATGAAGTGGTATCCTGAATGCCCTTCTAATGTTTGCTATATCTAGCCATAGATGCAAACCAAGTATCCTTGTTAACTTGACAATAGCGGATCGCCCTCTTTCACTTGTAACAGTCATCTTAGTGATTCGCTGGAGTAACTTAATGAACCACAATGACTATATGCAAATTGCTCTGGATGAACTCCATGCTGGTGTCAAATCAGGCTTAAATCCGGTTGGATCGATTATTGTTCGGCACAAAGATGGGGAAATAATTGGTCGGGGAAAAAATCTTGTCCCTATCCACAACGATCCAACAGCTCATGCAGAGGTGATTGCTATCCGGCAGGCGTGCGACCATATCGGCATGTCGAAACTAGCTGACTGCACCTTGTATACAACGTTGGAACCCTGTCCTATGTGCTGCTGGGCAATTCTTACCGCCGGCATCGAGCACTTGGTCCTAGGTGCGCGACTGACGGTGATAAAAAAAGTCAATTACGGCGACTATACGGTAGAGAATCTGGTTGCCATGACCAATGCAGACATCACCATCACTACCGGAATTCGAGAAGAAGAATGCACCGGTTTAAGAAGTGCCTGGGAGCTTGCTTAACTCGGATGGGTTCGAGCCAATATCGAGCAAACCCAATAGCTCTACTTCCTCTCTAACCAGCCATGTTGGCTAAGGCTCAAAAATGACCAATCGTTGGGTTGTCACTTTGACGCTGGCTGGCGCCGCACCGTTTGCACTCGCCGTATGGCTGAATGTTCAGCAAGTCACTCTGCTGGGCGCGGACGCCGCTGCCTGGCTATGGGGTTATTCGGTGGTGATCGCGGCGTTCCTGGCCGGCGCCCAATGGGGGCGCTCGTTGCAACTGCTTGATCTGGTCAGCCTGATCGCCAGTAACGGATTTGCCTTGGTCATCTTCGCGTTGGCCTTGTGGCTCAGGACAAATACCGGCGTCGTCCTGCTGGAGATCGTCTTCGCCGGACTGCTGTTCGTTGATCGACGACAATTGAGGCTGGGCTTGATCAGCACTGACTACTGGCACCTGCGTATTGGTGTCACTGCGCTTGTGTGTTCGTTGCTCGTGATCTACGCCTTTTTGAGCGCGACGCCCTAAGCGGCCATCTGTTTATCAAGGCGCAATGAACTAGCGAGGTCAGATGGACGACTCTTGATTTTCTGTGTTGCCATCAACCGCGATCACCTGTCCACTGACCAGGCGAGCCGCGTCACTCGCAAGGAAAACCGCCATAGCCGCGATATCCTGAGCAGTTACAAAACGGCGCATGGAGGCGCCCGCTGCATAACCGGCATAAATTTCATCGCGAGTGTGCTGCTTGATCAACGCTTCTTTTTCGAGCACACGCTCCATTCGATCTCCCTCCACCGGCCCCGGGCAGATCGCGTTGGCACGAACGTTGAATGGCCCAAGCTCGCTGGCCAGGGTTTTCATCAGTCCAATCACTCCCCATTTAGCAGCGACATAGGGTGAGCGGTGACGGAAACCAAAGATTCCCGCCGTTGAGGACGTCAGCACGACAGCACCGGAACGCTGTAGTTTCATCATCGGTGCGGCTTGCCTCGCAAACAAAAAGGCTCCTTCGAGACTGACAGAAACACACCGTCGCCAGTCCGCAAGGCTGATCTCCTCCACCGGTGCAATGGGGCCTGCTATGCCTGCGTTCGCACACAGCACATCGAGGCCATCCCATGTGCGATGGAGTTCTTTAAACAGAGCTAACACGGCTGCTTCATCAGTGACATCCAGACAACTGCGGTGCCAGTCAGCGGGGCAAGTAGCGAGACTCGCTTCATCAACATCAATGACCCAGACCTCAGCACCTTGGTCAACAAATGCCTCGGCGATTGCCCGGCCAATGCCGGCAGCGCCAGCTGTGATGAGTACTCTTTGTCTTATACCGGCTTCAACCATCATCGATCCAACGTCTAGGACGTGCTCACAATCCCGCAATCATAATTGATCTCAAGCGCTTAGAGGCTGGCCTTCAGATGCAGACGTTCTTGGTGGAGGAGTGGTTCGGTGTAACCATTGGGACTGTTTCGACCATCGAAAATCAACTGGCGACCGCGCCCGCTCGTAAAAAATGCCCATACGCTCTCGTTGCGCACACTCAGCTTCGCGTGGGTGCATCAGTTTCACGATAACTCCTGCGCGCTACCGCTCAAGCCATAGGGGAACGAGAGAAAAATCGGAGAACCCGCGCAAGCATCGACAGTTTCTCTGGTGTGTTAGGCATCACTTCGTCAGGAAACCAGACATTTCCCATCGGAAATTTTGTTTTGTGCCGCCAGGCCCAACTGTTCGGCGAACGGGTAGGGCTTCCAAACTCCCCAGGCCCATCACCTGTCTGTGACCGATGGCTTCGGGAGTAAAGATCTTTGTCGTTCATTTTATCGCTTCCTCTCACAATAGGTGGGTCAATAAAGCGGGGCGTGTCTGACGTTATACCGTATTTTCCACCAGCCGACTCCATCGCGAACTTTTTGCTCGATACACGCGCCTACCAGTTCCAGGCCCAGGCAATACCCCAACCCTTGGCACCCCGGGAGACATGGGGCACCCACCTTGGCGGATCCCCCCAAAGTCGCCACGCATCTAGTACCGCAGGCAGTGCCAAAAACTTAACTATCTGATTACGAGAATGCCCTGTTGCCTCGGCCATCGCCGTGACATCACCGTAGGCATCGTCTTTAAGAAAAGTGAGGTAAGCCGCTGTAATCGCAAGATGTCCAAGTATGGCCCCAGCGGCCAAATCACGTGAGCGACCCGTACTCGGCTTTTGCAATTGATCAAAGGCTAGCTCGGACAAAAGCCACTGTACCTGAAAACCAGCCGAAGCCACCCGCAACTTCTCTTGCGGTGTCAAAACGGACTGCGAATAAACGATCGCCACACCATCAAACTCAATATCCTTCGTTTGAGACAACACCAAATGGCCCAATTCATGACCCAACAACACACCCACTCCCCCGAGCAACAGATCTGTTGTGTCATTGCTATCAATGGATCCCGCCCAACCATTCAATGGGATGCATAAAAAGAGCAATAAAAGCTTCTTTAACAAAGGAAGCGTTAGTCCCGACGCAAACGGTCTGATAAGGAGATCGGAGTGGGATAGCGAAAAACCACGACCGACGCTGAAATAACAAAGGTCAAAAGCGTTGCCAGCTGGACCAGTGCCGACGCAGCGGGGCTGATAATATCCGCTTGCCACGCCACTGCCACTAGCAACAAAGAAAACTCACTTAACTGACCCAATCGCGCACCCGCTTCACCAGCAAGAATCCTGTCTTCACCAGCGATTCTGAAAAGGGCCCAATAGATCACCGGCTTGATCGTCACCACCGCAATCGCCAAAACCGTCGCGGCAATCCAAATATCGCTAACCAGATCAACGTTGAAACCAGCACCTAGAGCGAAGAAAAACATGACGAGAAAGAAGTCTCGTAACGGTCGCAGCGTATCGGCAATGTAAGAAGCAATCGGGCTATTCGCTAAGGTAACCCCGGCAACAAACGCACCAATCTCGAAGGAAAGGCCCAAGCCATAAGCGATTTGCGCCATGCACAGGCACCAACCCACCGCCAACAAAAAGACGTATTCACGAATTCGATCAAAGCGAAGAAAGAGGGGTCGCAACAACCAGCGTTCGGCGGCCAAACTCCCAACGAACATCACCGGCGCACCAATGAACAACACAGCAGCATTCTGCCAAACAAAGGACCCTGCTGCGAGAGAGTGCAACACCAGTAACGCAGCAATCGCTAGGAGATCCTGCAACAACAAAATACTAATAATAACCTCTCCGGTGTGGCGATGATGTAACACAGTCGTCGGCAACAATTTCAGAGTAACAATGGTGCTTGACAGCGTGCTTGCCATGCCAACCAACAGGCAGTCCACTCTAGTGAACCCAAAACTGTCAGCCACGACATAGCCCAGCAAGCCAAACACCACTGTACTTGCTAGCGTGATTCCGGTTGTCTCTTTCAACAGTTTGATCAGTTTCTGTGGATAAAGATCAAGCCCCAACAGGAAAAGCAAGAAAATAATGCCCACATGCGCAATCTCTTCAATCAACTGATGATCAGTAACCAATCCGGTTACAGCAGGACCTGCCAACACGCCAACGGCGATGTAGGCGACAAGCAATGACTGGCGCGCGTAGAGCGCCAAAGTGGCCACCAGCGCTGCGCCCGTGAAAATGATGAAGATGGAAAAAAGCAGTGTATCGCTCAAAGTGGTCATCCCATTGTTAACCATACAGATGAGCTACGTCTTAAGAAACGCTTCATGCGTGATATAAGACGATTTTGTTGCCGTCAAAATCCCTGAAGTAAGCACCATAGAACTTGCCGGTCCCACGCGGGCCCGGGGGACCATCATCGGTAGCACCCAAGTCCAATGCCTTTGCATGCAACGTATCGACCGCCGCATGGCTGTCTACACGCAAGGCTAGAGTGAATCCGTTACTAGATGTGGCTGGCTTGCCATCGAACGGGGTGATCACACCGAAAATAGGCGCACCTTTGTCACGTCCCCAAAGGATCGAACGCTCTAACTCTAACTTTCGCCGCCCCCCCATTTCACCAACTAGCGCATCGTAAAATGAAGCCGCCCGCGCTAGATCATTCGTCCCCATCAAGACATATCCGATCATCACTTTCTCCTAATCCACGCAAGAACCCGATGAGGGGACTTACGATATGGTCTGATCAGACCATTTAACATCATCTGTCCACACAACGCTGAGAAAGATCGATAAAAGGGAAGAAACTCGGGTTTTAAGTAGGTCTTAGAAATTCACCCTGCACTTAAGCCAGGCCCCACACCACCCGATCCATACCAACTTCACCAAAAACCTGTCAGTTCAGTGACGTATCTGTCCATTTTTGAGGAACTCTCCGCAACTGATTTTCAGAGTATCCAAGGGAAACGATAAATTGAACAAACCCAGCATACTCCTCCTCGCTCAAAATGGGATCGCGAGACATTAGCCAGACGTAATCCCTCTTTTCGCGGGCGATCACCGTACGCTGATAATTTTCATCCAGATACACAATCCTGAAATCTGCCTTAATGGGCCAAATAAACTGCATACCCCAAACGGCATTAGTATCGGTATTATTAATAAAACCCGTCGGCCGATACGTTTTTCGCGGCCCTGAGAATCCACCTTTTGTGAATGTAAACGTCGTCTCAATCGTGCCGTTCGACGCCCGCCGATAGGTCTCAGTAGCATTAAAGATATCTTTTTCAATAAACGTGGGAATGCAAGCGATTACGTACCACTTCCCCATAAATCGATCTAAATCTACGTACTCCACCGTACGTAAAGTTGGTAACGCAAGCGACGAAGACGAATAAAACGTGATCACAGCGGATAACACATAGAACAGGACGATCGGTCCCGGCAACAGCCGTCTTTTAACATAACTATTATGTAACGGTACATACATCGCATTCGCTCCCTTGCCACAGCTAATCAGGACGTTTCTCAAATAGATAATGACTGACACCCCACACATTGCCACGTTCGAGTCCAAATAATTCAGCACACGCCATAAAAAAAAGCCGCCATCGCTGGCACCAAACGTTGGCCACAGCCTCCCCATAAGTCTGCTCGAAAATAGACGTAACCGTCGTTCTCCTGTTGTCCAGATTCTTTAACCATGCCTCCGCAGTCTTCTGGTAGTGGATACCGGACCACCACCAACGTTTAACCATTTTTAGATCATCCTGAAAAGAAAGGGGCAGATCATGGCACGGCATCATCCCCCCACTAAAGAAGTGACGACTCATCCAGTCATCAGCACCGCGATCCTCGAAAAAATATGGCTGACTATGGTGAGTAAAAATATGCATAAAGAACAGGCCGTCGGGCATCAACCAGGATTTAATGCGGCTAAATATCTGACGGTGGTTTCGAAGATGCTCGAACATCTCGATCGACATCACTCGATCAAATCTTGATACCGGCATGAATGTGTTTATATCTGCAGTAATTACATCAATATTGTTGAGCTTCCGCCTGATCGCCTCGGCGGTGATGTAATCGCGCTGCGAACTTGAGTTTGAAACTGCGGTAATTTGACTTTCCGGATATTGTTTTGCCAACCAGAGTGTGAGTGACCCCCAGCCACAGCCCAACTCTAATATCGACATCCCATTCTCGAGACGGGCCCGCTCACAGGTGATCTCGAGTGTCCGTCGCTCTGCCTGCCCCAGATCCGTAACGCCTTTTTCCCAATAGCAACAGCTGTATTTTTGTTGTGGACCGAGGACATTGTTAAAAAATAAAGCGGGTACTTCATAATGCTGACTATTGGCCCGCTCTGGAACGAGCGCGATCGGCGCTGCATCCATCTCCGCGACAAACTTCTCCAATTGGGTTTGCTGACTTTCACTCACCGGCACCACAAGGTCACCGAGTCGCTCGCGGCATAGTCGACGCACCCCCCATCTCAGCCAAGCATCCGGCAACCAGCCCGCTTCTGCTGCTGCTAATGCCGTCCGAGTCATCAATGCCATGTAATTAGTGCCCCGCATCCAAGCCAACATCGCGTTTACCCTCAAGATGCAGCGTCTTGATCACATCTACTTTAACGGCGCGGCGAGTCGCTCTTTCCAATATGAGAAGACTTGGAGCCGCCAACGCCCAGATAACTGCGACAAAGAGAATATTATTCACCGTCATGGCGCCAACAGCCTCACCCGAAAGATAGGCTAACGGTCCACCGATGGCTCCGACAAAAGTCGCCAACACATAACGTTCGCGAAGAAACGCGAATGCATAGCGCAGTGAGACAGCCAGATTTATCCAGAGAAATGCCATCCAAAGCGGCGGCAATATGTCAGAAGGTGAAAATGGAAAGGTAATCGCGCCAAATATCACTAAAGTCATATCGACTAAAAACCCCACGGAAAATGCTAGAGCGATAAATAAAAGATTGTGTTTTAAATCCTGTTGCCAGTAGAGGAAGCAACCGACCCAACAGGTGACAGCCAACGGCCCCATCAAACCATGGCCGGCGGCGGCAGCAAACACTGTCAGTAACCACGCTACCTTAAATGCAACCACATTGATAACCGTTACCTTCATATCGGAGTAACTCGCGGCAGTTGATCGACAGTGACTTGATCGTGCCAGTTCGGTCCAGCCATTACTAACTGAAGGTCGCCCAGATAACCTTCATCAAAACCTGCTTCGCAGTAACACAGGTAGTAATGCCATAGACGAATAAACGACTCGTCGTACCCCAACGCCCGCACTGAATCTCTACATCCGTTAAACCCACCTCTCCAACGCCGTAATGTTTCGGCATAGTGCAAGCCAATATCTTCGGCATGACAGATTCTAAGGTCAGTCTTGGCGGCACTGGCATCAACCAGCGCACCTAAGGATGGAACACAACTTCCAGGAAAAATGTAGCGCTGAATGAAATCACAGTTATTCAAATACTGTCTGTAACGCCGATCTGGCATGGTAATCGCTTGAAGCGCTAAACATCCATCGGCTTTCATCAATCGACGACACACAGAGAAGAATTCGGGCAGATTTGAATGCCCTACTGCTTCGATCATTTCGATCGAAACAATCTTGTCATACTCGCCCGAAAGGTCACGATAGTCGCACAGAAGAATTTGAACCTGTTGATCAAGTTTCGCTTCATTAACTCGTTTCCGAGCAAACTGGTACTGCTCTTCCGAAATCGTGACCGCCGTCACGCGGCAACCATAGGTTCTGGCTGCGTGTATGGCAAAACTTCCCCAACCACAGCCAATTTCAAGGATATGGTTATCTTTATTCAAATTCAGTTTTCTGCAAAGTCGGTCCAGTTTTGTGACTGAGGCGTCCTCTAAAGAATCTGACTTAGACTCAAAAATAGCGCTGGAATACGTCATCGTTTGATCAAGAAATAACGCAAAGAATTCATTCCCAAGATCGTAGTGCGCGTGAATATTGCGGCGACTACCAATACGTGTATTTGCTCTAGCCACATGAGACTGTCTTGCCAAGAAAGCAGCCAGCCTCGACACGCCGCTATCCAATCCGTCGATCATCTGTATATCTTTCAGAAAGATTTGAAACAGTTTCGTGAGGTCACTACATGTCCATTCACCCTCCATCCATGACCGTGCAGCACCAAGCGCGCCTTGCAACAGGACTTGGCGATAGAAACGAGACTTGATGATCTGAACTGTCAACACAGCATCGCCATTCGCATGGCAACCAACCATCGTTTCACCCCATGCATCCACTAAACGAAACGAACCCTTCATCCCCGATAAGCGTTTTAACACCGCCCTACGACAAACTGCGTCTACCCAAGGCTGTTTCTTTTTGTGGCTTTTCGAAATATCGAGCAGAGATCTGGTTTTAGCGATCATATCGATTAGCCTCTTTCGTTTTGCTGTAGCTTTTCTGGATGGTGATAGAAACGCACACCCGCCATCCACAGTCGCAATGCTTCCCAGTAGATAGCCAACAGCACCTTAACTGTCATTAATGGATAGCTAACCAAGACCTTTGCGAGAGTCCAATGATTGATAGGCACCCTCTGGAGCGAAAGATCTGCACTGAAAACTCGTTCCGCCTCTTCAAGGCTGGACATGCGAACCTGTAGCACCTCTCGGGGTGCCGACAGAGCCCACTCATAATGTTGTTTCATCGACATAAACGGAGACACATGAAACGCTTTCTCAAATTGGAACAAATGCGTTAAGCCCTGCTGACCGGCAGGATAGGACAGCACGTAACAATACTGCTCCCCCCAAGGCGTGTTATTAACTTCTGCCACGACATGGGTCACGCGTTCACCTTGGCAGTCGAAACAATAATAGAAACTGACCGGATTCATACAATAACCAAGATAACGAAGATGGGTCAGCAAACGGATTGGGCCTAACGGTCTGTCCCCCGTCCGCCTCTCAACCAAATCTCTGACACTGTCTGACAACGGTCTGGCGGCATCTCCCATATGATCCTTCCTTCGAAACCACGCGAGTGCCGGCCTTTGCGCTGACCAACAAATGAACGGCTTAAAAAGATCGGGCAATTCACTAAGTTCGATACACAACATAAATACTGAGTATTCAAATCGATGGCTCTTGGGCCCCATGCGTTGGTGGCGCACTCGACCTTGGTAAAGACAACTTTTCAAAACTCGGGATCCACATCAAAGGCCTGACACACCGATAGCGCACTGCGCACACCGTCCTCGTGGAAACCGTAACCCCAGTAGGCACCGCAATAGGACACACCGCGCCGCCGCACAAATTTCGAATGTTGCGATTGAATGTGATCTCGCCCCGGCTGAAATACCGGATGTCGATAAGTCGTGCGATACCTCACTTTTTGTGGGTCAAGCGCGTGCAGCTGATTGAGAGAGACGCAAAATGTCTTGTCACTTTCAATGCCTTGCAACATATTCATGTTGTACGTAATGCTGGTTGCCTTGTTCGAGTGGTTCGAAATTCGATAATTCCAACTTGACCATGCCCGGCGATTTCTTGGTAACACTTTGGTATCAGTGTGTAAACAAACCTGATTGTCTTGATAAGGAAAAGATCCGAGCGCTTCGTTTTCTTCTTCATCTGCTTTATCAACCAAATCCAAACTGGTATCAGCGTGCGTGGCCAACACTGCTTCGTCAAAAGCCGCACTGTTTGAACCATTCCAGAAAACATCAACCCCACCCTTCCTGGGCACTACTCGATCTACTCTCTTTTGAAGTCGTAACAATCCAGCGGGTAGCTGGGAAGTTACCGCATTCACGTAACAACGCGAACCCCCTGCCACCGTTAACCATTGAGGTCTATGACGCACCTGTAACATCGCGTGATTTTTCAGAAACTCAATCACAAATTTCATTGGAAACCGCTCAAACCGACGAGGGTGACAGGACCACAACGAGGAACCGAGAGGTAAGAGATAGTATTCTGCAAAAGACTTGCCTAACGGGCACTCGCGAATAAATTGCGCTACCGTCAATTTTGGATCGGCCCTCTCTCGGAACCAGTGTTCTGCCTGCGAATTAAAACGCAGGATGTCGGCCAGCAACATCCAATGCTTGGGATTCATTATGTTCTGACGTTGCGAAAAAAAACCATTCATACTTGTTCCGCTGTACTCAAAATTGGTCTTCTCACAACTCACACTGAAACTCATGTCAGACTGGTGATTAGGCACATTCAGGTATTCGAAGAATCGCGACAGCAGCGGATAATTTTCCCGATTAAAAACGATGAACCCAGTGTCGACGGGCCGTTGACGTCCGTTGTCGCTAATCGCCACTGTATTGGCATGCCCTCCAGCAGTTGCCTCCGCCTCGAACAACGTAACCTGATGTCGGCGAGACAACACGTGACTCGCCACCAGTCCCGCAATTCCGGCTCCCACCACAGCGATTCTCATTGCGGTTTTCTTCCAGCCACCAAGATGCTGGTCGGCACCGTTTTGACATCTCGAATAACCCCCAACCAATCCATCAAAAGAATTCCTCCATAGGCGAGGTCAAGTTCCCATCCGTAAAACCCTTGCCGCGCTGATCCTGGATAACGGTGATGGTTGTTGTGCCAACCTTCACCAAGGGTAATTACTGCCAACAATGGATTGTTACGACTGTTATCACGCGTCTCAAAACGCCGAGTGCCAAAAAGGTGCGCCATCGAGTTCACGGTGTAGGTGGCATGGTAAAGCAACACCGTCGAAACGCAGAAGCCCCAGATGAAGAATTGCATGCCACTCGCACCCGGAACCAACCCAACGAAAGCCTCACCCATGATGTAACAGATTATTCCAAGTAGAGCGAAAGGCACCCAGTCATAACGCTCGATCAGCATAAGGAATTCATAACCCCTCCAATCCCTGACCTGCGCCCAGCGTGTCCCAAAAGAATCGTGTGTAAGAAACCAGAGGGTA
This sequence comes from Gammaproteobacteria bacterium, assembly GCA_022451485.1. Taxonomy (GTDB): domain Bacteria; phylum Pseudomonadota; class Gammaproteobacteria; order Arenicellales; family UBA868; genus UBA11791. The sequence goes on from JAKUQS010000032.1 coordinate 13,065, forward strand.
TGACTAAAAATAAAGCCCCGCTGCCTAGGAGAGTGGGGATCTTTTGGTGTATCCGAATGGATATGATGTTGCCGGTGATGACTGGCCCACCATAGTGGACCACGCTGCCCTGCAGTACATCCTAGAAGCGCCATAAAACCCGTCATGGCAGGCGACGCCGCAAATGCCCGGTGTGAAAAAAATCGGTGATAAAACGCAGTAATAAAAAACATACGCGACACATAAAGAAAGCCACACAAAATTGCTGCCCACTTGTTAAATTCAACAAAAAACACACCCAAACAGGCCACATGTATCGCCACAAAGGGAATTACCCTCCCCCAGGCGAGATCCTGTTTTCGCTCAGACGGTGACTCATTCAGGAAACGCTCATCGTTTACCAGCCAATAGCCCACTCGTCGCAGGAAGTACAACACTCTCATACCAACATCACCAAAACTAATAAATTCACCTACGACGTATCCCTCTCTACCATCGCCACATCTATAGATGCGGCCAGATCTATTTCGACCCGTGTGCCAACATCGAGCTCGCTAGTAATCTTCACCGGCCAACCAAAACGCTCGGACAGTTTTTGCACTATGGTTAGGCCAACACCATGACCCCCACGTCGTTTGTGATCCCCTCGAACAAACGGTTTGAATAATTCACCGCTTTCGAGACCTTCCATTCCAATGCCTGTGTCTTCAATAATCACTCGCGTGTTTGTTGTCCGAACCCTAACGTAACCCTCGTCGGTATACGACATGGCGTTTCGAATAAGATTCGAAAATAAAACAGCTAATACCTGGCGCGGCGCCATAACCTCAATTCTCCACCCTACATCCATTTGCAAGTCAACCGGCTTGTCGCCAATCATTACTCTATTTTTTTCGACTTCCGCAACAAGCACATCAGAGACAGCAATCGCCTCCAACGGCAGCCCCTGATTCGACTCACGTGCTAACAGTAAGAACGCCTCTACTAACTTTTCCATGTCCTCTGCGGCACGTTTTATTCGAAGCAAAGTATTTCGTTTGGCTTCTTCGAGCCTCTCTTCATTCAACAACAAATCACTTGCTATTCGGATTACCGTTAATGGAGACCGAAGCTCATGGCTTGCATCTCGAGTAAAGGCTCGCTCGCGCGTAATAAAATCGTCAGTCCGTTCAATCAATCGCTTCAATGCTTCTGTCAATGTGACAATTTCACTGTCAACATCTACGGGGAGATCGGTTGTCTGAAAATCCGCTGTGCTCGGTGAAGTCAATTCCAGTCTTTCAACCTTTCGAGCCAAATCAATCACGGGTGACACCGATCTCCGGTAAAATCGATAACCAACAAACGCAGTTGCATAAATCAGGATCAAGACAACAGCCAAGGGGGCCAGCCCGAAGAAAAACGTCAGCTCGCGCACCTGTTCACCATCGAATACCAGTACTAATCTTTCACCATTTTTCTCCGACACATAAGCGATCGAATAATCGATCGGTGTATCAGGGAAATCCTGACTGTCTGTGTTGTTTAAATCCAAAAAACCAAGTGGCAACGGCAAATTTAAATAACCCATCAGGTTGCGCGTGTTCGGCGGAGGGAAGTCTGGCGTTACCGCGCGGCGCTGCCAGAAGTGTTCAGCCTCCGTCCGCAAGGCCTCCTTAACCAACAGCTCTTGAATTACCCAACTGGCCCCCCAAACACCAAGCAGGGCCGATACAGCAACTAATGCTGCCTGGACTGCAATGGCCCGACCCCATCGGCGGGCAATACCGCTCTTAGGCAGAGCCGGAACTGTCATAGAGGCGATAACCCGTATTAGTCAGGGTGTGCAGTAATGCATGATCAAAGGGCCGATCTATAGCCTTACGCAGGTTGTACATATGACTGCGCAGCGTGTCACTATCAGGAAGATCCTCACCCCATATCTCACGTTCTAGCTCTACCCGACTCACCACACGCGGGGATGCGCGCATCAATATACCCAAGATACGTAATCCGATTGGAGAGTTCTGTATCTGCTTGCCAGCTCGCTCGACGAGTAACGAATGGGTATCAAAAGTCAGGTCACCGACCTGTAGCAATTCCCGAGTTACCTCACCTCGATTTCGCCGCACCAATGATCGAACGCGGGCCTCAAGTTCCTGAATGTCGAATGGCTTTACGAGGTAATCATCGGCACCCGTTTCCAACCCAGTTAATTTGTCTTCCAGCGTGTCGCGGGCAGTCAGCATAAGCACTGGTGTCGATTTTCTGGCGTCTTCTCGCAACTTTCGACACACTTCAAGACCGTCTCGACGAGGCAGCATCAAGTCGAGAATTACCGCATCGTAGTCATTTTCCGATGCCAAGTTGAGACCGATCTCACCATCGGGTGCATAATCTAATTCGTACCCTTTTTGCTCCATGTATTCGAATACAAGCTCGGCAATATCTTGATGGTCTTCCACCAACAACAAGCAGCCACTGGTTTGCGCGTTAGTCATGTATCCTCTCCACTAGATTGAAACATCAGCTTCCCAAAAACATCGTGATGTTTATGTGAAGACTTATATGCACTGCGTTTAGGGTGCATCTGGCAACTATTTTGCGTCGTTGCCGCAACAATCACTATCGCCTCAGCAGCAATCCCGGAAAAGCAGGGGGCGCGAGTTTACACGATCAACACGCCGGTCGGCAGAACAATTACCATCAATGTGCTCCCGACCCCTTAGCAGAACTCGAACCGCCACTTTTAGGTCGGGGAATAGTGGGGAACAAAGCGCTAGTACGTAACATATAGTCAGCGTAGGCTGGTCGTCGCTGAGCCATACCCTTCTCCATCCTCAAAACCCCGGTAAACCTCAGCAAGAAGAAAAACATTAACAAAGGAGAGAAAATCGTCCACGCACCCCCTGACGGCAACGCATAACAGTAAAAGCCCAACCAAACACATAACTCGCCAAAGTAGTTAGGGTGACGAGAATAACGCCACAGCCCCTGATCAAACACTCCGTTATCCACCTTATTGTGCAAATTAAATCGCGATAACTGCCAGTCTGCAATCCCCTCAACAACTATCCCGCCAGCAATAACAGCCGCCGCAGCCCAATGCATCCAATGCATATTCGACTGACTAGAGGCCACCACAAAAAGCGGCGCTGCAACAATCCAAGCCGCGAAGGCCTGAAAACCAAAGATAATGAAAAGGCTTTTCCAGGAAAAACCCTGGTACTTAGAGCGAATTTCGCGGTAACGGCGATCCTCTGGCTGGCTCAAATTGCGCACCAAAAGATGGGCAGACAACCTAACGCTCCATGCCAGCAACAGGCTAGCGGCAATCAATACGGCCAGGTCACCATGAAAATGTCTGATACTGATAATCAGAAATCCGGCTACGAAGAACAGTGGAAAGATGATGTCGACGACGCCCACATCGGCCCGCCGGAGACTCACTAACCACCCAACAATGGCGATGAAAAAGTTCGCTACAAGCGGTAATACCCAATCCACCCAGTTCATTCAGACCTCCTCGACATAGCCCAAGCCTAAACCTTTGAAAATAACCTATTTGGGTGAAAATCATGTGATCCTTCACTTGAATGCCAACTGGCAAACAGATCTTGACATTTCCTTCACGACTACACGGCCATCTTTCCTTGAATGCACGCAATAGTCAAAGAAACGGGATTGTCTTGGCCGGGATTCACTGAGCCATTTAACGCCATGGTTCAAGGCGCCAGTCGTGGCCTCGGTCTTGCCATAACACGGCTGTTAGTCGAAGACAATTCGGTCCGCCATGTCCTTGCTACCTGCAGAAATCCAAATGACGCCCATGACCTACAGTTGCTCCTCGAACAGAATCAGACAAAATTAACGATCATTGGGCTCGACGTTTCAAATGAAAAAAACATTGCAACCGGAGCCGAACTTGCCACCCACCTAACATCACAAATAAGACTGCTCATCAACTGTGCAGGAATCCTTCACGACGACACCCTCAGACCCGAGAAACAAATAAAAGAAGTTTCTGTGGATGCACTGCAGCGCTATTTCCAGGTGAACGCGTTTGGTCCACTACTGATCTTAAAGCACTTCAAATCATTACTTGCACCACGAGACCGTGTCCTGATAGGTAATCTGTCAGCTCGAGTCGGGAGTATCGGCGATAACCACCTGGGCGGTTGGTACGGGTACCGGGCAAGCAAGGCGGCACAAAACATGTTCACACGGGGTGTAGCGATAGAGTTTCGTCGAAAAAACCCCGACTTCATCTGTGTCAGTCTGCATCCGGGTACGGTAGCGACAACGCTTTCCGAGCCGTTTCGCCATCGAATCCGTTCGGCACAACTGCAGAGTCCTGCGGCCGCGGCCATGCGTCTCCTGCAAGTCCTCAGTCACTGCAAACCCGTCGACTCAGGAGAGTTTTTCGCCTATGACGGAACCCGTATTCCCTGGTGACATCCAGCATTTCAAAACCGGGACAGAATCCAGCAATGAGCCGTAACACCCCTCCCGTATTGCTCTGGTATCGTCGTGACCTTCGATTGGATGATCATGCTGCGTTAAATGCAGCACACGCATCAGGGCAGCCGATTCTCCCAGTATTTATTCTTGACGATGAAACTCCGGGGGAATGGCTTCCAGGAGGTGCCAGTCGCTGGTGGCTCCATCATAGCCTGCAGGCGCTGGACTCTGCGTTACAAGAACGGGGTGGACATCTAATACTGCGGCGTGGGAACGCAATCGATGAAATTCCCCGTTTAATCAAAGAAACAGGTGCCGCAGGGGTCTACTGCTCCCGTCATTACGAATCGTTTGAGAGGAATCTGGAAACACAGCTGGCTACAAAGCTGGCGTCGCAGGGTGCTTTTTTGCATAGTTATCCTGGGTATCTGTTGTTTGATCCCTGCCAGATAAAGAGCAAGGCCAAGACTCCGTTCAATATCTTCACCCCGTTTTATCGGGCTTGTTTGCAGGCTCAATCACCAGCGAAACCAGTCCGGGCCCCGAATGACCTCACCTTCTCAAGTGCAGTTAGTGAACAAATTGATGACTGGGGCCTCATTCCGCAGTCACCTAACTGGGCAAGCGGTTTCTCCAGAGGCTGGCAACCCGGAGAAAAAGGAGCAAAGAAGCGTATAACCGAGTTTCTTGCCCACTCCGTTTCGAACTACGCTCATTGCAGAGATCGTCCGGGAGTCATGGGGACATCACGTTTGTCTCCCCACCTGCACTTTGGAGAAATCAGTCCGGCAACAGTCTGGCACGCAGGTTTATCAGACGGTCCCGGCGAATCTGCATTCTTGCGGGAAATAGGATGGCGTGAATTTGCACAGCATCTTCTCTTCCACCGACCGACATTACCTCGAGCGCCGCTACGAGAGGAATTTTCTGATTTTCCTTGGATAGACAATTCCCGTTTGCGACGCGCGTGGGAAAACGGGCAAACCGGCATACCGCTTGTGGATGCAGGGATGCGGGAACTCTGGTCAACAGGCTGGATGCACAACCGAATCCGCATGATTACCGCTTCAGCCTTAGTGAAATACATGATGGTACCGTGGGTACTCGGCGAGCGATGGTTCTGGGATACTCTGGTCGACGCCAATCTCGCCAGCAATGCTGCAGGCTGGCAATGGGTGGCAGGCTGCGGCACCGATGCGGCGCCTTACTTTCGCATATTCAATCCGGTTATTCAGGGGCAAAAGTTTGACGACCAGGGCGACTATATCCGTCGTTGGTGTCCCGAGTTACAACACCTGCCCGACCGCTGGATACATGCGCCCTGGACCGCACCGACTCTGGTGCTTGCCGAGGCCGGCATTCGATTAGGTGCTCACTATCCAAAGCCCCTGGTTGAACCAAAAGCAGGCCGCGTCCAGGCGCTGTCAGCCTGGAAGCAGTTTCGACACTCTGCCAGTTGAGAGCCGTAGCCCATTCAACAGCATCACATGATCTTGATGTCCGCTGGACCTGCCGCTCACCCCTCACGTGTTCCACTACGCAAGGTCAACACTCGGCGGATAATCTACTCATGAAGAACTTCTCAGACAACAAATCCTCTGTAACTACTCTACCCCCGGAAACATGGCATTTACTGCATGCGATCACCAGCACCCCGGAAGATGCCCATACCCTTGCCGATGCAGTGCTCAAATGGTCGGAAAAATTGCCAGAGAGTGATCGCTCAACCGCAGCGGCCTATCAGGTTGATCTGCTGGCAGCCACGGTGATGACCAAACACTAAAGCCGCCCGCACTTCTATTTTCTAAGTGGTCCCTATCCGTTACCTTGCTATCGACATGGCCTTCACAACAGATAAGTAGACTTTAGTGCCTATTGATCAGCTCTAAGCCAGTGATCGACATATCTTGATGCGCTGAGCGCCTCCTCCTGCTCTGCGTATCTTGCGGACCCCGCTACTCACTCGAAGTAGCGGGGTCCTGATGTAATAACCTGATGTCAAACCCTTCACTCGACGACTAAGCTCCTGATACCGTGCAAACTACAATTGATCATTCTCAAACAGAACATTTTGCACGGCTGGCGAATAGCTGGTGGGATCCGCACGGGCCCTTCTGGCCATTACATAGACTTAACCAATTACGTATCAAATGGATCACTGAGCAACTCGGACTTCAGCAATGTTCTAGCGGGCCGACCAATCAACCACTGAGGGGTCTCACTGTTCTTGATATTGGATGCGGCGGCGGATTGCTGTCCGAGGCCATGGCAAGTCATGGTGCCACGGTGACAGGTATAGATCCCGTTGCCCGTAACATCGATATCGCCAGCAGACATGTTGAAGGAAAACCCTTTCACGTCACCTATGAATGTCGCTCAGCCTCAGATTACCTAAAAGAGAGCACCCGGTTTGACGTTGTACTCAATATGGAAGTAATCGAGCATGTCTCAGACTGGAGATTGTTCATGAGCCACGCTTGTCAATTGGTGAAGCCTGGTGGCAGGCATTTTGTTGCGACCATTAATCGAACACCCCTCGCATGGTTGATCGCAATCGTGGGTGCAGAACATATTCTCAGGTGGATGCCTAAAGGCACTCATCACTATGGCAAACTGGTCAAGCCTGATGAACTGGAGCACACACTCTATCGCCATCACAGCAGCGTCATCGCCAGAACTGGGGTACAAATGAATCCGCTGACACGAAATCTTCGCTTGGTGGGCAGCGAATCCATTAACTATATGTTGATGGCCCAACACAATCCCTGACCGAGATGAACGCGCTAACAGTCCAATTTCATCCTGTAGACTAGCTACCTTGTACCGCACTCCCGGAAAGGACAATTGACCAATGAAGTTTTATGACTGCAAAACAGCGCCCTCCCCGCGCCGCGCACGTATTTTTATCGCTGAGAAAAATATAACGGTCGAACACATCGAAGTTGATCTTCGCAATGCACAACAGATGAGCGATTCCTTTCGGAGAATCAATCCCTATTGCACGGTTCCCGTACTCGAGCTAGACAATGGCACCTGCCTGACCACTACCGCAGGTATCTGGCAGTATCTAGAGGCAGCCTACCCCGAACCCGCTCTGATGGGGACAACCGCCGAACAAAAAGGAATTATCGCCGACCTTCAATGGCGTATTGAGACTGGCGGCTTCATGGCCATGGGTGAATATCTGCGTAACTCTGCACCTGCGATGAAAGGCCGGGCACTGACCGGCACCGTGAACTACGAGCAGATTCCAGAACTGGCGATGCGGGGAAAAGATCGACTCGCTCACTTCTTTGACGACATTGATGAATTGGTTGGCACAAAACCCTTCGTTGCGGGCGAGACCTTCTCTGTTGCCGATATTGATCTGCTTGTGGTCATCGACTTTGCCAAGTGGAAAAAAATAGCGTTGCCAGAGACTGCCATTAATGCCTGGCGCTGGTACGAAGCCGTGAGCGCTCGAGCCAGCACACAATCTGCGGAGTCAGCGCGTCGCTAACAAGCTAACCTGTTCAAGCACGTCACATACCTGATGGTAAAAACAACGATTACCGAAGTGTCTTATTTCTCTGCAAGAAGGCTTCGCGAAAAATCCAGTTGATATCGATTTTCAGGCGAGCTGCCAGCATGGCTCCCGTGTTTGATTCGACGGTCCCAATCGACTCGCGTGATAAAAGCCCGATCAATACTCCGGCAAATTCGGCGCCGTGGTGAGGATAATATTGGCTATCCACCAGAGTATGTGCGACCTCGTGCAAGACTATGCTTGTCTGTCGCGACCACCTCGGTAAAGTGATCAGATTATCTTCATAAGATGCACCGGCGTGGCGACGTCCACGTCCGTCCTTGACGGCCACAGTCGCGTTGTACTTGTGAGCAAGGACTCGACACTGATCAAGAGACAATAGGTGATTCAGCGGGTGTCGCTGAATCACAGCCTCCTCAAAACGATAGAATTTCGCGCGCTGAAAATCTCTCAAATTGGGTTTCACAAGATGGGATTCCATCACCAATCTAAGGGCGTAAGCATTGCGCTTGCACTACCGACAGTATTGATCAAAAGCGTCGAGCCACCATATCGATTTCGACCAATGCATCACGCGCCAGCCCAGTCACACCAATACATGTTCTGGCCGGCAGGCGATCCGCCTCAAAATAAGACTCGTAAATTCGATTCATTAAGGCGTAATCACGCTTAAATTCCGTGAGATAGACGCGACAGGACAGCACGTGGCGTAAACCCAGATGCAATTCGCTCAATACAATAATCAGGTTATCCATTACCCGTCGTGTCTGGGCTTCGACACCATCAGCCAGTGGCGCCGTGTCATCGTTGGGGTCGGTCGGCATCTGGCCAGTTAGTTGGACCCAGCCGTCCCATTCAACGGCATGACTAAAGGGCGCGACCGGTGTCGCCGCAGCGGGAAAAAAATGAAACACAGGTTCTTTGGTCACTGCCAGCGCCCTCAGTTAGTCATATCAGTTCTTGGGCCAACATGAGTCGGCAGATGATCGACCATTTGCCGTATATGCTCAATAGTCGTACCACAACATCCACCAATAATCTGCACACCAGATTCTACCCACGCCCGACACGCGCTCGAAAAATCAGACTCGGAAACCTTGATCTCGGACTGATTCGTATCATGATTAAAGATCATGGTCTCCGGATAGGCCATCACGGGTCCTGGCCAGTTTTCAAACATCGTTGCCAATCCCAGCGGAGTCGTTTCGACAGAGCTATGCATAATCCCAAAAACCTCCCCGCCAATCGATCGCAGTGCCTGAATAATCTCGGCCAACGCAGGTGTCTCCCAGTCAATGTTATCGTCGTCATCACCACCGACTGCGATTGGATTGCGCTGGCGCGGCCCTCGAACCCAACCCTCGTGGTTGATATCCCACCCCACCAACGTTCCATCTGCCAGCTGGCTGCAGCTGATGCCAACCCATACCGGTAATCCGGTAGCCACCGCGGCTTCCATTAGACGGGACGCGTGCACTACGTCGAGCATCATCTCAAGTATCAGAAAGTCGGCGCCAGCGTTTGCCAGCGTGTCAGCCATTTCACGGTAGTTCGCCACTTCCTCGGCCGGACTCGGGATATATTGCGGATCAGGAATGGTTGTCCCCTGCTGCCACGCCAGTGTGTTGGACAAGCTTCCCGCCACGGAGACAGGTCGTGAGACCCCTACTCGATCGCGGGCTTCACACGCGAGCTCCACCGCGCGTCGGTTAATGGCAACGGTTTCATCAGCCATCCCTGCCCCCGCCAAAACATGCCGACAGGTCGCAAAAGTATTAGTGGTGATGACGTCCGCACCCGCCCGAACATAGTCCTCGTGGATCTGCCGAACCATGTCAGGATGAGTCTTGTTAGCGACAGCGCACCAGGCAGCACTATGCATTTCCCCGCCGAGACGAGCGATCTCCGTACCGGTTGCACCATCAAGCACGATCACCTGTCCTGAGGACAGTTTATCCTCCAGGGTTACTGCCATTTATTGTTTAGTCCGATTCAAAACGACCAGTAAAGGGTAGCCAGCAGACAGCCAAAAAATATGATCACACCGAAGTAATACCAGGCCCGCCGATATCGATCTGAGAAAAGCAGGCTCTTGGTAAACCAGGTGATGGTCTTCATACACGCTATTCTAGCGCCGACGAACCTCGGTGAAAGCAAAATGTGCTACTCGCCGGTCATCAAACACATCGCTCACAGAACTAAAACGTACTCAACGGAATCCTGTGTTAAGTTCACACTGAACCAGACTGGCTGAAAACAGATGACCGTGCGGCTTTTTGCAATGACCTGCGGCTGGATGACCATGCCGCTACGCGCTTTTCTCGAGGGGCAGGACGGTGAGATTCGGTTACCGGTGCCGTGCTACCTGATCAAACACCCGAAAGGGATAGTGCTGTTTGACAGCGGCCTCAGTACCGACCTGCAACAACCCGAAAGCGAGCGATACCAACTCATTACCCGTCGCTTCCGCCCGGAATTCGTCGTCGGTGAGGAATTAACCGCCAGACTCAGTCGCTGCGAAGTGGATGTTGCAAACGTGCGTTACCTCATTAACTCACACCTTCATTTTGACCACAGCGGGGGCAACCGACAGGTGCCCAACGCCAGGCTCATTGTTCAGCAACGCGAATGGGCTGCCGGACACGAACCCGACCTGATCCAATCGAATGGCTATGGCCTCGAAGACTATGACCACGGCCATGATCTTCATCTGATCGACGGTGAACATGATCTGTTTAATGACGGCAGCGTCGTGTGTGTCCCAACTTTTGGACACACACCAGGGCATCAGTCACTCAAAGTCCGCCTTGCCAGCGGGGAAATATTGCTCGCAGGCGATGCCTGTTACCTGCGCAAAACACTGGAAGATCTTCACCTGCCTCGTATCCTGCACAACCGGGAAGAAATGCTTGAAAGCCTGAAACGAATTCGCGCCCTGCAGACAGCTGGCGCACGCATCTTTTATGGACACGATGCTGAATTCTGGGAGACCGTGCCGCAGGCACCTGCTGAAGTGATCTAACGCGCAGCGGCTATCCTGTGCTAAGAGTACGGCGCCCGTGCCAAGCCCGGGTGGCAGTCATTTAATCCGATGACCGCGTTGGTTTATCGCTTGGACTCGCCGGTTTTAACGGCGATAGCATGTCCCTGGTGGAAGCTGTGGCAATCAACACACTGGGTCGGCAACAGGTGCGACGCGGAAGGTGGGCCGTGACAAGACTGACATTTGCCAATCTTCGGTAGCAGCACGTCAGAGGCTGCTTTTGACTCCCTAGCGCCGTGACAGGCTGAGCAGGTAACCTGTCGGTGAGGTGCATGATCAAAACGGGCGCCCACAAGACTGACCATGGCAGGATCAACGGGTACGATATCCCAGGCTAAAGGATCGTCCTTGTTTTCTATGATCGTGTGACACTCTGCACATTGGCCTTTTCCAAAAGGTCCGCTAATGACGCTGGCCGATTTTTTGTCCACCCACGCCAACGCTTGTGCGATTTCAACCTCTTCTGGCTTCAGCGTCTTCGCCCTTTGCCTGAGTACCTTTGGCATCTCTTCAATCGGCAACCGAAATCCGCCTTTGGCAGCAACACTGGCATAAGTGTCACGAATGAACGTTTTTGCTTTTGCAACATCGCCATGTGGCATCGTGCGGTCCGGCGCTTCGAATGAAAAACGCAGGCTATGGCAGTCAGCACAGTGCTTTTCAAATTTCGGAAAGGCCATCTTGGTACCGTCGTTCTCCACAAGGTGACAGTCACGGCACACCAACACTTGTGACTCGTCCTTAAGATTTAAGACGCCCCTGGAATCCAGATGAATGTTATGGGGAAACTTCAGACCTGTGTCGATACTGGACTTAACACGGTGTACTCGAAATTCTGGATGTTCGGAAAAGCCAACCACATCAGACACTTCGGCCCTTCCCTCAGACATCGCCGTTAGATTCTGATGACAATTCACACATAGTCGCGAGTCACTCAGCACCAACTGATCGTCACCCTCATGTTCTTGATGGCATTGTAAACATCCGGTTGCACCAAGCGACGCAAAGGAAAACTGCTCAACCCGGACATGCTCCTGCACATCGTCGTGGCAGGTGAGGCAATCAGAGGCATTCACCGGAATGAACGCCCGTTGATGACAGGAAGAACACTCATCGCCAAAAAGTGCGTGACTCCGGGAAACGGCGCCGGTCAGCCAGGCGCTTCGTCCCCAAGTCGCCCAGTCCCCGACCGGCTGATGTCCCACTGTCGTCGGCGTGTTGAGAGCGCCGACATCACGACTCTCGGCGAAATAATGCACTGCTATCGGCCACACAAAAAACATGAGCAACATCAATAGCCCGAGCACCCACGACGCACCGCGCATACTCAACTTGGCACCAACACCTGCACCTGCGGTGGTGCCTGCTTTCCCCTGCCACACGGCATTATCCGGGGCGATTCGCTCACAGGTTAAAACAAACGCTTTGTCACCATCAACAGCTTCAATCGATTCCTGCACCTCGAGTTGGTAAAGGCCCAGTCGAATCTCATCGCCGACCTGCAGTTCAATGCCGTCAACTACCTTTCGATTTACCGCGATGGTCGCATGACCAATGGCCTGAATAAATGTGCAGCCCCCACGTGACTCGAGCGTTGCGTGCTCTAACTGAATGCCCGCATCGGGTAAATGAATATCGCAGTCAGAACCCCGTCCAATACGGATAATAGGTCCCGAATGACTCGATTCTTGCGTACTGATATCGCCAATGGCCTGGCGCCGAATCATTCGAAGAAGCACGTGCACTTGATGAGACCTACCAGTAGAAAAACACCAGAAAAACGTGACCGGCCATGGCTACCAGAAGCCCGACTGATAACGGCACATGGAAATACAACCAGGTACGCATCAGCGCGACAAGGTGTCTCTGGTGGCACAGGTCACACAGCAGGGTTTCTTTGCGCACCAGCAATGCGTGCAATTCGCGACCTCGCTCATGATCATTTCTGTCATCACACCAACGCTCAACCAACAACCGCGCTGCATGGGTAAGTGGCGCATCCTTTGCCCGAACAGATAAACGACGACCCGCTCTCATCGAGGAGGCTTCACTCCTAGACTGAGATAACGCATCCTCAATGTTATTTCCCAAAGTCGCGCCCAATACCTCGCACTGCCGATCAAGCGCATCCACCTGCATCAGGATTTCCGCGTCGGTCAATCCACGACGACGGGCCGAAAGAAGCGTGGGATACCGGCAATAAATAATGACGCCAATCACTCCGCTCACGGCCGTCATGACCATCAAGAGCCAGGTCAAAGAGTGCAGATTAGGTCCCAATTCAAAACCAGAATGAAGTGTTGCAACAATTACCAATGCACCGCCGAGGTAAACATGCCCGCTCAACCATCCACTCAACGGTGTGCCTTGCCCGTAGCGACGCTTCTGAATACCGAACCACAACAAGAATAAAACCAGACCGGCACTGACTCCACCCAGCGTATAACCGAGCCAGGTTGAACCGATATGCCCTGCAATCGGCTCATGGGTGAGGTAAGCCGCAAGACAAATCAGAACAAGCGCGCTACTTAGCTTCAAGTAGAGAAATCGTCGATAAGACAAAAAAGACACCGACTGATAAGGCTGATCTACACCCGATATCATGTATGGACACCCAACAGATTGATCAACCTATCTGGACTTATCCGAGCTGCCGCACCCGTTGGACACGAACGCACACAAGCCGGACCGCCATCGATGCCTATGCACATATCACACTTGACCGCCTGCTCGGGCACATTCGCGCCAACCTTCTCGAAACGGTCTTTTCCAAACAACAACCAGGCCAGAAAATTTGGACGTCGTGATCGAGGCGCAGCCATTTGAATAACGTTATACGGGCAGTTTTTTTCACAGTTCCCACAGCCGATGCAACTATCCTCTATGTAGACCTCTCCATTCGCAGAACGCTTAATTGCATCTGGTGGGCAATCGATCATGCAGTACGGATGCTCACAGTGACGACACGAGGTGGGCAAATGCAGGTTAGCAAATGATGGCCCGGCTTCTCGATCAAGGCGCGCGATACCGTGGTGAGTTGCAGCACAGGCTGCCTCACAGTTATCGCATCCGGTACAAAGCGATTCATCGATAACCAGAATATCCGTGGCCTCGCTGACACCCTGCGATAACAGAAACTCAAGGACATCACTCTCGCTTTCATGCCGCGACATCTTTTCATTAGCAGCAACGCGTTCACGAAAGATGCCTTCAACTGCGGCGCGGGCACTGTCGTTTTCAGCTATCAACACCTTGAAACGCTCGCCGTCAATTCGAATCGCTTCGCAATCGACCACTGCCCGTACGGTAGCCGACCGTGGCATGTCAGACAGAAGTGCCATCTCACCCACATAGTGACCGGCGCGTGCGTAACTTAGCGTGACTTCTCGAGTACCGATGCGACGCGAGATGGAGACCGACCCCTTTCGCATAAGGTACAAGGCATCGCCCTTTTCACCCTCGCGAAAAAGCGTTGCTCCCGCCGGATAAGCAACGATCTCAGCCTCATCAGCCAAACCAGCAAAAATTTCTCGACTGACATTCGGGGCAATGTGCGTTTGCATCTCACGGACTACCGCCTCATGGTCCATTGCCGCTTTTACAGAAGCCACCGTTTCACACAGCTTGACCATCAAACGTCGCGGCACCTCTAACAGAGTACACCGCTGGTGTGCGACCACCGTGGCATTCCGCCGACGCCCAGAGATCAGTCCCATTTCACCAAAGAAATTGCCTTTCTTAATGATGACTCGACGAGTTGAATCACTCGGATCAATCAGAACTGCAACGGCACCGTCAAGAATCACGAAAAGTGAATTCGTATAGTCATTGCGTTCAAAAACAACGGCACTTTCCTCCAACACATGAATAGTCGACTCCGCCAGCACTTCACGGAGCACGAGCGAACCCAGCCCCTTAAACACAGCAATCTCTTCCGCCAAGCGGTGCATAACCTCAGTCACTGAGACATTCCCCAACGGGGAGAGAGCCTCCTTGAGCAGCGCTTCATCGGCCGGATCAATCGAATGTCCACGGATATGTTCAATGACTTCATAACCCTGATTCAAGGCTTGCTTAATCAACGGATAACCGGCCACTGCCCCAACGATGTAAAGGCCCGGCACGTTCGATTCATAGCGGGAACTGAGTGGTGGCGGTGCATTGCGGTCATCCGAGGAGAACGCTACTCCACACCCCTCAAGAAATCGTCTCGGGGGCGCGGCACCTAATCTCGCAATCACTCGATCACAATCGACAACGGTGACACCGTTTGGCGTATTAAACACAATACTGCCCTTCTTTAACTCAATAGCGGTCGCATTCCAAAGCGGAATAACACTACCCGCATCGATAGCTGACCGCAGTGCACTTTCATTTGACGATTTAGCCGACACAAATTCCTCACCCCGATTGGCAACATAGACCGTGTTGTTCTCGACCAATCCGAGAGCATTCTCGATGGCGCTATCACCAGCACCGATCACGACAATCCGCTCGGATTGATGTGCCGCGGCATCATCCAGGTGATATTGGATAGGCAAACGCTCATCAGCAGAGAGCCCCAGTTTGTTGACGTTACCCTGCAAGCCGATAGCTAACACCACACTTTTAGCCATGAGACGTTGCTCTTTTTCGAGGATAACAACAAACGTACTTTCAGCCCGTTCGATACCAGTGACTCGCGCCTCGTAACGCAGATTGATACCCAACTCATCAATTCGATCACCCCAACTCTGCAATACCTCCTCTCGACTGGCCGCAGCAAACGGTAGACCCGATCTCAGCGGCAGCGTTATGGGGTAGGCCATCACAAACTTCCCACGCTGGTAACGGACAAGCGTATCTGCCGCGTGCGGTGCTGCCTCCAACACCACATGCGTCATACCGGTTGCAACTGCCCGGGCTCCAGCACTCAACCCAGCGGGACCGGATCCGACAATAACAACGTCAAATTCAGCGGTCATGGGGAGTCACAATCCGGTGTTCCTATTATGAATAACCACTGTTCGTTGGAACTCAGCACACACATTCCCCATCCTGGTTCTCGCTTGCCAATGTGGCGAGGGCACATACTGGCACATAACCCGTGCATCCTTAGCTGAGTCTGTTTCGGCATTGTAAATTCAGCATTGCCAAAGACTCTGTTGGGGCGTCAAGACTACCAAAAAAGGTAAAAGCCTGGGCGACCTGTGATTCTACCCAGCGACAAGAATTGGGTATTGCTACTCTTTTGAGATCGGTATAATTAACCGAACGACCAGTTGCCGGGCATTGCTACTGTCAGACTAAAGAATAACGCAATGGGCGGAGCCCGCCGATATTTTTTAGCCTTTAGCGTGGAACGGCATCACCTCCCAGGAGCAGAGCACATGTTGATCAGAAAAAAACTCACCTTTCTTGTTTTTCTGATGCCCTTTGTGGGCAACGTAGCAGCATCTGGCCTCCATTTATCAGGTGATATTGCCGCTGGTCAACGATTACACCAGGCGCGCTGCAGCGGCTGTCATGTGCAGCAGTTTGGAGGAGACGGATCCGGGGTTTACTTGCGCACCCCTCGCCGAGTCACCAACGTACAAGAACTGGTTGCATTTGCCAATCGCCTCCAGCATTTCAACAGGAAGATGGATCCCAATCTCCAGCTTGATGAAATACAGATGGGTAACATCATTGCTTATATCAATAAATACTACTATCACTTTTACTAGTATTTCGGATTTGGCGATGGAACAACCTTACTCAGACCAAATCCGTGTGGGGCAAAATCCGTCGCCATGGAGCACACCACAGACAGGCCCGGATCTGACCATGCCAGAATTCATGGCAGCGACAGGGCAGGTTT
>JAKUQS010000033.1 GCA_022451485.1 Gammaproteobacteria bacterium
TGAAATGGACCGCCGATTTCGTTTGATCGCCGAATTGCAGGTAAGAAACATTGCGGGCTATAACCGCAAAGTGATCGCGGCTATGGATGCCGGGAAGCCAATAGTTGACCCATTCCACGAGCCGCAGGTAGATGACACAACAACGGCCCCAACGCTATCAAAAATGCCTTATGTCGTTGTCATC
The DNA here is from genome assembly GCA_022451485.1 of Gammaproteobacteria bacterium. Classification (GTDB taxonomy): domain Bacteria; phylum Pseudomonadota; class Gammaproteobacteria; order Arenicellales; family UBA868; genus UBA11791. The sequence goes on from JAKUQS010000033.1 coordinate 185, forward strand.
ATCGATGAGTTTGCCGATTTGCTAATGGTGGTCGGAAAAAAGGTAGAAGAACTGATCACTCGGATTGCACAACGGGCTCGAGCAGCTGGGATTCACGTCATTTTGGCGACCCAGAGACCTTCGGTTGATGTGGTGACTGGGTTAATCAAAGCCAATATCCCGACTCGAGTCGCTTTTCAGGTTAGCTCCAGAGCCGATTCAAGGACCGTGCTCGATCAGATGGGTGCAGAGCAGTTGCTGGGACATGGCGATATGCTCTTTCTTCCTCCAGGTACGGGGTTTCCTGTCCGCGTACATGGCGCTTTTGTGTCTGATCAAGAGGTGCAGCGGGTCACGAACCACCTAAGACAAGGTGGCGCCCCGGCCTACCTCGACAATGTGGTCAATGTTGAGTTCGACTCGGAATTTAGCAGCGGTGGCGTAGATGGAGGGGATGGAGAAGGTGACCCGCTCTACGATAGAGCCCTGGCGTTTGTGACGGGGACACGGCGGGCATCTATATCTTCCGTGCAGCGGCAGTTGCGCGTTGGGTACAACCGTGCGGCGCGGATGATTGAGGCGATGGAAATGGCTGGTGTTGTGGGGCCGTTGGAAAATGGCAAACGGGAAGTGCTCGCGCCAGCGCCGCCAGAATAATCCGGCTTCGCGAGAAAGGGGGAGATGGAAATGTTGGCAAGATTAGGTGGTCTTTGCGCGCTAATCTTGTTGCATAGCGGGCTGCCGGCAGTCGCCCAGGCGGAGTCGATCACCCAGTTCGATCGATTTTTTGAGGAAGTGCGCACTTTTAAGGCGCGATTTATCCAGACAGTGTTCGACGAGAATCTGGTGCCATTGGAGGAGAGCTCTGGGCAATTGCGGATTAGTCGGCCCGGTCGTTTTCGATGGGACTATGACCCGCCAGCCGAGCAAGCCATCATCGCAGACGGGGATCGTCTGTGGGTTTACGATATAGATCTAGAGCAGGTGACGATTCGCAAGTTGACCGATGCACTGGGAACGAGTCCGGCTGCCGTGCTGTCAAGTGGCGGAAATCCAAAGCAAAACTATCGGGTGCAGGACCTGGGACAGCAAGGCAAGATAGGTTGGGTAGCGCTTCACTCTAAGGAGGAAGCGGCGAGTTTTTCCGAGATTCAACTCGGATTCGAACGGAGTACGCTACGGTTAATCCAGTTGCTTGACGACTTGGGGCAAATCACTCGTATCGTGTTATCAGATGTAAAGGAAAATATCGCCATCGGTGCAGAATGGTTTGCGTTTGAGGTCCCGGGGGGGGTAGATATCATTGACGAAGCAGGTTAGGTTTTATTCTGGCCTTAATGCCTATTTATCATGCTTGATTCCCAATTACTGAGAAACGATCCCCACGCTGTGGCGAAGGCACTTTTACGTCGTGGTTTCATCCTTGACACTGACCGTCTCATGCGGCTGGAGGCGGAACGGGGTCAGCAACAAACCGAGCAACAGTCGTTGCAGGCTCAGCGCAACCGATTGTCGAAGGAGGTCGGTCAGAGAAAGGCTGGGGGGGAAGATGTCGCTGAGTTAATGGAATCAATGGCTAGCATTGGGCCTCGCCTGAAAGCCGTGGAGGTAACCCTTGGTACGGTCCAGGCAGAATTACGTACATTGATAGAGGGGATTCCAAATTTACCCCATGCGTCGGTGCCCGAAGGGAGTTCGGAGCATGACAACGTCGAACAACGTCGCTGGGGTGATTCGTCACAGCCTGTTTTTGAAGCCAAAGATCATGTCGATCTCGGTACCCAGTTGGGCATGATGGACTTTGATGCGGCAAGCAAACTGACCGGCTCCCGGTTTGTTGTCATGTTTGGCGCATTGTCGACGATGCATCGTGCGCTTATTCAGTTCATGCTCGACGTGCATACGCGAGAGCATGGCTATCGTGAAACTTATGTTCCTTATTTGGTGAATGAACGGTCGCTTTTTGGAACCGGGCAGTTGCCAAAATTTGAAGAAGATCAATTCCTGACGACATCTGACCCACCTTACTACTTAATTCCCACAGCCGAAGTTCCTATCACCAATCTTTACCGTGATGTTATCGTGGAGCCGGAAGGTCTACCGGCGCGCCACGTTTGTCATACTCCTTGTTTTCGACAGGAAGCCGGCTCATACGGTAAAGACACTCGTGGCATGATTCGTCAGCACCAGTTTGAGAAAGTTGAATTGGTGCAGTTGGTTGATCCATTACATTCTTGGGAGGCGCTTGAAGAGCTGACCGCCCACGCGGCGGTCATTCTCGAGAAATTGGGTCTACCGTATCGCGTCGTGACATTGTGTGGTGGAGATCTTGGGTTTTCTGCTGCTAAGACCTATGATCTTGAGGTGTGGCTTCCTGGTCAGCAACGCTATCGGGAGATTTCGTCATGCAGTAACTTTGAGGCTTTTCAGGCGCGGCGAATGGGTGCGCGATGGCGAGATCCGTCAACAGGAAAGCCCGCTTTATTGCATACGTTGAATGGCTCGGGATTGGCTATCGGGCGAACGCTAGTGGCTGTCATGGAGAACTATCAGACCGCTGATGGTGCGATTATGGTGCCGGAAGTATTGCGTCCTTACATGGGCGGAATGGAGCGTATTGATCGCGGGTAGTCAAAACAAAAAGGCGTCAAACATTCGCCCGAATAGGCGGGTGTCATTAGATGATAGGATCACGCGAGTCTGGCAAGCAATATGATTTCATGAGTTGTGCGGCTCAACTGGTGATGGTGTGAGAAAGGTGGGGTGACAGAGTCCGGCTGAATGTACCAGTCTTGAAAACTGGCGTGGTTTCACGACCACCGTGGGTTCGAATCCCACCCCCACCGCCAGACATAGGCTGCGATCACGCGGTATTTAAAGGCCACATAAGCTTTCAGCGCTTTGCTGAAGAGCGATGGAATGGATAATCTATTAATGAAAAAAATGAACGACTCCCCACTCATATCGGTTAACGAGCTTTTTGCACAGGATGATGCCAACCTTCCCTGCGTGTTCGACTGTCGTTTTCTTCTTACTCAACCCGATGCGGGGCGAGCGCAATACCTTGCATCGCATATCCCCGGCGCGAGCTATGTTGATTTGGAGACTGACTTATCTGGCCCTGTTGGTCCGCGAACGGGTCGTCATCCGTTGCCCGAAGTAGGTGTATTTCGCGCGACGCTCGGTCGTCTTGGCCTGACTCCAGATATTCCGCTAGTTGTCTATGATGACGGGGGTTGTGCGATGGCCGCAAGATTCTGGTGGATGTTGCGTTGGATGGGACACTCTGACGTTAAGGTGCTTGATGGTGGTTTTGCCGCGTGGCAGGCGGCGGGCTTTGCATCATCGTCAGGTAACGAGACGTATCAGAGCGCCATCTATGAGGGGATAGTGGATAACGATTTGTGGGTGTCAGTCGAAACGGTAGAGTTAATTGCTGGGGAGGCGAGCGGTTTGATTGTTGACGCACGTGAGGCATCGCGTTTCAAGGGATGGCAGGAGCCATTGGATACGGTAGCGGGTCATATACCGGGCGCGGTGAATCGTCCGTTTGTAGAGAACATGCGTGAGGGACAGTTCAAACCGACTAGGGAGTTGCGGCAGGCGTTCGAGGCCTTAATTGAAGCGCAGTCGCCTCGGGATGTGATTCACAGCTGCGGCTCAGGTGTCACGGCTTGTCACAACCTTTTAGCGATGGAGCATGCAGGGTTACCTGGTTCCCGGTTGTTTGTGGGTTCGTGGAGCGAGTGGATCACTGATCAACAGCGCCAAGTGGTGGTCGAGCCTAACGATAGTTAGGTTCGTTGGAACGATGAAAATACACGAGTACCAGGGAAAGGAGATCCTGCGGCGCTATGGCGTAACCGTTCCGCTGGGTGTGGTTTGCCGATCTATTGAGGAAGTGAGTCATCTTGCGCCAACTATTATGGGCCCGCCCTGGGTTGTAAAAGCGCAGATTCACGCCGGCGGTCGGGGCAAGGGGGGCGGAGTTAAAGTTGTGTCATCACTCGAGGATGTGCATCGGGCGGCCGATGAGATGCTGGGTATGATGCTAGTGACACATCAGACTTCCCCTGATGGGCAGCAGGTTAGATGGGTACTGATCGAAGAAGGAGTCGCCATAGAAAGCGAAATGTATTTAGGCATAGTCATCGATCGAGTAAGTCAGCGAGTGGTAATCATTGGAAGTGCGCAAGGTGGCATGGATATCGAAAGTGTTGCCGCTTCTACTCCGGAGCATATTCACCGCTTGCCGGTCGATCCCTCGGCAGGAGTTGACGACGGAAATGTGGCATGGCTTTCAAAAAAAATGGGCATACCGCCTGATTTGCAACATGAGGCGGCAGAACTAATTTCCTCAGTCTATGAGGCTTTCTGGGAGAGTGATGCTTCGTTGGTGGAAATTAATCCGTTGATTGTGACTAAGGACCAGCGGTTGATTGCGTTAGATGCGAAATTCAATTTTGATGATAGTGCACTCTTTCGTCAGCCGGACATTGCAGCCCTGCGTGATTTGGACGAAGAGAACCAGGATGAAGTTGATGCATCTGCCCACGGTCTTAATTACATTGCACTCGATGGTTCCATCGGATGTCTGGTAAACGGGGCGGGGCTGGCAATGGCGACAATGGATATCATTAAATTTTATGGCGGTGAGCCTGCGAATTTTCTAGATGTGGGTGGCGGGGCGACGACCGAACAGGTTACTGAAGCCTTTAAGTTGATGCTGCGAAACGAATCGCTTCGCGCCATCCTGGTTAACATCTTTGGGGGCATCATGCGTTGTGATGTGGTTGCCAAAGGGTTGGTCAGTGCAGCCCGAGAAGTGAATCTTGATGTTCCGTTGGTAGTGCGCCTGGAAGGCACTAATGTTGAACGCGGTCGCGAGATTCTTGCGGAATCCGACATCGAGATCATTCCAGCTGCGACGATGGCTGAAGCGGCAGAGAAAGTGGTCGCGGCGGCAGGTTAACCTATGTCCATACTGGTTGATCGGAAAAGCAGGGTGGTCACGCAGGGAATCACTGGGCGAACAGGGCGATTCCACACCGCTAATTGCCTTGCTTACGCATTTGGCCGTGACTGCTTTGTCGCGGGAGTGACACCCGGCCGAGGAGGCGAGTCCATCGAGGATGTTCCTGTGTTTGAGTCTGTTGTCGAGGCTCGCGACCAAACGGGTTGTGATGTGTCGGTGATCTATGTCCCGCCAGCGTTCGCGGCTGCGGCTATCGAAGAGGCGATTGATGCGGAAATCGGACTCGTTATTTGTATTACGGAGGGAGTGCCGGTTAAGGATATGATCCAGATCCGTCATCGAATGGCAGATTCAACGACAGTCTTAATTGGTCCAAATTGTCCCGGCGTTATCACTCCTGAGGAAGTTAAGATCGGAATTATGCCTGGTTATATTCATCGTTCCGGACCGGTGGGCGTGGTGTCGCGATCCGGCACGTTGACCTATGAAGTGGTCGGTCAGTTGAGTAGCGTTGGGTTAGGGCAGTCAACCTGTGTTGGTATTGGTGGTGACCCCGTCAACGGGATGAAGCACCTGGACATCATGGCTTTATTTAACGCGGACCCTGAGACTGAGGCCGTTGTTATGTGTGGAGAAATCGGTGGTACTGATGAAGAAGCGTGCGCGGCGTGGATCAAAACCCATATGTCCAAACCAGTGGTTGCGTTCATTGCTGGGGCAACGGCGCCCCCGGGTAAACGCATGGGGCATGCGGGTGCCATCATTGCGGGAGGCACTGGTAGCGCTGAGGACAAGATTAGGGCGTTGGAAGATGCGGGGGTGGCCGTCGTGCGTAGTCCGGCTGAGATTGGCACGCGGATGCGTGACCTGCTGGGGGGGGCTGCCTGATATTCTGTGGGTCAGGTTGCCTTCAATTGTTGCAACAGTTGATCAATACTGTCTTTGGCGTCGCCAAACAGCATTCTTGAGTTGTCCCGATAGAAGAGTGGGTTATCAATGCCCGCATAGCCCACAGCCATGCTACGTTTCAAGATAATCACGTGATCTGCTTTCCATACCTCTAGCACTGGCATGCCGGCAATCGGGCTGCCGGGATCTTCCTGTGCGGCTGGGTTGACGATGTCGTTGGCCCCGATTACCAGTACTGCGGTAGTTTTTGGCAGGTCCGGGTTAATTTCATCCATTTCCATGACTAGGTCGTAGGGTACACGCGCTTCCGCGAGCAATACATTCATATGGCCAGGCATACGTCCGGCAACGGGATGGATGGCAAATCGCACATCTACGTCCTGTGCACGCAGGATGCGTGTCATTTCAGATACAGGGTGTTGCGCGTGGGCGACCGCCATTCCATAGCCGGGGACCACGACAACACTGTCCGCACTTGCGAGTAGTTGTGCCGCCTCCGCATAATCAATGGCAATGGCTTCGCCGCTTTCTGCCGCGACACTGTTGCTGCTGTCAGTGTTGCCAAAGCCACCGAGAATGACTGACACGAAGCGTCGATTCATGGCGCGGCACATGATGTAACTCAGTATGGCGCCACTGCTACCGACTAGTGCGCCGGTCACAATTAATAAGTCATTGGAAAGCATGAAGCCAGTTGCGGCGGCGGCCCAGCCAGAATAGCTGTTCAGCATTGATATCACTACGGGCATGTCCGCGCCACCGATGGCCATCACCATATGCACTCCGAACGCAAGTGCGAGGGCGGTCATGACCAGCAGTGGAAAGATTTCTGCTTCCGCAGTACCCGCCGTTAAATATAGGTAACCGCACCATAGGCAGGCGAGCCCAATCGTGATGTTGGCAAAATGCCGACCGGGAAGAGCTAGCGCTCGACTGCTGATGACGCCTTGGAGTTTCCCGAATGCAATGACTGAGCCGGAGAATGTGACGGCTCCAATTAACACGCCAAGATAAATCTCGACCATGTGGATTGTTTGTTCAACCTCCGTAGAGATCTTCGTGGTATCGCTATCGATCTGATTCGCGAGGCCGATCATTACGGCGGCCAGACCGACAAGGCTGTGTAGTATCGCTACCAGTTGCGGCATCGAGGTCATCTGCACACGCATAGACACCATGACACCGATGGCTCCACCCAACAGCATCATTCCGATCACAAGCGGGTAGTTGTCGAGCGTGTTACCGAGAATTGTGGCGCCGATGGCCAGTGCCATGCCCGCGATACCAAATACGTTTCCGCGTCGCGCTGATTCCTGATTGCTGAGTCCGGACAGGCTCAGGATGAAGAGGATGGCGGCAACGAGGTAGGCAGCCCAGACGATACCCGAGGTCAAATTCAATGCTCCTTCTTGAACATCGCAAGCATTTTTTGGGTCACGAGGAATCCACCAGCAATGTTGATCGAAGCGACCAATACGGAGACAGCTGCGAGGATAACTACCAGAGACGATGTTGAGTCGATCTGCAGCAGCGCGCCTACCACGATGATACCGCTGATTGCATTGGTCACACTCATTAATGGCGTATGAAGGGCCGGTGTGACGTTCCAGATGACCTGCCATCCGATAAAAATGGATAAAACAAAGACTGTGAAATGCGCCGTGAAGGCCGGCGGTGCAACTGAGCCGACCCCGAATATCAATAAGGCAGTGATCACTAGACCGATAAGAGAATTCGAAGTCGATTTCTCTGCAACAGCGACTTTGGGGTCGTTCGCTACTGGTGTGGCAGTGGCTTTTGGTGCCGGCGTTGTCTCGATCGGCGGCGGGGGCCAAGTCACTTTACCCTGGTGCACTACCGTTATTGCTCGTACCACTTGATCGTCGAAATCCAGCGTTAGTGTTCCATCCTTTTCGGGGCAGAGATCATTGATCAGGTGACGTAGGTTGCTGGCATAGAGTTGACTCGATTGCGATGCCATGCGACTGACGAGATCGGTATAGCCGAGGATGGTGACCCCATTCTCCACGACGCGTTGGCCCGGTTGAGTCAATTCACAGTTGCCGCCTTGCTCTGCTGCAAGATCAACGATAACGCTGCCAGGTGCCATGGAGTGAACCATGTCCCCAGTAATGAGCACTGGTGCGGGTTTTCCAGGAATCTGGGCGGTAGTGATAATGATATCGACTTCCTTGGCTTGTTGCGCGAACAGCGCCATCTCCGCTCGAATGAATTCCTCACTCATCACCTTCGCGTACCCGCCTGTTCCACCGCCGTCTTCTTCGATATCAACCAGCAGAAATTCTGCGCCCATGCTCTGAATCTGTTCTCTGACCTCGAGCCGGGTATCGAATGCGCGAACGATGGCGCCGAGGCTCACGGCGGCGCCCATGGCTGACAGGCCCGCAACACCGGCACCGATAACGAGGACTTTAGCCGGTTGAGTTTTCCCGGCAGCCGTCATTTGTCCAGTGAAAAAGCGTCCAAAGCAGTTAGCTGCCTCTATGACCGCTCGATACCCAGCGATATTGGCCATTGAACTCAGTGCGTCGAATTTTTGTGCCCGCGTGATGCGGGGCACTGCATCAATAGCGAGCACGGTAGCGCCACTCGTGGCCAGTGTTTCAAGTAAAGCAGGATTTTGTCCTGGGCCAATGAAACTGATCAGGATCTGTCCGGATCGTAATGGCAGTGTGCTGTCAGTAGCCGCGGCGGAATCAGGATTAGGACTTCGAACCTTGAGAACAATGTCTGCAGTCGACCAGAGGTCTTTGGCCGAAGGTGCAATGCTGGCCCCAGCAGCGAGGTAATCCTCGTCAGAATACCCTGCTTTGGATCCAGCACCTGTCTCGATCGCTACATCAAATCCAAGTCGTATCAGATCGACGGCCACCAGGGGGGTTGTCGCTACCCGGTTTTCGTTGATGGCCGATTCTGTCAGCACTCCAATTTTCATAGTGGTGGCAGAGCCCAGATTCCGTCGAGTGAATAATTAAAACGGCGCTGTTACCAGCGCCTGTGAGCGGATTGTAACCCGATTTCTTAGGGGTGTGGTGTTGTCCCAGTATTCGCGTGAATTACCCGTGGCATTCTTAATCCGGTATCCTTCGGGGCCACTAATTGGTATTGATAGGCAAGTGTCATGCAAGATACCGGTGAACTCAGCCGCACACTCGACGATTACGGTACCCGCATAAGCGCCCTCAGGGGGTATCTTTGACTATCAAAACAAACGTGAGAGATTAGAGGAGATCCTGTTACGGTTTGAAGAACCAGACATTTGGAGTGATCAGTCGGTAGCGCAGGAGCTTGGGAGAGAACGCGCCCGTCTTGAGGAGGTCGTAGCCACTATAGATGATCTTACCGTTAAGACTGATGAAGCGGTAGAACTGTTGGATCTTGCCAACACCGAAGAAGATGCCGCCACGATTGCCTCGCTAAGGGCTGATATCGATTCGATTGGCAACGTGCTGTCGAGGCTCGAGTTTAGGCGTATGTTTGCTGGTGAGGCAGATGTGGCCAGCGCGTTTGTAGACATTCAGGCGGGATCAGGAGGTACTGAGGCTCAGGATTGGGCTGCTATGCTGCTCCGGATGTACCTGCGGTGGGCCGAACGAGAGGGATTCAAGGTTGAGATGATCGAACGATCTGAAGGCGAGGTGGCGGGGATCAAAAGTGCCACCATCCAGGTGAGTGGTGAATATGCCTATGGTCATTTACGCACAGAAACCGGCGTGCATCGCTTAGTTCGAAAATCACCGTTTGACTCAGGCAATAGACGACATACTTCCTTCGCCTCGGTCTTTGCATATCCCGAGGTCGATGATACGGTCGATATCGAGGTCAACCCTGCCGATCTGCGGGTGGATACCTATCGTGCGAGTGGGGCGGGAGGGCAACATGTTAACAAGACCAATTCGGCGATACGTCTCACTCATCTGCCGAGCGGGATAGTGGTGCAATGCCAGAATGATCGCTCACAACATCGCAATCGAGCGGAGGCGATGAATATGTTGCGAGCCCGCCTATACGAAGCCGAGATGCGTAAACGGAAGGAAGAGCAGCAGGGGCTTGAGGATTCCAAGTCCGACATAGGTTGGGGTAGTCAGATTCGTTCCTACGTGCTTGACCAGTCCCGTATTAAGGACTTAAGGACGGGGGTGGAAACAGGCAACCCGCAGGCAGTACTGGATGGCAATCTTCGGGCATTTATCGAGGCTAGCCTAAAGCAAGGGCTTTAAGATTAGACGACGCTGGGGAACAATCGCATGACGACCGAAGAAAACGATCAAGTACTTCAGCGCAAGGAAAAACTCGAAGTATTGCGAGGAGATGGTAATGCCTATCCGAATGATTTCAGACGTGACACCGATACACGGGAAATTCGTCGAAACTTTGCTCATATTGATGAGCAGACCCTGAGCGACACACCGACTCGTGTCACGGTCGCGGGTCGTGTCATGACACGGAGAGTGATGGGCAAGGCCGGGTTTGCTGACATGCATGACGAGCATGGAAAGATACAGATCTATGCCCAAAGGGATCGTTTAGCAGACGGCGTTTACAACCGGCTTTTTCGAAAGCTCGATATCGGTGATCTCATCGGAGTGGTGGGTACTTTGTTTCGTACCCGCACCGGGGAGTTAACCGTGCAGGTTGAGGATATCCGGCTGCTGGTAAAAGGACTGCGACCTTTGCCGGACAAATTCCACGGGCTCGCGGATGTGGAAACCCGTTATCGACGACGCTATGTAGATCTGATCGTCAATGAGCAGTCCCGCGAGACCTTCCGTCGGAGAGCGCAGATCACAACATCACTGCGTCGTTTTCTAGATCAACGTGGATATCTTGAGATCGAGTCACCGATGATGCAGGTCATCCCTGGTGGTGCCAATGCGCGACCGTTTGTCACGCATCACAATGCTCTTGGTATTGATCTTTTCATGCGAGTCGCTCAGGAACTCTATATCAAACGTTGTCTGGTAGGTGGATTTGAGCGAGTGTACGAAATGAATCGCAACTTTCGTAACGAAGGTTTAAGTACCGAGCACAACCCGGAATTCACGATGCTGGAATACAACGAAGCCTATCTCGACTACGTTGATTATATGGATCTGACGGAGGAGATGTTGCGCACGGTGACAGAAGAGGTCACCGGGTCTGCAGTGGTTGAATATCAGGGGCATCAGATCGATTTAGGGACACCGTTCCGTCGGCTGTCATTGGCAGAGGCTGTTCGATCGCATCACGAGGAATTGTCCGAGGTCGACTGTAAAGACGCAGTTGTTTTGCGCCGACATCTCGCATCGTTGGGGGTTGAAGCTGCGACGGGTAGCGATGCCGGCGAACTGCTGCTCGAAGTGTTTGAGCATACCGTTGAGGGGACGCTGATTCAGCCGACTTTCATTACTGGCCACCCGGTCGCGGTGTCTCCGTTATCTCGTCGCAGTGCAAGCGACCCCGATGTAACGGATCGATTTGAATTGTTTATCGCTGGCCGTGAACTGGCGAATGGGTTTTCTGAGCTTAACGATCCACAGGATCAGGAGGAGCGTCTTAAGCGGCAAGCGAGCGAGAAGGCCGGTGGTGATGAAGAGGCAATGTTTTTCGACCAGGATTATATCGACGCGCTTGAATACGGTCTGCCCCCCAACGCGGGAGGAGGGATTGGTATCGATCGGTTTGTGATGTTATTGACAGACAGTCGGTCTATTCGTGATGTTTTACTTTTTCCCCATCTCAGACCAGAGGCATAATCCGCTGAACGTCTCAAGGTCGAGACGGGCACGGTCCGCTGGCCCATGATTCGTCCCCTGGAACTGCAGATTGGTCTGCGCTATACGCGGGCCAAGCGGAGAAATCAGTTTATTTCGTTTATCTCCTTGATCTCGGTTTTGGGTATTGTGATTGGGGTCTGGGCGTTGATCACCGTCTTGTCGATCATGAATGGGTTTGAGCGGGAATTGCGCGAACGTATCTTGGCAGTGGCTTCTCACGTCACCATTACCAGTTCCCGGGGGGAATTGACCGATTGGCCACGCCTGAGTAAACGGGCTGCGCAGGTCGGAGAAGTGGTGGGTCAGGCCCCGTTTATCCTTGGCCAAGGCATGGTCGTTAAGGGGTCAACGGTTAGCGGTGTGCTTATTCGGGGGATTGCGCCGAATAGGGAGGCGAATGTTTCCACGGTTCTGGACAACTTAACTGAGGGTGACGTTGCCTCGTTGGTTCCCCGAGATTGGAACGTGATCATCGGATCAGCGCTTGCGTCTAAGCTGAATGTTGTACTGGGGGACAAGATCACTGTCGTTGCGCCGAAAGGACAGGTTACGCCGGCAGGGCTTTTGCCGCGGCTAAAGCGTTTTCGAGTGGCGGGAATATTCGAGTTGGGTATGTATGAGTATGATAGTGCGCTGGCGTTGATTCATATAGAAGATGCTGCTCGCCTGTTTCGAACGGAAGGTCGGGCTACTGGTCTTCGACTTAAATTGAAGGATGTTTATGACGCGCCACGCGTGCGCCAGAAATTGACAGAGTTGCTTGGGTCAGGTGTGGGTATCACCGATTGGACACGGGAGCATAGCAATCTTTTTCGTGCGCTCAAGATCGAGAGACGCGTCATGTTCATTATTCTTTTGCTCATTGTGGCAGTGGCTGCATTCAATATTGTTTCGACCTTGATTATGGTTGTTGCTGATAAGGAGGCCGATGTTGCCATATTGCGCACGCTTGGCATCAGTCCGTTGAGCGTTATGGGTATTTTCGTTGTGCAAGGCGTGATGATTGGAATAACTGGCACGTTAATTGGAGCCGGTGTTGGTGTGCTGACGGCAATTAATATTGAAACATTGGTGCCGTGGCTTGAGGGGCTGCTTAACACTGAGTTCTTTCCTTCAAGTATCTACGTGATCACCGATTTTCCGGCACAGATGAAATGGTCTGATGTCATCCAGATTGCTAGCGCATCGTTTGGTATCAGCCTGGTCGCAACGCTTTACCCAGCGTGGCGAGCATCTCGAACACAGCCTGCAGAGGCGCTACGGTATGAGTAGGGCAGGTGAAGTGGTCGTACGGTGCCGTGACCTGTGTAAAACCTATGTTCAAGGTGGCGCGCAAATCGAAGTATTGACTGGGGTGAGTTTAGATATTGTGGCTGGGGAAACTGTTGCATTGGTTGGCGCTTCAGGTAGCGGTAAAACAACATTGCTTCACTTACTGGCCGGGCTGGATGACCCGACTGCCGGACAGATAGAGTTAGGCGGGACGAACCCGGCGGATATCAGTCAGCGGGCGCGTGGCGATCTACGTAATCGCACCCTCGGGTTTGTTTACCAGTTTCATCATTTGCTGGGAGAGTTCACAGCGGAGGAAAACGTCGCCATGCCACTGCTGATTCGTCGGCACCCCAGCGCAGATGCGATCGAAAAAGCAAGAATATTGCTTGAGCGGGTTGGCTTGGCCAGTCGAGCGCGTCATCGACCCTCTGAGTTGTCCGGCGGCGAGCGTCAGCGTGCAGCAGTAGCACGGGCATTGATCACCCGGCCAACGTGTGTATTGGCGGATGAGCCGACGGGAAATCTAGATCGGCGCACAGCGGAGTCGGTTCAGCAGTTGTTAATCGAGTTGAACGAAGAGTTTGGTACAAGTTTGGTCGTAGCCACTCATGATGTGGCACTGGCAGGCAAATTGGGTCGAGCCGTGCGTTTGGTGGATGGGGGCCTGGAGCGCTAAGAGGCTTTTTCTCCGCTGCCGCGGGGTTTATCAGGTTTTGAGCGTGTGTCGGTACGCGGTTTTCGCATTGTTCGTCTTTTTTCCCATTGTTGCAGTGCACGTAGTTGCCACAGAGCATGCCCTAGAAGATAGCCTACAACAGCAAACAGGCAAGCCAATATCATGCACCCCAGCCACAGCGTCACCAATTGTCCCTTCATCCAGGCCAGATCGATGGTCGATAAATCAGGAATCGGTTGACCCAAAACCCACGCACCGAAGAGATACGCGGAGCCATAGAGGGGGAACCAAGTCAGAGGATTTGAGATCCACACGATCAGCGCTGCAATCGGCAGGTGTCCACGGATAACAATGCAGGTGAGGGCAGCGGGGATGGTTTGTAGCGGTATCGGCACGAAGGTCCAAAACAGTCCAATTGCCAATCCACGGCTGACGGAACTCCGATTGAGTGACCACAGTCGAGCATCCCCGAAGAGGTGGGCCAAATGTCGAAGACCGGGTTGTTGCAGTACGGTCGTTTTTGACGGCAATTTCTGCCGTAGTGTGCGGTTCGGCACAGTCAGTCCTTAAGCCTCAACAATACAATCACACCTCAAGTTAGGCCACGGATTATAGGCTCGGGCGTATGCCCACGATGGTCAGAATTTCAGTGTTGTTCTGGCTCGGTGCGTCATCGATACACATGTTGCCTGTTTTGCTGGGATGGCACTCGGTAATTTGTCTTATGGTGGTCGGTGCCTTGGCGTTTAGGACGCGGGCTTTTTCTTGGTTGTGTCCTCTTATCGGGGGCTTCTTACTAGCTAACACGGTTGCGAGTGTGATGTTGATGCGAGCGCTGCCGTTGTCTGTATACGAGAAACCCGTCATTATCACCGGCTGGGTCACGGGTCTTCCAGACGAGTCAGATGCGGTGCTTCGTTTTGATTTTTTGACTCAAGGGATAAGGTTTTCAACATCAGAATTGGCGGTGGCGCGCCGCCTCCGCCTGTCTTGGTATGGTGATATGCCGCGAGTGAGGCCAGGTGAGCGCTGGCGTTTGGAGGTGCGGTTACGCTCTCCCCGCAGTTATCGCAACTGGGGAATTGTCGATCGTGAGAAAAGGTCATTTATTCGCGGCATTAAGGCCAGGGGTTATGTGCGAGCCAGCCCGGATAATGCCCGTCTAGGATTATCTGGATCAGTCGCTCTACTTGATCGGCTTCGCTGGGGTTTAGCGCAATCCCTTGTTGCGGATCGTCCAAAAGATTCCGCGATGGGGTTGATTAGAGCGCTAGCGGTAGGAGATCGATCAGGCATTGACTCGCAGGAGTGGCGAGTGCTTCGGCGAACGGGCTTGAGCCATTTGGTCGCGATATCAGGGTTGCATGTAGGGTTAGCAGCAACACTGGGTTACTGGTTATTCAATTTCCTTTGGCGTCTTAGCCCGGCACTGCTGCTTCGTGTCCCTGCTCAAACAGTGGGATTATTCGCTGCCATGACCATGGCGGCGGGCTATGCCGCACTGGCTGGATTTTCGATCCCAACCACCCGCGCCCTGGTGATGTTGCTAGCGGCGTCGTTGATGCTGCTCACTCGGCGGCGGTGGTCCGCGTCGACTCTCTTTTCTGTCGCATTAATATCGGGCACCGCGTTGACTCCTCTGTCGGTTTGGTCAGCATCGTTTTGGCTGTCATATGCGGCGGTAGGGATCATTCTTTTATTTTATTCGCTCGCGACCGACAAGGCTGAATTCAAAGGCCATGTCTCGTGGATTCAACGAACTGTCCGGTCGCTATGGATATTGTGTGGGATTCAGTTTTTTTTATTCGTCGGTTTGTCTGGTTTGCTTATGGTGTTTTTCGGTCAAGTGTCTCTCGTGGCGCCGATTGTCAATTTGATTGCTGTGCCGATCTTTTCGATCATAGTGGTGCCGTTGGTATTGGTTGCGCTGCTGTCCAAGCTGTTCGGTTTAAGTGCATTAACAACTTTGCTTCTGGATTCGGTGAGCGGGATTCTCGACTGTTTGTGGCCGTGGATTGCATTGGCCGCAGAGTGGCCCTTTGCCGCCACCAGCGCTTTTGCGCCGGTGGTTTATTTCACATTTGTTGTTGTCATCGTCGCACTCGCTTGTTTCAGAATGTATTGGCGCCGGGTGTGTGTGTTTGGGTTAGTCTGTGTCTTAGGGGTGGGATTAACGACATTGTTGCCGCGCAGGGATGGTTTTTTTGTCACTGTGCTTGATGTCGGGCAGGGTCTCGCCGTGGTCGTCGAAACAGCGCACCATACCCTCTTGTTTGATGCGGGGTACGGGTATGGGGGTTTTTCGATGGGTTCTACTGTTGTGGTGCCTTATCTACGGTCGCGCCGCCATAGCACGGTCGATGTAATGGTGGTCAGTCATGATGACCGTGATCATCGGGGGGGCGCTGCGGGTGTATTAGATGCGATGGCTGTGGGCCAGATTTATCGAAGTGGGCGTTCATTCGACGATCAGGATCGCGCCTGCTTTGCAGGACAGTCCTGGATTTGGGATGGCATTAAATTTCGATTTCTTTCGCCGCTGCCGGGATATTCGGGTTCTCGAAATGACCGTTCGTGTGTGCTTCAAATTAATGATGGGGTCAGTTCGGTTTTATTGACCGGAGATATCGAGAGGAGAGCGGAGCGGTTACTGGTAGATCGTTACGGCGGGGCCTTGCGATCGAACGTGATGATAGTGCCGCACCATGGGTCAAATACGTCATCCAGCCAATTATTACTGGATGTTGTGCAGCCAGATATTGCAATCGTTAGTCGTGGTGCACGCAACCGATTTGGACATCCTCAAGCGGATGTTGTTAGGCGTTATGATGAAAAACGAGTAATTTGGCTCGATACGGCCGAACAGGGCGCCGTTTTAGTCAAAGTAGAGCAAGGTCGGGTCGATTGGAGGACATGGGCGGACACCCAGATGCGATTTTGGCATTCTCCCCAGCACAGTTTCATGCGCTGATGAATGGACTGTTAAACGAGGGGGTTGTTAGACTTCGCACCCCACGCTCAGCTTCGATTTTCCGACCCATCTGGAATGCCTTTGCCGATTGCGACTGAATCTGAATCCTTTAGCGACATTAATGACTCGTGTTTGAATTGATTAGAAGTGGTGGTTGGCTCATGTGGCCAATCCTTGTGTGTTCGGTTCTGGCATTGGCGATCATTGTCGAACGCTGTTGGAGCCTTCGTCGATCGGTGGTGGCACCGAAAGATTTAATGAGCCACATTCAGGGTATGACGTTGGGCGATCGGCTGACCAACGAGCAAATTGACGCTGTTCGTGAGACCAGTGCGCTCGGCCAGATACTGGCAGCGGGACTGTCGCGTCAAACGCAGCAGGCGTTCCTGATCAAAGATGCCATTGAAGAGGCCGGTGGACATGTAGTGCATGAGCTCGAACGCTATCTCAATGCACTTGGAACCATCGCTGCAACGACCCCGCTGCTGGGGTTACTTGGCACGGTGATCGGAATGATTAAGGTGTTTTCGGCGATCACCGCTGTTGGGGTCGGTGACCCTCAAGTTCTTGCGGGTGGAATTTCAGAAGCGTTGATCACTACAGCGGCAGGTCTTTCTGTTGGCATTCCCAGTTTAATGTTTCATCGATATTTTCTGGGAAAGGTCAATGAATTGACCGTCGCAATGGAACAGGATGCTCTGCGATTTATGGAGGTTCTCCAATCGGGACGAAAATCATGAAATTCAGTCGATCGCCTCAAGAGGAAGTGACCATCAACCTCACGCCTCTGATTGACATAGTCTTTTTGTTGCTGATTTTTTTCATGGTTTCGACCACGTTTTCGAAGGAGTCGCAGTTGCGAATCCGTTTGCCGGATGCGAGTCCGGATGCTGAGGTCGAGCAGCGGCCCTCACGATTAGTGGTTGCGATCACTGCGAGCGGCGATTATTCAATTCGTGGGCCAAATGAGTCGACCGGACATCATTTGTTAAGTCGAGAGCGATCGGTGTTGGCTCAGGCAATGGCCAAGGCCAAGGCCAAAGTGGCACAAGGGACTGACGATCTTGTCGTTGTTATTCGGGCCGATCGGAAAACGCCACATGAGGCCGTTGTGCGGGCAATGGATGTTGCGCGCAAACTCGGATTAGTAAGAATCACCTTTTCCACTCAGAACCCCAGGAATGCCGACTGATCCCATCCGGGATGTAAAACTCGCTGGCCCCGTGCTAAAGCGGCTTCTGGGCTATGGTTTACCGTACCGCTGGATTGTGGTTGTTGGCATTTTAGGCATGTCGATGGTTGCCATTGCAGAGACAGGTTTTGCCGCGTTGCTGAAGCCGGTCATGGACGGTGGCTTCATCGAGCGGGACGCTAACATCATTGCAATGACTCCAATCTTTTTAGTGGGGGTGTTTGCACTACGAACCGTGGGCGCGTTTCTCGACCAATACAGCATTGCCTGGGTTGCCCGAAAGATGATTTTTGATCTTAGAAATGATGTCTTCGAACGGTTGATACATTTGCCCGTTGCCTATTACGACAAACAGTCCTCAGCGGGGCTGGTGTCAAAGCTGATTTTTGACATTGAACAAATAGCGTTGGCTTGTAATCAGGTTTGCAGAGTGTTGATCAAAGATACTCTGATTGTCATCGGATTGTTAACCTGGATGTTCTATTTGAGTTGGCGATTAACGTTTGTTTTCCTTGCTGTAACGCCGCTGGCTGCAATCATTATTCGAGCAGCGAGTCGACGATTTCGAATCACCAGTGAGGATATCCAGTCTTCTGTCGGCGACATCGCGCACGTTGCCCAGGAGGTATTCCAGGGTCAACGGATAGTCAAGGCATATGGTGGTTATGACTACGTTCGCAGTATTTTCCTCCGCGCTAACCGGGACAACCGGCGCCAGGCGATGCGCAGGGCATTGGTGGCTGCTGCCAGTGTGCCACTACTGATTTTTGTGGTCGGCATCAGCGTCACCGTGATTGTTTACCTTTCAATGTCTGGCACCGCGAGTGTTGTTATGAGCGCGGGAACATTTGTTTCCTACATTGGATCTGTATTGATGTTAATGGGGCCGGTAAAGCGTCTCGCGCGGGTCAACGAATTCATTCAGTCAGGCATCGCCGCGTCGCACAGTGCTTTTAGCGTGCTCGATGAGGTCAAAGAATTCGAGGGCGGAGAAAATGACGCTAAACACGTTCCCGGCCGGATTGAATTCAAAAATGTATCGTTTTCATACGATGACGGAGATGGCCCCGTCATCGACAAACTGTCCTTTACCATCGAGGCAGGTCAGACGGTGGCCTTTGTGGGTGCTTCCGGCAGTGGTAAATCGACAGTGACCGCTTTGCTGATGGGTTTTTATCGCCCCCAACAAGGGGAGATTCGAGTGGATGATATTCCGCTAGAAAGTTACCAACTCGGTGCGTTGCGAGAACGAATTGCGCTGGTCACGCAAGATGCTATTTTGTTCGACGACACGATTCGCAACAATGTTCGGTTTGGACTGGAAATGGTCGATACCGTGCTCGATGATGCGTTGGAGATCGCCCACGTGACACCATTTCTATCCTCCATCGAAGGAGAGTGCGATGAGGGTGTTGGTGAACAGGGCGGGCGATTGTCAGGTGGGCAACGGCAGCGCGTGGCCATTGCCCGGGCATTGACGCGAGACGCGTCAATTCTAATTTTCGATGAAGCGACTGCAGCCTTAGATAATGTTTTAGAGGAAAAAGTCTGGGCGTCGGTTCGTCGCGTGATGAGAGGTCGGACTGCGTTGGTTGTTGCACATCGGCTGACGTCTGTCGTCGATGCGGATTGCATCTACGTTCTGGATGAAGGGGCGATTGTCGAAACGGGTACACACGATACGCTGATTCACCAGGGCGGTCCTTACGCCAGGCTATACCAGAGTCAGGCACGGGGTAAGGTGTCGGCTCAAGAGTGATGGTCAAGTCGTGATTCGTTTTTCTACCATCCTCGAAAACAGCTGGTATCGTCCTAATTGGTTAACGTTATTGCTGATACCCGCTAGTCTTATTTATGCGGTGGGTCTTCTGATTTATCAATTACTGCATCCACTGCCTCGCCGCGAGATCGCAGAAGGCTTGCCGGTCATCGTGGTTGGAAATCTTACGACGGGTGGAACAGGTAAGACACCTCTGGTGGTTTGGTTGGTCAGAGCCCTTATCCGCGCAGGGTACCGGCCTGCTGTCATCAGCCGAGGTTATGGCGGATCCCGTCGGGGCAGTCTTAGTGTCCTGGAGACAACGGATGTTGCGCTCGCTGGTGATGAGGCCGTTATGATGGCACGGGTGCTCGATGTGCCCATTGTTGTAGACAAAAACCGTCGCCGTGGGATCGCGTATCTGCGCCAGCATTTTGATGTAGATATCCTGGTCAGCGATGATGGTTTGCAGAATCGGCGCTTTCCGCGCTGGATTGAGGTGCTGGTGCTGGATGGGGCACGACGCTTGGGGAGCGGTCTGTTGCTACCCGCTGGGCCGCTTCGCGAATTTAGTTCGCGTGCTAAAACTGTTGATTTTGTTGTCGCCAACGGCGAGGCCGGACCAGGGGAAATTAAGATGACCACTTCGTTAGCACAGTGTGTCAACCTCGTCTCTGGTGAAACGCGTACATTAAGTGAGATGGATAAACACAAGTATGTTGCAGTGACCGGAATCGGGCATGCCGGGCGGTTTTTCGAGCAACTAGTGCAGGCTGGCGTTCATTTTGACCCACAGCAGTTTCCAGATCACCATGTGTTTAGCAAAGATGATTTCACCAGGTTTGGGAGTGGTGGTGTGCTGATGACTGCCAAAGATGCGGTGAAGTGTCGGAGCTTTGCTCAGCCCAGTTGGTGGCAGGTGGAGTTAATGGTAGATCTGCCGCCGCAATTTATCGACGACGTTTTACATAAATTGAGTTTGGCGTCTGAAGGTGTCAGATGACTGCTAGCTTCGATGTCATTATTCCCGCCCGTTATGGTGCAAGTCGTCTGCCGGGAAAGTTGCTTCGGGACATTGCGGGCAAACCGATGATTCACAGGACCTACGAGCGGGCCCGGGAGAGTAAAGCAGAGCAAATTATTGTGGCGACAGATGATGATGGAATTGCCCGCGCGGTGGATTCGTTTGGTGGGACGGTTTTCCGAAGCCAGAGTGAGCATGCCACCGGAACGGATCGTATTGCGGAAACCGTTGAGAATCTCAGGTTTGAAAAGAATCGAATCATTGTAAATCTGCAGGGGGATGAACCGTGTGTGCCCGGCGGGTTGATTGATCAGGTGGCGGAATGTTTGGCCGGAGCGACCGAAGCCGAAATGGCAACGGTCTCGTTACCGCTGGTTCGGCATGAAGATGTGAATGACCCAAGTGTTGTCAAAGTGGTGGTCGATCGTTCCGGTTACGCGCTTTACTTTTCGCGGGCGCCTATACCCTTTTTTCGAGAGGATGTTCCGACAGACAGTGGAATCCATCCCCGTTATATGCGGCGGCACATTGGGTTGTACGCCTACCGAGTGGGTTATTTAAGTCGTTTCGTAACTCTCGAACCCAGTCCCTTGGAGGAGGTCGAGAAATTGGAGCAACTCCGCGCCCTGTGGCATGGTGACCGAATTGCAGTGGCGACTGCAGAATCGTTACCAGGCCCGGGTGTAGATACATTGGCAGATCTAGAAGAAGTAATCCAGATATTTGAGCGTCGTGATAGATAATTCTGGCTATCGGCTAGGATTCAAAGAGGCCGGTTGTGGTGTCTAAGAACTTACCGTTGGGTCCGTTGATGGTCGATGTCGGGGGGCATGAGTTAGTTGTCGAGGATATTGATTGTCTCTCCCATCCACTGGTTGGTGGGGTAATTCTGTTCGCCCGAAATTTTCACGATCAATTTCAACTAGCCCAGCTGGTCGAGAGCATTCATGCGCTTCGAAGTCCGCGTTTGCTGGTGGCTGTAGATCAGGAGGGGGGACGCGTCCAGCGTCTGCTTGATGGATTTACCCGGCTTCCATCTGCTCGTTCGCTAGGTTGCTGTTATGAATCAGACAAAGTGATGGGGGAGCTTGCGGCATTCGCGGCGGGTTTTGTGATGGCTTCCGAGTTGCGCGGTTTCGATATAGATATCAGTTTTACCCCGGTGCTGGATTTGTTTGACCCACTCAGCTTGGTCATTGGAAGCCGGGCTTTTTCATCTGATCCTGATGTGGTTGGCGTGCTCGCTGATCAGGTAGTCCGTGGGATGAATCTGGGCGGTATGTGTGGCGTGGCTAAGCATTTTCCTGGCCATGGGGGTGTGGTGGGGGATTCGCATACGGAGCTTCCCAGTGACCCACGATCCATGAAAGCGCTACAAACTGCTGATCTTGTGCCCTATGAGCGGCTCTCGCTTAGGGGCTATGCCGGTGTAATGGCGGCACACGTTGTGTTTCCCGCAGTCGATGACTATCCGGCGAGCTTGTCAGCCCGTTGGCTTACTCAAGAGTTAAGAGGTCGTTTAGGTTTCGATGGGGCCATCTTTTGCGACGACATTATGATGGGCGGTGCCGTCGCGGCGCTGGAGTCAGTAGGTTCTCGGGCGCAGCTTGCCTTGAGTTCAGGTTGTGATGTGGTACTGGTCTGTAATGACCGTGCAGCGACCAATGAAGTGATCCGTACGCTTGAGGGCCAGGCGTGGGTTTATCCACCGTCTGACCGACTCGCTCGATTAGCGGGGGCGGGTGTTGATCAGACGGTTGACGTCAATGAATGTCGGATGCGCCTAGCGGGCCTGGTGGAGTGACCTAAACAAGCTCGATCATACACGCTCCAGGTATTCTCCCGTGTCGGTGTTAATGCGAACGCAATCGCCAATGTTAATAAAGGAAGGCACGGTCACGCGTAAGCCGGTTTCCAGGATGGCGGGTTTCCCCGATCCCGAGGCGGTCTGTCCTTTGACGGCAGATTCGGTATCAACGACCTCCAGCGAAACGGCAGTGGGTAACTCCATGCCGATCGGATTCTCGTTATGGAAATTAAGTTGAACCTCAAGATTAGCCTGAAGGTAACCCGATTGATTGCCAATTAGATCTTGTTCGAGGGGTATTTGTTCATAGGTTTCTAGGTCCATGAAGACAAATTGTTCCCCATCAGGGTAAAGATATTGCATTTTGCGCGGCTCCACGTGGGCTTTTTCAAGCTTATCGTCAGACCGGAAACGCTCATTGAGTTTGGTTCCATCCTTGAGTGCTTTCATTTCAAGCTGTGCAAAGGCCCCCCCTTTGCCAGGTTTAACATGCTCTTTCTTGAGGATGCGCCAGAGTTTTCCCTGATATTCAATTAGGTTGCCAATTCGGGCGTCCGATGCTGAAATCTTCATAGTGGATCCTAATAAGAGCCAAAGCCGGCGCAGGAGTTTATTCGTTGAACATCGACCCAGCAACAAGGCACCAATACACTTGGTGCAATTCTCCCAATGGCGATACGACCTAACAGCAGATTTGATCCCAATTGCCGGGAGTGTGCCAGGCTGGCGAACTATATGGATACGGTGAAAGCGGCGCATCCAACGTATCACTGTGGGCCAGTTGCGGCCTTCGGTGAGCGGGATGCGGGTCTTCTTGTAGTCGGTTTGGCGCCCGGCAAGCATGGAGCCAACGCGACCGGCCGTCCGTTTACTGGCGACCATGCGGGGCGGATACTGTATAAGACTTTGCATCGTTTCGGCTTTGCTAGTCGCCCGGAATCGACGCATCGTCGCGATGGACTGCGGTTGATTGGTTGTCGCATCACGAACGCGGTCAAGTGTTTGCCGCCTGAGAACAAGCCGGTTGCGGCAGAGGTTCGCGAATGTCGGCATTTTCTCGCTGCCGAGTTAGCGACGGTAGGTCGGGGTGGGGTGATCCTGGTTTTGGGGGGGTTGGCTCATCAGGCGACATTGAGGGCGTTGGAATACCGCTTACGGGATTATCCGTTTGGCCATGGGCTTGAATATGAGCTCTCGGGCGGTCGCACACTGCTGAGCAGTTATCATTGCAGTCGCTACAACACACAGACCCGACGCCTGACGGAAGCGATGTTCATGTCAGTGATCGAACGGGCCAGGGCAAAGGTAGATGCAGCGTGACTGACGCCCCGGAGCTGGATCGTCGGCAGCTATTGAAACGCGTCCGAAATGTGCCCGGCGTCTATGTGATGTTTGATGACAAAGATGATTGCCTATATGTGGGTAAGGCAAAAAGTCTGAAGAATCGCCTGTCCAGTTATTTCAGAAAATCCGGATTGCCAGCCAAGACTGCTCACATGATGGAAAGGGTGGTCCGAATTGATACGCATCTTACTCATACAGAAAGCGAAGCCTTATTGTTGGAAATCAATCTGATCAAGGAATTGAAACCCCGCTATAACGTGGTGTTTAGGGATGACAGAACCTATCCGTATATCCGGGTAGGTACCGATCATCAGTTTCCAGGGCTCGGGTTTTATCGAGGCAATCGTAAAGGGCCCGGCCGATATCTTGGACCGTTTTCGAGTGCTGGTGCGGTCAGGGCGTCATTGACTATGGTGCAGAAAGTTATTCCGGTGCGCCAGTGTGAAGACAGCTATTTTCGCAATCGAAGTCGTCCTTGTCTGCAACATCAGATCGGCCGGTGCACTGCGCCGTGCGTTGGGTTTATTGACCCCGGGGCGTATGACGAGGATGTAACCCAGACGCTGATGTTGCTCGAAGGCAAAGATGCTGCACTGGGTGATCGACTTACCCGGAAAATGGAAATCGCATCGACAGCGCTTGATTTTGAAAATGCCGCGTTGTGGAGGGATCGGTTGCAATCCTTGCGGCAAATGCAGTCAGGCCAGATGTTGTCCGGAACTCGGCAGGATGTTGATGTGATCGTTGGCGTTGAACAAAGTGGTGTGGTTTGTCTGAGTGTGATGTCGATCCGTAACGGCCAGAATACAGGCGGTCGCCAATATCTTCATCGTCCGCATCTTGACGAGTCATTGGCTCAAGTGCTGGAAGCGTTTCTGCCTCAGTATTATCTTGTACGACCCATTCCACGCGAGATCGTGGTGGCGCCAGCGGTCACCTGTGCGCAGACACTTGTTGACTTTTTAGCTGAACAGTGTGGTCGACAGGTCATGATTAAATCGAAGGTTCGATCTCTGCGGGCGCGCTGGCTGGAGACAACGCGGGCCAACGCACTTGATTACTTGGCCCGAATGTTAAGTGGCGACGAGATGTATGAAAAAGGTCTGGCGGCACTGGCAGTTACCCTTGAGATAACAACGGCCATAACGAGATTGGAATGCTATGACGTGAGTCACACGCAGGGGGAAGCGGCCATGGGGTCGTGTGTGGTATTTGATGCGAGTGGCGCGGCGCGGGATCAATATCGGCGGTTTTCGCTCCGGGATATCCGGCCTGGTGATGATTATGCGGGTATGGACCAGATGCTCAGGCGGCGTTTCCGTGGGGGGGCGAGCGCAGACATGGCGGTCCCTGATGTTCTTTTGATTGATGGCGGTCGCGGCCAGCTTAATGTGGCGGTTAATGTATTGAATGAACTGTCTCTCGGCAGTGTTCGAGTGGTCGGTGTTGCGAAGGGTAGCGGAAGAAAGCCTGGGCGTGAGCGCCTGTATCTTTCCGGGCGACGCTCGCCGGTGGTGCTTGATCCAACATCGATGGCGCTGCATGTTGTTCAACAAATGCGAGACGAGGCGCATCGTTTTGCCATCAGTGGTCATCGTGCCAAGCGTGGGCGTGTGCGAACTACATCACCATTAGAGGGTATTCCTGGGGTGGGGGCGATACGCCGGCGGGCACTCCTGCGGCATTTTGGTGGGTTGCGACAGGTGCGAAGCGCGGGTATCGACGATCTTTTACGGGTATCTGGCATCAGCAGGCCGATTGCACAGCGTGTGTACGACTACCTCCATCAGGGATAATTAGGCAATGCCGCTTACTACACCCAACTTGTTGACACTGTTTCGAATGGCGTTGATTCCGGTGGTTGTAGTGTTGTACTTCATGCCTATCGCGGGTGTGTATGTCACGGCGGTCTTTCTTTTAGCTGGATTGACTGACTGGCTGGATGGCTATTTGGCTCGCCGTTTGGAGCAGACCTCTCAGTTTGGTGAGTTTTTGGATCCGGTGGCCGACAAGTTGGTCGTGGCGGCTGTTCTGGTGTTGTTAGTGAGCGATGGCGATGTGCTTGCTCGGGTCGTCAGTCAGAAACTTTTTATTGTTGCTGTCGTCGTCATTATTGGTAGAGAAATCGCAGTGTCGGCATTGCGGGAGTGGGTCGCACAGAGTGGAGCGCGGGCAGGCATGGCGGTGAGTACGTTGGGCAAAGTAAAGACTACAGTGCAGATTATCGCTATTGCGCTTCTGTTATATAGTCAGGACCTGGTTGGGTTTCCGACATTATTGGTTGGTGAGTTGATGTTGTATGTTGCCAGCGCGCTGACGATCTGGTCCATGGTGGGTTATCTCAAATCCGCATGGCCAGCGATTTCAAGCGGAGTTAGATAGGTTCGACGGTTAGCTGGCTAACCCGTTAGCGAGTCCTTTAAATTGATCACCCCGGTCAAACCTAGGGTGAGCACGGGGGAGATCTTAATGAGTGATAAAAAAGTAGCGGTAATCACAGCGGGTGGCGGCGGCATGGGAGCGGCAGTCACGAGGGAGTTGCATCAATGTGGTTATGAAGTGGCCCTGATGTCTCGCTCAGACGCTGCAGAGAAATTAGCGCTCGAGTTAGATGGCTTGGGTCTTAGGGGTTCGGTTACCGATGCGCGCGCGTTAGAGAGTTTGGTAAGTCAGACGCTCGATCGCTACGGCCGTATTGACGCCGTGGTTAATCACACAGCCCATCCACCCAAGGGTGAGCTATTAGATATCACCGATGAGCAATGGCGTGACGGGTTTGATATGTTAATTCTTAACGTGGTCCGAATGGCTCGCTTGGTCACGCCGGCGATGCTACGTGGTGGCGGCGGGGCGATAGTCAATATCACCACGTTTGCTGCTTTGGAACCTGAGCTCGCGCTGCCTGTGTCATGCACTCTACGGGCAGGTTTGGCTAGTTATGCCAAATTGTATGCGGACCGTTACGCGGCCGAAGGTATCCGCATGAACAACTTACTGCCTGGGTATATCGACAGTTTGAACCACACCGAGCAGACTCGATCTAAAATACCCATGCAGCGTATTGGCACGACTACTGAAATCGCGAAGACTACTGCATTTCTTCTTTCGGAAGGTGCCGGCTATATCACAGGACAAAATATTGTTGTAGATGGTGGCGTGACCCGACATGTATGAATGGGTAAAGGCATTCAGTGCATGTGAAAGCCGCCGTTGACATCAATTTCTGACCCGGTCACATAAGCCGAAAGGTTGGATGCGAGAAACAACGCGCAGTTGGCAACGTCCAATGGTTGCCCCACGCGCCCCATCGGGGTGGCCGCGACAAATGCTGCCCGATTTTCCTCAGACAGTTGGCCCGCGAAAATATCGGTGTCGATCATCGCCGGACAGATGGCGTTAACTCGAATTTGATGAGGACCCTGTTCGCGAGCCAGCGTTTTGGTCAGTCCCAGCACGCCGGCTTTCGCTGCGGCGTAGTGCGGTCCGCCAAACAAGCCGCCCCCGCGTTGCCCGGCGACTGACGACAGATTGATAATGCTGCCGCTTTGGTGGGTTTGCATGGCTGGGATCACCGCTTGGCACATATTGAAAGTACCACGCAGGCACACATCCAGAACCAGATCATAGTCGTCCTGCCCGATCTCCAATGTGCCCAAGGGCTGTGCGATGCCGGCATTGTTGATCAAGCAGTCAATTCGTGGGACTAATGTGAGCACTTCAGCGATGACCTCGCGGCAGGCCGTCTGATTCCTGACATCAAGTTCGAAACCTAAGTGGGTAGGTCCGAGGGTTTGGGCTGTGCGGGCAACCGCTTCCCCATCGAGATCAAGCAGCACCACCGTAGCGCCGTTCTCAACAAAAAGATGGGCGCACGCGCGGCCAATGCCGCGTTCGCTGGCAGCCCCGGTAATGAGGCAGATTTGGTCTTGCAACAACATGATGCGCTCCGGTCAGAATTCATGGATAGGCGAACAGGGGGGCCTTGTTCAGCATCAGATCCCCTTTGCAACCGGGATGATCTTAAGCGATCTGAGAGGGAAGGGCTGCCCGGTTCCTTTGGATGACGTGCGATTTCAACGCCTTCCACTGAGATAACGGGGTGAAAATGTGGGTTTTCACCTTCTGTCACGGGTTCCATCGGCATTAATCCTCGCTGCAATAGATGTTTTATACGAACAGACCTGGAACACTGGCTCATGGTATAAAACACCCGCTCCATCGTGATATTCACACGAGGTTTCGAACTATGACAGTGACAACATTACCGACGCGCCCACAGATGTCTGAAGCGGAATGGCAAACACGCTGTGACCTGGCGGCGCTTTATCACATCCTGCATTACTACCGCATGACGGACATGATCTATACCCACATGACGGCACGTGTGCCGGGCGAAGAGGGGACCTTTCTGATCAACAGTTATGGCGATTTATTTGATGAGATCACCGCATCGTCTTTGCTGAAAATGGACATGGATGGCAAGGTGATCGGTGACGACGCGCGCTACAACGAAGCGGGGTTTACCATCCACAGTGGGGTTTATAAAGCGCGACCGGATGTTCAATGTGTGATGCACACGCACACACGAGCGGGAATTGCCATCTCAATTACAAAAAAAGGATTGCTGCCGATCAGTCAGGATGCAGCGCTGCTGATGGGTGATCTGGCGTACCACGACTATGGCACCCCTTCAACACAGACCGAGTGTGAGGCATTGGGTCACAGTTGCCAGAATGCAAACAATATTATTTTGCGCAACCATGGCCTGCTAACGGTGGGCCGGAGCATTCCGTCGACCTTCTCCCGCATGTATCGTCTAGAGCATGCGTGCTCGGCACAAGTGGCTGCGATGTCGCTGAACGATGAGTTGATCGAGATTTCACCGCAGGTGCTTGCCGAGGTAGAAAAAAAATACGGAGGTTTTGATACCAGTGTGGAGAGTGGACAACTCGAATGGAGTGCCATGTTACGACTACTGGATCGTTTAGGCACTGACTACCGTCGGTAGATCATCGATTCAGGCGTTAGTTCGCCCGAGGGCGTAAAATCTAGCGGTCATTCAGACGGTCCTTGCGGTGAGGATTTCAGTTGCGCTGCATTAAGGCAGGCCTCATAGCGGTGCTATAATGGACTCCGTTCGGTCAATGTATCGAACCTTTCGGCAACCCCGAGGCGGGAATAGCTCAGTTGGTAGAGCACCACGTTGCCAACGTGGATGTCGCGAGTTCGAGTCTCGTTTCCCGCTCCAACTTCTTCAGCAACCAACACCTACAAACCTGGCGGAGGCCCCAAGCCGTTGATGTCCTGATGCTTGAGGGTTGGTAGGGACTCGTCTTTTCTTACAACGTTAAGCTGACTTCCTACGCTCACTCAACACGACGTGCAGGCCGATGGCGACAACCAGCGCGGCACCTGCCATGACGATCGGTGTTGGGATGTCGTTAAATAGCAGATAACCCCAGAGGGCCGCCCACACCAGTGCCGTATATTCCAGAGACCCAACCAGGTATACCGGCGCGTAGCGAAAGCTGCTGGTTAAGCCATATTGGCCGAACAAACCGGTGACTGATAATCCCAGCATCAGTAGCCAGTC
>JAKUQS010000034.1 GCA_022451485.1 Gammaproteobacteria bacterium
AGAAATATTTCGCACACTACGTGCTCTTCGAGATGACGAGACGACAATTTTCCTAGTGGAACAGAACGCCCGACGGGCACTGCAGGTAGCTGACAGGGGTTACGTTTTGGAACGTGGCCAAATCGCGCTCGAAGGGACAGGACAGCGTCTTCTAGACGACGAAACAATACAGCAAACCTACCTTGGTAAACGAGCCTGACAGCGCGCCCGGTGCTGTAGACGGGCTGACACTCATTCAGTAAAGTAAATGGATCAGGGGAACCCCCACTCTGGCCCAATTAAACACAAAATGATACTCGGGGGAACAAGGAGTGAGAAAGTGAGAATTCGAGCAAAACAATTGGCATATGCTGCCACTGCAGCAGTCGCCCTTCTGGCAGTTTCACTGCCGGCATCGGCGGATGTCTCGGGCCGTGCCGTAAAAATAGGGGTGATGTACCCACTGACAGGCAAAGGTGCCACTTGGGGTAACCATGCCCAAATCGGCATTCGGCTTGCCGTTGAAGAAGTGAATGCGGCCGGGGGTATCGGTGGAGTGCCTATCAAACTCGTGGAGTACGACTACCAAGCGAAAGAATCGGAAGGTATCACCATCATCAATAAACTTGCGACCCGAGATAATGTGCTGGCTGTTCTCGGGCCGTGTTTCAGTTCGGTGTGCGAAGTTATTTTCCCATTATTGGAAAGGCTACAAACCCCAGTCATCTCCTACTGTTCGGCCAAACCGGGTTTGTCCAAACTCAGTAGCTGGGCGTTTCGAAACAGCCTGACCAGTGACAAACAACTTGCACCGGTAGCATCACGCTGGGCCAAAGATTACAACGTCAAAACGGCCGTTATCATTCACGATCTTGAAGATGCTGTTTCCAAAGCTGAAGGTAGCAAAATTCTGCCTATGCTGTTTAAAAAAGAAGGGATAGAGGTACTGGATATTCTGACTTTCCGCACAGAGGATACCGACTACTCAGCTCAGATTACCAAGGCCAAGTCACTAAACCCGGATGGAATCGGATTGGGATCCTGCTACCAGAATGCAGCAGGTATTATCAAAGAAGCCCGTCGCCAAGGCCTCAGCCAACCATTCATCGGCGGTGCCTGTACTGGAGCACCGGCCCTGATTGAACTCGGTGGTAAAGCAACCGAAGGCACATACGTCTCAACCGCCGCATGGATGGATGATCCGGCTGCCGAAATTCAGGATTTTGTAGCTAAGATCAAAGCGCGAAATGGTAACAAAGGGTTTCCATACAGTGCACCGCGCGGCTATGATTCTCTGATGATTACGGCTAATTGTATGAACGATAGTGGGATCACAAATAAGAAGGGTGACCTTGCCTCTGACCGTGAGAAAATCAAAAAGTGCTGGTCTAATCTTAAGAATTATCCAGGAGTTTCTGGCGCTACAACAATGAATGAGGTGGGCGATGGCGCAGGCGGTAACCGGGTACTAAAAGTTATCGATGGTAAGTACGTGGACATCGCGGGCTAAATCGAACAACCAATTAGCAGCCTGAAAGACGGGGATCGCGTTCGCGACCCCGTCTTTTTTACGAACCTTCATTTTGCAAGCGGTATGGACTAAGACTGTTAATAAACACATTCAACGCGACTAGGAACTTGAGCTCACCATCCCAGTCAATACATGCTTCATAACTTTCTTCGTCGGGGTCATTGGCATCTCGTCAATTACTTCCAACTTTTCTGGCCAACGTAATTTAGCGATACCGGCCTTGGCTAGGTAGTCGATCATTTCATCAAATGACAACGCTTTGCCTGGAACGAGCGTAACGAAAAGACATGCTTTCTCACCCATGATGTCATCACCCATGGGCGCAATGGCGGCCAACGTAACCGCCGGATGTGCTGCGATTAGGTTTTCGATATCAGTTGGATTAATCTTCACGCCACCGCGGTTGATGATATCTTTCACTCGACCGGTGATTCGTACATTCTGATCTACATCAACAATCGCCAGGTCGCCGGTCTTAAAAAAGTTATCCTCGGTAAATGCGTCAGCATTCGCTTGAGTATTGTTCAAATAACCCGACATCACCGAATAGCCTCTTATTTCGAGCTCCCCCTCCTCACCGGCTTCCAGCATCTGCCCACTTTCTGGTGAAGTCACGCGCACCTCCATGCCACGGACCGGCCGACCGGTGGAATGATGACGCTCATCGATTGAACCCTCCAATGGTGTGGCCGTAGTCAGAATAATTTCAGTCATGCCAAATAGTCCGCCGACCTTACCGTTAGGCATTCGCTCCTCTAATGCTTGTGAAACTGCAGGCGGAACAATCGAACCCGCAAGCACTGCATGGCGAACCGAGACCAAATCACCTGTAAGTAACCCAGATTTAAGCGTCGCGGCAACGGGCGCCGGTGAAGAAAATAGTAGCGTTGGCTGATGTCGTTCGACGACTTCGACAAATAGCTCCGGAGAAAATGCCCGAAGTAAAACAGTTGGCGCACCATATGCCAGCCCTGAGTGCAGACAACATAGGCCAAAAACATGAGAAAACGGCGGTACAACCATAATTCGGTCCTGCCGATCGATGTTGATAGCCTCACCATAAATACGACCATTCGCCAGCGCACTATGGTAGTTACGAAGGACCGCCTTCGGTGCAGCTGCCGTACCCGACGTGAAACACAACAAAACAGGATCAGCGGCATGAGGTGGATCGTTGATCTCGATCTCTGGATCGCGCTGAAACATCTCGGCCAGCGATACACAATCGTCAGGAACAGAGCCGCCAGGACCGACAATCACATGTTCTAAAGTTGGCACGACACGCTTAAGTTCGCGCATTGTGTCCGGAGCGTTATATTTTTCTGATGCCGGTTCACAAACCACTGCAACTGCTCGCCCGTGGTTCAATAACGGGGCCATTTCATGAGCACGATAAGGCATGTGCATCGTCAGGAGCACGCCCCCCATCAGTGCGATGCCGTAATACGTGATAATAAATTCTGGTGTGTTCGCCATTTGTATGCCAATAGCCTGGCCCTTGACGATGCCTAGAGACAGCAGCGCCCCAGCCATCCGCTGTGCGCGGTCATAGACCTCGCGATTTGTCAGCGTGCCTTCGAGACCGATGATCTGAGGACCATCGGGGTCTTCTTCTGACCAGTGACGTAACCAGTCCCCCAGGGTATCGTCGTTCCAATACCCTGCCTTTAGGAATGCTTCGACATCTTCTGGTGCAAAATCGCGATCTGCACGCAAGGGTGCCATCACATTAATCTCCAATCTACGTGTGACAGTTTGATTTGGCTGACCAGAAATCTCAGACGCAATCAAACCCTACCAAGGCATCAAGTACAATGTTTTCAGGATATCATATCGCCTTGACGACCTATGCGGTGTAGAAATTCTATTGGAACAATTGAATCACACTTAAGCAAATTGCTTTCTGGGTCCGCCTCACAGCCCAGTCGCCTCACTATTGGTAAACGCAGAATACTGACGGGTCGTATCGCTAACCCCAAAGGACAACTATGCAAGCATTACGAATTCGACAATACGGTGCGGTCGACAGCCACGCGATAGAGACTACAAAACCAGCCACACCCGGTACCGGCGAAGTACTAATTCGAAATCATGCGGCCGGTCTGAACTTTCCCGACGCGTTGATGCTGATGGGAAAATATCAGAAACGCCCGGAACCCCCATTTACACCCGGTCGTGACTGCGCCGGTGAGATTTACGCTATCGGTCAACACGTCGAAAAATTTAAAATCGGTGATCGCGTTGTTGCACAGGTGTTCACGGGTGCTTTTGCCGAGCTAGTTTTGGCACCGGTCAGCCGTGTATTTTCTCTACCTGAGAAAGTCAGCTATGAGGACGCAGCTGGTGCCGTTACTGTATTTAATACGGCCTATACCACTTGCGTGCAGCGAGCTGATGTCAAACCCACTGAAACGGTACTGATCACGGGTGCTGCCGGCGGTGTCGGTCTTGCCTGTATCCAGCTTTGCAAACAACTGGGTGCAACCGTAGTCGCAGCCGTCTCATCTGAAGACAAAGCTTCATTGTGCAAGAAAAATGGCGCCGACAATATCCTCATATACAAAGGCCTTGACGGTAACGAACTCAAAGAGTTATTTCGCAGTCAGGTACGATCCGTTAATAATGGTCACGGGGCCAACGTCGTCATCGATCCTCTCGGTGGCGACTTTTTCACCGCGGGGCTACGCGCGCTTGCCTTTAGAGGGAGGATCGTTATCGTTGGTTTTAGCTCGGGTGCTATCAGCGAAGTCCGTGGTAATTATCTCCTGTACAACGGTCTGACCGTAATGGGCGCACCGCTGGACATCAATTTCGATCTGCTACCCACCGAGATTCGTGCCGGGACGACGTGGTGGCTTGAACTCCTCGCTCAGAAACACATCAGCGCTAACGTCACTGAAACCTATCCGTTCGATCAGATCGGGACCGCACTGACCCGCTTGCTAGGCCGCCAGGCCAGAGGCAAGATCGTCCTCGACATGTCCTGAAACAACAGGTGATGGCCTCCGACTTTTCACCACCGGTACAGACGGTAGACCTCAGCATGGATGATGGCGCCATCATTCGTGTCCGTCGTCATAGTGAAGGCAAACAACGACTGCTGTTCAGCCATGGAAACGGATTTGCCATCGATGCTTACTACCCGCTCTGGCGACTGTTTCTGGACAACTACGAGGTTCTCGTTTTTGATGTTCGCAACCACGGCCAAAATCCCCGCCACGAACTCGCTTCACATCACATTGATCGTTTTGTGCTCGATTTTGAAACAATTTTTGCACGCATCCCCGAAGATTTCGGTGCTAAACCGACAGTGGCGATCTTTCATTCTATTTCAGCAATTACCGGCCTGTTACAAAACCTCAAATACGGTCAGCGCTGGGATGCACTACTGGCAGTTGACCCACCTGTGATACCAGAACCGGGGCACACCTTGTATCAGCGTGCCCATACATTCGAACTCAAGCTACGGGACTGGGCAGCCGGCCGGCCACAACAATTCTCCAGCCCGAATGAACTGACACAAACCCTGATGAATATGAAACGCCTGAACCGATGGCAGAACGGTAGTCACAAACTGATGGCCGCAGCAACACTAGTGCAGAATTCAACTGGTTGGGAACTGGCCTGTCCCGGCACCTACGAATCCCAGATCTACGACGGCAATGCTAAACTGAATATATGGACCCAACTGACCGAGCTGACAGGTCCTGTCAGGTTTCTAGGCGCTGATCCGGAAATCGAGGGTGCCTGGCCACCTGCTTTTGTCAACTGGGCAATTTACACCGAACTGGGACTTCCCTACTCGTGCATAACTGAAACAACGCATATGATGCAGATCGAACGACCAAAGGCAGTCGCTGACGAGTTGATGCGCTTTATTCACGATACCGGTATCGCATAATCCGAAAAAGTTGCACTCACCATACTGCTCACAGACTCGATTTGGGAACAAATAATGACTAACCAATCCCGTGAGCACACTCAGACGTTCGTCGGCCAGCGCATACTGCGTACAGAGGATCAGACGCTGCTGCGTGGACGCGGTCGTTTCGTAGACGACATGCCGACCTTTCGAAATACGTTGCATGCCGCATTTATTCGGTCACCCCATCCGCACGCACGCATTGATCACATCGACACCCAGGACGCCCTGAAAAGCCCTGGTGTGCATGCGGTAATCACAGGACAGGATGTTTGGCCTCTGACTAACCCCTTGCTGGTCGGATTCAAGAATCCCATTGATTACCGGGGAATAGCTCACGACAAAGTACGATATGTTGGAGAACCCGTGGCGGTTGTTTGTGCCACTGACCGTTACCTTGCAGAGGATGCAGCCGCAAAGGTACGGGTAGCATACGATCCCCTGCCGGCTGTGGTCGACCCGGTCGATGCGACACAACTCGATGCCCCCTTACTGCATGAAGCAGCAGGGTCTAATGTCATTTCACACCGCGAATTTGCACATGGCAATACGGATGCGGCGTTCGAGGCAGCAACACATACCTGTGAGCTCGACATTCGGTATCCGCGCAACGCAATCACCCCTATGGAGGGCTATGCAGTCGTTGCAGAATACAAATCAGAAGACAGTGGCTACGATGTGATGTCGAACTTTCAGGGTCCGTTTTCGGTTCACACCGTGATGGCGATGGCACTCAACGTTAAAAGCAGCAAACTACGGCACCGTAGCCCGCCAAATTCCGGTGGGAGCTTTGGTTCAAAGCTCACAATCTTCCCCTACATTGTGGTGCTGTGTATTTGTGCTCGACTGACCAGTCGGCCTGTCAAGTGGATCGAAGACCGGCTTGAACATTTATCCTCGTCCAGTGTAGCGCCTAACCGTGTGACTCATGTAGAAGCAGCGTATCACACCGATGGCACTGTCCAAGCACTCAGACTGAAACACTGGGATGATCACGGTGCCTATCTGCGTGCGCCCATGCCTGCGCCGATCTATCGGATGCACGGCTTATCCACAAACGGATACGCGATTGAAAATGTCGACGTCATCAACCAGATCATCCTTACTAACAAATGTCCAACTGGTGCCGTGCGGGGCTTCGGAGGACCCCAACTCTATTTTGCGATTGAACGGATGATGCACAAGATTGCCACATTGCTCCAACTGGACCCGCTCACGGTGATCCAGCGTAATCTGATCCAGCCTCAGAGTTTCCCGTACCGGACACCGGCTGGCTCACTGCTCGATTCAGGCAACTACCAAAAAGTAATCGAAGATGCGACCCAACAGGGTGACCTTGCAGACTTGCTTCAACGTAGAACCGAGCGTCGGGCACAGGGCAAAATTTATGGCATTGGCTATGCCAGTGCAGTAGAACCAAGTCAGTCGAACATGGGCTATATCTCCACTCTCAAAACCCATGACGAACGTGAGCGAGCGGGACCCAAAGACGGTGCTGTCGCTTCCTGCACTGTCAGCGTGGACGCGCTGGGTTCGGTTAGCGTGATCGGTGACTCGACACCGCAGGGACAGGGGCACCAGACAGCGTTGGCCCAGATCGTCGCTGACGAGCTCGGCATTAAGATGGATGACATTGCCGTCAATCTGGAGACCGATACACAAAAAGATAACTGGTCAATTGCTGCCGGTAACTACTCCTGCCGGTTTGCACCAGCGTCTGCGAGCGCGGCCAAGGAAGCTGCAGTAAAGGTACGGCAGAAGATGAGCCGCATCGCCAGCAGTCAGATGAACGTACCCGCGGCGGATCTGGAATTTAAAGACGGCTGGATACAGTCCCAGTCAAATCCGGACAATCGCTTGGAATTCAGACGCATCGGTGGGCTCACCCATTGGTCGCCCGGCAGTCTGCCGGATGACATGGAACCTGCCATGCGGGAAACCGCCCACTGGAGTGGACCTGAACTCACTCCTACCACGGCCAACGATGAAATTAACACTTCCCTGGCCTATGGCTTTGCCTTTGATTTCTGTGGCGTAGAAATAGATCCCGATACCGGACGAGTGATCATCGACAAATACGTCACCGCCCACGACTGTGGGACTATCATTAACCCTGGTCTCGCCGAAGGTCAGATTCGAGGGTCATTTGCTTCGGCTATCGGTGCGACGTTGTATGAAGAATTCGTCTACAGCGGTGACGGATCGTTTCTGTCCGGCACCTTTGCTGATTATCTGATTGCAACACCGACCGAAGCTATTGATCCTGTGCTGGTTCATACCGAACAGACGCCGTCACCCTACACCCGACTGGGGGCAAAAGGGATCGGGGAAGGCAACCAGTACACGACGCCGGTATGTATTGCGAATGCGGTTGCCGATGCGTTGGGACGCGAATCCATTGAACTGCCACTGGTGCCAAGCAAAGTCTTCGAATGGATTCACGCTGAAGAAGAAACACCCCCGCCAAATCAGACTACCCAACAAGTTAAATGGGATGATAGCGGCACTATCTCCAGCAAAGGAGCGTTGGACCTCAATGCGGATGCCAGCTCGATCTGGTCGGTTCTGGTTGACCCAGACCGCCTAGCTCGTGTGTTTCCGGGTTGCCGTTCCCTACTACTAACATCAGATAACGTCTATCAAGGTGTCGTTGATCTGGGCGTTGGCCCAGTCTCGGGTACTTTTGATGCCTTCGTTGAGCTCACTGATCTCGACCCGCCACACAAAATGACCCTGACTGGCAAGGTTATCGGTCCGCTGGGTACTTCTAGGGGTGTGGGCATCATCAAGTTGATCGATGCCGGCAAGTCGACAAAGATTGAATACACCTATCAAATCGGCTTGAGCGGTACCGTTGCATCGGTTGGAGGTCGCCTAATTTCAGGTGCGGCTCGCGTTCTGATCAATCGGTTCTTTGCGGGACTTGTAGCCGAAATTAATCCGGGCGCCCCCGAAAACAAAAAGAACCATTCCTGGTTCAGCAAACTATGGTCAGGAAGGTCGAAAAATCAGTGAAACCACCACCTTTCGATTATCATCGGGCGCAAACTCAGGATGAGGCGGTCAATACGCTCATGGAGCACGGTAGCGATGTTCGTGTAATGGCTGGAGGCCAGTCACTAATGGCGATGTTGAACATGCGCCTGACCCAACCGAAGATCATCCTCGATATATCGGGGATACCTGAGCTCAACTACCAGACCGAGTCATCTAGTTTTCTATCGTTCGGTGCCGGCGTTACCCAGGCACAAGCACTCGATAACGCTCGGGTAGTCAATGGAGTACCACTATTAGGGCAAGCACTCCCCTACGTCGGCCACATCCAGACTAGAAACCGGGGTACGATCTGCGGATCGATCTGTCATGCTGATCCAAGTTCTGAAATCCCGCTGGTATTAGCTACTCTTGGTGGCGAAATCGTCGTACGCAGTGAAACAGAGCAACGCATAATCCCGGTTCAACATTTCCAGATTGGACTCATGACCTCAGCCAGACGTCCAGATGAATTAGTGGTGTCTGCTCGCTTTCCGGTTGCACGACCTGAACAGAGGTTCAGTTTTACCGAGATTGCTCGCCGACACGGTGACTTTGCCATAGTCGCGATTGCCAGCTACTGTGACGGAAAAACAACTCGCATTGGCGTGGGTGGTGTTGCTGACACACCCGCTGTGCGTGAGTGGCCCCGTCTCGAGCCCGACCAAATTGATGATGCCCTGAACGAGCTTGCATGGGATTTGGGTGGCTATGATGACATCCACGCCAGTGCCCGTTATCGTCGCGAACTCATACGCAAGCTGGGTCGCGACCAGATCGAGAGAGTTCAAAATGACCAAAATTGACCGTGGAGTACGCTATCCGGTGAGTTTTCAACTCAACGGTGAATCGGTTCAAGGATATGCCGAGAATCGACTGCTCCTGTCGGATTTTTTACGCCACGAGGTCGGTGCCACAGGAACCCATGTGGGCTGTGAGCATGGAATTTGCGGTGCGTGCACGATTCTGGTTGACGGCCTACCCGTCCGCAGCTGCCTGATGCTGGCTGTTCAAGTCGAGGGCTGCGACGTTCAGACGATAGAAGGACTGGCGCGTGCGGATGGATCTTTCAACGAACTTCAGTCAGCATTCAACCATCGATTCGCTGCCCAGTGCGGCTATTGCACACCGGGAATTCTGATGACTCTTCAACATTTGAAGAATCAAAACCGTGATTTCAGTGAAGAGGAAATTCGGAATGCGCTGGGTGGCCATATCTGCCGCTGCACTGGCTACCGAGAAATCATCGATGCTGCCATGGACGTGGTGGGCGCAGGCAGCTGTCAAACAGAAGACTAAGCCAAGAAATTGGCTGCGCTATACCCGCGGGCACACCGCAGCATCCGGCGCAGTCAGGCGAAGTAGTGAATCTCCAGTAACAGGCAACCGTTGCAGGATTTAAACGGACCGTGATCAGTGCCTGGCGGTCTGCAGGCGTAGGTATTGGCTGCAAACATCTCGCCACCCTGACCGTTCTCGTCGTTGCCGACGATCAAATCGCCCGACACCAGGTACACCTCCTCCCAGTACTCGTGATTGAAAGGTGCAGTGGTATAGATACCTGGTTTGAAACGTAGCAGGCGAGTCCGACTGCCCGTTCGATTGATTTCATCCAGGCTGCCGGAAAGAATTTTCTGCTCAATCCCGTCGGGGTAACCCGGCGGCACTTCCCAGCCATCTTCGAGATCCAGTGCGTAGAACTCCTTATGTTCTTTGTTGATAGTCATCGTCGTACCCCCGGAATCAAGTTTGAATGTGGTGCGGTACTGTCACTTTGCAGTCAGTCTATTTTCAGACATGTTACCCGACGGTGCACTGATTTTGCAGGTATAGGCAACTCTCAGGCTACCCGACGACGCACCAGATGGGACCCCAGTAGCCGCCCCAGAGATGACACCAGTGTCCGTCCCAGTCCATCAGCCGTATCGATGACCTCTGCGTGCGGGTAGTAGCGGCTGACATCGTAACCGATTCCAATCGCCAGAATTTCCAATAAACGTGATCGATCGAGGTCACTGACAACGTCAGCGAGGTGCTGACCCAGGAACCCCGGGGGGTTGACCTCTGCGGTCGCTGCATCGTAAGGCACTCCATCTGAGATCACCACGAGAAACCGGCGGGATTCACTACGACGCGTCAGTCTCGACGCCGCCCACTGGATTGCTTCTCCATCGATGTTTTCTCGCATCCAGTCGGGGTTAATCATGGCAGCAAGCGATTCCCTGCAACGCCGCATCGGTGTATCGGCGTCTTTGAATATAATGTGACGAAGCGCATTCAGTCTTCCCGGCATAACCGGCCGCCCTTCACGCACCCACTGTTCACGAACAGGACCGCCCTGCCACGCCTGGGTTGTAAATCCCAGTACTTCCGTCGGTATACCAAATCGTTCTAGCAAAGTTGCAATCATTTCTACACAAATTGCAGACACCAGAATACGCCTACCACGCATAGAAGCTGAATTGTCGATGAGCAGACTAACAACGGTGTTCTTTTCCAACAGTGACCGCTGCTGCCTGTGGACATAGTCATAGAGGGGATTGGCAACAACCTGATCCAGTCGATTAGGGTTTACTAAACCCTCGTTGGTGTCATCATCCCAACCGCGATCGATCGTGCTGAGTAGAAGATCGTAAAGTCTTCGCGCCATGCGTCGGATCCCGGCTCGCTCTAGTTCCACAGCCTGATCGAGCTGATCGCGTAACTCCCGTAACCGTAACGAAGAAAGCAGATCACGGGGTTGAAGAACCTCATCGTGGCTGTTCTCATAGATCCGGTAGCGATCTTCTTTACGACCAGTTGCAATGCTGACGATATTACTGCTTGCGGATTCGTCGTCATCTGAAGGTGTTGATAATTCAGATAGTTCAAGCGATTCTTCTTCGCTGGCATCTTCACTCTCTACTGGTGTTGGCTCAACACCGGTGACCACTGTCGAGGAAAACGCCAGTTCATCGGCACAACGCTTCAACGCCCGCTCAAAATCATCCTCTCGATTTGCCATATCTACCAACGCAGGAATGCGTTTAAGGGCAACATCAAGTCGGTGTATTGACCATAATCTCAATGATGCGTGCACCTGCTCGTCTACAGTAACTGAGTACAACAACGAACGAAACAGCCAAGGCAGCATTTGGGCGGCGACATAATCATCGGGCTCACGATCAGTATCCGCCACTACACAATTGCTGCAGTAGCCGTAGTAAGCCCGCAGGTTATGAAGCGTTCCAGGCATATAGCGTGACCGGAACCATTCCACGCGAGCGTGCCTGAAACCGAGGATGAACTGTCCTCTAGGTGAAAGAACACTTTCAATAGAAACCGTTGGCTCAAGGTGAGGTCTCAGGCCACGTGCATCCCAGGCACCACGAAAAGCACTGATGGCATCGGTATGCGATTCGCTGCCAAGAAAAAGGTGGGTGACTAAATCTTCATTGTGCTGGACGTGATCGATAGACGACCAGCCTGCCCACCATCCGTTGTCACAACCACCGGCTAATATTTTTCCGGCAACTTCAACGCAGTGAGTAAACTGTTCTAGGTCAGCAGAAGTCCGTGTATCGGTAGTCACGAGCCGGATGTCACAGTTGAGGCCAGGGACTCTGGTAGGTCTTCACCCAGACAGCGTTGAAATAATTCGGCAATAACCGACCGATCTTCTAGATCAGACTTATTCAGGAAAGCGTACTGAAACGACAGAATTATATCGTCGAATATCTCCAAATTCTGCAACCATGTAATCACTGTCCGCGGCGACATCACTGTGGCGATTTCTCCAGCGGCAAACGCAGTTCTGGTTAGACCGGCCAGCGTGACCATCGACGACACCAATTCACGTCCCTGCTCAGTCTGGCGGGACGGCACATTCGCCAAAACCATGTCAACTTCTTCTTCCATAGAAAGGTAGTTCAGTGTGGCAACAATTGACCAGCGGTCCATCTGGCCCTGATTCAGCTGCTGGGTTCCAAAATAAAGTCCCGTGGCATCACCCAAACCCACCGTGTTGGCAGTACCAAACAGTCGAAAATCGGGGTGCGGCTGAATCACACGACTTTGATCCAACAAAGTCAAACGGCCATCCAGTTCGAGAACTTGCTGAATCACAAACATAACGTCAGGCCGACCAGCATCGTATTCATCGAAAACCAATGCCACCGGTCTTTCCAGCGCCCAAGCCAGTATTCCGGGCCTGAATCGGGTCACCTGAAGCCCTTGCTCAAGAACGATTGCATCTTTACCGATCAGGTCTACACGAGTCACGTTGCTGTCCAGGTTCAGGCGTACACAGGGCCAATTGAGCCGTGCTGCAACTTGTTCAATGTGTGTAGATTTGCCCGTTCCGTGATACCCCTGGATCAGGACTCGCCGGTTGTGCATGAAGCCGGACAATATCGCGAGTGTAGTCTCCCTATGAAAACAGTAAGCGGGATCAATATCTGGCACATATTCGGAACGCTCGGCAAACGCAGGCACACGAAGTGCGCTTTCAAACCCAAACACCTCTGAAGTCCCGATTTCTTCTGTAGGGCCGCCAACGGGCAGTGAAGAAGCCGTGCTTTCCGGAACTTCAGAAATTTTAGATCTATCCGTATCGGTCATTCGCATTAAGACTCACGTGGCGCATTACTGCAATTATACTTGCGGCGAGAGTTAGGGTTTCCGGAGTGACAAATATGGTATGGACTGTGGGTGTAGATGTGGGTGGTACTTTCACAGATTTTTTTGCCGTTGACGAGTCAAACGGCTCGGTTCACGTGGGCAAGTTTCCATCGACACCGGGGAATCCGGCCGAAGCAGTACTGAATGGCCTCGAGGTGCTAGCCCAGGAACACGGCCTTAATCTCAATGAACTCCGCCACTTCTCACATGGCACCACTGTTGCAACAAATTCACTGCTGCAACGGCGGGGTGGTGATGTCATGCTACTGACGACCGCCGGTTTTGCTGATTTACTCGATATCGGACGCCAGACCCGACCACACATGTTCGACCTTTTTGAGGATTACCCTGCTGCTCTGGTCCCGAGGTCACGACGGGTAGAAGTGTCTGAAAGAATCACCGATGGTGGAGAGATCCTAGTACCACTCAGCCAGCATGAAATCGAACGAGTAGTCGACTGCGTCCGCGCCGCCAACCCACAGTCCTGTGCAGTTTGTTTTCTGTTTGCGTTTCAGAACTCCAAACACGAACGGGCGGTTACCGACGAACTGCGCCGGTCGCTGCCAGAAATTGAGGTCTGTGCATCATCTGAAGTTCAACCTGAATTTCGAGAATTCGAACGTTTCTCGACAACGGTTCTCAACGCATATCTACAGCCTGTCATGGCCCAATACATGATGGAACTCGATAATGGTCTTAAGAACTTGGTTCCGAATGCCAGTTTCGGACTTAACCAGTCCAGCGGCGGCCTGATGTCTGTGGCCCGGGCTCAGCGGCTACCGGTTCGTACTGCTTTATCTGGCCCGGCTGCCGGAGTGGTTGGTGCTGCACACGTCGCTGCCGCAGCACAGCGGCCGAATACTATTACGCTGGACATGGGTGGGACCAGCGCCGATGTCGCCCTGATCCGCCAAGCGCGGGT
Organism: Gammaproteobacteria bacterium; assembly: GCA_022451485.1. Lineage (GTDB taxonomy): Bacteria > Pseudomonadota > Gammaproteobacteria > Arenicellales > UBA868 > UBA11791. The sequence goes on from JAKUQS010000034.1 coordinate 14,047, forward strand.
ACCCACAGTGTTTTCCCGGGAAGTCGGCGGCTTCCCGATTCGGATGCCGATGGTTGATGTCGAAACGGTGGGAGCAGGTGGAGGATCGGTTGCCTGGGTCGATCGTGACGGTCTGCTCAAGGTCGGCCCCAAAAGCATGGGGGCAAATCCTGGTCCAGCCTGTTACGGACTCGGCGGCACACAACCGACCGTGACTGACGCTAATCTAATACTGGGACGACTCAGTGAAGATGGTCTTCTGGCCGGAACAATGAATCTCGACAAAGCAGCAGCAGCCGCGGTATTCGATTCCCTGGCACAGTCACTAGATGTCAGTCCTCTGAGGGCCGCGCAAGGCGTTATCGATATCGTTGTTGCTAACATGGTACGGGCAATACGCACCATATCGGTAGAGCGTGGACATGATCCCCGGGGATACTGTTTGATGCCGTTTGGCGGAGCCGGTCCACTTCACGCTAGAGACGTTGCGCGCAACCTCGGAATTGAGGAGATACTGGTTCCACCAGCCCCAGGCATCATCTGTGCACACGGTCTAGTGGTTTCTGATCTGCTAGAGGATTTTGTCAACAGTGGGCGTATCGAAGTCAATGCGGAAAACGTCACGCAAATCGAGCAAATTCTCGACTCCCTCAGCGCACAAGCTCGGAAATGGTTCGAGCAAGAAAGCATTCTAGATCACACCCGCGCAATTCGGATCCGGCTTGACATGCGCTATGTAGGGCAGAACTTCGAACTTGCGGTACCATTGGAGACACCAGGAAATCAGATTCCTGCGCTGATGGTCGGTGACCTTCAACAAAAGTTTTTCAGTACCCATGAAGACAACTATGGCTATTTCAACCCAGACGATCCAATCGAGATTATCAACATCCGTCTAACAGCCAGCGGTCGACTCTCCCCGCTTGCAGATTATCGCAAACTGGACACATCAGATACTGCACCGGTGACTACTGGCCAACGGGAGGTCGTCTTCCGGTCAGACGAACCCGTGACCTGCCCAGTGTTTAGCCGAAATGATCTCAGAGCCGGTCACACCCTGACCGGTCCAGCCGTGATAGACCAGTTGGATGCAACCACCCTGTTGTATCCGGGCGATATCGGCACAGTCGATGAAACCGCGACACTCCTTATTACCCTTAGTGAGGACCTCAATTGAACCGACTCGATCCCATCAGCCTAGAGATCATATCGAATGCCTTGCGTTCGATTACAGACGAAACGTATGCAGCGCTAATGAAGTCGGCGTATTCAACCAACATTAAGGAACGCCACGATCATTCGACTGCAATCATGGACCGGTCCGGTCGACTGGTAGCCCAGGCCGTCGAATCTCTGCCGATTCATATCGCGTCCATGCATGGATTAATGCAAGCACTACTCGATAAATTTGGAGACGATATTCATCCTGGTGATCTGTTCATAGCCAACGATCCACATGTGGCAGGAGGTACCCATCTACCCGATGTCAATCTCGCCATGCCAATTTACATTGAAGACGAAATATTTGGTTTCGTCTGTAACATCGCACACCATGCAGATATCGGCGGAATGGCGCCAGGCAGCATGGCTGGCGGTATGTCAGAAATCTATCAAGAAGGACTTCGAATACCCGTCGTTCGTCTGTTTCGAAACGGCGAACTGCAGCAGGATCTGTTTGATCTGATGCTGCTTAACGTGCGGGTCCCTAAAGAACGGCGCGGAGACTACTTCGCACAAATCTCAGCCTGTCGACTAGGTGAACGTCGCCTGAAGGAAGTTGTCGCCGAACACGGCGCCGAAACAATCAGCACTGCGTTTGCCAACATTATCGACCGGACTCGAGAGCGAATGGGTGACAGCATCGAGACCATCCCCGATGGAGACTATCGGTTTACCGATATGATGGATGGCGATGGTATTGAAGCCCTGGATATACCGATCGAACTGGTGATCACAGTAAAAGGTCGTGAGATCACGTTCGACTTCGAAGGTACCTGCGCGCAGGTTGCCGGTAATATCAACGTAACCCTAAACGCAACACAGGCCGCGGTCTGCTACTCGCTTAAGGCACTACTGGATCCTGACGTGCCCAACAATCAAGGCGTGCTCGATTCAGTAAAGATCCTGGCACCACGCAGCACGCTGGTCAACAGTACCTTCCCAGCACCGGTTGCGGCACGTGCCAACACCTGCCAGAGAATTATTGACGTAGTTCTCGGTGCACTGTCTACCGCCTTCCCAGAACGAGTCATTGCTGCGGCGAATGGTGCTAATACAACGGCTGTATTCTCCGGAACAGATCCCAGGACGGGTCAGTCGTACCTTTATCTTGAAACACTCGGCGGGGGTATGGGAGCAAGGCCAACCAAAGACGGCAAAGACGGTGTCCAAGTGCACATCACCAACACCTCTAACCTGCCGATCGAAGCTATCGAAATGGAATATCCACTTCTGGTCGAAGAATACAGCCTCGTCGAAGACTCGGCTGGAGCCGGTAAATACCGGGGTGGAATGGGCCTGAGACGGGTCATCACACCCCGCCATGACAACTGTATTTTCAACGGTGCCGGCGAACGCTTTCGTCACCAACCGTGGGGGCTATTTGGCGGCAGCGCCGGCGGCACCGGACGATTTCTTTTACGCTCGCCGGAAACAGTCACACGCCTGGACAACAAACCGGATGCGGTCAAGGTGTCGCCCGACTCTGCCGTTGTGATCGAAACGCCCGGGGCTGGGGGCTATGGACCTCCTTCTGAAAGGACAGCCGATGAACTGCGCGCTGATTGCGAAACGGGTAAGTTCAGCGATGATTACTTGGCACGACATTACGGAACCGTTGATCGCTCATAGCACAAGCCGCATTGATCAAACATAGATCTAAACTTTCGAAAACAACTGAAATTTCAGCTTAACTTTTCCAACCCGCACCAGTTGGCAATAAACAATGCGATGGTGCCGGTGATACGCTGTACAGAAGCCAGGCTGACACGCTCGTCGAACGCGTGGATGTCTTTGGATACCGGTCCGTAAACCAAGCAGGGGCAATCATCGTACAAAACAAAAACTCGCCCGTCCAGATAACCCGGTGTAACAAAAGACTCCAACGAACTGCCAAAACTCACGGCGTGCGCCTGGGACAATATTTTCTCTGCGTCACTGCCTTCTTCCAGTACGTAACCGCGACTGAAAAATCCGTTGTATTCAACTGTCGGTGGGTTGTCAGATAAAAACGGGTCCTCGCGGCTGCTGAGTTCCAGGCACTCTTCAATTTCACGAGCCGCATCCCGCGGGTCGACGCCCGGGTAGATGGCCGCACGCACATCCAACGTACACCAGGCCGGAACGGAGGAAGCCCAGTCACCACCTGCGATCTTTCCAACATTGAAATTGATGGGGTGATCCAGGTCTTCGAAGTATCTAAAGTCTCCACGACGGGCATTCCATTTTGCCTCAAGCTCTTTCAGAGAACCGATCAATCGGTAAGCTGCCTCTATAGCATTCGCGCCCTCACCTGCTTCACGAACATGCACGGGGCGCCCGCGGACGTGCACCTGAAACCAGATAACACCGACATTTGCCCGCACCAGCATGTCCTCTTCCGGCTCAGGAATAATTGCGGCATCAGCACGGTAGCCACGAACCAGCGCCGACAAGGCTCCGTTACCGGTGCATTCCTCTTCGGTCACGGACTGCAGGAACACATCCGCTGCCGGCTGCAAATCGAGACTGCGCAGCGCATCAAGGGCAAAGATATTTGCGCACAATCCGGCTTTCATGTCGGCACCGCCCCGCCCGTACAGCCAGTCCCCCTCTATCGATGGTTCGAATGGAGGTCGTGTCCACATGTCTAACGGCCCAGTCGGTACCACGTCAACATGGCCGTTGAGAATCAACGATCGGCCTAGATTCTGTTCAGGCACATGAGTGCCTACGACATTGATCGCATTGCTGTAATCAACTTTGACAGGAGAAAACCCGGGGTGTGCTTCGATTTCGCCGATATCGATAGCCCATCGATCCATCTGATAGCCCCGGCTTTCAAGCGCCGTGTACATCAGCGACTGGGCACCATTCTCCTGGCCCCGCACAGAAGGCTGCCGCATAAGATCCATCGTAAAATCGAGTTGGGATTCAAATCCATCGGCTACGGCGTCAAGAATCCGGCTGGACAGTTTGCTGTCCATCTCTCCTGGCAGGCTAACACTCACTGGCAATCTTCAAGGGTCGCGGGACACAGCATGGGTAGAACAGGACACGCAACCGCCCCAGTAACTGACATGGTCGTAGTCGATCTCTATCGGCTCTACGCCGCGCCGAGACAGTTCGTCAGCTATGCGACCCAGTCCGGAAGGCATGATGTATCGTGAATCATCCAGGCTCACACCCACCGTGGCATAAGCCTTCGCTTCGTCTTCGGTCAGTTCAATGACTTCCCAGTCTGCAAGAACGTTAGGCAGTTCACAGTCAAGATCATCACGATGCAACAGCAACAATCCGTCTCGGACTAACACCATGATACCCAGCAAGTGAAGGAACGCTCCCTTCATCGGCATCGGATGCACTTGGTAACCAAATGGACGGATGTAGTTATCAAGCCAGAGGGTACCGGCGCGGTTCGTTGCGATATCGGATTCACCGACAAATAGATGATTGTTGTAGCAAATGATGTCGCCACCTTCCAGATAGGGCCCAGGACCGCCGCTGGACGGTGCAAAAGGTTGCGCTGGAGGCATGACGACATGATGCGTGTCTACGCCGTCTTCAATCAATGGCAACACAACATCACGTAACGGAAACACTTCTTTTCGGCGATAGGCTCGCCGGATATTTACTTCAATATAGTGTGTCCCAACGGTATACACCGGATCGGCTGGGTATAACAGCGATGCACCTGGCTGTAGATCTGCAAGGTAGCCCCGTTCCTCGGCTGTATAAGGCCTGGGCCGGTAGACCTTGACGCCGTTGGCTTCATACAGGGCTGCGAGGTTATCGAGTTGTTCTGCCGTTTTTTCCCAGCGCTCCGGCATAGCCTTACGGATGTCGAGGGGTCGATCGCCAGAGGCTTGCAGAGCGGCCTGAACTTCCTCATTGTAGTGGTGCAAGGTCGGATTAAACGGTGGCAAGGTCAAACCGTCAGCACTGCCGACGATCGCACCACGCAGGGTACCGTAATCAGTATAGGCGCCGAATCGGGGATTTTGCTGATTCATTATCTGTACTCTTAATTAGATTAAGCTCAGTATAAGTTCTGACTCATCCAACCAGAAGCCCGATTTTGTATAACGAGTTGTCACTAACGCACGCGGTACCCAGTTTATTATTCTGAACCGAGTTTACTCGTGGCGAAGTGCTGCGATAGGATCGAGCCGTGATGCTTTGAGTGCGGGATAATAACCAAAAAATATGCCGACGACCGCTGCAAACCCCATCGCAATCACCGCAGACAGGGGTGAAGTGATCACTGGCCAGCCGGCAATTTTAGCCGCGGCCAGGGAACCCCCAAATCCCAGTACCACACCAACAACTCCTCCGATCAAGGACACCACAACAGCCTCGGTCACAAATTGGAGCAGAATGTCACTGCCGCGCGCCCCAACGGCCATTCTCAACCCAACCTCGCGGGTACGCTCAGTCACCGAGACCAACATAATATTCATGATTCCAATCCCACCCACCAGTAGAGAGATGCCCGCCACCGCCGCAAGCAACAACGACATTGTCCGCTCTGACTTGGCTCTGGCTTCAAGGTACTGGGCGATATTCCGCACATAAAAATCGTCCGGCTGACCTGGGCGTATCCGGTGACGTTGGCGCAAAAGATCATTAATCTCCTGCTCGGCCGCTTCTAGTACATCGCTCGAACGGGCCTTGACAGTAATGCCACGGACATAACGACCGCGGTACCTCTCACCGACATTCATACGTGACTTGGCAGTAGACAGCGGCACAAATACAACGTCGTCGTGGTCACGACCCCACGAAGACTCACCCTTGGCACGGGTGACACCGATCACACGAAAAGGGATCCTTTGTATTCGAACAATTTTACCCATGGGATCCTGTCCACCGAACAACTGCTCAACGATAGTCTCTCCAATAATCGCTACTTTTGCCGACGCACGCTCTTCCTGAGGGTTAAATGTACGTCCTTGGCCTATGACCCAATCCCGAGCCTGAAGGTAATTGTTGCCCACACCGAATATCGTCGTAAACCAGTTTAGATTTCCAGAAATCACCTGACCGGTAGACCGGACCGTGGGCGCAGCTATGGCCACCGAAGGAGTCTGAGCTTCGATAGCAGCGGCATCAGCCTCTGTCAGCGACACTTTGCTGTTGGCACCCCCTCGCACACCCCCGGACACACTGGTCCCGTTACGCACAAACAGAACATTTTCACCCAGGCCCTGAATCGCCTCCTCGATACGTTTCTCAGCACCTTTGCCGACACCGACCATCGCAATAACCGCCGCCACACCGATGATAATGCCCAGTGTTGTCAACCCAGTTCTGAGTTTATTAGCTCGCAACGAGGCCAGCGCAGCCTGAAAGCAATCCAAAAGCTTCATAGAGTCGAATTTCTTTTATCTACAGGTCTAGTCAAAGGACAAGACCGTTTCAACTGCTTGGTTTTCGGCCAACAGTCGACCGTCACGAAACTTCAGCACACGTTCCGCGTACCCGGCCACCTCCATCTCGTGGGTGACAACAATCACGGTCATACCCTGGCCATTCAACTCGGTGAGCAAGTCCATGATTTCTCGACCTGTTTCCGTATCTAGCGCCCCTGTAGGCTCGTCGGCCAAGACAATATCTGGTTGATTCACGATTGCACGCGCGATTGCAACCCGTTGCATCTGACCACCTGAAAGCTGAGTCGGCTTATGGTGTATGCGATCAGAAAGTCCGACTCTGGCCAGTGCATTCTTGGCCTTTTCTGAACGAACAGCCCTTGGGTCTCCGCTATATAACAGTGGTAATTCGACATTGGCCTGGGCGCTGGCACCCGCCATGAGATTAAATGACTGGAACACAAACCCGATTTTAGTTCGACGTATACGGGCCAGGTCGTCAGTCTGAAACTCGGAAACAACCTCGCCGTCGAGCAGGTACTTACCGGCTGTTGGCGTATCTAGGCACCCCAGTACGTGCATACAAGTAGACTTGCCTGATCCAGACGGTCCCATGATCGCGATAAATTCACCCCGATGGATGACCAAGTCTACATCGCGCAAAGCATGTACGACTTGGGCCCCCACCGAAAAATCCCGACACAAACCCTGGGTCTGAATGACGACGGGTTGCATGGCTGGATCCCTTTACTCAGGAACCATCCGCCGATAGGCCAACGATAACCTGCGCCCCTGCAGCAATATCACCACGGACAATCTCGGTATGGGTGCTGTCAGATATGCCAACGGTAATGCCTAAGGGAACAGGCTTGCCCCCATCGAGCACCCAGACGTTTCCCCGTCGGTAACCGCCACTTTTTGCCTCGGCGCGCATCAGGCGATAACGTTTCTTCTGGTCACCTTCCAACAGTTGCTCTACTCGCTGTGCGGCCTGATTTCGAAGCTGGCGGATCGCTTCTCGGAATTCATCGCTACTCGCACCTGCTTCCCGCAATCCTCTGATCGACTGACCCATATCGGCGTATATCGACTGAACCGATGACAACTGCTCCTCACTCAATTCGAGCTTCTCCGAAAGATCTTTGATCATTGCCTTCATCCGCTCACGACCACCGCCTCGAGCAGATACCCCAGAATCGGAGCGCTTGAAACCTGGCGGTTTAAATCGAAGCGCTTGTGACGATACCTTAAGTGTGTCTTGTCGTTGACCCACTACGATCTCTACACTGGCCGTCATACCTGGCATCAGACTCTGATCAGAATTCTGGGTACCAACAATGATCACATAAGTCACAACACCTGAAACCTCGATCGGCTGCTTACGAATCTGTACAACCTCCCCTTTGAAGACCCGGTCTGGATAAGCATCGACTGAAAAACGTGATTGCTGCCCTTCAGTGATACCACCAATGTCCGCCTCATCGACACTGACTTGCAGATGGACCTGACGTAAGTCCTGAGCCAAAGTAAATAGAACTGGTGCCTGTAGGCTGGCAGCTACTGTCTGACCGGCATCCGCTGCCCGGTTAATTACAATGCCATCAACCGGCGATCTGATCAGCGTGTGTTCCAGTTCCAGTTCTGCCTGTAGCAGCTTGCCACCATGCGACGCGACGTTGGCTTGGGCTGTTCGTATTTGTGCCCGTTGCTTCTTCATCCGGGCCAGTGTGCTTTCTACTTTTGCCATTGCTTGAACTTGACGTGCCACCGCATGGTCTACTGTACTTTCCGGAATGACCTTTCGTTCAAACAACGACTGTTGTCTTTCGAGGTCTTCGGTGGTCTCGAGCAGAATGGCTTTTAGCCCCAAGAGTTCGGCCTGCTGTTCCTCCAACGCTGCTGCCTGCATAGCAATATTTGCCTCAGCAAATGCAAGATCGGCTCGAGCCACCTGAACTCTGGCTTCAAAGGGAGCAGCATCTATCCTAGCAATAACTTCACCGGCTTGAACCTTCGAATTGAAGTCCACCATGACTTCTGAGATCTGGCCAGAAACCTGGGAACCGATGTCGACTGTCATAACCGGTTTGACTCGACCGGTTGAAGAGATGGTCTTTTCGATAGTGCCCCGTTCAACTGTCTCCAGACGATAGGATGCAGCCGGCTGGCTTGTACTCAGGCGAGAGTAGCCATAGACAATCGCAACAAGCACGATAACCCCGCCCAGCAGCAGACTTAACCGCCGCATATATTGTGTCCTCATTAAGTATTTAGTTCGAGTTAGTCCGCGACTCGCGCGCAAGCAAAATTTAACACATCACTCGGTGTCGGCCTGAGCATCCTGGTCTTACAACACTAGTTCCATAAATACCGAAGTTGGCCACACCGTCTCAGGCGGCTCGAGCGGCGCGTTTGCGCTCATGCTCTCGCAACAATTTTTTACGCACGCGAATAGCGGCCGGTGTAACCTCAACCAATTCATCGTCGTTGATAAATTCTATGGCAGCTTCCAGTGTCAGTCCGAGTGGCGGTGTCAGAAGTACATTCTCGTCACTACCGGCCGCACGAATGTTGGTCAACTGCTTGGCTTTGAGCGGGTTGACCACAAGGTCACCACTACGGGAGTGGATACCGATCACCATTCCTTCATATACCTGTTCACCAGGCCCGATGAATAAACGCCCTCTTTCCTGCAAGTTAAACAATGCATAAGCCAGCGACTTGCCCGCAGTGATGGAAACCAACACACCGTTAACCCTTTCACCAATCTTCGACTGAGCGCGGTCTGCATATCGTTCGAACGTATGGTAGATCAGACCCAACCCACGGGTTATCGTCATAAATTCTGAACGAAACCCGATCAGGCCACGGCTAGGTACTGTGTAATCTAGGCGTACCCTCCCGTTACTATCCGGCAAAATGTCCCTAAGTTCAGCACGACGCTCACCGAGTCTTTCCATTACCCGACCTTGGTCAGCCGACTCAACGTCGACCGTCAAGGTTTCCCATGGCTCATGAACCGCTCCGTCGACCTCTCGGAGAATCACTTCGGGTCGTGAAATAGCAAGTTCGTAACCTTCACGCCGCATGTTTTCCACAAGAATCGACAGGTGCAGCTCACCCCGACCGGACACCTTGAATTTATCTGAGTCAGGCAGTGACTCCACCCGCAACGCGACATTGTGAATCAACTCTCTAGTTAGCCGCTCCCTCAGGTTCCGACTGGTCACGAACTTACCGTCTTGACCGGCGAACGGCGAGTCATTGACCTGAAACGTCATACTCAGCGTGGGTTCATCAACATTAAGCGCTGGAAGCGGGTCAATACACGATGGATCACACAATGTGTCGGAAATACGCAGACCATCAATACCTGTAAAGGCGACAATATCACCCGCGCTAGCACCATCGAGTTCAACTCTATCGAGACCATTGAAACCCAGAACCTGCAAAATTCGTGCTTCGCGGACTGACCCGTCCGTACCAGCAACACAAACAACATCATTTCGGGAAAATCTACCGCGCTGTATGCGGCCTATCCCAATAACACCGACATAAGTGGAATAGTCCAGTGCACTGACCTGCAGCTGGAAAGATCCGTCCGGATCAACCAGGGGCGCGGTGACATTCTCCACGATCGTCTGGAATAACGACTCCATGTCGACAGCAGTGGCATCAGGTTCGAGCGATGACCAACCCTGCAGTGCCGACGCATAAACAACTGGGAAGTCGAGTTGACTGTCTGACGCGCCAAGACGGTCAAACAATTCAAACGTCTGGTCAACAACCCAGTCTGGACGACTGCCAGGTCGATCAACTTTGTTCACTACAACGATTGGTGCCAGGCCGTGTGCAAGGGCTTTCTGCGTCACGAATCTGGTCTGTGGCATCGGACCCTCTACTGCGTCAACCAAAAGCAACACAGAATCCACCATCGACAAAACCCGTTCCACCTCACCTCCAAAATCAGCATGTCCTGGTGTATCGACAATATTAATTCGCCAGTCCTGCCAGCGAATAGCCGTATTCTTTGAGAGAATTGTGATACCGCGTTCCCGCTCGAGTTCATTTGAGTCCATCACCCTTTCCTGGACTGCCCCGTGGCTCTCAAGCGTGCCGGATTGGCGCAACAGTTGATCGACCAATGTCGTTTTACCGTGGTCGACATGTGCGACGATCGCTATGTTGCGCAACGAACTGATCGAGTGTTTCATCTGATTGACGGAATGCGGTGGGTGTCAAACTACTAACGACGGGGCCGGATTATAGTAGCGGGACCTTCGTTTGTCGCCCCAGTGCTAATACGTTCCTGAGAACCAGGCACCAAGCGTCCGCACTTACGCTTCAACATCTGTATAGTCTCGCCACATTCCCACGCCTAATTCGCTCGCTTCATGCCATTAAACGCCTACCGAGAACTGCTCAGCACCAACCGAAGACTGCTCGGCTTCGGTTTCGTGACCGCACTGTATTCGAGTTTCGGACAGACCTACTTTATCGGAATTATCGGGCCGGCAATCCAACTCGAATTTGGGCTCAGTCATACCTTGTGGGGTACGATCTACATGATCGGCACACTCGCCAGCGCATGCCTACTACCCTGGACGGGTGCCCTAATCGATCGCCTCCCATTACGTAGATACACCCTCGCAGCATGCTTCCTGCTGGTCTTCGCCTGTGCCTATATTACGACCACGACCGGCCCTGTAACGCTTGTGCTCGCTATCTTCCTACTGCGACACGCGGGCCAGGGGTTGATCATGCATATATCGATTACCAGCATGGCACGATATTTTGATCGCGAACGCGGCCGTGCAATTGCATTTGCCTCTGTGGGCATGAGCCTAGGTGAAGCAATTTTGCCATTCGTCGCAGTTTTCGCGCTTACCCTTATTGGTTGGCGCTGGACCTACGGCGCGGCAGCTATTCTGATCGGTCTAACCGTAATCCCGACAGTAATCTGGTTGTTGAAGGGCCACGATGCTAAAAATTATGGTCACGTAGAAGTCGGCACAACTGTAAACCGAACCTCACCACCTGCAGTCTTGTCCTGGACACGCAGAGAAGTTGTCAAAGACTATCTTTTTTACTTGCTCATGCCGGGTCTTCTCGCATTTTCAATGATCGGGACCGCACTATTTTTTCATCACCTTAACCTCGCCGATGAAAAAGGGTGGTCACACACTTGGATTACAGGTAATTACTCGGTTTTTGCCGCTACCACCATCGTCACATTAATCTTGGCCGGCACGCTGGTAGATCGTTTGAGTGCTATTCGCATCATGCCTTACCTATTGATTCCTCTTGTACTGGCGATGATGATCATTGGCTTTATCGATGGTGACTGGAGCGTCATACCTTATATGTTGTTACTGGGTATACAAACCGGTCTTTATTTTCCAGTCATCTCAGCGTTGTGGGCTGAACTCTACGGCGTGGCTCACATCGGTGCGATCAAAAGTCTTTCTGCATCCGCGATGGTTCTGTCGTCGGCAATTGGGCCGGTCCTAATGGGATGGCTCGTTGACCTCGGAATATCGCTCAGCACGGTGTGTCTGTATTTCGCAGTCTATACTTCTGTCGCCGCTGTGTTGGTTACGCTGGCACTACAAACGCGGAAAAGTCAGCCAGTAGGTCTTCCAAAGCGATCTAAGACTAGAGCATAAATATGCACACTGACGCCATTCTCGATTATCAAAACCTGGGACCTGATGAGGTGTTGGCAGCAGTTGAAAGCCGTGGTTACACCTGCGACGGCCACTTGCTGGTCCTGAACAGCTTTGAGAACAGGGTTTATCAGGTTGGCATTGAAGATAACAAAGCATTGATCGCAAAATTCTACCGACCACAACGATGGAGCGACGCTATGATCGGTGAAGAGCATACGTTTGCTCTAGAATTAGCTGCTGATGACATCGCGTTAATTGCTCCCATTCCTGATACAGATGGCGAAACCCTGTTCCAGCATGGATCCTACCGCTTTGCATTGTTTCCACGCCGTGGCGGGCGTGCTCCTGATCTTGAAAACCCTGAACACCAGCGTCAACTTGGAAGGTTTCTAGGGCGATTGCATGCCCGGGGTTGTATGCGTACCTACGAACATCGGCCCAGGCTCGATGTAACCACGTTCGGCGTTGAGTCATGCCAGTTCATTTTGAATCATGACTTCATACCGAAAGATCTTGAAAGAGCTTATCAGTCACTCACCGACAATCTGATTGAGCAAATTGATTGGTGCTATGAGCGCGCTGGGTCAGTCGACCTGATTCGTACACATGGCGACTGCCACATCGGCAATATCCTATGGAACGATGATGGTCCTCATCTTGTCGATCTGGACGATTCTCGTATGACCCCAGCAATCCAAGACCTGTGGATGTTCTTGTCCGGAGACCGTACCGACCAGGAGGCTACCCTTGCTCGACTGCTAGAGGGGTACACTCGATTCTACGAGTTCGATGCACGCCAGTTACACCTTGTCGAAGCACTCCGAACACTGCGCCTGATCCATCACTATGCCTGGCTGGCCCGGCGATGGACTGACCCAGCATTTCCTAGGGCATTTCCGTGGTTCAACTCACAACGCTGCTGGGAGCAACACATTCTTGATTTACGGGAACAAGCAGCACTGATGTCGGAACCCCCGCTAAAGGTTTCTTGAACACTTGTATGGGTATCACACCGACCAAATCAGATTGTATCTTTTACAAAGAAGTTAACCACTACAGGTGGGTAGCCCGCTCTGTTGCCAAGCTTCGAAACCACCTTCTATATGAGAGACCTTTTCGAACCCCTGTTCTGAGAAGAACGATGCAGCACCAGCACTGGAAATTCCATGATAACAGTAGACAATCAGCGGCTGCTGTCTGTTGGCAGTTTCGAGAAACTCATGAATATTGGCATCATTTACATGCACGGCATCAACGAGGTGCGCCGCCTGAAATGACTCGGGATCCCGTATGTCAACGAGTGTGACTTCTTTATCTGCTATTGCCTCGTGCGCTTCGTCTGGTGCAAGTTCAAGATACATAAGGTTCTCCAATTCGATTAAAACAGACCATAATCGAAAAAACAGATTAGAAAAACCGAAAATCATTGCGGTAATCTGATCCCGGTGTCTATAACCAACTTTACGACTCGTCACCACTGATGAAATCCGAACCCAACACACCACCAGACTCCTCGTCTCCTAGGGAAAACGGGAACCTGTGGAAGACCTGTGCATTGTTGTTGCCTTTTTTCTGGCCAGTGGAGCGCAAAGACCTGCAGGCTCGTGTGGTGGTGGCAGTCGCCAGTCTGGTTCTGGCAAAACTGGCAAATCTGTCTGTGCCTCTCTTCCTTGGTTGGGCCGTGGATAGACTCTCAAACCTAGACGACCAGATGGACCTCCTATTTGGCATTCCCATTGCAGCACTCGCAGCTTACGGACTGTCACGCCTTTCTTATATTGTCTTTAACGAGATTAGAGATGCGGTCTTTGCCAGAGTCTCCCAGCATGCGGTCCGGCAGGTTGCCATCAAGGTCTTCAGTCATCTACACGCACTATCGATACGATTTCACCTTGAGAGAAAGACCGGCGCACTGAACCGGTTTATCGACCGAGGCACCACTGGTATTCAGTTTCTGCTGTCTTTTGTCGCATTTAACATCCTGCCAACCCTGTTCGAAGTGTTACTGGTCTGCGGCATTCTTTGGTACCTATACGGTATCTCTTATGCACTGGTTACTGCAGTCACTATAGGTATCTATGTATGGTTGACCTTTGGCATCACGGCCTGGCGTATACGCATCCGACGCAAAATGAATGATGCAGAAAATGAAGCCAGTACACGCCAAGTCGACAGCCTGCTCAACTTTGAGACAGTACGAATTTTCAACAACGAATCGCATGAGCTAACCCGGGTTGACGAGGCACTAAAAACTTATGAGCAAGCCGCAGTCAAAAGTCGAGAAAGCCTGTCTCTCTTGAATGTCAGTCAAGCGGTGGCCGTACTCAGCGGTATCACAATCATGCTTATAATGGCTGCATTAAATATCCGTAACGGCACAATGACTGTCGGGGGATTTGTCGTGGTGAATACTTATTTGATGCAACTTTCCATTCCACTAAATTTTCTTGGTACTGTATACCGTGAAATACGGCAAGCTCTGGTTGATT
>JAKUQS010000035.1 GCA_022451485.1 Gammaproteobacteria bacterium
GCGGTTTCGATCCCTGCCTGTACATAATCGGTGACGTGATTCAACACCTGGCTCGCGAGGGCGCCGGCTATGCGCATGGCTCCGAGTTCTGTTTCATTCTTTATAGAAGCTGTCATGACGGGTGCGATCTCGGTAAAAAGATGGTCAGATGAACCGGGAGTCTATAGAATACCTCGGCTTTTCATAAAAATCGCGTATCAATCGATGTAGCGACTATCCGGGTGCCCCGCTGTCTTTCGGGTTGGTGGTCGAGTTGATACCAGGTAATAACCCGAAGGAGAAATTACTAATGACAGATGTATCAATGCGCCAGATGCTCGAAGCTGGTGTCCATTTTGGTCACCAGACACGGTATTGGTGTCCTCGCATGAGTCCTTACATCTTTGGTAGTCGAAATAAAATACATATTATTAACCTCGAAAAGACTTTGCCGATGTTTCGTGAGGCAATTAATTTTCTAGGCCGTGTCGCTACGGACAAAGGCACGGTTTTGTTTGTTGGAACGAAAAGACAGGCCAGTAAACCGGTTCGCGAATTTGCGACAAGTTGTCGTAGTCCGTTTGTCGATCACCGATGGCTGGGTGGCATGTTGACCAATTACAAAACGGTGCGGAACTCTATTTCACGTTTGGTCGAGCTCGACGAGATGATTGAGTCTGGAGCTATTGCGCGACTAGGAAAGAAGGAGGCGCTTGGTCTGGAACGACAGCGAGTCAAGTTGAATCGCAGCCTGTCCGGCATCAGAGAAATGAATGGCCTGCCTGATGCGCTCTTTGTGATTGATGTTGATCACGAAAAAATTGCAGTGTCTGAAGCCAACAAACTGGGTATACCCGTTGTCGCCATCGTTGATACGAATAGCATGCCTGACGGAATTGACTACATCATTCCGGGTAATGATGATGCAATTAGTGCGATTAATCTTTATCTTGGCAGCGCCGCTGCGGCGATCAACGAAGCGCGTGAGGTTAGTGTTGTCGAGATGACCGGTGATGCGGATGACTACGTTGAAATCGATCCGGAAAACGAATCCCTTGTCACTGCATCGACTGCGGTCGATGCGCCATTGGCTAAGGCAATTCAGTTGCCCGAGAGTGAAGTCGGGGTGGTCGAGTCCGGTGAGCCGTCTATTGAGGTTGAAAAAGGATCGTCTGTCGAGGAGTCGAAGCAATGAGCATTAGTGCAAGCCAGGTAAAGGAATTACGGGAACAGACTGGTGCTGGCATGATGGATTGCAAACGAGCCCTGGAGGAAACATCAGGGGATATGGAAGCCGCGATAGACTTTTTAAGGAAGAAAGGCGCAGCCAGCGCCGAGCGTAAAGCTGGCCGTATTGCCAGTGAAGGGATCATTGGCCAGTGGATTTCCGATGATGGCAGTCAGGCTGTCATGGTGGAAGTTAATTGCGAAACCGATTTCGTAGCGAAAGATGAATCGTTTGGCGATTTTGTTGCGCAAGTTCTTCAGGTTATTGCAGTTAACCGTCCGACTGATTTGGACGCGTTGGGGGAGTTGCCCCTAGGGGTCTCGGGGAGTATTAACGAGGCTCGGTTAGTGTTAATTGGACAGATTGGGGAAAATATTGGTATCCGTCGCTTCGAGTGCATCGAGGCTGAAACGGGTAGCGTCCTCAGCGGCTACCTGCATGGGCAACGTATCGGGGTGGTGATGGGCGTCAAAGGTGGTCAAAGTCAATTGGGGAGAGATCTCGCGATGCATGTGGCCGCCAGCCGGCCGTTGGCTGTATTACCGTCAGGGATCGCGCCGGAGTTGTTGGAGCGAGAGAAAAACATTGTTACCGCGCAGGCGATGGAGAGTGGAAAAGCTGACTCAATCGTTGAAAAAATGATTGCTGGACGGATGACGAAGTTTGTACGCGAGAACAGCCTAGTCGGGCAGGCTTTTGTCAAGAACGTCGAGACCACGGTGGAAGAATTGCTGACATCGGAAGGCGCTGAAGTAAGCGCAATGATTCGGTATGAGGTTGGGGAGGGGCTTGAAAAACGAAGCGATGATTTCGTCGCAGAAGTCATGGCACAAGTAGGCTAACGGTTAGTGGTAGTGTCATCCGACGCACTAGACAAGCGATTTCTGATAAAAGTCAGTGGCGAAGCGCTGGCAGGTAATTCTGGAGTTGGAGTGGATCACTCCGCATTGGATCGGATTGGACGGGAAATTGCGCAGGCGGCAGCGATTGCGCAGATCGCAGTGGTGGTCGGAGGTGGCAATTTCATTCGCGGGAATACTAATGAGTTACCGTTAACTAGAGTCAGTGCTGACCATGTGGGTATGCTGGCGACGGTGATGAATGGCGTCTATCTTGAGCAATGGCTCAAATCTGCTGGCATTGACTCGGCGCTTTTTTCTGCACTGCGTCTTCATCCTCAGATTGAGATATATAGTGCTGGTGCTGTGATTGCGGCTTTAGAAAACGGTCAGGTGGCGGTCTTGGCCGGCGGCACCGGTAACCCCTACTTCACAACCGATACAACGGCTGCGCTTCGCGCCTTGGAGATCAATGCATCTACGTTGGTCAAGGCGACTAATGTTGATGGAATTTATAATAGCGATCCTGCCAAGGACTCAACGGCTTCTCGTTACCAGGAGATCGACTACGATACCGTTATGGTTAAGGATCTGAAGATAATGGATAGCGCGGCGTTTGCGCTTTGTCGCAGTAATAACATGCCGATTAGAGTGGTCAATCTAAATACCAAGGGTAATCTGCAGCGCGTAGTCGAGGGCGAGGCAGTGGGGACCTTGGTCATAAAGAGCGGGGGGAAGGATGCTTGATGAAATTCGAGACGATGCCGAACGCCGCATGAAGAAAAGCATCGATGTTGTTACCACGGATTTGGAGAAAATCCGCACGGGCCGGGCTACCCCCACCTTGCTGGACCAAGTGAAGGTGGATTATTACGGTTCTCTGGTGCCGCTGAATCAAGCAGCGACTGTTGGAGTGGGTGATGCCCGGACGCTGACGGTGCAGGCTTGGGAAAAGAATATGATTCCGGTGATTGAGAAGGCAATTCTGGAGTCAAATCTTGGGTTAAACCCCGTGTCTGCGGGAGAGATTATACGAATACCCTTGCCGGCGTTGACCGAGGAGAGACGTCGCGAGATGACTAAATTGGTGCGTAAGGAGGGCGAGCGCGGCAAAGTAGCGCTTAGGAACATCCGTCGGGATGGCAATCAACAGTTGCGGGATTTCTGCAAAGAGAAAGAAATTACCGAGGATGATGTTAAAAAAGGTGAGGCCCAACTCCAACAATTAACCGATCAGCATGTGGGTGTTATTGACGCACTGGTGAGCGCTAAAGAGTCAGAGGTCATGGCGGTATGAGGAGTCAGGGTCGGGTTGAGTTCTGACTAGAGAGTC
Organism: Gammaproteobacteria bacterium; assembly: GCA_022451485.1. Taxonomy (GTDB): domain Bacteria; phylum Pseudomonadota; class Gammaproteobacteria; order Arenicellales; family UBA868; genus UBA11791. The sequence goes on from JAKUQS010000035.1 coordinate 3,380, forward strand.
AGCGGCATTCAGTTGACAGTGTCGGTAGATCTTGTTGTGTGGTTGGAGAAACGATGCCAAAACATCTTGCTATCATCATGGATGGAAACGGCCGGTGGGCGGAAGAGCGGGGTCGGCCTCGAATTGATGGGCATCGCCATGGCGTAGACCGAGTTCGTGAAATTACTGAGGCGAGCGCTAAAAACGGAATTCGTGATTTGACGCTATTTGCGTTCAGCAGCGAGAACTGGCGACGACCTAAGGCAGAAGTACGCTTGCTGACTGAATTGCTCCTGACGAGTCTTGAAGGCGAAATCGAAGCGTTACATAGCAACGGGATACGACTACGGGTAATTGGTGACTTGCGGCCTTTCGGTAAAAAGGTTGAGAAGATGGTGGTTGAGGCGACCGGGCTAACTCGCTTAAATACGGCCTTGGGATTGAACTTGGCCGTGAACTACGGTGGACACTGGGATATCACCAATGCCTGCGCCCAATTGTTGGCTGACATTCAGGAAGGGTCGGATTCAGACCTTGAGATCGGGCAGGGGGCACTAGAGGCTCGCCTGTCAACCGCCGGCATACCGGCGCCTGATTTATTTATTCGAACCGGCGGCGAACAGCGTCTAAGCAATTTTCTTCTTTGGCAACTCGCTTATACGGAACTTTATTTCACGACCACCCTATGGCCGGACTTCGATTCGGACTCGTTAGATCTAGCCCTAGCTGACTATCGTTCGCGGCAGCGACGTTTTGGCAAGACCGCGCAGCAGGTTGCCTGACTGATGGTCGGGGGTGTCGGCGGCATGGGTGTGATCCTGCAGCGTTGGCTCACAGCGTTGGTTTTGGGTATTTGTCTACTTAGCAGTGTAGTATTTTTCAATCCACTGGGGTTTGAGGTGCTCGTAAGCGTTTTGGCTGGAGCGGCATACTGGGAATGGTTAAGAATGACGCTCCACCGAACAAGTCGTGTGCTCTGTATTGGCGGCGGGATTGTACTTGGTGCTCTTGTCTTATTCAGCGTCAAACAGCCTATCCTGGGCCTCGTTATCTTGGGAAGTGCGATGTTCTGGTGGTTCTGTGTCCTCATCGTGATGATTACCGCTGGAGGTCGTCGTGATAGTAGTGTTTTTCCAACGAGCGTATTGCCTGGTGCTCTTATTGTGCTCGCCGGGGGAATTGCGATTTGTTGGCTTCAACAACGAGGCCCTGCCAACGGGTTACGCTTAATCGAGTTTTTGGTATTGGTCTGGGCGGTGGATTGTGGAAGTTTTTTTGTGGGCCGCCGCTGGGGACGCCACAAACTGGCCCCTGCGCTGAGTCCGGGAAAGACAGTACAAGGTGCGCTCGGAGGTGCAGTTAGCGTGTTGGCCGTGAGCGGCTGCATCTATCTTATCGATGACAGCCTCGCTGAGACGATGTTATCCACTTGGCTGTCGCTGGTGCTCGCTGTCTATCTGATGTGTGTTGTTGGTGATCTTTATGAAAGCGCCGCAAAGCGAAATGCAGGTGTCAAGGATAGCGGTACACTCCTTCCAGGCCATGGTGGAATACTGGATCGAATCGATAGCGTGCTCGCGGCGAGTCCTATTTATTATGTTGTGCTGTTTTGGTGAAAAGTGGGTGAAAACCATGAGCCACAATGGAACTGGATGATGGTCACCAATGTGGCAATTCTTGGGGCAACAGGCTCAGTCGGTGGTGCAGCCTTGGATGTCATTGCACGTCATCCCGAACGTTTTCGTGTTTGGGCGGTGACGGGTCATCATCAGGTCAATAAGTTGGCAGATATCGCGCGAGTTTATCAGCCTGAAATTGTCGGCGTTGGGACTCGACCGGAAGAATCGTGTGAGGCCTATTATGGTCATGGGGACTCGAAGTCCGTTCCTCGACCGGAGGTGGTTAGTGGCAGTATTGGCCTTGACGCTATAGCGACTTGCCCCGAAGTGGACACGGTAGTAGCCGCCATTGCCGGCGCCGCCGGTCTGCCTTCAGTAGCCAGTGCCATTGGTGCGGGCAAACGGGTGTTAATCGCGAACAAAGAACCCTTGGTTATGATGGGGAGTTATTTGATGGCGGAGGCAGCAAATGCCGGAGCGTTGGTCCTGCCAGTGGATAGTGAACATAACGCGATTTTTCAATGTCTCCCACGAGCTTACCGTCACACTGTCATGGGTCAATTCGCCCGGGAATCGAGTACCGTAACGGGTGGCCGTTATCCGTGGAATGTTGCCGCAGTGACGTTGACGGCATCAGGTGGGCCATTTCTTAACACGCCGATCGAAATGCTCACGCAAGTGACTCCGACTCAGGCAGCCAGGCATCCGAATTGGTCTATGGGCCGAAAAATATCTATTGATTCATCCACTATGATGAATAAAGCGCTCGAACTGATCGAAGCCTGTGTGTATTTCTCATTGCCGCCCAGCGCGGTCCGGATAGTGATTCATCCGCAAAGCATCGTGCACTCGCTAGTTGAATTTGAGGACAAGTCGGTTTTGGCACAAATGGCAGTAGCTGATATGCGAGTTCCCATTGCTAATGCGCTTGCCTATCCCGAACGCATTGCCTCCGGCGCGGCCACGCTGGATCTCGCGGAAATCGGTTCTCTCGATTTTTTAACTCCAGACACGGAGCGATTTCCCTGTTTGAACATAGCACGTACCGTTGCGAGTGCTGGAGGCAATGGGCCGATTGTGTTAAACGCGGCTAACGAGGTGGCGGTGGACGAGTTCTGTGCTGGAAAAATTCGCTTTACAGATATCGTTCCGATTGTCGTAGAAACGATTGAAAGAATGCCGTTTGCAGATATCTCAGGGATTGAACAGGTGCTTGAAGCGGACGGCAAGGCACGCGTGTTGGCCAAGGAAGTGTCGAGCAGACATGAATTATGATGGGCAAGGTGATTGAAAAGGAAACCGGTTAGGAAGTCACTAAATGGAAGAAATTCTTTATAGTATTTTTGGATTCTTAGTTGCTGTGGGTGTGCTGGTTACAGTGCATGAGTGGGGTCATTATGCGGCGGCACGGCTAGTGGGGGTACGGGTACTTAAATTTTCGATTGGTTTTGGACGTTCGGTGTGGGAACGATCCTCGGGGGTGGACGGTACGACTTATGCTATTGGCATCGTGCCACTCGGGGGTTATGTCAAGATGCTTGGCGAGGGCACCGGTGATGTGCTCCCAGGGGATGCGCATCGCGCCTTCGATAAAAAACCCCTTTGGGCGCGAGCATTTATTGTGAGTGCAGGGCCAGTGGCGAATTTAGTGCTGGCCGTTATGATCTATTGGTTGGTCTCATTGATAGGTGTCGTAGGATTGCCACCGGTGGTGGGCTCCGTGCAACCTGATTCGGTGGGGAAAGCGGCAGGATTTCGGATAGATGATCGAATTCTGACTGTCAACGCACGAGAGGTGAAGACGTGGGGAGAGCATCGATTGTTCATGCTTTCGCAGGTGTTGGCGGCTTCTCCGCTGCATTTTGAAGTGGCGGGTAACGATGAGGGGAAGCGGCGCATAAGCGTCGCCACTAGTGGCTTGGCCGAGCAAATGACGGGGCCAGCTCTGTTTGAGAAGATGCTGGGTATCCAGCCGCGGTTACCCACGATTCCAGCCGTGGTTGGAGATGTAGTCCCGGACAGTCCGGCAGCGTTGGCGGGTTTGGTGGTGGGGGACCATATACTCGCAATTGAGGGACATAAAATTACTGATTGGCGCGAATTGGTCCAGCAAATATCGACCCGTGCCGATCAGGAGGTGGTGATCGAGATCGATCGCCAGGGTATGAGGCAACAGAGAGTGGTTCGGCCCAAGGGCGCCAAGGTGGGGGGCGTCACGGTGGGCCGCATTGGTATCGCGGTCATGGATGTCGGCGAGATTTTCGGCGATCTTCCGAAAGCGCAGTACTCGTTATTTCCGGCGCTTTTAAACGGCTTGGAGAGAACATGGTTGACGACCACGGTGACCTTGCGGATGGCTTATCGAATGATTCTGCGAGACATTGGAAGCGAGAATTTGAGTGGCCCAATTACGATTGGTCATTTCGCGGGTCAGTCGGCCCGAGTGGGATTGGTTCCATTTTTAGTGTTTTTGGCACTCGTCAGTGTCAGCCTTGGTGTGCTCAATTTGTTGCCCATACCATTGCTGGACGGCGGACATTTACTGTATTTATTGATAGAAGGGGTGACGGGGCGCCCGCTCCCCGAAAAAGTCATGCTGGGCGCACAGGTGCTAGGTGGAGGCTTTTTGGCTATCTTGTTTAGTCTCGCGTTCTATAATGATGTCACCCGGTTAATCTCACTATGAGCATCTAATGCAGGGATGAACGTTTTGCCAATTAAACGACTGATTTGGCTGCTTATTGTAGCGATGACTTTGGTCAACGTTGCGCGGGCAGAGACGTTTCGCGTCGATGACATTCGTGTTGAAGGGGTGCAGAAGGTATCGGCGGGTACGATCTTCAACTATCTACCTATCAAGGTTGGTGACACGATTGATACCGAAATCATTCGCAACGCGGTGCGGGCATTATTTAAGACGGGCTTTTTTCGAGATGTTCAGATTCGACGCGAAGGACAAATCATGGTCGTGGTGGTCCAAGAGCGGCCGGCAATTGCTTCGATAGAGTACACCGGAAATAAGGAACTTAAAGACGAAGACGTTGACGATCTTCTCAGTCGCAATGGTTTGTCAACTGGAAAGGTTTTTAATCAACCATTGCTCGATCGCGTCACTCAGTCGCTAGAAGATGAATATTTCTCTCGTGGACGTTATTCAGCTCGGGTTGAGACCACCATCACCCCCTTGCCGGATAACCGGGCGGGCATAACCATTGATATTGACGAAGGCCGGCGTGCGGAAATTCGCGAGATAAAAATTATCGGTAACGAGCAATTCTCAGATAGTCAATTGAGAAACGAGATGTCGTTGGCTATCAGCAAATGGCATAGCGTGATAACCCACGATGGGCGCTATTCCAAAGCAGAGTTAACTGCTGATGTTGAAAGAATTAACAGCTTTTATCTTGATCGCGGCTACCTAGAATTTAAAGTTGTTGAAACCGACGTGTCGATCAGCGCCAATAAGCAGGATCTGTTTATTTCGATTGTGGTTGCAGAGGGGCCACGGTATACGGTCGGGTCGATTGGTGTCGAGGTCGAAGGCGATATTTCGAGAAACGATGTCAAGCAACTGATTATGCTCAAGCCAGGCGTTGTTTATTCGCGACAGGATCTTGTTGCAAGTCAAACTGCGATCGAAGAAGTGTTGGCGGATCAAGGGTATGCTTTTGCCACCGTGAACAGTATTCCGGAACAACGGCGTGACGCGGCTATAGTAAATTTTACTTTCATCGTCGACCCAGGGCCGTATGTTTATATTCGGCGGATCAATATTGTCGGCAACGAATCTACCCGTGACGAAGTTATACGAAGAGAGCTTCGTCAGTTAGAGGGCGCTGTCTATTCTTTGTCAAAGATTCGGCGCTCGCGCGAACGACTGGCGAAGTTGGGTTTTTTTAGGGATATCAGAATCCAAACCCCCAGGGTTTCGGGGGTGATTGATCAGGTTGATATGTTGGTGGAAGTTGAAGAAAGATCAACCGGAAATTTTAATTTTGGTGTGGGGTATTCTGGCTCAGAGAAGTTGTTACTACAGGCAGAAATAATTCGTGAGAACCTGTTTGGTACGGGGCGGGAATTGCGATTTAAAGTCGATCATTCGGCCTTAACAAAAATCTATGATGTGGCTTATCGTAATCCTTATTACACAACCCACGGTGTTAGCCGCGAGATGTTTGTTGCACAGCGCAACGTCGATGCTACCGAAGTTGATTCGGCTGATTACCACGAAGATACAAAATCAGCTGGTGTCCGTTATCGTATTCCATTAACTGAATTTGATTCCATATCGCTGTCCGCAGCTCTCGAAGACATAACATTGGCGTCGACGGTTGACACACCGGTTGAGTTTGGCGAGTTTATTAATAATTATTCCCAAAGCACCACTTTGTTGCTGAGCGGTGGTTTGTCCCGTGACACGCGGGATAATCGGCACTTCCCGTCGAAGGGTTTCTGGAACCGTGTCGGTGCAGAGATCTCATTTCCTGGAAGTGATTTGGAGTTCTATACGGTTTCGGCACGCGGTGTCTGGTACCGGCCTATTGGGAAAAACCTGACTTTCGGTCTGAATGGGCAACTCGGCTACGGCGCGGGCTACGGAGAACTTGACGCGCTTCCATTCTATAAAAACTTTTATGCGGGTGGAGCTCGCTCGTTGAGAGGTTATAAGGCGCGCTCACTTGGGCCACGGTCGATCGGGACTGATAAGCAATCCCTGGGGGGCAGTAAACGGATAGTATTTGGCAGTGAATTAAAATTCCCTGTCCCGGGTATGGATGACTCCCGAGATAAACGCTTATCCCTGTTCGTTGACGGCGGCCAGGTATATTCCCAAGCACAAAGCGTCGATGTGTCGGATTTTCGCTTTTCAACGGGGCTAGCGTTCGAGTGGATGTCAGCAATAGGTCCGATCGCTTTTAGCTATGCGATTCCTTTTAACGATTCATTGGAGGATGACGTGGAACATTTCCAATTTACTTTGGGGGGGCTGTTTCGTTGAGTCAAATGCAATCAATATCACGACTGGCGTTGATTGGACGTCGTTGCACTAGTGCCGCGTGTTTTTTGGCTATCGCGCTCGGTGTGGCTAACGTTGGTGCGGCTGAGCCCCAGAAAATCGGATTTGTTAACGCGGTGAGTGTTCTTGACCGAGCACCGCAAGCTGCCTTGGCACTAGCAGGGCTCGAAAAAGAATTTAAACCGCGGGATAACGAGTTGCTGGAGTTACGAGACCAAATACGAGTTCGCGAAGCTGCCCTTGAGAAAAATTCGCTGGTTATGGCTGCCTCAGAAATTCAAATCAGGCAACGTGAGATCAATGGTTTACAGCGGCGACTAAAACGGCTTAAGGAAGAAGCGCGAGAGGATTATAACTTTCGACGTAACGAAGAATTGGCTAAGCTCCAACGATTGGTGCGAGAGGTCATCATAGACATTGCCAGTGAAGGAGGTTACGTCATTGTGCTGGAGCAGGCGGTTTATGTAGACAAATCGATTGACTTGACCGACAAGGTGCTGGAGAGGATGAAGCAGCGGTGACAGCGATCGACATCCAGGGGATTCGGCGACTGCTACCCCATCGTTATCCATTTTTGCTGTTGGATCACGTTGAACATGTCGAGGCGGGTGAAAACGTTACTGCTATCAAGAATATTACGGCGAATGAGCCATTTTTCCAAGGGCATTTTCCTGATTACCCGGTTTTTCCTGGTGTGCTGTTGGTTGAATGTATCGCCCAGGCTGCTGCGATTTTGGCGAGTGAAACGATCGGTGTCGAGGCGAGTCAGGACACGCTCTATCTTTTGGCGGGGATCAATCGTGCGCGTTTCAAACGATTTGCTGTACCGGGAGATCAATTGCGTATCACTGCGAGGATTGATCGCAGATCGGGCAAACTCTGGCGTTGTCCAGGCAGTATTCGGGTCGGGGAGTCATTAATCTGCGAGGCGGAGGTCCTGTTTACCCATAAGGTCCTCGAGTGATTGATCAGCGCGCGATTGTTGACCCTACCGCGGTATTGGGTTCGGGCGTAACGGTTGGTGCCTTCTCTATCATCGAGCCATATGTCACTATTGGCGATAACACGCGAATTGACGCTCATACGATCGTTCGTCGCAACTCACGCATTGGAAAGGACAACCACATACACTCATTCTGCTCTATCGGGGATGATCCACAGTTCAGTGGCTACCAGGGCGAGGAGACTTTTCTAGATGTCGGTCACCGTAACAAAATCAGGGAGTTTTGTACGTTGAATCGTGGTTCGCCAGCAGGGACCGGTCGTACGAGTATTGGCAGCGATAATTTCCTGATGGCGTACGTGCACATCGCGCACGATAGCCAAGTTGGGAACCAAATTACTTTGGCTAATGCGGTGAGCCTTGCCGGTCATGTTGAGATTGGCGATGGAGCAACTCTCGGGGGTTTTTCCCTGGTGCATCAATTTTGTCGGATTGGCCAGCACGCATTTACCGGCATCGGAACAGTTTGTCTTAAAGATGTCCCTCCTTTTGTGATGGCAGCTGGGCATAGCGCAGAGCCCTATGGAATTAACGTCCGTGGGCTGCGTCGTCGTGGTTTCGATGACGAGTCTGTGAGTGCGTTGCAACGCGCTTATCGGCACCTTTATCGTTCTGGACTCGACTTAAAGGCAGCGCTCGCTGCAATAAAGGTTGATGGCGGCAATGTCCCGGTGGTTGTCGCACTTGCTACGTTTGTGGAAAACTCGACTCGCGGAATTATCCGTTAAACGGACATCTTTGGGCGGCCACGGGATGTATATCGGCATCGTAGCGGGCGAGTCCTCTGGTGATCAACTGGGTTCAGAAGTGATTGATGCGCTCCGCCAACGCTGGCCCGATGTCCGCTTTGTAGGCGTCGGAGGGCCGCAAATGCGCGCCGCTGGGGTCGAGTGCCTATACGACAGTTCGGAGATCTCTATTGTAGGTCTCGATGGCTTAGCGCAGCATGTCTTTCGAATACTATCGATAAGAAAAAGCCTGATCCGGCACTTTTTGCGGGATCCGCCGGATCTCTTTATTGGTATTGACGTGCCTGATTTCAATCTGAGGCTTGAAAAAGTGCTCAAGTTATCTGGGATAAAGACCATCCATTATGTGGCGCCCACAATTTGGGCCTGGCGCGGTTACCGCATTAACAAGCTTCGCAAAGCGGTTGATTTGTTGATGGTGCTGTTTCCTTTTGAATTCGAATATTTCACGGCGCGGGGGGTTCCCACCGTTTTTGTTGGTCATCCGATAGCGCAGCTGTTGGCACCTTCACTTGATGATACAAGCTGGTCGCGTTTAGGTATTGATCGGCGAAAGGAAATTATTGCGCTTCTGCCAGGAAGTCGACCTAGCGAGATCAAAAGGTTGGGTCCTTTATTGGTCAAGGTGGCGCGGCGACTTAACGACCAAAGGCCTGAAGTTCAATTCGTAATGCCCTTTGTTAATGAGTCTATGCAAATACTCTTCCATGCGGAAATGAAAGATAGCCTTAAAGGATTGAAATGGGTGGAAACTGTCGGGCAGGCTATGGAAATGATGGCGCTAGCCGATGTGGTAGTGGTAGCGTCAGGCACTGCGGCATTGGAAGCGGCTATTCTGGCCCGACCGATGGTGGTGACGTACAAAGTGTCCTGGATAACGTTTCTATTTATAAAATGTGTGTCCAGACTGCAATATGTATCGATGCCCAATTACCTCATGGATGAGCCACAGGTGGCGGAGTTTCTACAACACCGAGCGACCCCGAAGGCGATTGCTTCGGAGGTGACCAGTCTTTTGGAGAATGAGAATAAACGCCTTTCCCTTGAGAGATCGCTTCAAGGGATGAAGGCAATGTTACGCAAAGATACAAGCGAAACACTTGCAGATATCGTCGCCGATTTGACGGCCGGGACTAATGGATGAGGCGACTAGTTGGAATTGATGAGGCCGGGCGCGGAGCTCTGGCCGGGCCGGTCGTTGCTGCGGCGGTAATTTTTCCAACAGCGCGGAAGCATTCGAAGATCAAGGACTCGAAGCAGATGCGGGTAAAAGATCGTTTGCATCAGGCCTGTTTTATTCGAGAGTCGGCGCATGCGTGGTCGATAGCAATGGCCAGCGTAAATGAAATCGATCAATTAAACATCCATCATGCCAGTTTATTGGCTATGAAAAGAGCTGTAGAATTGCTCGGTACGTTGGCGGACTTTGCAGTGGTCGACGGGAAGTATTATCCGAAAATTAAGGTGCCAGGTGAGGCGCTTATCAAGGGTGATAGCTTGATTGCCGAAATCTCGGCCGCATCCATATTGGCGAAAACAGCTCGGGATGCTCTCATGATTAAATTAGGATCCCGTTATCCAGGGTATGGCCTTGGGCAACATAAAGGCTATCCAACAAAGTTCCATCTGGCAAGATTGTTGAAGATAGGTGTGAGCCCTTGCCATCGGCGGAGTTATGGGCCGGTTGCGCGACTGTTGGACCAATCTGCGGTGGCACCGCCGGATCCGATCAGATGAGTTTCGTTCATCTCCAGGTCCACTCTGAGTATTCAATTAGTGATGGATTGGTGCGTCTGCCGCAATTGGTGAGTTCGGTTGCCGAAAAGCATATGGAGGCGATTGCGATCACTGATGACTCCAATCTGTATGCGGCGGTTAAGTTCTATAAAGCGGCTGTTAAGGCGGGCATTAAGCCAATCATTGGTGTCGAATTAACTATTGAAAACGATGAAGGGGATGGGGCGGCAGGACAATTGACTTTATTGTGCCGCAATAACAAGGGCTATCGGTTTCTTTGTGAGTTACTAACACGGACTTATTTAGAACGTGGAACGTTACACAAAATTCGAATCCGGCGACATCATTTAGCTGATGGAGCCGCTGGTTTGATTGCCTTGTCAGGAGGTGTCGAGGGCGAAATTGGACAGCTGCTGCTGAATGGACATGATCATCGTGCGGCGGTGTGCCTTGAAGAGTACCGCGAGTTATTTTCTGATGACAATTTTTTTCTGGAGATTTCCCGAGTTGGGCGCCCCGAGGATGAACGTCATCTGGAATTGACGCTATCTTTCGCGGGCACCCATTCCGTGCCTCTGGTCGCAACCAATCCGGTGCGTTTTCTAGGCGTTAATGAGTTTGATGCGCACGAAATTCGAGTCTGTATACACGAAGGATCCCGGTTGGATGACGCGAGGCGATCCCGACGATTCGGCGGCGAACAGTGGCTCCGTTCGACGGCAGAAATGGAAAGGCTTTTTGCGGATGTTCCGGACGCGCTCGAAAATACCGTGCAAATTGCCAGGCGATGCAATGTAGTTTTGGATCTCCAGGGTACCCACATGCCTGCGTTCAAGGGTGTCGCGGGCGAGGATGCGGGTCTACGCCTAACGAAGGACTCTCGACTGGGTTTAACAAAACGGCTGCAACTTGAGGGCGCAGTAGGCGGGGTTAAGCGCGATGAAATACCTCGGATCTATTTAGATCGACTGAACAGCGAAGTTGAGACGATACTGTCAATGGGGTTTGCTGATTACTTTCTTGTGGTTGCAGAGTTTATCCAGTGGGCTCGAGAGCAAAAAATTCCCGTCGGGCCAGGGCGGGGCTCGGGGGCCGGGTCATTGGTAGCCTGGGCGCTGGGTATCACTGAGATTGATCCGCTTCGCTATGATCTCCTTTTTGAACGATTTCTAAATCCGGAGCGGGTCTCATTACCAGATTTCGATATTGATTTCTGCATGAATGGCAGAGATGACGTGATTGAATACGTCGCGAAGCGCTACGGGCGTGATCGAGTGGCGCAAATCATCACGTTTAACACCCTCGCAGCCCGTGCGGTCGTCAGGGATGTAGGACGTGTGATGGGGCACAGTTATGGATTTTGTGATGCTGTTGCAAAGATGGTTCCCTTTGAAGTGGGAATGACGTTGGATAAGGCCTTGATTCAGAGCGCGGAGTTGGCGCGGCGATGTAAGGACGATCCCGAAGTTAAGCAGCTCATCGATAATGGAAAACTGCTCGAGGGACTCGCTAGAAACCCAGGAAAACACGCCGGCGGTTTGGTCATCGCGCCACAGCCACTAACCGCGTATACCGCTCTTTATTGGGAAAGAGGAATGAGTCAGGCGGTTACCCAATTTGATAAAGACGATCTTGAGTCGCTAGGCCTGGTTAAATTCGACTTTCTAGGGCTGCGCACATTAACAGTGATCGACTGGACAGTGCTGACTATCAATTCCAGTGATGTGGGTAAAGGTGATGGATTCGACATTGAAGCATTAGCCCTGGATGATGCTCCAACCTTTGATTTGATCCGAACCGGGCGCGCCACCGGCCTCTTTCAATTGGAGTCTCGCGGCATGCAGGATCTGATTCGCCGGTTGCAGCCGAGTTCTTTCGAAGATTTAATTGCGTTGGTGGCATTGTTTCGTCCGGGACCATTGCAGTCGGGAATGGTCGATGACTTCATTAATAGGAAGCAAGGTCGGGAAGTCGTTAGATATCCCCACCCTGGCCTCGAACCCATACTCGCGGCCACCTATGGGGTGATTCTTTATCAAGAACAGGTCATGCGAATTGCTCAGGAACTTGCCGGTTACACGCTTGGGGCGGCCGACCTATTGCGTCGTGCAATGGGCAAGAAAGATGCGGCAGAAATGGATCAACAGCGGAGTGTTTTCCTTGAAGGTGCGATTGAACGGGGGGTAGATACACGGGTAGCTAACCATATTTTTGATTTGATGGAGCATTTTGCCGGGTACGGCTTTAACAAATCACATTCCGCAGCTTACGCGTTGTTGGCGTATAGAACGGCTTATTTGAAGGCGCATTATCCAGCAGAATTTATGGCGGCTTCGCTTTCTGCGGACATGGATAAAACGGATAAAGTGCAAACCTTAGTTATTGAAAGTGTTCGGTCAGGCCTTGAGGTGCTCCCACCAGACATCAATGCATCGACCTTTCATTTTTCTGTTCCCGGACATAAACAACTGCTTTACGGTTTGGGCGCTATAAAAGGGGTTGGTGAAAAGGCGATTGAGGTCGTTATCGAAGAGCGCGCGACCAATGGAAAGTACCTGGATCTTTACGACTTCTGCAAACGGGTAGAGGGACATAAAGTTAATAATCGAACGTGTGACGCATTGATTGGCTCGGGTGCTTTTGATGCCTTGGGTGAGGATCGAGGCGCGTTGAGCGAACAACTGCAGGAAGCCCAATGCGCAGCCGAACAGGCACATGACAACAGTCGTTCTGGACAGGACGATATGTTTGGTTTGGAGTCTCCGAGCGGGGTCAAGGAGGGGAATCGACCGATCACTCGCTGGTCTAATACCAAACGTCTACGGAGAGAGTATGAATGCCTAGGACTCTACCTTACTGGCCATCCAGTAGACGAATACCAAACGGATCTGGCTCAACTCACAGAGGGTGAAATAGCATCGATCGTTGCTCACCCAGAACGCCCTATTTCAGTAGCAGGGTTGCCTATAGTTACTCGTTCTTTTACCACCAGAAGGGGTAACCAAGGGGCGTTTGTCACGCTGGTAGATCGAACGGGCCAGGTTGACGTTGTCCTTGAGGCAGAACTGTATATGGCGCATAAAAATCAACTGGACGCGAGTGTGTTGTTATTGGTTGAGGGCGTGACTGCGACTGACGATCGAACCGGGGATCTCCAGATTAAGGCGTCGTCGGTAGCCCCGATGGATAAAGTGCGTGAACAACGCCTAACTAAACTGTGCCTGCACATATCAAAAGGCAGCGACCCGCAACAGTTTTTTCCAGCTTTGCAGGATTTGTTAGCGAGATATCGCGGCGGGAACACCCGTGTATCAATCGAGTACACCAACCGTGAAGGGGATAGCGTCGCACTTGATTTGAGTGAGTCGTGGGGTATTCGCGTCTCAAACGATTTGTTGGAGGCCCTACACACTTCTATCTCGGCGCACTCGATTAATTTAATCTATGGCCGACGCGTTTTAATTTCTGCGGCAGGCCGATAAAGGAGTCCCGTTTTATGAGTTCGCCCGAATCAAACGGACAGACGTTGGGGTCTATTGATCCCCGTTATCTTAGCTTTGAGCAGCCGATTGGGGAGTTGCAAGAACAGATCAATGAACTGCGGCGAGTTAATTCGGACAAGGATCTTAATCTTGATGAAGACATCAAACGTCTTGAAAAAAAGAGCAGCAAACTAACAGACACTATTTTCTCAGCATTAACACCCTGGCAAGTTACGCAGTTGGCGAGGCATCCTGGACGGCCATTCACTCTGGATTACATTCCAATACTTATGGATAATTTCGTTGAACTCCATGGTGATCGAATGTTCGGCGACGATCACGCGATCGTCGCGGGACTAGGAAATATAGATGGGCGACGCATTGCGGTGATTGGGCATCAAAAGGGTCGCGACACGACAGAGAAACTATACCGTAACTTTGGTATGCCAAGACCAGAGGGATATCGCAAGGCGCAGCGGGTAATGCGTATTGCTGAACGATTTGGGTTGCCGATTCTAACGCTGATTGATACACCTGGAGCTTATCCAGGGGTCGACGCTGAGGAAAGAGGGCAAAGTCAGGCGATTGCCAGCAGTATGTCGGTTATGAGCGGGTTAAAGGTTCCGATTGTGTCAGTGATTATTGGCGAAGGTGGTTCGGGTGGTGCACTGGCGATTGGCATCTGTGACCGTTTGTTGATGTTGGAATATTCGACCTATTCAGTTATTTCGCCAGAAGGTTGTGCTTCTATTCTGTGGAAGAGTGCTGACAAAGCTGAGGAGGCAGCGCAGGCGTTAAAATTGACGTCGAAGGATTTAACTGAAAAAGGAGTGGTTGATGAGATCATTATGGAGCCGCACGGGGGCGCTCATCGAAACCCAGATGAAATGGCGAGTGCCCTGCGTGCTGGCGTTATACGACATATTGATAAATTGGAGGCCCTGCCAATTGAACACATCCTAGAGGCCAGATACCGGCGGTTGATGTCTTATGGGCAATTCAAGCAGGGTAACTAAGGACATTGTTGAGTGGCAACGACAGAGGATAGGCAGGATCCATTAGAGACGGCGATTGAACAATTTGTGCAGCGGCATGTTGGAGTCCGTGTACTGGTGGCATTTAGTGGTGGCGTAGATTCCACCGTATTACTGCACGCACTAAGCCAACAACTGCCGGCAGATCGGCTAGTTGCCTTGCATGTGAATCATTCGATTCAAGCAGAATCAGATGCATGGGCGATGCACTGCGTAAATGTTTGTGACCAATGGGGCATCCGTATCTCTAAGACTGTACTAGCACCCAGTGCGCGCGACCATTTAGATGAAGAGACTTGTCGTAAAGCAAGATATGCCTGGTTTGAAAGCTTGATACAGCCTGGTGATGTGCTGGTGACCGCACATCACCGAGATGATCAGGTTGAAACAGTTCTTTACCGATTGCTTCGTGGAAGTGGGGTGCGCGGATTGGGTGGAATTCAGCCTGAACGACCGTTCGGGTCCGGTGTTCTTACACGGCCCTTTCTTGGCTGTAGCAGGACCGACATTACTGCCTACGCAGTTGAGCGTGAATTATCCTGGGTTACCGATCCCAGCAATGAGAATCGCCGTTACGACAGAAATTTTTTGCGACACGAAATTATTCGCCCTTTGGTGGCGCGTTGGCCTGCCAGTGGTCGCAGCATTGATCGAGCTGCCAGACATTTCCGTCATGCGCATGGATTGCTCGAGGAAATTGCACGTCAGGACTATGACGAGTTGTGGGAACCCGCGGCCAATTGCTGCCTGGGGCAACATGGATGCATGGAAGTTTTGCGCCTTGAGCGATTATCGGCCGCGCGTCGCTTTAATTTGCTTAGATATTGGATGTCCCGCAATGGTTACAAATCACCGGGTGCCAAGCGATTAGATGAACTATGGCGACAGGCCAATTTAGCTCGTGGCGATGGTAACGTGCGTGTCGCCTGGCCCGATACCGAATTTCGCCGTTTTCGAGCGTATTTGTATCTGCTGCCCCGTCAATTAGTGGGGCCCTTGCCTGACTCCATCAATTGGACTGCCCAAACCCCGATTCAATGCCCAGGAGTAGGGCTTCGACTTCATACCCGCGTTAGTCACGAGGGGTCTTTACGGCTCAAACCGCAGTGGTCAAATCGTCTCGAATTGTCCTGGTTACGGCGACGGGCGAGATTAAAACCGACCGGTGACCAACATCACAGACGTCTTAGAAATATTTTTCAGGAAAGGCACATTCCGCCCTGGGAGCGGCGACGATTGCCGATGATCTATCGAGATGGTGTAGCGATTGGTATACCCGGTGTAGTATTGGCTGACGGTTTTGCGGCAGCAGTGGGGCACGAAGGGGTTGAAATTTGTCTCGAGGATCTCATGCTTCGTAGGGATCACGGTTGTAGTAATTCCTAAAGTCGTTTGATTATTGTTCTTGGGTGACGGAGGTGGTAGCCTACTCAGCCGTCATGCCAGAAAAATATAGTGATGGGCCCTCCATTTGCATAGGCGACGGCGCGACACAGATTTATCCGGTGCGGCATTTTTGTTCATTTTCGCCCGACACTGGTCACCGGCATTATGACTAAATACGCGTTTGTTTCAGGCGGCGTTGTATCGTCCTTAGGTAAGGGCCTTTCTTCGGCGTCGTTGGGATCATTGCTTGAGTCTCGTGGGTTTCTTGTTACGTTGATCAAGCTCGACCCCTATATCAATGTCGACCCAGGCACCATGAGTCCCTTTCAGCACGGCGAGGTGTTTGTGACAGATGACGGAGCAGAGACCGATCTGGATCTGGGCCATTATGAGCGCTTTGTTCGAACAACGATGACTCGAGCAAACAATTTCACTACCGGTCAAATCTATGATCAGGTCATCCGTAAAGAGAGGCGTGGCGAGTATCTTGGGGGAACGGTGCAGGTTATTCCTCACATTACAAATGAAATCAAGCAATGTATTGTCGAGGCGGCCACGGGCTACGATGTGGCACTAGTCGAGATCGGTGGGACTGTCGGTGATATCGAATCGCTGCCCTTTCTCGAGGCGATTCGGCAGATGCGAGTGGAATTGGGGCGTGACAATACGATTTTCCTTCATTTAACGCTGGTTCCTGAACTTAAGACTACGGGTGAGATAAAGACCAAACCAACACAACATTCTGTCAAGGAATTGCGCAGCATCGGCATACAGCCGGACGTTGTGCTGTGTAGGGTTAGCCATTCTTTGCCGGATGAAGAGCGTCGAAAAATAGCACTTTTTACCAATGTGCCGGAAGACGCAGTCATTTCGGCACGGGATGTTGATAACATTTATTCGATACCCCGGCTTTATCATGAACAAGGCCTGGATAAAATTGTTATTAGCCACCTCAAGTTGTCTGGTTCGTCGGCAGATTTGAGTGAGTGGGACCATGTCATCGAAGTCATGGACTCAAGTAAACGGGAAGTAACCATAGCGATGGTAGGAAAGTACGTCGCGTTGGCCGACTCCTATAAGTCGTTGTCAGAAGCGCTGGTTCATGCAGGTATTCGTAACGGATGCAAGGTGGCTGTGCGTTATGTAGATTCAGAGACGCTTGTCGAGGAAGGAAGCGAGTCATTCGATGGGGTCGATGCTATTCTCATTCCGGGAGGATTTGGTGGGCGTGGTATAGAGGGAATGATTGCGGCGGTTCGGTATGCTCGGGAGGGGCGGATTCCTTACCTCGGTATTTGCTTGGGCCTGCAGATTGCGGTGATTGAGTGTGCTCGACATCAGGCAGGCCTGGCTGGTGCGCACAGTACGGAGTTTGTCTCGGATTGCCCTGACCCCGTTATCGCTCTGGTCACCGAGTGGTTGACAGATCAGGGCTCGATCGAAAAGCGGGATGTCTCAGTTGATTTGGGCGGCACAATGCGTCTGGGAGCGCAGGAGTGTTTGCTAGAAGATGATTCAATTGTTGCGGGGTTGTACCAAACAAACAACATCTTTGAACGACATCGACACCGTTATGAGGTCAACGAGGCCTATGTTGCGGTCTTGAAAAAACATGGACTTTGCATTGCAGGGCGATCAGGTGATGGATTGGTTGAAATTGTCGAGCGGAGTGACCATGCGTGGTTTGTGGCTTGTCAGTTCCATCCGGAATTCAAATCGACGCCCCGAGATGGCCACCCTCTGTTCACCGGTTATATCCGTGCAGCGCTTGATTATCAGGATCGCACACGGCCAAGGTCGAAGGTGGGTAGCGAGAGATGATCGATGACAGACTAATCGGCCGGCATCACCCTCTGTTTGTTATCGCCGGGCCCTGCGTTATTGAGTCGCGAAACGATGCCATGGCTATCGCCCGGCATCTTGCTAGGGTGGCGACTTCGCTGGACCTTCTCATGATTTTTAAAGCGTCATTTGACAAAGCCAACCGAACGTCCGAGTCATCCTATCGTGGTCCTGGGTTAGTTAACGGGTTAGATATCCTGGCGGAAATTCGATCCGAAACTGGGTTACCGATTTTGACAGACGTTCACTCTTCGGAGCAGGTGCCTCAAGTGGCAGAGGTGGTGGATGTGCTCCAGATCCCTGCTTTCCTATGTCGACAGACTGACCTGATTCAAGCCGCAGCCCGTACTGGCAAGTGTTTAAATATCAAGAAGGGTCAATTCCTCTCTCCTCACGAGATGACATCAGTGGCCACAAAGGCCCGCGAAGCGGGGGCAGAGAATATCTGGTTGTGCGAACGGGGGAGTAGTTTTGGGTATAACAACCTTGTCGTTGACATGCGTTCGCTGGACCTTATGGCGGAAACGGGCTTGCCCGTGGTGTTCGATGCGACCCATTCAGTGCAACTTCCTGGAGCTGGAGGAACACATTCTTCTGGTGAACGGCGCTTTGTACCGGTTCTTGCACGTGCTGCTGTTGCGGCACGAATTTCGGGCGTTTTCATGGAGGTACACCCGGACCCCGATAACGCCCTAAGTGACGGGCCTAATTCACTCAAACTAGACAATCTGGAGCCATTACTGCAGGAGTTACAAGCGATCGACAGGACCGTTAAAGTAGATCTGGCATGACCAAAATTATCGGATTGACCGCATTAGAGATTTTAGACTCAAGGGGCAATCCGACGGTCAGCGCCGCGGTGAATCTTGATAGCGGGCATCGAGGGGTCGCCATGGTGCCCTCGGGTGCCTCGACAGGCTCCCTTGAAGCCGTTGAATTGAGAGACCAGGATCCGTCTCGATTTCATGGTCGGGGAGTGACGCGTGCTGTTGGGCATGTCGAAGGCGAAATTGCTCGTTGCCTAATGGGCTGCGATCCGTTTCAACAACGCGTGATAGATAATCGTTTGATCGAGCTTGATGATTCTTCGGACAAGAGACGTTTGGGAGCGAATGCAATTTTAGCGGTTTCACTTGCGACAAGTCGTGCCGCGGCTCAGGCCGCAGATCGCCCGTTGTACGTTTATCTACGGGGGTTATGCGGGCAGGTGTCGTCTGAATGGATTATGCCCGTGCCGCAAATCAATATTTTGAACGGTGGAGCCCATGCGACCAATGGAATCGATTTCCAGGAATTCATGATCCTGCCGGTCGGAGCAAGTTGCTTCGCGGAAGCAATCCGTATGGGCGCTGAAGTCTTCCATTCACTCAAGAGTATTCTTGCAGGCAAAGGGATGGTGACAGCGGTGGGTGACGAAGGAGGATTTGCGCCTAACCTTGAGTCTAATCTGGCGTGTATTGAAGTGGTTTCAGAGGCCGTTGTGAAAGCGGGCTATCAATTGGGTGCTGATATAGTGCTGGGCCTCGACGTCGCCAGTACTGAGATCTACCGTGACAACTGCTATCGATTAAATGCAGAAAATTTATCTCTGAATGCTGCAGGGATGGTGGATTATCTTGAACAGTGGTGCGATCGATTTCCGCTGGTGACCATCGAAGATGGCATGGCAGAGGACGATTGGGCGGGTTGGATTGCCTTAACTTCGCGTTTGGGCGATCGGGTTCAATTGACCGGTGACGATTTGTTTGTTACGAATCAAGAACGTTTGGGTAAGGGTATTGAGAAAAATGCCGGCAACGCAATCTTAATCAAACCCAACCAAATTGGCACGCTAAGTGAAACACTGGATGCGATCGAGATGGCGCAAAAGGCGGGCTTCGGTATTACGATATCTCATCGGTCAGGTGAGACAGAGGATACGACTATAGCGGACCTGGCAGTGGCAACCGGGGCTGGGCAGATCAAGACGGGATCCCTGTGTCGTTCCGAACGGGTGGCGAAATACAATCGACTTCTCGAAATAGAGCGAGAACTTGGTGGGCAAGCCAGTTACCCGGGGCTTGCTGCACTGGCTGGTGGCGGAGGGCCTGCCCCCCAGTGAGCGAAGGTCTTAGAAGCGGTTTTCCAGGGTTGACTCGGCTCACGGGCGAGTAAGTGTCAAAATGGGTGGGCGAATGATCATCCTTATTTTGACATTATTGTTGGTGGTGCTTCAGTATGCCTTGTGGTCGGGCCGACATAATGTGTTTGATCTGTTTTTTCTCAAAGATCAACTGAGTCATCTTGAACAAAGTAACGAGCAATTGCGTAAACGTAATAATCGATTACATGCCGAGGTGATAGATATCAAAAGCCGTTTGGGCGCAATCGAGGAAAAAGCCCGCTCCGAACTGGGTTTGATCAAACCCGGGGAAACCTACATACGAATTGTCCCGCAATAGATCAATGTTGGGATTACTCTGATTTCGTAGAGCCAGCGTCTGTGACATCATAAGGAATCGGCAAACGACTCAGCTGGTTATTTTCGTCGCCTAAGTGGTAGTGCGGCGCGTCCAATGCGGCCACCGTGATAGAGATAAGCATCTCGCCGTGCGTGTGATTCATTGCGTGGGCATGTGCAATGACTTCGCCCACGCGTTGCTCCTTGTTGGGGAGAAAAACCGGATCGCCAATCTGTGCCGAGATACGCTGCGGTACTGCCACACGAATCATGCGATGTTTCGGACGGCTTCGATAGTGGACGCGGGCTACAATTTCTTGTCCTGGGTAGCAGCCTTTGTTAAAACTTACCGCATTGATCAGGTCAAGATTCAGAGTCTGTGGGATAAACCGCTCACGGGTTGTGTCGGTGACTCTAGGATTTCCAGCGCGAATTTCCAATAAAATCCATTGATCGGCATCGCATCGCATGACATCGCTGGCTGCGTCCTCCCATAGCCTGATAGCGGTGTCCGTAGGCAGAAGGATGAGGCCGTACGCCGGATTGCCGCGCTCGCGAAGCACATGGCCAGGCATGAGTCCGTGAAGGGAGCGTTCAGGAAGGGTCGATAATGCAGGGATCTGGCCGATGGGGCTCGCAAAACCTATACCGCTGAGGCCTAACACGGCGGTATCACTCTCAAAAGTGAACGCGACATCGGCTCGCATTACATAGATGCGTAGTCGGTCCAGCAGGTCTGTCAGGAGAGAGATTTCTCCGATCAGAAGATAACCCGTTTCATCGGGAACAATGCGTAGAATCGACAGTACGCGGCCTTTGGGTGTGCAATAGGCGCCCATAGTCCAGTGGTCGTTATCAATCACTTGTAAATCACAAGTGAGTTGGCTCTGCAGGAAAGTGCGAGATTGGGCACCAGAGCAACGCGCCACGGCGAGATGGGGGCAGGAATAGAGTCGCGCAGCGTTATCGCCCGACGTCTCGGTTTGATCCCTCGATAGTCCCAAGGGCATCATTCCATCGGGCGCCTCTACGACTCCTTGACGAGCGAGATAGTCACGCCATCTAGTTTTCATTATTTATCCTTCAATCGGATCGACTACACCCTCGAATTTTATCGCGAGCGGTGTAAACTTAGCTATAGACCACCTGATATTTGAATCCCCTGTTAGAGCATGCCAGACATCGAACGACCCACTTCCCCACATCTTCAGATTTATAGACCTCAACTGACGTCGGTCCTATCGATCAGTCACAGAATATCAGGAGTTTTTCTGGTGTTGGGTGTAGTGTGTCTTTCGGGGTGGATCATTTGCCTGGCACTTGGTGAGCTTTGGTTTGAGTGGGTGCATGCGCTCGGTTCAAGTTTCTTCGGTCAAGTGTGCACTGTCGCGTGGGTGTTCGCGCTCTTTTATCACCTGCTGAATGGTATTCGTCATCTTTGTTGGGACGTCGGTTGGGGATTCGAGCTACCTCAAGTCTACGTTTCTGGTTATGTGGCGATGGTTGTTGCCGGTCTGTTGACCGGTGTTGTGTTTATGTTTTCTTAAAACATCGGGCGTCAGGCTGAAACAGGTAGCAGATAAGGTTATGATTTTATGAAAAGTGCTTCCCAGCATTGGTGGTTACAGCGGGTTAGTGCAGTCGTGTTGATTCCGCTGATTGGATGGTTTTCCATCGCTGTTTTTGGACAAATGTCAGCGAGTTACGAAGAGGCCCGTGCGTGGTTAGGTCATCCGTTGAACGGCGGCCTAATGATTGTGTCCTTGTTTGCGCTGTATTGGCATGCGCGATTTGGGTTACAAGTGGTGGCAGAGGATTATGTGTCGAGCGCCGTAAAACGGCGCTGGTTGTTGTTGGCTGTCAATGGCATTTTATTGGTTTGGATCGTTACGGCAGTCGTGGCGGTTTGCACAATAATGGGATTTTAGTATGAAGTTGCGAAGTTACGACGTTATCGATCATGTTTACGATGTTATCGTGGTTGGAGCAGGCGGCTCCGGTCTCAGAGCCTGTCTCGGATTGGCAGAGGCAGGTCTTAGGACTGCGTGTGTGACAAAGGTCTTCCCAACGCGATCACACACAGTCGCGGCGCAGGGTGGCATCAGTGCAGCCCTGGGCAATATGGGCGAAGATGATTGGCGTTGGCACATGTATGACACAGTCAAAGGTTCTGACTGGTTGTCTGATCAGGATTCGGTCGCAGGAATGTGTGAGCAGGCGCCGTCAGCGGTGATCGAATTGGAACATTACGGAGTTCCATTTTCTCGAACCGACGATGGAAAAATCTATCAACGACCGTTCGGGGGGATGACAACGCATTACGGTGAGGAAATTGCCGTGCGGACCTGTGCTGCGGCTGATCGCACGGGTCATGCGATTCTTCACACACTGTACCAACAAGCGCTTAAGAACAAAGTTGAATTCTTTGTCGAATACTTTGCCATTGATTTGATCATGGAGGGGAGTGAGTGTCTCGGGCTGATGGCGTGGTGTCTTGAGGATGGCACGATGCATCGCTTTCGGAGTAATTTGGTTATTTTGGCGACGGGTGGGTATGGCCGAGCGTATTTTTCAGCGACTTCTGCGCACACCTGTACTGGTGATGGTAACGCGATGGTTTTGCGTGCGGGCTTGCCTTTACAAGACATGGAATTTGTTCAATTTCATCCAACAGGCATCTATGGATCCGGCTGCCTGATTACGGAAGGTGCGCGGGGTGAAGGCGGATTCCTGACCAACGCGGACGGGGAGCGGTTTATGGAGCGCTACGCGCCCAACGCGAAAGACCTCGCGTCGCGGGATGTCGTCAGTCGGTCAATGACTCAAGAAATCATAGAGGGTCGTGGAGTCGGTATTGATAAGGATCACATGTATCTGCATCTCAATCACCTCGGGCGTTCGGTGCTCGACGAACGCTTGCCAGGAATTACCGAAACAGCCCGAGTATTTGCGGGCATCGACTTAACTCGTGAGCCGATTCCGGTAATCCCTACCGTACACTACAACATGGGTGGAATTCCGACCAACTTCGATGGCGAAGTGTTGACTCAGACGACGGGGGACCTAAAACCTGTTGAAGGTTTAATGTCTATTGGTGAGGCAGCTTGTGTATCGGTGCATGGAGCCAATCGCCTGGGCTCTAATTCATTACTCGATCTGATTGTTTTTGGTAGATCTTCGTCTCGTCGCGCCGCTACGCTTTTAAAGGGGCAGGTGCGTGCGGCGTCGTTCGACGGGGCACAGGGCGAGGACGCCATCGCACGGTTTGATGGGGTTCGCGCGGCTAAGGGAGGGAGTTCTACAGCCGTCATTCGTCAAAAAATGCAACGGGGCATGCAAAAGCATTGTGCAGTGTTTCGAACAAAATCCGTACTTTTGGGCGGCTTGGAGGAAATCATGGGTGCCTGGGAGATGTTTCAGGACTTGTCGATAACAGACCGCTCCTTGGTCTGGAACACCGATCTGGTGGAGGCGCTGGAGCTCGATAACATGCTACGGCAGAGCGCAACCACGGTGGCTTCGGCACTTTATCGAACGGAAAGTCGTGGAGCCCACGCACGGGAAGATTTTCCGGATCGGGATGACGAACGTTGGCTTAAGCATTCACTTTCCTGGGTTGATGATGCACTGGAGGTGCGTATGGATACCCGCCCGGTCGTGTTGACGACTGGCGATTACGATGTGCAACCTATCCCACCCAAAGCTCGCAACTACTGAGGATTATTTAATCGATGGCTCAATTTCGACTGCCACTGGATTCGCGTATCCGCGAAGGTCGCTATTTCAACTACGAAGGCGATGGGACGAGCATTAGGCGAGTCCAAATTTACCGCTGGAATCAGGAAAGCGGAAGCAATCCACAAATCGATACTTTTGAAATTGATGGCGAAATGGCCGGCCCGATGGTCCTTGATGTGTTGATTGGAATTAAGGATTCGATAGATTCCACTTTGACATTCCGGCGATCTTGTCGGGAGGGGATTTGTGGATCCTGCGCGATGAATATTGATGGCGTTAATACGCTCGCCTGCACCACGCCTGTGGCTGACTTGCCCGACACTATCAAAATCTATCCACTACCGCATTTACCCGTGATTAAAGATTTAGTGCCAGATCTTAAACAATTTTACCAACAGTACGCGATGGTCGAGCCGTGGCTGAAACAAGATGGAGAGGCACCGAGCGAAGAACGCCTTCAGTCACCGGCCGCGCGGGCAGCACTTGATGGTAGTGATGAGTGCATCCTATGTGCCTGTTGTTCGACAAGTTGTCCTAGTTATTGGTGGAATTCGGATACTTATCTTGGGCCCGCGGCTTTGTTACAGGCTTATCGATGGTTGGCTGACAATCGAGATGGGGGACGAACGGAAAGGCTAGACCAGCTAGATGATGCATTTGCGCTTTATCGATGTCATACCATCATGAACTGTACGAGCGCATGTCCGAAAGGACTTAATCCTGCCCGGGCTATCAGTAAGATTAAGAAAATGCTGATATCCCGAAAAACGGATGGCTAATGATCTTGGGAAAACGTTATGGCGCTGTCGCCGTGGGGCGCGGGAGTTAGATGCCTTGCTCCATCCTTATGTGAACGCGTATTACGAAGGATTCTCTCTCGCCCAACGAGCCACTCTTGACCAATTGCTCGCCTGTCCTGATCCCGATCTGTTGGATTGGTTTCTGAATCGGGCGCAACCCGATAGTCCGAGCCTGGCGGTTCTGGTTAGGGACATAAGGCAATTCAACAGACGTGGCCGCTG
>JAKUQS010000036.1 GCA_022451485.1 Gammaproteobacteria bacterium
CCCCAATCGATTAACAAAGATGCGAAAACTGCGCTCCAGGAATTACTCCACAAACAAGGACTATCACTTCCGGTCTATCGAGTGGTGTTGATGCGGGGAGAACCCCATTCGCGAGAATTTGACGTCGAATGCTATCTGCCATCGACCAATGCGCGTTTTTCAGGGGAGGTGGCCAGTCGCCGAAAAGCGGAGCAGGAAGCGGCACAGAGAGCCTTGGACGCCTGCGCATAATCGCTAAGCATGGTTGAACGATTCGGATTCTTCGCGGTGGTTGGCCGGCCTAACGTGGGTAAATCCAGCTTGGTCAATCGGTTAATCGGGGAAAAAGTCAGTATCACTTCGCGGCGTCCGCAAACGACCCGAAATCGTGTACTGGGAGTCCGAACCCAAGGCGCGGCGCAGATAGTGTTTGTGGATACGCCGGGAATGCAAGCCGGGACACACGGGCTCGATTACTTAATTAATGAAACGGCTAAATCCAGTGCAAGAAGTGCAGATATTATCGGCATGATGATTGACGCGAGGGGTTGGCACGAGAGAGACGATCAGGTGCTGGAGTATATTAGCTATCTCCAATTACCCACGTACTTGCTTATCAATAAGACGGACCTTTTGCGTTCCGCTGCTCTGGTATTACCAGTGATCGCGAGCGTTAGTGAGAAGTATTCTTTCACCGAAATTTTGCCTGTTTCAGTGCGCCGCGGCCACAATCTGGATCGGTTGTTGGATTTAGTGGGGAAGGCAATGCCCGAAGGTCCATTTGGGTTTCCAGTCGAGCAGGTTAGGGTTAGCCAACGTGAATTTATTATTGGTGAGTTTATTCGTGAGCAAATTTTTCGCACCGTAGGTCTGGAAGTGCCGTATTCGATTGCGGTCGATGTAACCAGCGGCAGGAGGACTCATGGGGATGGCGAGGTCTTTAGGGCAGAAGTATGGGTGGAAAGCAAAGGACAAAAGGCGATTGTGTTGGGTCCCGGCGGTAGTCGCCTGAAAAATATTGGCAGCAAAGCACGACGTGAGTTAAGCAAAGCGTTTGGCTTGCCGGTGTCCCTTGATATTTGGATCAAAGTTCGCAAGGGCTGGACTAATCATAGCCAGAGCCTGCAAAAACTGGGTTACGGACTGGAACAATAGGGAGGGGGATGGAGAAAAGAAGAGTAGTCAATGAGCCGGCATTCCTTCTGCACCGGAGACCTTATACGGAAAGCAGTGTTTTGATTGACTTATTCTCACGTCATCATGGCAGGATGGTATTGATTGCCAAAGGTGCGCGAAAACTGAAATCTCGCTGGCGCGGCGCGTTGTGGCCATTTCAACCGCTGATCGCCGCTTGGAGCGGGCGGGGAGAGGTTAAGACAGTGACCGGCATGGATGGCGAGGGATCGTCCTATGGATTGCGAGGCAAGGCGCTTTATTGTGGTTATTACATGAACGAGCTCGTGTTGCGACTGTTGCATCGATTCGATCCCAACGAGGTTGTGTTCGATAGCTATAGAAATGCACTGGCACGCTTGTCTACCGAAGCAGATCAGGAGCGAGTGCTGCGAATTTTTGAAAAACAGTTATTACGAGATCTGGGCTACGGGATGCATTTGGTTCGCGACGCTGATGGCGGAAATCCAATTGATCCTGAGCAGTGCTATCGGTATAGGCCCGACGCGGGTCCGTTACAATATTCAGACATCGATGGCAATGGGGTTCGGGTACACGGAACCACCTTGTTAGCCCTTGAGGAAGAGATAGAATTCGACGAACGAACTCGCAGGGAATCGAAACGACTGATTCGGTCAGTGTTGGATTATCATCTCGGTGGAAAAGCATTGCGTACCCGAATAATTTACGGTCGAATGTTCCCTTCCGAATCTGGACAGAAGCGAATCGCTAGCGATTAATAGCAACCAATTAGGTTTTGAATTGAATATGGATCTAGGCATCAATATTGACCACGTCGCGACACTGCGTCAGGCCCGTGGTACGCGATACCCGGAGCCTGTGCAGGCGGCTTTGATCGCTGAGCAGGCCGGTGCGGATTTAATCACTGTTCATCTCAGGGAAGACCGCCGACATATTGTTGATCGGGATATCGAAATGTTGGGGGAGGTATTGCAGACTCGAATGAATCTCGAGATGGCTGCCACAGAAGAGATGACCATGATTGCGGCCAGGGTTCGGCCACACGATGTTTGTCTGGTCCCGGAAAAACGCGAAGAGTTGACAACGGAAGGCGGACTTGACGTTGCCTCCCAGCAAGGGGCGCTTAAGTCGACCGTCTCGTCCCTAACGGCTGTCGGAATCCGTGTGTCCCTGTTTGTTGATCCAGATGTGGAGCAGATTAGAGCCTCCCAGGCAGTGGGGGCGAATGCCGTTGAACTTCATACCGGTGTGTTCGCCGAATTGGCCGATGGGGCTGGGGCTCGCGCCGAACGAGAACGTATTGTCCGAGCTGCGGACGAAGGGAAACGATTGGGTCTGAGAGTTAATGCAGGTCACGGACTGCACTATCACAATGTTCAGCCGATCGCATCTATCACGACCATTAGCGAATTGAATATTGGACACTCAATTATCGCGCGTGCTGTTTTTACTGGATTAGCGGATGCCGTTCGTGAAATGAAACGATTGATCCAGACGGCGAGGGTCTGACAGACCTAGGATCTAACCCTTATGTCAGATGCTTATTTGACGCCATCTATTCGCATAAGGCGAACTCCGTTTTCGAGTCGGGTTGAGCGGGCCGGTGTCAAGGCATACACGGTTTACAACCACATGCTGCTTCCGCAGGTGTTTGAGTCGATTGAAGAGGACTACGCTCATCTGAAACGGTCTGTGCAACTATGGGATGTAGCCGCCGAACGTCAGGTCGAAGTGGTGGGGCCGGATGCGAGCCGCTTGGTGCAGATGACGACCCCGAGGGACATCACCGGCATGGCCAATGATCAGTGTGTTTATATTCCGATGGTCGACGAACGTGGGCGAATGCTGAACGATCCAGTGGCAATAAAACGGGATTCGAATCGTTACTGGTTATCGCTTGCAGATACAGACATGCTGTATTACTGCAAAGGGTTGGCCGCAGGTTTTGGGCTTGATGTAGAAGTGTTCGAGCCCGATGTTTCCCCATTGGCGGTGCAGGGACCAAAGGCTGATCAGCTCATTGCGCGTGTATTTGGAGAAAAAATAGCGGCCACTCGATTTTTTCGATATCAAACTGTGTTAGTCGAGGGTCATGAAATGGTTATTGCCCGATCAGGGTGGTCACACCAAGGAGGGTTTGAAATCTATCTTGATGGTTCGGATTATGGCGAGGCATTATGGGATCTTCTCTTTGACGCAGGCCAGGATTTGGATGTTCGCGCAGGTTGTCCCAATACCATTGAGAGAATTGAGGCGGGCCTGCTGAGTTTTGGGAGCGATATGACTATTGAGCACACGCCGTTCGAGATGGGCCTTGGAAAGTATTGTGATCTCGATACGGCTACTTCGTGTCTTGGGCATAAGGCCTTGTTGGAAAATCAGAAACCCGCTCGTCAGGTCAGGCCACTAACCATAGCCGGCGCTGCATTACCGTCAATCGACTATCGTTGGAATCTGACGAATGCAGACGGTGAGTCGGTCGGCTATGTTTCCTCAGTCGCCTGGTCGCCGGACTTTGTTGAGAATGTTGCCATTGGTATGGTCAGCCAAACACATTGGGATGCGGGCACGGCTTTGGAAGTACAAACACCCACAGGTGTTCGTTCTGTGTTGGTTAGAGAAAAATACTGGAGCTAAGCCGTGGCAGGGAGCTCTCGACCTTGTAAACCTATTTTTTTTGCGGAGCAAATCCGCTGGGCCGACCCCCGAGGTCGCCTTCTTGAAAAAGAAATCCTTTCATATTCTCTTCGATCACGTCAAGATTTGCGGGATCAGCGGTGCTTAATTGGTTCTCGTTGATGATGAGAACAAGACGCTCAAGCCATTGTTGCCATGCATCCTTAGAAATATTCTCGAAAACCCGCTGGCCGAGTTCGCCAGGGTAGGGCGGCTCGTCGAGACCTTCCGCTTCCCGCTTAAGCAAGGCGCACTGGACCGTTCGCATGGTATGATTTGGCCTCAAGTCAGGGTTAGCCAACCGGTAACGCCGGAAGGATAATCAGGTTGATAGTTTTGCAGCTAAAATTCTAACATTCTTCATGAGCTTTCAGGAGAACAGACAATATGGACATGCAAGTACCCAGTGGGAGCATGGCTGATTTGATCAATGTCACCGATGCCGCTAAGAGCAAGATTGTGGAGCTAATCGAGGGGGCTGACGCAGATATCGAGGCGGTTCGTGTATTTGTCTCCGGAGGTGGTTGTGGGGGAATGAATTACGGTATGACTTTCGCCGATAGCCCTGATAAACGTGATCACATTTTCTCAGAAGATGCGGGATTTCGAATGTATATGGACCCCGTGGCGCTGGGATATATGCATGGCGCTGAGATTGATTACAAGGACGACGGCGTTAACGCTACCTTTGTATTTAATAATGTATTCCAGAGTGTCGGCGGCAGCGGAGCCTGTGGAGGCTGCGGAGGGGCCGGGCATTGAGGTGAGGGAGTTGCCCTCGAGTGATATCTGATGTCACAACGGCACAGATTAAGGTTTGGGCAATAAAACTTAAGGGCGGCCTCGTCGGATCGACTCAACCCGCAAAACGGTGCTACTGGTGGCCCATCCCGCCAGTTATCGGACGGCTTCGTTTATAGGAGCGGGTGAGCGCCTTGGGATACGCTCGGTCGTGGCATCGAATAGTCATTTAGGGCTTTCGCCAGCGGGACGTCCTGGGATCGAGATAGATTTTTCCGACACCGAAACTACTGTCGCACGGATCAGGGATTTTCATGCCCGCAATCCAATCAGCGCTGTCCTGGGAGTTGAAGATGGCGCTTTGGAAATTGCGGCCTCGGTCGCTGAGGCGTTGTCACTGACGTCAAATAAGCCGCAGGCCATTCAAGACGCGCGCCTCAAACATCAATGTCGAGGCATCCTAGCTGCTGCGGATCTGCTCAGTCCGCCGTATCGAGTGCTTGAATCAGGCGGGATGCTCACTTCTAAGTTAATCGGTGAGTGTGAATTTCCCTGTGTGGTGAAGCCGGTTGCACTATCGGGCAGTCGCGGCGTAATTCGCGCTGATAACGCAAACGAGTTGTCTGCGGCGATTGTGCGGATTCGACGAATTCTGGAGAGAGAGAACCCGAATCTAGATCGCAGCATACTGATAGAGGGATTTATTGAGGGGCATGAATATGCCATCGAAGGGGTGTTGAGTTCAGGAAAATTCCAATGCCTCGCTATTTTCGATAAGCCCGATCCATTGGATGGCCCGTACTTTGAGGAAAGCATTTATCTTACTCCGGCGAACATTCGAAATAGTCTCAAAACGGAGATTGTCGAGACGATCGCGAGCGCGTGTCGGGCGCTTGGTCTGACCCATGGCCCTATCCACGCGGAGTGTCGGGTCAACCGCTTAGGGGTTTGGGTGCTTGAGGTCGCAGCCCGCACTATCGGAGGGCAGTGTGGGAGGTTATTGGAATTAGCGCTCGGTGTCTCCTTGGAAGAAGTCATTATGAGCAATGCGCTCGGCCATTCAGCCCCCATTGCCAATCAGGGCCAATGCGCAGGAGTGATGATGATTCCGGTTCCAGGCGCTGGCGTGCTTCGCCGCATAGAGGGCTTAACTCGGGCCCGCGCGGTGGATGGAGTGGAGTCGGTATTAATCGATGTGAATCCGGGACACCTTTTTGTCCCCTGGCCCGAAGGGTCGAGTTATCCAGGATTTATTTTTGCTAAAGCCTCCCACACGGCACAAGTTGAGCGTGCATTGCGTGATGCGCACGCAGAACTCGAGTTTGTATTGGCAGCTCATTTTCCTATCAGCCCCCCGGAGAAGCGGATGGTGAACGGGTCACTTTGATAATGCGTCCCGAGTGGGCGTTACAAAGGTAGAGCGGGTTAGGAAGAGCGTCCCCTCTTTTCCGGGGAAAGAGTCCAGAGCGCGACGATCCGAAGGCGTATTACCTTAGCGATGCAGGCGACATTCATGGTGACCTGGGTAGGAAGGCTTCGAAGAGCGACCCGAGGACGTGATAGTCTCGTCATTGATAAGCAACGAGATTGATCCATGAAACATTTAACGGTAGAAAACCATAATTACGTCACAACGGTGACGCTGAATCGGATTGAAAAACGTAATGCCATGTCGCTTTCGATGTGGCAGGCGTTGGGTGATTTGTATCAGGAACTTGAAACAGACAATGACACTCGCGTCATTATTTTGACAGGGGCGGGGGGGCATTTCTGTGCCGGCGCCGACATCAGTGAATTCCCAACGGTTCGTCATAACGCGGAGGCGGGGGAGCGATATGACGTCATTGCAGATGCTTGTGAGGTGGCGATCCTTGAAAGCAGCAAGCCGACTATTGCCGCCATCGACGGAGTCTGCGTAGGCGGTGGTATGGGTCTGGCCGTGTGTTGTGATTTTCGCATTGCCAGCCGGGGAGCGCGTTTTGGAATTACCGCTGCGCGATTGGGTATTATTTATGGCCTCACCGAGACCCGCATTCTCTATGATCTGGTGGGTCCATCATCGGCTAAGCGGATTTTAATGACGGGCGAAATATTTCCGGTTGAGGCTGCCGAGAATATGGGGTTATTGCAGTCATTGGTGGAATCAAATGCCTTAGCGGCTGCGCAAAGCTTTGCGGGAAAGTTGTCTGACAATGCGCCGTTGTCTGTGATGGGAGCAAAGAAGATTATTGCCAGTCTGACCAATGGCACGGCCGACCAGGAAAAGCAGGGAATCGAGCAGCGGGTATTGGATGCCTTCGACAGCGAAGATTATCGTGAAGGCCAAAAAGCGTTTCTCGAAAAACGAAAGCCAAATTTTAAGGGCTATTGAGGCAGCTGTGGTTGGATGTGTGGCTTAAGAGATAAATTGCTGTTGGCAACTCGGTGATTAGACTTCGTCGATTCGTTCATAGTGTCCTGAGTGTCGGGTTGTGTGTCATTCTGGTCTATGTGGGTTGGCTGATGGGTGAAAGCCATCGAGTGATAACTTTCAGACTAATGCCTGTCGCGTTGGTGGTGGGTGAAGTAGAGCATCCTGCGCACGTTGTCCAGCGCGGGGGTAGGCGGTGGGCGGCGGAGGTGATCAGCAATCGGGTAGTGTCTTGGCCGATTGGGCGGCCGGTGGAGCAGATCACTGCCAGTATAGGAACGTTGATGGATCCGCTGGCTTCACCGCACTTTCTTCACGTCATGGAGGGGGCACGGATCCTTGTGAGTGAGGGCTGGGGACAGCGTATTCGTATGGTAGACACCCAAGCGATGCGTGTTATCGACTTACCCACTGCGTCCGATTTATCGCTTAATGCCCCCCACGGTATTTGTGTAAGAGAGAACGGTGAGTGGCTTTACATTGCCGATTCGTTAAATTCGCGCCTGGTACGAGTGTCGTTGCAAAGTCAGCGGTGGCAAGTCTTTCCTGATCACGACCGGCGAGTCGCCTATGGTCGTCAGTTGTTATGCCGGGAAGATGGACTCTGGTTAGCAAACTCCTATGAGAATAGAGCGGGATTGAATCCTGGTAAAGGCAGTAACGTCCTTCGCATTAATGATTTTGAATCAGGTCGTTCCGAGGTCATGGCGGCTTTTGATGATGCCAATATGACAGGACTGGAAGTGGTCGATGATCGTTGGTTGCTGGTTGGTCTGTGGGGGCAACGACAGACGATTGGTGTTGTGGATCTGTTATCAGAATCTGCAGTGACCTATCTTCCCCCACGAGATGACATTGCGGGCCCACCGTATGGATTTTTCTTCGATACCACGTCACGTGAGTTGCTGGTTGCTTATCTTGGGGATATCCGCGGTCGCTCACAGACCGGGGGATTCGCCGTTTATCATGTCCCCCATAGATGACCGAGGGGCGTCATGTCAGGAAAGAAAGGGCCCCGAAATTGCTAACGTGATTCCTTCCTTCTGAAGGTTCGTGAAGAGCAAATTCCCATCGGGTGAAAAACAGATGCCGGCGAATTCACTCGATCCGTCGTTTAGGGCGTTCCTGGCAAAGGGAACCACATTATTATTCTGATCGATTACTCGAATAAGATTCGGGGCGCTGCCGTCCTCTGCAATGAATAGCTGTCCAGTCGGTGAGACCGTCAGATTGTCCGGGCTATCGAAGGTTTTACGACTCTCGGATTGGGCGATGAGGGTGAGCTGATCAGAATGCCCAGTGCGGTCGATGTCCAACCGAAAGATTTGCCCCAGGGAATCTGGCCCACCGTCGGTCGAGGAAATAAAAACGGCATTGTTGTGGTACCACATCCCCTCGCCACGAGAGAATTGCGCCGCTCCCTGTCGAGCCCCTTGAACCCGGGTCGGGTGGTGTACTGCAGCCGGATCCGTAATGGGAACCCACTCAACTTCAAAACTGTCCCCGATGGCAAGTCCGGTTGATAGTTGTTGATGCTTTGATGTAGCGAGTTTGAGGGCAAAAAGGCTACCGCTGAAAGGTCTATTGGGGGCATGTGGAACGTGGCGATAGACTAAACCTCGTGCGTGGTCTTCAGTTAGATAAGTCACCTGCTGTAACACATCGACCGCTGCTGCTTCGTGTTTGAAGCGGCCAAGATCGGGCAGTATCTGAGGGGGTTGCAGAGTCGAACTGCTGGGATCACAAAGAAAGACATAACCATGACCAGGTTCGTCGATTTCCTCACAACTCAACCAGCCCCAAGGGCTGGGTCCGCCCGCGCAGTTTCTTGAGGTGCCAGTCAACACGAGGTTACTCGAGACGAGGGCCCCGCTTTGTTTGTCGAGGACCAAGCGGGTGACGCCACCGCCACGCTGTGGGTCATATGCCAATGCTCGGTCTGCAGCGGGGGCGATGTGTATCTCATGGTTACGCATCAGGACTAGCTGTCTGTCGCCAGCATCGAAGCACGCCATCCCATCGGGGAGTATCGGTGTTAGATGTCCGTCGGACATCCGTTCCCCGCTACGATCAAGTATTTGGTAGGCAAAGCCGGGCGGTAAGTCGATAATGCCCGCAGGGTCTGGGATCACTTCCTCATAGGTTGGTGCAAACAAACGGGATCGGTAATGCCACAAGATGCCCGCCATCGATGCGCTGGCCACCGTGCCGTAGGTGAGAAATTTTCGCCGTGATAGCGCCATTATTTGGAAAAACTGTTTGCTTGGTAATGTGACATGGCAACACAATCCAACGAATTGGACAGATCACCGCATAGCAGCACCTGTTTGGCGTCCTATTGTCTCACGTAGACTTCGTCGCACGGTAGTCATCAAGTAAGGGCAGAGTGTCTGGACACTGGCATCTAGGTTCTGCAGACTCCTGACGGGAGCATTTTCGAAGGCGATACGTAGGCCCGGATAATGCATAAAGAAAGGGAAGAGAATGCAATCACAAGAAAACATTGATTGGCACCAGGATATTTTCGATGTCCTGGAAAGCCAGGACATAAACCTAATTGCCCACGTGCCAGATGCCGGCCATGCGCCGCTGATTCGAAAGTGTAGCGCACGAAATACTATGGATGTGGTGACTTTGACCACTGAAGAAGAAGGTGTCGGCTTGCTTTGTGGTGCCTGGGCCGGGGGCCGTAAGGGCGTTTTATTAATGCAGTCAAGTGGCGTTGGTAATTGCATCAACGCCTTGGCACTTCCCGTCATTTGTCGAGTGCCTTTTTTATCGATTATTTCAATGCGGGGAGAGTGGGGTGAATTTATTCCTTGGCAGGTGCCGATGGGTCGCGGCACGCCAAAAGTGTTGGAGGCGATGGATGTCAGTGTTTTTCGTGCTGACGTCAAGGGGAAGGTGGGTGAGACGGTAAACGCGGCGGGGCATTTCGCTTTTAATACCCGTCGATCCGCTGCCGTCCTATTATCCCAACAAATGTTAGGCGCGAAACAATTTAAGGAGGGCTGAGTTGATGATGCAGCGAAGAACTGTGGTCGCAGCGCTCTTGGAGAATCGGCCTGCAGATATGGTGGTGGTGTCTAGCCTGGGCAACCCGACCTGGGACGTCGCATCGGTTGGTGATCACGCGCTTAACTTTAATTTTATCGGGGCGATGGGTCAGGCAGGCCCGTTTGCGCTGGGACTGGCTATGGCAAGGCCGGAGAAGAGGATCGTCTTATTTGCTGGTGACGGCGAGTTGCTAATGAGCCTTGGCGTGTTAGCGACCATCGCAAACCAGGCGCCTGCCAATTTGGCCGTTGTTGCGCTGGACAACGAATCTTACGTCGAAACGGGTAGTCAGCCGTCGGCTACTGCTGGGCCTACTGATCTAGAAGCGGTCGCGCGGGCGTGTGGATTTGTGCACACCCGTGCGGTGGTTGACGAAACGCCGTTGGATGATATTCGAGTGATGGTGTGGGAAGGAGAAGGTCCGCTGTTTGTGAATATCAAGATAGTGGCGGAAGCGCTGCCGCTGGTTTTTCCCTATTCATTTGATGGCGCTATGGCCATGAATCGGTTTCGCGGAGCGGTGAATGACTCGGGAAAGGGTTAGTGTATTATCGATTGTCGTGCCTCATTGAGGCGCGCATGGACTTGAGCTGACCGGAGTTCAAAATCTGTGCGCGACCACATCGTGATGCTTATAACAATTCTTCCGGTATGGATGGTTTCATGAGCCAACACTTGGATGCTTACCCGGAGTTAGAGCGGGATCTGAACTTTTATCCGCTCGGTGTTAAAAACCCGACTGTGTTGTCACCAGTGCAGATCGACCGGTACAACGATCACGGATATCTTTTTCCGATACAGGTCTTTGATGACCGTGAGATTATTGAGATTCGCGAATATTTTGATGCGCTGTTGCCGCAGGCATTAGCGGCGGGGTGGAACAGTTACGAAATGATTAATTGGCATAAAACGTGTCGCGGTGTGTACGATGTAGTCACTAATAGCCGTATTCTCGATGTGATTCAGGATCTTTTGGGCGATACGGTGATACTTCGACATAGTCATTTTTTTGTAAAGTTGCCGGGTGATGGAAAGCGTGTCAGTTGGCATCAGGATTCCTCCTATTGGCCCTTAAGCCGCAGCAAAGTTGTGTCAGCGTGGCTGGCCATCGATGATTCCACGATCGAAAATGGGGCGATGCAGGTTATTCCGGGTTCACATAAGGCGGCCCAGATTGCATTTCACGACAGTGAGCCTGAGGAGAATAACGTCCTGAGTCAGACAGTGCGTGATGCCGACCGCTATGGGGATGCCCCGGTATCCCTGGTGTTGAAAGCAGGAGAGATGTCTTTGCATTCGGATTGGACTTTGCATGGTTCCGACGTTAATCAATCCGAGCAACGGCGTTGTGGTCTGGCGATGCGATTCCTTTCTAGTGACGTTCAGGCCTACAACGGTTGGAATGCGCACTCAGTGATTTGCCGGGGGCAAGATCCAACCGGTCATTGGGCTGATCATGCCCGTCCCACGGGTGAACAGGTGCCGGTTAAGGATAACCCCGAGAGTTCGATGAATGACTTGGTCGACTCAAGCGGAGTTGGTGTAGACAGTACTGACTGAGTGCTTCTCCTGTTGCTCGCGTTCCGTAGACGCTCAGAATCTAACTTGGGCGGCCTGCGATTTCTATTGGCACGCTGACCATCATTTTGATGGAGATCTCAGGCGTAGCGGACCCGTGGATCGAGCCAGGCATATGACAAATCTATAATCAGGTTAACGCCAACGAAAACCACAGCGACCAGCATAACTAACGCTTGGATCATGTTGTAGTCCGCGTAAAGCACAGACTCAACCAATAGTCGACCAAGGCCATTGAGATTAAAAACCTGCTCTGTGACGACGAGTCCGCCGATGAAAAAAGAAAACTCCATGCCGATTACCGTCACGATGGGTAATAGCGCGTTTGGCAATGCGTGGCGATTGATTATCAGTTTTTTGGATAAGCCCTTGGCCTGCGCCGAACGAATGAAATCCTCACTCAGGATTTCTAGAAAAGTAGCGCGGGTCAAGCGCGCTACCACGGCCGTATAACGATAGCCGGTAGCGAGCATGGGCCAAAACAAATGCGCTAGATTTTCCATTGGATCTACAAATATCGACACATATTCAATCGGTGGCATCCAGGGATCCCCAAACCAGCTTTGGGAAAAGATAAGTAGGCCCAGAATAATGAGAATGCCTAACCAGAATGAAGGGATGGCATTGCCGGTGATGGCAATTAAACGGACCAGGTAATCGAGCCAGGTGTTTTGCCGCAACGCTGAAACGACTCCAAGGGGTATAGCAATCAAAACAGAAGTGATAGTTGCCATGATGGCCAGTTGAAGGGATAACGGGAAGCGCAACGCCAGTTCTTCAATGACCGGTCGCCCTGTCCACATGGAATGACCGAGATCAAAAGTGACAATGCCCTGAATAAACTGAAAGAACTGGACGTGTAACGGTGCATTAAGACCCAGGTCGTTACGGCAGAACTCCAATAGACTTGGGTCAAGGTCAGTGCCGTAGTCAACCCATCTGACAAGACAAATATCCCCGGGAATGACACGCATCAAGAAAAAGACGAGGACAGCGACCCCCAAAACCGTAGGGCCTATTAGCAGTAGTCGTTTAACAATATAGAATTTCACTGAGCATGACTCGCGCTGGTGTGTTTTGTGCTACTGGCTATCGCTTCATAAATTAGGTTCCACGCCTAAATGGTTGTGACGAGCTAGGATTTGAGTTCACTCGACTTCAATGGGGAAGGGCACTCGAATCGGAACATTCTGGATCAGGAGGGCAATCAATGTCCATGTTGGTGGATGGCCGTATCGTTTATTGATGATTTCGTGCCTGTATCGTGGGCTGTCACCTACCTGCAGAGCACACGCGACGGGTTCTCGCACGTTGGGTGAAGATGGTTGGGCGACTGTGCGGCTCGGTAACGCTCATCCAGGCGGTCGAGGCAATCGAGTAGTTAAGTGGTTCCCTGTGGCGACGGCACCGCTGGAGATATTAGATTCATTCCGGTATTGTCCAGCGTTGATGGTTCGTTATACCGAATGAAGTCGCTTCATTGGTGCGGGGCTTTGGGTTGGCGTGGGATAATCGGTGTTGACACCCCGGACGACGCTGGCGTTGCGGGTCGGTATCTGAACGCGTGATTTATCGCTGAAAATACTAGACGAAAAACGAGTGCGGCAGTGCCATTGGTGTGCACAGGTAACATTTAGGTCAGAATAAATGACAGTGAGAGATATCCGTTCGGTCGAGGTATTCGGCTTGCCGATGTGGGAGGTTGAATTGCCCGAGATGCATGCGCATAACGATGAAATCATTGCGCTTTTTTCAGACATGATTGAGAGTGGGGAGCTGAAGGCAAACTCGCACGGCTTTGGCTATCAGACACCATCAACGTTGATGGATCAGAGCGTTTTCCCCCAGACTTATTTTCGCGACATTCTCGGCCAGTTTTTTGTCGAGACTTGCCGACAAATTCTGATGCATAGCCCTGTTGATGTAGGTTTCCCAGTCGAATGGAACAACACATTGACGCTTGGGTGGGGCCTGATCCAAACGTCAGATAATCTGGGAGAGCAGCCTTGGCATGCCCACATCCCCGCCACACTGAGTGGGTGCTATTACGTCTCGACCTGCGGTCGTCAGGATCAAGGAAATTTCGAATTCATGAACCCAGCGGCCGAAAATTATTTCCAACCGGCTCAAGGACAGCTAACGCCTAAAGCCGGCAACATGATCATCTTCCCTTCATTTCTGCGCCATCGGCCCGGCCCCAGTCCAGATGCCACCCAGATTCGCATCTCACT
Organism: Gammaproteobacteria bacterium; assembly: GCA_022451485.1. Classification (GTDB taxonomy): domain Bacteria; phylum Pseudomonadota; class Gammaproteobacteria; order Arenicellales; family UBA868; genus UBA11791. The sequence continues at coordinate 13,828 of JAKUQS010000036.1, forward strand.
TTGCCTCGATTCCTATTGGACACCGACGGTCGCCCAAGCGGCGGAAACTTAACGCGAGTATTGGTCTGGGGCATGTTGCAATGAAAAGTTATTTGATTATTTTATTGCAACAAATAAGCGATGGCAGATCGCGGTCAGTTTGTGGGATATCGGCGCCTTTCGCCTTCGATCCTTAGGCATTCCGCTACTCCACAAAGCGTGGGGTGACCGCAGGGCCGTTATCACCTGTGTGACGAACGATCAGTTTGCACCATGATGATTGTTTTAAGTCAGCGCTTTGAATGGCTGAAATAGACGATAACCAGTGCCACGAGGGCAATAATCATGCCCATCCCTTCGCGTGCCAATTCTACCTGGGAGGTGGTCATGGCAAGATCCCCGTGCCACCAGATGGCCGGCTTCCAAAAGCCAGGTACGTCAGGCCAATAAAAACCGACACCGACTAGAGTTAGCGCTATGCAAAGACCAAGTAGTCGGCGCGCACCTTTTCGTCGAGTAAGGTTGGGCATGGCAGCGGCTAGGCCTGCCCACAGACCAGGGACCAGATAGATGCTTACCCATAGCCAGGGATCGGGGTCGTTATATTGGAGAAGGGCGCACATCAGCATGAGCAGGCAAATCAAACTATTTAGAATGATCATGAGTCAATTTCAGGGCCCGTGTTGAGAGGTAGCTATATCAGGTATGAACAATTAGCAGCAATGCTTAGCTGTCAGTTTGATCGGGTTTTCGAATCGCATCGTAGCTTAAGCATTCTATTATGTTAAAGGCCGTTCCCCCTCGAATAGATATTAGAGACGGTGTGATTTCAGACACGCCCGCCAAGCTTTATCTGGCAGGCATTCTCTGTACCGTACCGATTCTCCGTGGCATTCACGGATGAGCTTTTCGATGATGAGTTGACGCGACAGATACCAGCTTATCTAAAGCGATTCACTCCCTGGCTAAAAGCAGGTCGGGATGATTATGGTTCTTGTGTCTCGAGCGCGTGTATTCACTTGGTGACTCGATAATGTGAACTATTGGTAGGGACTGTGTGGGACTTTAAGACTGCGTCTCAATCGCTGTTTGCGCGAGGAGCTGCGACCAACGCAGATGCAGTGTGTCAAGGTCGGTGAATCCGGCAGCCAGCAGTTGAATGTCGCGGCCTGTGGCTCCGGCCGGTTGCCACAGTACGGTCGGAAAGCCGCTGACACCAAAGGAGCGGACCTGCCCTAACTCACTCTCAAACGCAGCCTGTACCGCGGCGCCGGTAAGGTCGCATTCGTATTGGGTCGTATCGAGGCCGACTTCAGCGCCAAGTGCAATCAAGGTGTCATGATCGGAGGGATCACGGGCCTCGAGATAATAGGCCTGTTGTATTGCGGCATACAGTAGTGTGCGGCTGCTCTGTTTCTGAAAACCGGCGGCGATAACTGCGCGACAGGCGGGATAAGTCGCCCGCTTGGGTTGGCAAGCATCCCAAAAGGAAAAATTGAACCGGGCGCCTGTGCGCGCACTGACGGCATGCCAGGCGTGTTGCACGTATGCCTGAGTCTGGGCATTCATGGGTTCGGTGGAATCCGGTGCCAGGCCGCCCATTAGGTCGGTAACGATGACAGATGGCGATAGCTCAGACTGAAAGGTATCCCATACCGTTCGAAACCCCCAGCACCAGCTGCACATGGGGTCAACGATCAGATAGAGCCGGCCGACCATTTTAAGCGCCAACAAGCACGGAGGTTATGAACATTGCACAATAATGAGGTTAGAGTGATAAAAGTAATGTCGATTGAATCCGCGGGCGTTGTGAGGAATCTGGTGAGCCAACGGGATTGTTCAATAGTAAACGTAATTGGGACGGTGTGGAGAGAAAAAGGCGGTTGGTTTGTGATGAATGCCACGTTATGCCATCTTGATTTTATCAACACGGAGAAAATAATTTGCCCACTGCATTAATACAAGGACGGATTGCGGTTCAGTACGAACATCTCTTAAGAAAAGAATTAAACGATGATTGGAAAATTCTTGTGTGGGATCCATCTTCGAATGAACCCGATGAGTTTATTGCTATGGCGCTAGAGGCGGATGCAATCATTGGCGGAAGAATACCCACATCGAATTGGCCCAACATACCGAAACTCAAGCTGTTCCAGATCCCGTGGACTGGGCATGATTTTTGTTCGCCCGAAACCATGCCCAGTGGGATTCCTGTTTGCAATTGTTATGAACATGAAACAACGATCGCCGAATTCGTTCTCTGCGCCATGCTCGAAACCAAAATTGGCTTACGGGGTATTGACGAACGTTTTCGGGCAGAGGGGTGGGGCGGTAGACAGCCGGGGTCCGCGCATTATCATGGGGAAATCCGTAACCGAACGGTGGGTATTGTCGGGTACGGTCATATCGGCAGGGAAGTCGCTCAGCGCGCGGCGGCCTTCGGTATGCGAGTAATTGCAATTCGTCGATCGAAACAGGAAGCGACGCCACCCCTCGATTGGATTGGAACTACAGGCCAGCTGGAGCAATTACTGGCTGAAAGTGATTTTGTTGTGGTGGCCTGTGATATGAATAAAGAGACCATAGGCATGATTGGAGCGCCCCAGCTGGCCATGATGAAGCACGATAGTGTCATCATTAATGTGGGGCGTGGGCGGGTCATCGAGGAAGAAGCCCTTTATCAGGCGCTGAAGCGACGCTCCATTGGTGGCGCTGTCATCGATGTTTGGTATAACTATATTGGTAATGACAAAAAAGAGGTGTGGCCTTGTAATTATCCATTCCAAGAACTTGATAATGTCATTCTCAGCGCCCATGAGAGTGCGGCGGCACCAGAACAACTGGAACGACGATGGAAGTTCGTAGCCGATAATCTGGAGCGGGTGAGAAAAGGCGGACGACCCGAAAATCAGGTTTTCCTTGGAACGGCGACGGTGGGTCTTTGACTCACTGTTTGATGTTGATGGATGCTCATCGGCGGGGTGAGTCAAAACTGACACAAAAAAACCCTGGCGCCGTTGTGCGACGCCAGGGTTGATAGATGCTCGAGGGTTAAATCCCGCTCATGCAAACGACCAGCGTTCGGCAGCTTTGCATCCATCGAGTTCCCAGTTGCCGCCAATGACATCAGGTATTGCGACCTTATCACTGGTCGCAAAGACGTCACTCAAGAAAAGTGGAAGCACCGTACCGCCGTCGTTATGGACAATTTGCTGCATTTCGACATAGATAGTGCGCCGTTTAGCCTTGTCGGTCTCAACGCGACCCATTTTGAGTAATTCATCAAAGCGGGCGTTTTTCCAGTAGGTGTCGTTCCAGGACGCATCGCTGGCGTAGACGGTAGAGAACATCATGTTTTCAGTCGGTCGGCCGGACCAATAGCATGCGGAGAATGGTTTCTTCATCCATACATTGGACCAGTAACCATCATCAGGTTCCCGTATAACCTCGACATTGATGCCGGCAGGGCGGGCAGTCTCTGCCATCAATTGGCCTGCATCAATCGAGCCACCAAATCCGGTTTCTGCCGCATGAAATTGAACATTCAGGCTGTCATATCCAGCTTGCTTCAGGTGAAACTTGGCCTTATCCGGATCGTAGGAGCGTTGGGGCAATTCGTCTGTGGTTGCCCGATAGACATTTGCAGGGCCGATCGGATTGTCATTGCCGAGCTGTCCGTATCCCTTCGCGATGACTTTAAGCCATTGCTCACGGTCAACGATGTACTTCATTGCGGTGCGAACATGGTTGTTGTCGTAAGGTGATACGTTAGTCAGCATGGGCAAAGTGATTTGCTTGTTACCGTTGGTCGCGCCAACGTAAATACCCGGTTGGCGTTTGAGAAGGTCTGCCGTTTTAGGTGAAACATTGTTCATTGCATCCAGTTCACCCGTGCGTAGCGCATTTTCCCGCGCAGCCGAATCCGCTATCTGCAGTGTTTCAACCTCGGCAAAAAAGCGCCGACCTGGTTTCCAGTAGTTGGGGTTAGCCTTGGTCAAGGTTCGCACGCCTGGGTCATGTTCAACTAACGTGAACCCTCCTGTGCCGATACCCGATTTCCAATCAATGGTTCCATCACCGTTGGATGGACAAATAAGGAGGTGGTAGTCGCTCAGGATGAAAGGAAAGTCAGCATCACCACCGCTTAATTCAACAGTAAAGCCCATTTTCCCATCAGCTTTTACAGAAGTTACCGCATTCAGCTGGCCTTTGGCTGCGGATTTGGAGTCCTCACCCAGATGATGATTAAGCGAATCAACGACGTCTTGAGAAGTCAGCGATTTTCCATTGTGAAACTCAACGCCTTGACGAATTTTAAAATTCCATGTTTTGGCGCCGTTACTGGCTTCCCAACTTTCGGCCAGTTCGGGAACTAGATCACCCGAGGGGCCCACTTCGGTCAAGTTGTTACGTAACTGACCAAACTGCACGTTCATCATGTAATGATCAAGAATCTGTCCTGGATCCAGGACATCGCTGGTCGCGCCACCTGTCACACCTTGACGAAATCGTCCGCCTTGTTTTGGTGCGGCCAGCGCGCCTTGCATGTACAGTCCGGGCACCATGGCACCAAGACCCATGGCCGACACACGGGACAAAAATTCGCGCCTACTCATTTTGCCTTTAGCCACTTTAGCCTGTAGGCGGTCCATTTCTATCTTTTGTCTTTCGTACATAACTCCGCTCTCCTAGTGAATCTGTTTTGTCAATGAATGAAGCCTCTTCCAGCAGTTTGAGTCTGCTTGTCACTGCTCAGGCTCAGTCCTTGAACTAAAATTTGCGAGATTGCTTAGACTAAGTCAACAAATTTCCGTGTAATTAACGCTGTATTTAAGGTTTATCGTTAGTTTTGAGTAGGATTTTCCCGTCCAGGCGATCCGGCAACGCTTAGTGGGGCGGTATCGGTCTGCTGGAGACGTTAATCTTGTGTCGTTTTACGAACACCTTCCCTTAAACAGAATCAAGGCCTTAATGACAGGTGACCTGGGATAGGGTTCTACAACAAGTCACGAGTCAGCATTTTTTGCCACTGCCGTTCACTAACGAGCATTTCATTTTCGAATGCCTTTACCGTAGCGAATAGGTAAAAATGATCTGCATCACAATGCAATCTGGTGTCGGTCTCGGTACGAATCGACCAGTCACCGCGAGACATCCAACAGGTATAACGCGTGGTAGAACGTGCGCTGAGTGGCTCATTGGCAACAATCGACCACTGATCTTCTCGCCGATGGCGCACTCGCAATCCGTGGCCAGGCATTTCTTCCTCACCCGTGTCGTCTATGACTCGAAGATCGGTTCGCTGGGAAACGCTATCCCGCGTTACTGAGCGTTCATAGTGCGAGGGTTGATGAAGGGTGTATTGAGGTAACAGATTTAAATTGTCTGGCTCGGCCAATTCATAGACATCTCCTCCTGGGCGGACAGGCAACAGGACCGCAGTACATTCACCCGTGTGGATTTGTGCGGTCACAACGTAGGGGCAGGGCATGACCATGGGCCAGTAGGCTGTAGAAATTGAGAGGCGAATTCGGTGACCTGCAGCAAAGTGGTAACCACATTCGTCAAGCCGAACCAGGACGTCGATTGGCGTTCCAGGTGTTACCGCTTCAGGTATGTCATTACCACCACGATGAGCAAGATTAATCACTCCCCAGCTGACTCGAAAACAGGCCCCATCGGGATGTACATCAACCAGGCGGATGGCAAGATTACCGAGGGGTTGATCAATCGTCACCCGCAGGCGAACCTGTGGTCGACCGAGAATTTCTACCGAACGCTTTAGTGCAGGGGTATCGAATACTGCAGATCCAGCGTCGTCTGCAGCCTGATCAAGGCTGAGTTCTGCATCGGGTTTCAGTGGAAAGAATTCTCCGGCGGCAGCGCCGCAGTCAAGTGGCGAACAGATGGTGACAAGACCGTTGGCAGGTGGGGTGTCCTCTAGTTCACCATTTGTCGATAGGTAATAGGAGGACAAGACAATGTCGGTAGAAGGCCAGATCGGTTCGGCCACCCATCGACCATTCTCCCTTTTGCGCGGTACTCCCGAATGCACGCTTTGAGAGATATAAGCTCGATAGGCGGGTAGTGATTCCACGCCGTTGTCGACACCATTCAGCCAGGCATCCCACCAGTTAAGGGCCTCTGTATGAAAATCGATCCGTGGGTGGGGAAATGCCAAATGTGGGTATTTATGGATCCACGGTCCATTAATCGCCTTGGTAACGCCGGTGAAATTTTCAAGGGCCGCGGGGGGCGCATTAATGTAGCCGTCAGCCCAGCCACTGATCACTAACGCTGGAATATTCATGGCATTGTAATCCTCGCAAACTGAGCCGCGCCGCCAGTATTCATCACGGTGTTGGTGGGCGAGCCACGTTTCGAGTGGAAAGGGTTGGGTTTGTAGTCGCTCGAGCCACATCTCGCGCCATCGTTCGCCGACCAGAAGAGGGTCGGGTGGTCTTGAGGCAAAACACAGCATCACACTAGCCCAACCGGCATTTGAGTACAGCAGGCAACCGTTCTTGTAATGAATATCGTCGTTATAGCGGTCTACGGTTGTGCCGATCGCAATGACCGCTCGCAAAGCAGGTGGATTCATAGCGGCGATCTGAAGGCTGTTGAACCCACCCCAGGAGATGCCCATCATGCCGACATTGCCGTTACACCAGGCCTGCCGTGCGATCCATGCAATGACCTCTACCCCATCATCGAGTTCACGCGCAGAGTATTCATCGTCAAAAGTGCCATCGGATTCCCCGGTACCTGCTATATCCACTCGAATACCCGCATAACCATTAGCGGCAAATATTGGGTAGGTTGATTCATCACGTTGCGCAGTGCCGTCCCGTTTGCGGTAGGGCAGGTACTCCAGGATAGCTGGAACGGGAGATTGTCCAGGCAGATCAGGCAACCACAGCCTTGCGGAAAGCTGTCGACCATCGCTGAGTGGTATCAGCAGGTGTGGAATTTCTCTGATGGCAGTGATTTGGCGTGAATTCAATGGATCAACTTAAGGGAAACGCGTGCCTGCGAATATTCGTGTTGTCGGATCTGAGGGAATCGCCGCCTGGTAGTGTCCATCATTGATCACGTGGCCCGGTGACGAAAAATTTCCTCCCATCGCGACCGAGCAGCCTAAGTGCGGATCAATAAGCATTCGAAACCTGATTCGCTATAGTCACTATGTCACGATAAGCTACGACAATATAAACGAAATACACTGTAACAATGGTGTAAAGCATGGGGGGTGCTGGTGTCCTCGCTTTTTAGGGTGATCTTGCAGAGGCTTGGGTTGGGGGTGATGACGCTTTTTGTCGTCTCGTTGATCATTGCTTTTGTCGTCGAACTGTTGCCCGGGGATATTACCCAGGCCATGTTGGGCCAGTCGGCTACTCCAGAAACGGTGGCGGCTTTTCGCGCCGAAATTGGTCTCGATCGACCAGCGCACATCCGTTATCTTGAGTGGTTACACGGGATGCTAACCGGTGACATGGGTCAGTCATTGGCGAGCAAGCGCGAGATTGCAGAATTTGTTGGTCCTCGATTGGCCAATACACTTTTTCTCGGTGGCGTGGCAGCAGCGATTGCGGTCCCTCTCGCACTGTTCCTTGGCTTGCTGGCGGCGTTGTATCGCAACAGCATCTATGACCGTATCGTCAACATGACCACGTTGACGTCAATTTCTTTTCCTGAGTTTTTTGTCGCCTATATTCTGATTCTATTTTTTTCGGTAAAAGGCGGCTTCTTTCCCGGGATTTCCAATGTCAGCACGGATCTTGCCTTTGGCGACAAACTTTTTCGTACGGTTTTGCCCGCGTTAACTTTGACACTTGTTGTGTTGGCTCACATGTTGCGAATGACTCGGGCTGCGATTATTAACCTGTTATCTAGCCCTTACATAGAGATGGCACGTTTAAAAGGAACTCGACCGTTGCGCATTATTGTCCATCATGCGTTACCCAATGCGTGGGGTCCCATTGTTAATGTCATCGCGCTCAATCTCGCCTACCTGGTCGTGGGTGTGGTGGTGGTGGAGGTGGTGTTTGTCTATCCGGGTCTTGGACAGCTGTTGGTCGATAGCGTGTCTAAGCGAGATCTCCCGGTGGTGCAAGCGTGTGCAATGATTTTTGCAGCGGTCTATATTTTGTTAAATCTGTTATCCGATATTGTGTCAATTATTTCTAATCCGCGGCTTCTCCATCCCCGTTAGAACATGAAAGGTGCCATTAGACTTTTTCGTAGCGCACCCATCAGTGCAAAAATTGGTTTGTTGATTATTTTTGTCTATGCAAGTGTGGCCATATTTGCACCGTGGATTGCACCTTACAGCGAAACATCGATCGTCGGCTCATCCTACGAATTGTGGTCAGATGAGTTTATTTTTGGAACGGATAACATTGGACGGGATATGCTGTCACGGCTAATTTTTGGGGCACGAAATACCATAGGCATCGCCTTTACGACGGTAGTTCTTGCTTTCTTGATTGGCGGTATTGTTGGCATGCTGGTTGCAATCTTAGGTGGTTGGTATGACTTGCTGATCGGCCGGTTAGTCGATATTTTGATGGCTGTCCCCAGTCTTATTTTTGCATTACTGCTGTTGACTATCTTTGGCACTTCGATTCCTTCGCTCATTGTGATCATTGCGGTACTTGATAGCACTCGAGTTTTTCGTATTGCCCGTTCTGCCGCGATGAATGTAGTTGTGATGGATTTCGTCGAAGTCGCCCAACTCCGTGGAGAACGTATGTGGTGGGTAATTCGAAAGGAGGTCTTACCCAATATTATGGCGCCCCTGTTGGCCGAATTTGGATTACGCTTCTGTTTTGTTTTTCTGTTTATCGCCGCGCTGAGTTTTTTGGGCTTGGGTATTCAACCCCCAACGGCTGACTGGGGTTCTATGGTGCGGGAAAACGCAACATTGATTAACTACAACGACATTACGCCGTTATTACCTGCGGCGGCGATTGCTGGCCTGACCATCGCGGTAAATTTTGTGGTGGATTGGATGTTGCACCTGTCCAGCGGATTGCGAGGGGATTGATCCCCTTTCTTGAAATTTTCTATCCACGTTAAGTTAAATGGTGTCGTCTGCTAAACCACTCACTGGATCGTGTTGAGTATCGTGGTTTTTAGCCTGATTGGGGATTCGAAGCCCAGAAACAGGCGATTGTTTTTCGATGTCGTTGCGAGACTGACGCAGGTCGTCACGATAGTGTGTTTTTTTTGCGGTGCTGTCTCAGCAGCGGACTCGCAGGTGTTGGTCTCGGAAAGAACGAATGTTCGAGTGACAGAGTTGGCGAGCGGCCTGGAGCATCCCTGGGCTTTAGCGTTTCTTCCCAACGGGGCAATGCTGATAACCGAGCGCCCGGGCAGGCTGCGATATTTCTATCAGGGTGAACTGTCTCCACAATTTATAAAAGGATTGCCCCCGATCCACGCAGAAGGTCAAGGGGGACTTTTGGATGTTGTTATAGATCCCAAGTTTTCAGTGAATCGGTTGATTTACTTTTCATACGTGCGCGGTACCTCAGGGGGAATGGCAACCTCAGTGGCGCGAGCACGACTTGAAGGCATGACGCTCAGCGGGCTCGATGTGATCTTTAACTCCAACCCAATGACAGAGCAATCTCGTCACTTTGGCTCCCGGCTGCTGTTCGGATTGGATGGCGCACTGCTGGTTACTTTAGGCGACCACGGTCAGCGTAGTTGGGCCCAGGATCGCACGGTATACCCGGGTTCTGTTATTCGTATCTGGCCAACGGGAGGCATCCCCGACGACAACCCATTCGTCGGGGGTCCCGAGAGTGGACAGGCGTTATTCTCCTATGGACATCGAAACCCCCAGGGACTGGTAATGAACCCGGCTAATGGAGAGTTGTGGATGCATGAGCATGGGCCGCGGGGAGGGGACGAGCTCAATCGAGTGAAGGCTGGCGAGAATTATGGGTGGCCGGTGATCAGTTATGGGCGAGAGTATTGGTCTTGGGTGCGTGTCGGCGAAGGAACACACAAACCTGGACTCGCACAGCCAGTCCACTACTGGGTGCCATCCATTGCACCCTCTGGTATGACTTTTTATTCAGGTAAGCTGTTTTCAAACTGGAAGGATAACCTCCTCATTGGTTCCTTAAAGTTTAAAACACTGGTGCGGCTTGAATTGGGCAACGATCGCGTAGTGCACGAAGAGCGGTTGTTACCCGCCGAGTATGGTCGTATTCGGGATGTTCGCGAGGGACCGGAGGGGGCCATTTACTTACTTACCGATGCCCCTAACGGCAAGTTATTACGTCTGGATCCCGCTTGATCGCGACTCCACTATGCCAAACCCGCCGAAAAACGGATGCCATGGGTAAGGCCTGGAATGACATTTTTTCCCAAGACAGGAGCGATCCCTATTGGGCTGTGTGGCGTTTTGGGTTAGACCTATCAGCCGCAAAGCATTATGTGGGGCCAGCGCTGATGCGATCACCAATTTATTAGGTAATATGAGCATGGTAATCAGGCCCGATAGTCATTTATTCCCCGTGAGCACGTGTTAGCGAAATCGGTGTTTTAGACTTGCGTAATTCTTTAGCAAGTAAGTTCACAATTTTTTCTCTACATTAGTGTCTCAATAAAAAACCGGGTATTCATTCAATGACGGATAAGAAAACAGACAACGGCGTTAACGTCGCGGCGCTTCTCGGTGCGAGGGAAGCGTTGAGCGAGGCACCTGCAGCTGCACAATTCAAATGGCGTGCAAAGTGCGACTGGGTACATGGGACCTACAGCAAAACCAGTGTTGAAGGCTACTTTGGTCTCGGGGAAGAGCAGAAGCACAAGACCACATTCACTTTTGATGCAGATCATCCGGAGGTTTTCGCCTCGGAAGATAGGGGTGCAACACCAGTTGAATTGGTTTTGGCTGGCCTGGCCAGTTGCCTAACGGCCGGTGTCGCGGCAGTTGCTCAACACCGCGAAGTGCAATTGACATCCGTTTCGGCCACCCTTGAGGGGGACATGGATATCCAGGGAATTCTAGGCATGGATAGTGATGTCAGAAACGGGTTTGATGGGATCAAGGTGACCTATCAGATTGACGCTGATGCGTCGCACGAGGATATCGAAGCTATTGTCGCTCAATCGCAAAAGCGATCAGCGGTATATGACATCATTACGAACCCGACGAACGTAACTGTAGACGTCAGCTGAGTTTGTTGTCGGTGGGACCGCACGCATCGCGGAAAATTGATGTCGTTATAGTCGGCGCCGGTCACGCAGGACTGGCGATGAGTTATTGCCTCAATGAAAGAGGTATCAATCACGTCGTGCTTGAACGCGCCGACATTGCGAATTCCTGGCGTACTGAGCGTTGGAATTCGTTGCGTTTGCTTACTCCAAACTGGCAAGCCCGCTTGCCTGGAATGGTGTACGAAGGGGATGATCCCGATGGCTTTCTGACAGTTCCGCAGGTAAGCCATTTTATAGAGTCCTATGCAGACAAGATTTCGGTGCCCCTTGAAAGACGTACCAACGTGTTGGCGATTAAACCTCACGGTGGGGGTTATTTAATAGAAACGACTCAGGGTGATTGGCAAGCCCGGGGGGTAGTGCTTGCGAGTGGTGCCTGTAATAAGTCAAATGTACCGTTGGCCTTAACGGAATCGCTGTCCGATTCCATTCAGATTGTTCACGCGATTGATTATCGCAGTCCAGATCAGTTGGCTGAGGGTGGCGTGTTGGTGGTTGGCGCCGCGGCGACGGGTACGCAGCTTGCGCTCGAAGTGCAACAGTCCGGTCGACCGGTAACCCTCGCCGTGGGGGAGCACGTCAGATTACCGAGGATATATCGGGAGCGCGATATCTTCTATTGGATGGAAGCGGTTGGTCTGCTTGATGAAGGCTATAAGGAAGTGGACGATATTAAGAGAGCGCGCAACGTATCGTCCCCACAGCTGATTGGCTCGCCTGAACACGCCAGCCTGGGTCTCAATGAGCTGACCAGGAGCGGTGTAAAACTGATCGGACGCTATGTCGGCCTTCGCCACGGCGTAGCTCAATTCTCTGGCTCTTTACGCAATCATTGCGCACTTGCCGACCTCAAAATGAATCGTCTGCTGAAACGAATTGACGAGTGGATATCTGAGGAAGGCCTCGACAGCCGCGTCGCGCCCCCACATCGTTTTGACTCGACTCAAGTAGAGTCCTCACCGCCCCTGGAGATAAATTTTGCGAGCAGCGATATACGAACCATATTGTGGGCAACCGGGTTTCAACCTGATTACGAGTGGCTTCATGCGCCCGTGTTTGACCGAAAGGGGCGAATCCGACACGATGGCGGCGTTGTGGATGCGCCGGGAATGTACTTGCTTGGCGTCAATTTCCTGCGACGTCGTAAGTCGAGTTTTATCCACGGTGCAGAAGATGATGCAAACGATCTGAGTGATCATCTTGCGGCCTATTTAAGAACTTAAATCACAAGACGCGGTAGTAGACGTGTTCCTTCTAGATTCTATTGGCCTATTCGCAGGATCTCATCATTTGGGGTCATAACAGCGCCAAGGCCGGACTTGAGTGAATGAGTGCCCTACGCCATTTTGGAAAACCATAATCGTCAAACCTTTCTCGTCTCCATCATGAAGCCAGGGTGACTATGTCGCTACACAATGCATCTGATGCGAGTATGGTCAAGGAAGGACTATTTGCGGGTAAGTTGTCGAAAGAGGGCGAACAGCGCATAAGCTGCGACGACCGCGAGAAGAGACAAGGGGAAGCCGGCAGGCCCTATTGCGCTCATCGCCGTGCCGACAAGGAATGGGCCAAACAGCCCCCCGACACCAAACAGCACGGAAAACATGGCGTTGGCAGAAACCAGTTCAACATCACGAAAACGTTGCCCCAGCAGAGTAATGCCAACTGTAAAGATACCCCCCATTGAACCGCCCCAGACACTAATGGTGGTCCACAGCGCCAGGGCACGTGGCTCCCACCAGGGATCGCGACCCCCTTCGACGAGCAGCGGAAACAAAGCGATCGAAACCAACATCATTAAGACACAGGCGATCAAGAGCCAGCTACGATCAATCTTGTCCGCTAACCACCCGATTGGGTATTGAAAAAATACGGCCGCTATGGCGCCGACCCAGATAACCGCATAACCGGTTTGACGAAACTGTGTACCCAGAATATCCATGGTGTAGAGATGAGCGAACGATTGCATCGCGCCTTCGACAACACCAAACATGGCTGATGACAAGAGGACCGTCGGCGCGACAAAAAATACGGTTGCTAAGCCCACAGCAATTCCTTGCGGGGAGACACGCAATCTGACATCAAGCTTTCGCGTAGGCAGCAGAAAAACAGCCGCCACCACGATGGCTAGCAATCCCCAGAGAAATGGCCAATAAGAAGCGGGGTCCAGATAGGCACCTAGAAGGGGCCCAAGTGCCCAACCGGCCATGCCGACCGTGACATAGATGCCCATCCACCGCCCACGCACGCGGTCATCGACAATTTGGTTCATCCACGTGTCACCGGTGGTAAACAGCAACGAGTTACCCATACCCAGCACAAATCGAATCAACAGCCAGGTCTCGAAACCGCGAAAGGCGGGTAACGCAATTAACATTGTCGCGACTACCGCCAGGCCGAGTGCAATGGTTTTGAAAAACCCTATAGCCGGGATAATGCGTGGTGCGGCCAGTGCGATCAGGATAATGCCGACAAACTGGGCTGCCGCATTAA
>JAKUQS010000037.1 GCA_022451485.1 Gammaproteobacteria bacterium
GTCCTACGGCAAGGTCAGCGGTAGCGATGGTGCACTGGTCGCAAACTACCACCACAAAGTTGGCAAATCGACCACGGTGCGCATCGAAGTCAAAGCGCAGGACGATGCTAACGCGGGAATCTTGATTCTTCGCAAAGAGTTCTAAAGCTTGTACCGGAGTCATCCGGTGTTGTAAAAAAGGGCGCCGCAAGGCGCCCTTTTTCTTTGTCTGCCCGACCTTTATCTATGCGAACAACAGAACTCACCTACGCTAGTTATCTAGCAGCGTCTCGCTGACGCTCGGCCCCAGCGCTTCGATTAACGGTTGCAGCTGTGATTCGTATCGACGCCAGCGTCCGATCGATCGAATATTCAAGGGTTGTCGCACCTGCCATTGACTTAGCGTCTCGACCCGCCCAACCTGAGTATGGTGAGCGAGACAAGCGTCACTCCAAACGAGCCCAAGCGACTCGAGAAGATCACCCACTGTTTCACGCGGTGTTGAAACCAGCTGTTCATAACCAACCTCGAGCAGCCCACCACCCAACACGCGCCGCCAGTGCGCCATCAATGCAACATACCGGTGATAGTACGCCGCGATATCTTCAAGCCGATACGCGTAATCCATACCCGGCGGAAAATGCTGACAGTAGATCGACAGCGCGGTATCCACCGGGTTTCGGTTGCAATGAATGATGGCCGCTTTCGGGAAAAGGAGATGAATCAATCCCGCGTGCAAGAAATTCATTGGCATCTTGTCCGTCACCCGCTCAGCCGCACCCACGCGCTGTGTGAGTTCATCGAGGTAACGTGCCGCCAATGCCTGCACGGCCTTCGCATCAAGCTCACTTACACCGGCTGGATAGGGATTGCCCGCACCATGATGGGTCCCTATCCATAGACTCAATTCCGTGATTTTTCTCAATTCCCCGACTGCTGCGACATCGGGGTGTGCCGCCAATACCTGTTCAAGGAGCGTGGTCCCGGAACGGGGCAATCCGATAATGAATATCGGCTGTCGACTCATATGACCCCATCTCGGGCGATCTTCAAAAAACGTCTGATCGAAATACTTCTCAATGTCATCAAACCCACGAGTGACCTGGTTGATGTCAAATCGAACCGCCTTGTGACGCTCGTCATTCGCCTGTATGAAATAATCGAACGCTTCGTCATATTCGCCACAATCGTCAAGGGCTTTGCCAAGCGCGAAGCACAACGCTGCCCGACTCGGCGAAGAAAGATGATCACGCCGCAGTGCCGCCCGCATCGCCAGAATGTCTTGATCCACCGTGCTGTTGAAACGCTTTAATAGGGACAGGTTACGATAAGCGTCACCATAATCTGGGTGACTGGCCATTAATGCTCTGAATACGCTCTCGGCCTGCGTGCTTTGCCCAGTCGCCGCTGCCAGTAACGCCTGGTTATTCAACGCATCGGGATGCCTAGGTGTTTGCTGCAAAACCGCTTTATAAAGCGCCTTCGCCTCATCTGGCCACTGCAACTCGGACAGGCAATTGGCCAACTGCAGCTGAAGTGGCCCAGACGCTGGATGTTGTATCAACGACTCTCGGTAAATTTGGACAGCCTCCTCGAGGTGCCCGATGTGCTGCAACATCTCCCCAGCCGATAGCCACAAGTCCACCTGATCCGGCTGAGTATCGAGAGCGCCGCGAAGAAGCACCAGAGCCTCGTCGAACCGAGCCAAAGCGGTCAATGACTGGGCGAGCGAAATGGTCAGATTGACATCAAGCGGTTTCTTGTCGAGTCCACTCCGAAAAAACGTCACCGCATCACTCCAACGCAACTGCTCTGCGGCTAATTGTCCTAACATGAGATACGCTTCGCCCCGATCCGGTTGCAACGTCAGCGCCCGCTGGGCCGCGTTGCTAGCGGCATCGACATCGCCTGTAGCCACAAGATTTTCCGCCAACACCAACCAGCCGTCATAGGCTGTTGGATCAAGGTCGAGCATGCGTTTAATCTGTTTGACAGCCGCCACATGTCGATTCTGCTGGCGCAGGACAATCGCCAGATTAAAATGCACCGGCGCGTTTGCTGGAAAAGCCTTCGTCAACCGTCGAAGGCGCTTCTCAGCCTGAGACCAATCACCACGGTCTATGGCGCGCAAGGCGGTGGAAAAATCCCGTTCTGCACGGGCGGGATCATAATTTTGGCTCCGTCCCATTGATTACACTTGGCTCACCTTGACTAGCGCCAGACTCCCTCGTCTACGCAACCCGTCCAATATTTGACGCTTCATCATAACCCACACACTGGAAACCACCCTCCATCTGGGCGACATAAACACGTAGCTTAGAAGGTTGATATCAAGCGATCACTCAGTGCAAAGTACGATACTGCCTACAAGAGCGTTCTGGCATGGCCATGGATATCAAGCAAGTGGGACCTACTTTTGCCGGTGAAGTGACCGGTATTGACCTTCGCCTGCCATTGGATGCTAAACAAGTTGCTTTTGTCGAGGCAGGCATGGATGAATTTGCTGTACTGGTGTTCCGCAATCAACTAATCACCGATGCGCAACAACTCGAGTTCAGTAATAACTTTGGCCGTATTGAAACTAGCGAGGGCGGCAACCCCACATCGAAGCCGCACAACCGGCGGTTACGCGTTGACATGGCAGATGTCTCTAACCTCAATGAAAAACAGGACCTCTTCGACCGTTTCGACCGTCGTCGCCTGTTTAACCTCGGTAACCGGTTGTGGCACTCCGACAGCGCCTTTCGCGCGACGCCCGCCAAGTATTCATTGCTGTCAGCACGTCACGTACCGGAGAACGGACCCAATACAGAGTACGCCGATATGCGTGCAGCCTACGATGCGCTTGAGGACTGGATGAAAGAAGAGGTAGAAAATCTGATTTGCGAGCACTCACTCATTCATTCACGCGGTGCCCTTGGATTCACTGATTTCAGCGACGACGAACTCGAAACCATGAAACCGGTTCACCAAGCACTGGTCAGAACACATCCGGTAAATCAGAGGAAATCGCTTTTCCTCGCGTCGCACGCCGGGAGCATCCTCGATTGGCCGGTCGCTGAGGCTCGCATCTTTCTCCGGGATCTGATCGAACATGCCACCCAACCGCAGTTTGTCTACACCCATCGCTGGGAAGTCAATGATCTCGTTATGTGGGACAACCGACAGACAATGCATCGAGTCAGGGGATTTCGCGGGGAAGAACAACACCGGGACGTGCGCAGAACCACTATTGCCGGTGATGGTCCAACCACAACGCAGATCGCTTGACCCTTGCAGTGCCTGGAAGGTGGGCGCCCATCAACCGCTTCAAACTGGATCGACCCTACGTGAAGGAATAGAGTAGGTACACGTTGCATGGGCGACCTGGTTCGACTCACCTGCGACGTGAATATCCACGCTTCCAACAGCCAATCGCTTGCCTAACTTGATGAGCTCTGCATCAGCGATCAGGTCGCCAGGTATCGCTTTAGCTAAGAAATTGATGTTCAAGCTGCTGGTCACCGCCATCTCAACCAAGCCCAACCGGGTCAATATTGCCGCATACATTGCGTAATCCGCCAACGCCATCATGAGAGGTCCTGACAACGTGCCTCCGGGTCGCAGGAATTGGCTTTGATAGATAGCCCGAACCGTCACGGAACCGGAATCCAGTCGCTCAGCCTTGATACCGCATGCAGCAGCAAACGGGAGTTTCTCTCGCGTCAGCTGATCAAGTTCATCAAGAGTAATGCGTGACATTCGGTAGTTTACTTCGAGGGAATTTGACAGTACCGTCCAATATGACTATTACCTGCAAACAGCGCGTTCATGAAAAATGCAACTGTTGTGAAAAAAGCCCCGCCTTCCAGCCTTGTCCTTCGTACCACCGAAGACAATGGCGTTGCTACGCTAACCCTTAATCGACCCGCGCAGTATAACGCCTTATCAGAAGCTCTATTAGAGGCGCTAGAAAAAGAATTCAGCATTATCGCAGCGGACAACACTATCCGCGTGGTTGTACTAGCCGGTGCAGGTCAAGCTTTCTGTGCGGGACATGATCTCAAAGAAATGCGACAAACACCGGACACTGCGTACTACGAAATACTTTTCAAGCAGTGCAGCCGAGTCATGCTTTCGATGGTTGCGTTACCTCAACCGATCATTGCTCGAGTGCACGGCACAGCAACAGCCGCAGGTTGTCAACTGGTTGCCAATGCCGATCTAGCCATCGCCTCCGATGCTGCGCGTTTTGCGGTTTCTGGGATTAACCTGGGCCTCTTCTGTTCAACACCCGGTGTTGCCTTAAGTCGTAACGTGCCGAGGAAACGTTCATTCGAACTATTAATGACAGGTCGTTTTATTAATGCTGAGACAGCCGTGGAGTATGGTCTAATCAATCAAGCGGTCTCAAACGAGGCGCTTGATCGAGCCGTGTCAGGCCTCGCAAACGAGATCGCCAGCAAGCCCGAATCCGCCGTACGGCTGGGTAAGCGCCTGTTCTACCAGCAACTTGGTCAACCGCTGGAAGAGGCCTATGCCCTGGCTGGCAAACAAATGGCCTGCAACATGGGATTTCCAGAAGCCATTGAAGGTATCGACGCGTTTATCGAAAAGCGCGAGCCGGAGTGGTCCTGAGAGGGTTTGGCAGCAACTCACCCGGCACTTTCGGCCGGTGATCCATCATTCGATAGGCCAAGGCTTCAGTAATTCTTGGGCGTGAAATGTCTGTCTCGTTTTCGAGGTCAGCCAGCGTTCGACTTATTCGTAACACATGATGATATGCGCGGGCGGACAAACTAAACGTATCGATTCCTTTGTTGAGTATCCGCGCCGCATCATTGTCTAATACACATACTCTATTTAATTCAACCCCAGTAAGGTGGGCATTCAACATGCCGCTGCGGGCAAACTGTAATTGATGTGCGTCACGAATCCGTTTGGCCACCTCGCCACCGTTCATCACCTCCGTATGACCGCGTGTAAGATCAGCTGCGGTCACGCGGGAGACCATCACCTGAAGATCGATGCGATCGAGCAACGGCCCTGATAGTCGTGCGCGGTAGCGCTGTAACTGTGCCGGAGTACAGTAACACTCGCGCGTCCTATCGCCGTAATAACCACACGGGCACGGATTCATGGCCGCAACCAGTTGGAATCTGCAGGGAAAGCGTAGCGCATGGCCTCCACGCGCAATGACAATGCCACCCGACTCAAGTGGCTCACGAAGTTGTTCCAACACTGAGCGAGGAAATTCGGTCAGTTCGTCCAAGAATAAGACACCATTGTGTGCCAAAGAAATCTCACCCGGCTGAGGATGATTCCCTCCACCGATCAGTGCAACCGCCGTTGCACTGTGGTGCGGTGCGCGGAAGGGTCGCTGCAGAAAACAATCATCCATTCGAGTATGGCCCGTCAGTGAATAAACCATCGCGGTTTCCAATGCTTCCTCATGACTCATTGCAGGCAACAAACCGGGCAAATGCGCTGCCAAGATCGACTTGCCGCAACCCGGCGGGCCCATCATGATTAATCCATGTCCCCCGGCTGCCGCCACCTCTAACCCACGCAGCCCCACTGCCTGGCCTTTTATTCCGCTGAGATCACTTTCTGCCGCTTCCCTAAACACGGGCTGCTCGAATGTCCAATTAAGGGGTTTAACTCCCGTCAAATGATCGACCAGCGCACTCAAATTAACCGCCGGCAGCAATCGCGCAGTACGGACCCGTGAGGCCTCGACAACATCGTCCGGAGCCAACGCGATGGCATGTCCCATGGTCGTCGCAGCCACAGCCGCCGACAGTATCGTATCTACTGGCCGCAACTCACCGCCGAGTCCCAGTTCAGCAAGAAATTCGATGTCTTGCAGTGCTTCGAGCGATAACTGTCCGGCCGCAACAAGAATGCCCAGTGCTATTGGCAGATCAAATCGACCCCCGCGTTTCGGTAAATCGGCCGGCGCTAATCCAACCGTGATACGTCGTGTGGGAAAATCAAAACCAGAATTTTTTAAGGCACTGCGAACTCTATCGCGACTCTCTTTAACTGCAGTCTCCGCCAAACCGACGATAGAGAATGATGGTAACCCGTTGGACAGATGCACCTCCACGGTGACCAATGGTGCTGATGTCCCAAGACTGGCACGACTGTAGACAACTGCAAGGGACACAATCACTTCTCCTTGTCTTATTGATCCGGTCCATAGAGCTTAGTGACGGGCTTAGCGAGGTTCCTCAGTTGATTTATCGTGGAGTTCCCGCTCTAGTTGATCCAGGCGGATCAACAGAGATTCCAATTTCTCTCGTGTCCTGAGGAGCACTTTTTCCTGAACCTCCATCTCCTCACGCGTAACCAAATCCATCTTCGCGAGCGCCGAAGACAGCGCTGCGCGCACATTTTTGCGCACATCCTCTGTCAACTCGACCGGTAAAGCGGTGGCTATCGCCGCGGCGATGCGATCAAACGTCATGGTTTCTTTTCTTCCTCTAAAAGAGATTGACGATATTCGGCATAAGACAAACGCTGATAACATAACAGTGTAGCAGAGGACTATGTGCTTCAAAGGCAGCTAAAGCAGTGTCGTATGTCACTGATAATCTGCTTTACTGTGCCTGAAAACGAGGACTCCGATATTCGATAAACGCCCGGTCGATCAATTCATTCAGCCATGCCTCGTAACGTTCATCTATTTTACGGGAGCGAATTGCAGATCTGGCCTGGGCCCTTAAACGTTTCCCGGCGACATCGTGCAGTCGCTCGTCCGTGATTTCGATCAAGTGCAGTCCGAAACGGGTCTGAGAAGGCAAACTTACCTGACCCGGTACCAATTCCTTCAAGACAGCCTCAAATTCCGGCACTACATCACCCGGGCCTACCCAACCAAGATCACCTCCGCTCGACCTTGAAGGCAAGTGTTCGGAATGCAGACGTACCATGGTTGAGAAATCAGCCCCGGCAAGAATCCGATCACGAACCTGAATAAGTCGCGCTCGTACGATCGACAGGTTGGATACGGCATTGGGCGCCCGCAGAATATGCCGTACCCGATATTGACGAACCAGTTGCTGTCCCGCCTGGGCGCGAACATTGAGCCGAACGATGTGAAAACCACCAGCGGATTCCACAACCGAAGAAAGATCGCCTGGCGCCAGCCCCTCAACAGCAGCAACCAGCAGTTCAGGGAGCTGACTGACCGGGAGCAATCCCAGATTACCGCCCTTAGATGCATGAGGTCCTTGCGAGAACTGACGCGCCGCCTCGTCAAAAGGCATTCCTGACTCAACCCGGTGCAGAATATCGATGGCCAACGACTCTCGGGTTTCACGCTCGGCGACGCTGACAGCCGCAGGGACGGAAATTAAGATGTGAGACAAATCCAACTGCGCTTCATGATTTACTGCAGGTTTTTTCTGACTGGATAGAAATTCATCAATTTCAACATCGCTCACCTCGATATACCGCGTGACTTCAGATGAGACGAGTTCACGAATAAGAAGCTGTTCCCGCAAACCCTCGCGATAACGGGTAAAAGGCATTCCCCGGCGCTCCACCTCTCGGCGCAGCCCATCAATCGACAACCGATTTCTCTTCGCCATGCTAACCACCGCATTATCGACTAGGGCTTCGTCCACGCGAATACCCTGCGCCTGCGCGCGGTGCAACAACACCTGATCTTGCACCAGTTCCCGCACTACTTGGCGTTCCAGTTCATCCTTCGCCGGTATGCTCTGCCCCGTGGATTGCAGATCAACAACATGCTGAACGAGGCGAAACTCTAGATCCGACTGCGTAATCACACCGTCATCAACAATCACCAACACGCGATCAAGATCGGCCCCCATTGCCGGTGGAAGAAACACAATGAAGACAGCCGTCAACAAAGCCGCAACCCACCAGCGACTGCCACGATAATCAGGCGAGTAATGGTCCATCAAAACGTTGTTCGAATAAGTTAAGGACGCGAGAAACCGTTCACCTACCTGCCCACGACGCCAAAACTCGATGCGCTTCACTTCAATCCCCCGAGAGTCTCAGTCGGTTAAGGCTGTAGCCGCGTACATGCGCGCAATCTCGCCCGACGAAATACTCCCCAGCCCCTTCAGTCTCAATGTAAACATCACTTGTGGACCATCATCATCCGTCCACTCATCCTCAACATTCACCTGAATCGCCCAACAACAGTCATCATAACCAAGGCTCACGGCAGAATACTGATTCTGTTTATCATCGAGCCTAGAAATATTACGCAGGCCGACCTGCCACCGCCGGCCCAGTGGCCACGTTGAATCGAGTGACAACTCATCATGACCGTCATCTGTTTTATACCGATAGCCAGTACTTAACTGCCATCTTGCTCCCTTCGCGTAATCAACACCGAGACGAAAATCTGATACTGCCCTTTGATCCCAATCCCAATCAGCAAATGCTGATGCACTCCAATTCTGATTCAACCCCATTGTCATTTCACTGAGGAGATTGGAATAACGCTGCGTTAACGGCAAATCATTTCTGCCTAGACGAACTCGGCGATCATTGAAGAAAATCATCTGCGCAAGTTCGGCATGCAGACGCTGGTAACCAGTGGCTGCTTCCACAACACGTGTCTCAAGACCAAGTGTTACTCGGTGAGTATCACCAATGCGGTCATCGCCATAAAAGCGGCCGCGATGATAGTAATTCGAGATATTGTCAAAACCAACCTCGCCACTGTCAAAATTGGGCAAAGCCTGCTGATCCTCAAACGGGATATACGCGTAGTAAACCTTAGCATCGAGCCCCTGCTCATAAGCCCCATCACCATATGACAACTCACGATCGAGAAACAACCGCGAATCAATGTGCAGCATTGGAATGAGCCGACTGTCAGAACTGCTGCCGACACGGTCAAGTTCGTATTGCGTGTAATGCGCAGTCACTCGAGGGCGAAGATAGCCATAAGTTCTTTCAAAACTCATCTCACCATAAGGCGCCAAATGTAATCGAGTACCTTGCGTTCGAGCGGCCACAGGATGATCGAAACGATTGACGCTTGATTCGACATTGAACTGAAACCAGCGATTACGAATGGGGGTATCCCACTCTGCATCGATACCCGGCAACCGGGCATACGGTTCGTCATGTTCACTGACCTCAGGATCAATGATCTGATACTGCTGAAGACGTGCGTTGATTCCAGCGCTGTCCGCACGGTAACCGATGCGCAGTTCCTGGGGTATGTGGGATGCACTCGAAATTTCCAGTCCATCACCAAGGTCCTGGAGATAATCGCGATCGGATACATAACCCACATCAATGTCACCGTCCCAATGTTCATTCACGCGTTGTTCATGGGTGAAACTCCAGCCGTAACGGGTCTTGTTTCTTACTTTATCGTCCGGCAACCATTCCCCTCGAGCAACACCACTGAAAGCACCCTTAGCAGTTTCACCGATATACCGGTATTCAGCGCCAAACCTAACGCCTCGAGCGGCCATGTAATGGGTATCAAACGTAGCGTCCCGCTGGGGTGCAATATTCCAGTAGAACGGTAAATGAAAATTGACTCCCCATTGGTCACCAAATCCAATGGTAGGGAAAAGAAAACCTGTCTTTCGCTCATCGCTAATTGGAAAACTGACAAAAGGAAAATACAAGATGGGTAGGCGATGAAAGTGAACCAGCATATGCTTCGCAGTGGCATTGCCACCGGCATGATCTAACACCATTTCACTGGCGGTATAAAAAACGTTGTCGTCGCCTTTAGCGCAACGACTGTAGGAAACACCCTCCAGACGCTCACGCTCAGGTCCTTCAAAGAAAAAGCGCTTCGCGCTACCATGCGCCCAGAGTCGAACATCTGGTGCGCCGACTTTGTCGTTGGCAATACCCGAAAGGGCTGGTCGTTCGGCCCCACAACATGCAATCGCAGGGCCTTTGACGCTAGCGAATCCTCCGGCAACTACTGAACTGTATCCAGCTGCATCGTAAGGATCACTATGCATAATCACCCGCTTCTCCACCTCCGGCCGGCGTGCAATCTCAAAACGAACATTCTCAGCCTGACCCGTCTGGGACTGTATATCAAGCGCCAGCCAATCTGCCTCAAAACGGTCACCGGAGGCCGATCGAATCAACACCGGAGGCTCGACCGTCGAAACGATATCGGTTTTGATTACTAAATCGAGCAGGCTTTCGTCTAGTTTTTCGATCCGAACGGGATCACTCCATTCGACTTTTGCACCAGCGCGAACACTGTAGGCGGCTTTATCAAAGACCAGTCGATTGGCATAAATAGCTCGCGCACCCTGAATCAATGAAGCGCCTCCCCGGAGTACCAAGGTACCGGCCGTTGGCGAGTCTATTTCATCAGCCTCAAGTTCCACCGACAACCGGGAAGCATCGTGACCGATCAATGGCAGTACCGCAGCCGACGTTGGGATGATGCCCACTGGGCAAACGGTGGTATCTGCAAAAGTCAGTGGCGCCTCAGCAAACACGTCAACAGGCAGCACAACGCAAGTCCACAGCGCCCAAAAAACCGGCCTGATTCGGCAACTCATGCAACCCAACACACCCATCATTGTCGCACTCACTCTTTTACTGATGGCTCCGGTCAATCGATCACCAAGGGAGATTCATTATCCCGTATCAAATTCCAAGGGATCAGCCCTGGTAGGTCGTTTATTATAGGATGCCTGCGCCACACCCCGTGTGCCAAAGAAACCACTGCGCTCATGCGAACTTCCATACCCGTAGCAATGATCCTCGCCGCCGGTCGCGGTGAGAGGCTTAGGCCCCTGACCGACACTGTGCCTAAAGTACTGTTGGAAGTCGCTGGCCAACCGCTGATCGCGCACCACCTCGTGGCCTTAGCCAACGCAGGGATCGAGCGAGTCGTTATTAACGTTGCATACTTGGCCGATAAGATTCAACAGACGCTCGGCAATGGAAACCGCTACGGCGTCACCATTCACTATTCACATGAGAGAGCCGGCGCACTGGAGACAGGTGGTGGCATCCGGCAGGCGCTGGCGCTGTTATCAGATCCTTTTCTGGTCATTAACGGTGACATCCTGAGCGATTTCAACTTTCAACAGTTAACTTCAAATGAAAAATCACTTGCCCACTTGGTCATGATTGACAACCCTCGACACAATCCGGCTGGGGACTTTTTCCTTATCGGTAACAAGCTATCAACGTCCCCTTCTGGCAACGCGCCGCGCCTGACCTATGCAGGGATTGGTCTTTACCAGCAAGCACTATTCAAAGATACACCGAATCGACGCTTTCCGCTCGCACCGCTATTGCACAAAGCCGCAGCACGCGGCCAGATAAGTGCGACAAGACACTCCGGCTACTGGGTAGACGTCGGCACGCCAGCTCGTCTTGCCGAAGCACGGTCACGCCACGAACTCATGCCATCTAACGAGGTACCTCCTTCGATTTGATCATAGTAGGAAAGTCTAATCCAGATTGTAGTTCTCGCAAGACCGATAACTGAATCGACTCAATCGACGTTGTGACACCCTGTTCAACAACCGATGTGACGGCTAACCCAGCATACCCGCAAGGATCGATCCAACTGAAGGGGGACAAGTCTAAATCGATGTTGAGACTCATCCCATGGTAACAACCGCCGCTTCGAACGCGCAGTCCTAGCGCCGCGATCTTCGCTCCGCCGACATAAACACCCGGCGCCTCCGGTCGGCGGCCGGCTTCAAGCCCGTGCTGCCCAAGCACATCGATGATAACCGTCTCCAACAATGATACAAAACTCCGTACCCCAAGTTGACGTCGACGAAGATCAAGCAACAGATACACCACTAGCTGACCCGGCCCGTGGTAGGTTATTTGCCCGCCCCGGTCGCTATCAACAACTTTCATCGTTGAGGGCAATAAGCGGTTTGGCAACTGACGGCAACTGACGCCACGGGTGAATACTGGGGGGTGTTGCAGGAGCCAAATTTCGTCCTGCGTATTCTTTTCCCGTCGATTAGTAAATGTTTGCATCGACACCATGGTCGTTTCGTACTCGCATAGACCGAGTTCGCGGACGACTAGCGATGTTAGTGACATATTTAAACAAACTCGTTGGGGTGCCAGAAATACAACAACCGAGTGATTAACGCACCCACAGGCGAAGCGTATCGTAGGCCTTCACTGCCCAGGAACCTGGCACTGCGTCGCCAAGCGCTACTAACGGGTGGGCGCCGATTTCATTGCCATTCAGACGCAACGTTAACGTACCTACCGTACTGCCCTTGACGATTGGTGCAACCAACGGTTCGTTGAGTCGGATGTCCGCATCAAGTTGACGCCCTGGCGTTTTCGGCAGCGTCAAACGAATGTCACTGCCAACACCAACAGCCAAAGATGGCGAGGCGCTCTTGTACACTTCCGCCGTAACAACCTTACTGCCGCCGCGATAGACCGTTTTTGAGTCGTACGAGGCAAAGCCGTAGCGTAAAAGTGCATAAACCGCATCTGCCCGCTTGGTCTTGCTTTGCGCGCCAAGCACCGAGGCAATCAAACGCATCCCATCACGCTCGGCCGAACCCACCAGACAATACCCGGCACTGCGCGTGTGGCCGGTCTTGACGCCATCGACTGTTTCATCTCGCCAAAGCAGTGTGTTACGGTTTTTCTGGCGAATCCCCTTCCAACCAAATTCCTTGATCGAATAATAGCGGTAGTGCTCAGGAAACTGTTGAGTAATTACAGCAGCAAGACGACTAATGTCACGCGCAGTGCTGAAATGATCCGGGTGCGGCAAGCCGGTACTATTGACGTAATGTGTCCCGTTCAGATTTAAACCTGCTGCAGCTTGATTCATCATCTCAGCAAACGCCGCCTCGCTGCCAGCGACATACTCGGCAAGTGCCACTGCGGCATCATTGCCTGATTGAATGACCAATCCCTTAATCAAATTTTCTATCGATACCCGATCACCGGGTTCAACAAACATTCTGGAACCAATTGACCGCCATGCATTTTCACTGACGACAACTTCCTCGTCTAAACGGAACGCACCCCCATCAATGCCACGAAAAACGAGATAAGCAGTCATCAACTTACTAAGACTTGCGGGCTCGACCCGACGATCAGGTTTCGCCGCCGCGATCATTACACCGGTCGAAGCATCCATCAAAGTCCAGGATGACACCTTCAGTTTTGGCGGCGGGATCGTAGCCTGCAACGCCATCGGTAGTTCAGACTGAACAGCGTGCACTGTCGGTCCTATACCGCAGAACACAAACAATGCCACAATCGCTGCTGTTATTGGTTTCACTTTTTGTTTCCCTTAACTGTCATCTTCGTTCTACCCGGGGCATCACTCCAGTGAGTTGGCGAATTTGTTCCACCTGCCCATTAATGTCCGAGACCTCGCCAACAGGACCCACCTGAACACGATAATAAAGCGTCTTGTTTATCCGTGCCTCGACCACTTGAGTACGCCTCAATCCAGCAGCTACCAACCTTCGTTGAAGGGTTTCGGCGTTGCCTATCAGTCGAAAACTGCCCGCCTGCAGAAATATTCTGTTGACCGCCGAAGTTGATCGCAACCCCCCGCTGTCTGCTGGCGTAATCGCGGTCACTTCGACCTTGGCGGTACCCCGAGCGACGATACCGAGCTTTTTAGCTGCCATGAAAGATAAATCAATGATCCGGCCACCGATAAACGGACCGCGATCATTAACCCGCACAATAATCTCCTGGCCCGTATCAAGTACTTTCACTTTGACATAAGTCGGCAGCGGTAATGTGCGGTGCGCCGCGGTCATCGCATACATGTCGTAAACCTCTCCACTTGACGTATGGCGCCCATGAAACATCTTTCCGTACCACGATGCCAAACCACGCACCTGATAACCCTTTGCAGTCGCGACCGGATAATAACGCGTGCCCAAGGCGGTATACGGAGCATTGCCTATTGCTGAGAGTTTTTCAGCACGCGGCACAGGGTTAGGTACACTCGCTGGATCCGGGCCAGACCCGCTAGGCGGGCCGTCATCCGCATAATATCTACCACCTGGCTCGCGTATCAGCGCGCATGATGTTAACAACAATCCTAAGAACCCAATGAACACGAGCCGCGCGGAACGCACTTACGAACCTCGACTGCGACGAGCGACCTGCTCTGCCAGTTCGAATACTGACATTGCGTAACTGTGACTGTGGTTGTAGCGAGTAATGACAAAGAAATTGTGATAGCCCACGCGATACTCTTTGCCAGCAGTTGCATCCAATTCGATAATGCCGATCTTTCGCTCGGACGGCTGTGACAACGATAGCGATACCCCACTATCAAGTAACACCGATACCGGCACATCAGCCTTCAGGCCGCGGGTGACGCGTTCAGTCACTGACGCCGGCTGTGCACCTGACAACCGGTCAACCACAGGCTCACCGGTTTGCCAGCCGTGAATCTTGAGATAGTTGGCCACACTGCCGATCGCATCATCAGTGTTGGAAATGAGATCGCGTCGCCCGTCATTGTCAAAATCAACCGCATATTGGCGATAGCTGCTGGGCATAAATTGGGGAATCCCCATAGCCCCAGCATAGGACCCCCGCGCGACCAACGGATCCAGCGCAGCCTCTCCTGCAAGCACCAGAAAATGTTGCAATTCCGACGAAAAAAACCGACTACGCCGTGGGTATTCCAGGGCCAACGTTGTGAGGCTATCCAGTACGCGAAGTTTGCCCCGATTGCGTCCGTATCGACTCTCTATGCCAATAATAGCAACTATGATTTCTGGGGACACTCCATAATCATGATAAGCACGTTTCAATGTGACACGGTGCTTTTCAAGAAATTCCACGCCACCGTAGATTGACTTTTCAGTGACAAATAATTTGCGATAACGATGCCAAGGCAACCTTTCAGAAGGTCGCTTCATCGCGGCTAAAACTTTCTTATTGATTTTCGCATTCGCCAACCAGCCAAGAATCTGATCTCGATTCAGCGCGTGCTGCGATGTCAGCGTATCCACCATTTCTGATAACTGTGGATAACGCGTTAAATCGACGGCACTCGCTGGTGTAAGACTCATAACGACTACACACACCACCGACAGAACAACACCCCGGCATCCACGACGGCGACAGTAGGCAATATGTTTTGTTTGCATGACAGATTCAAATCATCAAGCGGCGACGCCTGTGCATACCCATAATTATCCCAAACGCAGCCATTAACGTGATCATCGAAGTCCCTCCATAGCTGATTAAGGGCAGTGGCACACCAACCACGGGTAAGATACCCGATACCATCCCAACATTCACAAAAACGTAAAAGAAAAATGTCAGTGCGAGCGCGCCAGCCAATATCCGGCAATAGTGATCCTGCGCTTGATAGGCAATACGCATACAGCGACCGGTCACTAGGAGATAGGCACTCATCAGCACAATGATTCCAACAAAGCCGAACTCCTCTGCAAATACTGCAAATATAAAGTCAGTACTGCGTTCGGGCACGAAATCGAGGTGCGACTGACTACCGGAAAACCAACCTTTTCCACCCACTCCAGCCGAACCTATCGCGATCTGCGCTTGAATCGTGTGATACCCCACCCCCAGTGGATCAGACCATGGATCCAACATAGCAAGAATTCGATCCTTCTGATAATCCCGCAATTGACTCCATAAGAACGGTAGTGCTGCGGCAGCGGCAGCCGTAAGTATTATCAAGTGTCGCCAGCGAATGCCAGCAAGGACAACCGCACAGATGGCTGAAATTACCAGCATAACAGCAGTGCCCAGATCAGGCTGCACCATGACTAAACCAGCGGGAATGACAACAACAGTCAACGCCATCATTAACCGACCAAAAGAAATGGGTGTGGGTGCATTAGCGAGCAACCAGGCAACCATCATTGGCGTTGCCAATTTCATTAATTCGGCAGGTTGGAATCTGATCAGACCAAGATCCAACCAACGCTGCGCGCCTTTACCAATATAACCAACCGCAAGAACCAATATCAATGTCAAAATTGTCGCCACATAAATTGCCGGCGACCACCTTCGAATCACATCGGGATCAATCTGCGCTACACCGAGCATCACAATAATGGCAATCGCTATACGGATGCCTTGGTGAAAAAGAATCTGGGTACTGCCACCGCTGGCACTAAACAGAACAAACACACCACAGAAGAGAATAATGCCAGTACTCAAAAACAACACCGAATCAAAACGAAACACCCTACCCGCGAACATAACGGGATTCCTTTAGACCTGCCCGACGCAAGCGTTCAACAAAATAATAGTCAAGAATTCTGCGCGCAATCGGCGCAGCAATCTTGCCACCACTGCCACCGTTTTCTATGATGAGTGCCAAGGCAACCCGGGGTCGCTCCGCAGGGGCAAATGCAATGAATAAGGCATGGTCCTTGAGGTCCTCGGGTAGATCTTGTGCGGCCTCCCCGGCCTGAGGCAAGCTTACCAACTGCGACGTACCAGTTTTTGCAGCGACGCGGTAAGACAACCGTTGGCCAGCTCGCCGAGCGGTACCGTGCGAACCATGCATTACCGCAATCATCCCTTCAATCACACGCTCGTACTGGCTTGCGTCACCTAACTGCACCTCCGTCACCTGTTCCGCTGGACGCTGTATTTCGCCGGTCTCGGGATCCTCAACGCCGCGAAGTAGGTGAGGACGGACCAAGCGACCACGGTTCGCCAGTGCCGCTGTAGCCGCCGCTAACTGTAACGGTGTCGATAAAACATAACCCTGTCCAATCGATGCATTCAACGTATCGCCTGGATACCACGGCGTACTGTAGCGACGCTGTTTCCAGTGTGCCGTTGGAATCAGACCATCGGGCTCACTGGCCAGATCAACCCCGGTTTGCTTGCCGAAACCGAATGTGGTCAACGCCTCGGAGATGCCACTGATGCCCAGCCTTAATCCCAAATGGTAAAAATAAGTGTCGCACGATTGTTCGAGTGCTTCTATTAAATTGACTGCGCCGTGTCCTCGCTTACGCCAACACCGATACACTCTATCCTCCTCTTTTAGTGCAAAGAAACCAGAACACTTTACCCGTCGACGAGGGTTGATGGTGTGCTCCAATCCCGCCAATGCGAGAATCGGCTTTAGCGTCGAACCCGGTGCGTAACGACCGTACAAGGCCCGGTTCAGGAGTGGTTTGTTTGGATCCTGCTGCAAAGCGGTGTAGCGAACTTGATCAATACCCTTTGCGAATAGATTTGGGTCGTAATCTGGCATACTGACGATAGCCAAAATTTCTCCGGTGTGCGGCTCCAGCACGACAGCCGCGCCACGATAGCCAGCGAGCTCGTTACGAACAACCTTCTGCAAACGACTGTCTAATGTCAAATGCAAATGATTCCCACCAATAGCCGATTCACGAGCTAACGTACGAACAACCCGACCGTGGGCATTGGTCTCAACCTGCTCGTAACCAATCCGGCCTAACAAATTACGTTCGTAATAGGCCTCGACACCCAGTTTGCCGATATGAGTCACTCCCCGATAACGAGAACGTTCTTTTGCATCGAGATCTTTATCGGCGATACGACCAACATAACCGACTGCATGAGCTGTGACATCGGCAAGCGGATATGACCGCCTGAGGCGCCCACGCAGCGCCACACCAGGGAAACGATATTGGTTGACTGCAAAACGCGCTGCCTGCTCTTCACTCAAACCACTCTTTAACAGAATGCGTTCAAACGACGCCCGTCCATGCAGTCGTTTTTCAAATTTCTTTCTGTCACGCTCACTAAGCGATAACGATTGAGTAGCCCAAGTCATCAACAAGGCCATATCGCGCACCTGCTCGGGCACCACTTCGAGCTCGTAAACAGCGTGATTCTCTGCCAGCACTTCTCCGTGGCGGTCGTAAATCATGCCGCGAACCGGCGGCACGGGTAGCAGGTCGAAACGATTCTCTATAGAAAGGGCTCGATAACGCACATGCTCTACGATTTGCAGAAAGTAGAGGCGCTCAATCAAAACTACAGTCAGCGTGATGATCAGAATTACCGCGACAACCAATCGGGAACGGCCGAGCACTGGGTGTTGCGATACGTCTGAAATGGGGGCAATGGCCATCAGGGCAGTCGCGCCCAGCGGCGAATTCTACGCAGGGAAATAAAGATGACCGGCCACAACACTGCCCCAATCAATACGGCGACCCAACGACCCGGCCGTCCAGCATCGCTCTCACCCATCATCAAAGCAAATAAGGTAATGATCAAAGCCTCTATACCAAGCAGCAAGAAAACCGCACACGCCTGCTGCCATACGGGAAAGGCCCGCACTCGGAGCGCGAACCGCTGCGCAATGTAGGCAATCAAGGCTTTTGTGAGCGCCAACCGGCCAAGGAGTCCAAAAGTAGCGACATCCAGCAGCAATCCCATTGTCCAACCGACCCCCACGCCAACTTTCATAGGAACCGCCAAACACCAATAAATGAGCACCAACGATACCCAATCCGGAGCCCACAGTGCCCACATCGGGCCCAAGGCCATTACCGAAAAACACAGCGCGAGAAAAAAGGACAGCGCAATAACCCACCAACGCTTGCCGGCGTTACCAATCCTAACCACCCGAGGCATCCTGTTTTGTTGGTATGTCGGATGGCACAACCGGCTTGGCCGGCCATAACAGCAACAATTCAGAAATGCTATCGAGCTGTGCCAGGGGCAGCGCAGTTACTCGCAAGAATGATTCCTCTAGAGAGCTCACCACCCGTGTTACCCGCGCTACCGGATAACCCCTTGGAAACCGTTGGCCTAGGCCCGAAGTTACCAACACATCACCTTCGCGCAAGTTCGCGGTGGGCTCAAGGAACGGGATAGTGAGCCCATTCCCTTGGCCCGTCCCATAAGCCAAGACATGCAGCCCACTACGTACACTCATCACCGGTATCGCCTGAGTCGAATCCGTGATCAAAGCGACAGTGCTTGTGAAGACACCTGAACGCACCACCTGTCCCAAAAGGCCATTGGCATCAAGCGCCGCTTGACCCTCGTAAACACCTTCAACGGTACCTCTATTGATCAATAGCGTACGTGAGTAAGGATCAACATTCACCTGCACCACCTCTGCCAGCAGGACCTCGTCTGGGGTATAGCCAGTCGCGGAGAGGAGACTTCTGAGGCGATCATTTTCCGCTTCGATTGCCTCGAGCCGCTGCAATCGTGAGTTCAACAGTAAACGATTTTCCTCGAGCGCCTGGTAATTCTGTTGCAATCGCGCCACATCAAGTGGCAACAAATGGGCCCGGGACAGGATCAACGCGGGAACCATTGCAACCATGTGAACCGGCACAACAATTAAACCCACTATGGGACGCGTGTGCTTGAGGCTATCGGTGTAAGTGTCGAGCCCCATCAGCACTAAAGACAACAACGCCAACACCACAAAGCGGGTTCTAGACCGACCGATGCCATAAGTCATCAGCGTAGCCACTTCGAGTAATAAATCCCGCTCAGGTTAATCAGCGACGAAAGGGAATTCTTGTGTCGGCGGAGTGTCGCCACAAAGCTCACTACTCACTTGCAAACACATCACCGAGCACTGCAATTTCTTCTAGGGCGCGACCACAACCACGCGCAACACAGGTCAGCGGGTCTTCGGCAACCACCACGGGGAGTCCAGTTTCTTGCATCAGCCGTCGATCCATATCGCGCAGTAACGCACCGCCACCGGCGATTACCATGCCCCGTTCAAAAATATCTGCAGACAGTTCTGGTGGTGTGTTCTCTAGTGTCTCGCGAATAGCGCGCACAATGCGCTGAAGCGCATCATTGATTGCGACATAAATCTCATCACTACCAATAACGATACTCCGCGACATTCCTTCGGTCACGTCACGCCCCTTGATTTGCATCTGCCGGTGATCTGAATCCTCCATAGCACTGCCAATCTTAGTCTTTACACGCTCTGCAGTGCTTTCACCAATGAGAAGACCGTGGCGCCGTCTAACGTAGTTAATGATGGCTTCATCAAAAGTATCACCCGCTACGCGAATTGACGTCGCAAAAACTGTCCCACCTAATGACAGTACGGCAACCTCGGTAGTCCCACCCCCAATATCAACCACCAGTGAACCGGTGGGTTCCGCAACCGGCAAAGCGGCTCCAATAGCAACGGCCATCGGTTCTTCGATCAGGTAAACCTCGCTGGCCCCAGCACTCATCACCGATTCCCGGATCGCGCGTCGCTCGACCTGGTTCGAACCTCCGGGAACACAAATCACAATTCGCGGGCTGGAAAAGAGGCGATTGTCTTGCACCTTACGGATAAAATACTTCAGCATGACCTCGGTGATCGTGAAGTCGGCAATAACACCGCTCTTCAGGGGCCGTATGGCCTCGATATTTCCGGGTGTTCGACCCAGCATCGATTTGGCATCCTGGCCCACAGCAAGCACAGTCTTACCGGGCGATAGCGACCCAGTCCGAATAGCGACGACCGACGGCTCGTTCAGGATGATCCCTCGATCGCGCACATAAACCAGCGTATTTGCGGTGCCAAGATCAATGGCCAGATCGTTGGAAAAGAGTCTGAATAGGCGCTTGAGAAGCATGTACGATTCCAGTGGCTTCACGAGAAGCAGATGGCACGAGTTTACCTCAGTCGGGCCGCTATGTCGGGCCATCCCACGTGTACTATACTTTGGGGCCGCCTGTATTCTGGTGTTTCTGCCCCGTGCCAATATCCAAAGACGACGTCGATCGCGTAGCCCAACTCGCCCGAATTGGCATCGACCCGACCGAAATCGATACCTACACCGCAGATCTCGACCGCATTCTCAACCTAGTTGAACAAATGAACGAGATTTCGACCCAAGGAATTGAACCACTTGCCCATCCTCAAGACATGCAGCTGCGGTTACGTGGGGACACGGTAACCGAAAGTGATCAACGCACTTTGTTCCAGTCGATCGCACCCCAAACCGATCAAGGCCACTACCTGGTTCCCAAGGTGATCGACTAATAAACGATCTACCCGATTATTTCCCAACCTCACTGCCTCCCGGAATCGGACGTGCCACATCGGCAATCATTAAGCACCCTGCGTCAGATGCTGCGCCACCGAGAAATCGGTAGCGAGGAACTGGTCCACCACTTTGCTGATCGAATCGACAGGCAGCAGGACCTCAATGCATTCATCACAGTAGATATCGATCACGCGCTGCAACAGGCCAGGATCGCAGATAAATTGTTGGCTGGTGGGAGTCCTCCACCCCTTGCCGGCCTGCCCATCGCGCATAAGGATATTTTTTGCACCCAGGGAATGCTAACAACTTGCGGCTCCAAGATGCTCGCCAATTTTCTCTCGCCCTATGATGCCACCGTGGTTCGACGTCTTAAAGATGCCGGGGCCGTCACACTCGGTAAAACTAACATGGATGAATTTGCAATGGGTTCATCCAACGAAACCTCCTACTTCGGTTCGGTACATAACCCCTGGAATCGAGACCGCGTGCCTGGGGGTAGTTCCGGTGGCTCAGCTGCAGCCGTTGCCGCGCGACTGGTTAGTGCTGCCACTGGCACTGACACCGGGGGATCAATCCGCCAACCCGCGTCGTTCTGCGGTTTAACCGGGTTAAAACCCACCTATGGGCGGGTTTCGCGCTACGGCATGGTGGCTTATGCCTCATCACTGGATCAAGGTGGCCCCATTACCCAAACAGCCGAAGATGCCGCACTCCTGTTACAGGCCATGGCCGGTTTTGATGCCCAGGACTCGACTTCCCTTGACGCACCAGTGCCTGACTATGCGGCATCACTGAAACAAAACATTGCGGGACTACGCATCGGTTTGGTCTCAGAATTTTTCGATCCGTCTCTGAACCCCGATATTAATGCACACGTGCGAGCGGCCCTCAGTGAACTCGAAAAACTCGGTGCCAAACTGATGGATGTCAGCCTCCCGAACAGTGCGGCCGGCATCCCGTGCTACTACGTTATTGCGCCTGCAGAAGCCTCGAGCAATCTATCCCGTTTCGACGGAGTGCGTTACGGATATCGCAGTAAATCTTACGTGGACCTCCAAACGCTATATGAAAATACACGGGCCGAAGGTTTTGGCGCCGAAGTCAAACGCCGTATCCTGGTC
This sequence comes from Gammaproteobacteria bacterium, assembly GCA_022451485.1. Taxonomy (GTDB): domain Bacteria; phylum Pseudomonadota; class Gammaproteobacteria; order Arenicellales; family UBA868; genus UBA11791. The sequence goes on from JAKUQS010000037.1 coordinate 22,034, forward strand.
GGCACTTATGCTTTGTCCTCAGGTTACTATGATGCCTACTACCTCAAAGCCCAACAGATCCGTCGGCGCATTGCCGATGATTTTTCACAAGCGCTAACTGAATGTGACGTACTGGTCGGGCCCACAACACCCACCACGGCATTCTTGCTAGGGGAAAAAACGACAGACCCTGTGTCAATGTATCTCGACGACATCTTCACCATCACTGTCAATCTTGCTGGGTTACCTGCGCTTTCACTTCCAGTGGGATTCGATCCTTCTGGCCTACCGATCGGTATGCAAGTCATCGGCAACTATCTTGACGAAGGCACACTGCTCACAATCGGTCAGCGCTTTCAGGAGGTAACTGACTGGCACCTGCGTGCACCTGGAGAGGTTGCATGAACCAGTGGGAAATCGTCATCGGGCTCGAAGTCCATGTCCAACTAAACACTAAAAGCAAAATTTTTTCGCCGACTGCGACGACCTACGGTGCCCCCGCCAATACGCAAGCATCGGCGGTTGATCTTGCGCTTCCCGGTGTTTTACCGACCATCAACCGCGAAGCAATTCTAAAAGCCATCTGTTTTGGAATGGCCGTAGGGGGAACCGTCGAGCCTCACTCAATTTTTGCACGCAAAAATTACTTCTATCCGGATTTACCCAAAGGCTACCAAATCAGTCAATTTGAACTGCCCATCGTCAGTGGGGGATCGATTCGCTTTGAAATGGGCGATACCCAACACGACATTCGACTGGTACGCGCTCATCTTGAAGAAGATGCTGGCAAGTCTGTTCACAACGCATTCGGAAAACTGAGCGGTATTGATCTCAACCGCGCTGGCACACCACTGCTTGAAGTGGTCACAGAACCCGATATGCGCTCCCCAACGGAGGCTGTCGCTTACCTGCGGACACTTCATACACTGGTGCGCTATCTTGATATCTGTGACGGCAATCTGCAGGAGGGATCGTTCCGCTGTGATGCCAATATTTCCATTCGACCTCACGGCCAACGCACATTGGGCACCCGCACCGAACTTAAGAATATCAACTCCTTCCGTTTTGTTGAACAAGCCCTGGACTACGAAATTGATCGCCAGATCGCTGTTGTTGAAAGCGGCGGAACAATTACCCAGGAGACACGACTCTATGATGCGAACCAAGGCGATACCCGCCCCATGCGCAGCAAGGAAGAGGCCCACGATTATCGCTATTTCCCGGACCCTGACCTACCGCCGTTGCTCATTGGCGATGATCTGCTCGAAGAAGCACGCGCTGCCCTACCGGAGTTGCCCGATAATCGCCACGCTCGCTTC
>JAKUQS010000038.1 GCA_022451485.1 Gammaproteobacteria bacterium
GTTTTGTTGGTGTTTGATTTGGTTTGGGTGTTTCAGTAGTGGGGATGGAGGTGGCGAGGCTTATCAGGCTACCGATTGCGATATTTCTGCGTTCAGCATTAGAATGGACTGGAGCTTGATCCTGGTTGTCAAGGAGGAAGCCTTGACTCTGAGCTAATGTGACTGAGCCGTATCCTGGTGAAGAGTGGCAGTTGACGTTGACCAGCACAGTGGCAGTTTTGTGCGGCAACCGGTGTAGGAAAAAGTCGTTGTGTCGACTAACTGGCGTCGCGACGAGAGCCATCTTCTTTCTGTTGTAGGGCGAATATAGAGGTATAGCCTTTCGACCAGTCTGGCGGGAGTCGACACGGTGCGGGGCTGAGTTGCGCCCACCGCGCTGGTGTCCCGCGGATCAAGGTCGAATGTTGTTTAGATTCCGAGTCGGGGTAACTTGTCAGTGAGCGAGCGTCGGCTGACTTGTAGGCATTGATCAGAAGCGGACGCATACGGTTTGAATTATTAGGTAATGAGCCGTGGACGGTTTGGCAATGATGCACTGTAATGCTGCCTGCATTACCTTTCATCCATCCGACTGAATCCAATGGAAGTGATTGGACATCGGCATCGGACAGTGCTCCAGCCCAGAGATCCTGATCGTTATAGTGGTTGTAGATCGGACCATTCTGGCTGCCAGGAATGGCACCCATGGGTCCCATGTCGTCATCGACGTCGTTCATGTACAGGCCAATCGCTAATACGGACGGGTTGCTGTGGGGATAAAACGGAAAATCCTGATGCCATTTAACTTCCTCACCACCGCCTGACCATTTGAAGTTCAGTTTCGAATGATGAAACATCACGTCACCGCCGAGCAGGTCTTCGGCGACATCGACGATTGGGCCTTGGCTTGCAAATTCCCAATAAAGTTCGTGCTGCAGGGTGGGCCAGCTCAGTCGACGCAGTCGAGGGTTCTCCGCGCTGTGCTCTGGCTCAAGATCAAATTGATCATTTGACTTTGTATGCCCCCTGCTCTGTTCGATAAAATCATGGGTAACGGCCCAAAGTCGATCTAACCAGTCTTGGCCAATGAACTGGTCAATTACGAGATAACCGTCACGAAAAAACTGTTCACGCTGAGATTGGTCAAGTACTTTCGGCGTGCGGGCCAGAATTTTCTCTGGTTTCATAAGACCTGCCTTTTAATAAAGTGAACGATGTTGGCAACAATAACCATTGGCAGTGTGCGCTAGTCTTTTTTCAAACTAAGTGTATAAAGGATAAATAACTCATTTGTGAAGTGCAATGATAGGTTCGTCTAGTGGAAGTTTATAGAGCAATCCATTTTTTTGGCATGAGGTTGGAGGGTTCACGACCGCAGCGTGAATCCTCCGCGCAGTGTGGACAGGATGTAATTCTCCTATGAGCCATCGTGTCGGCATTGATATCGGTGGAACGTTCACTGATTTCGCTTTATTGGATATTTCATCCGGCCGCATTGCAACCCATAAGCGGCTGACAACTCCTGCGGCCCCTGCCAGGGGTGTTCTCGAGGGTTTGTCTGACCTACTGGTTCGAGAACAGGTGCCAGTCGAACAGCTGGAGGCGGTCATCCATGGCACGACTTTAATTACCAACGCGGTCATCGAGCGCAAGGGTGCGCGCATCGGGATGATAACGACCGCCGGCTTTGCGGATGTGCTGGAGATGGCGAATGAACATCGGTATGAGATGTTTGATTTGCGTATCACCTATCCGGCGCCGCTGGTCGAACGATCCTGTCGTGTCGAAATCAACGAACGTATCCGCTATGACGGTCATGTCGAGACGGTATTGACTCAGTCTGAGGTGAGACTGGCCGTCAGGCACCTGGTGGAGCAAAAGGGGATAGAAAGTCTTGCTGTGTGCTTTTTGCACTCGTATGCAAACCCAGAACATGAGCGGGAGGTTCGAGACATTGTGCGTGCGGACTATCCAGAACTTTTTGTATCGATTTCTTCTGAGGTGTTCCCCGATATTCGAGAGTTTTCACGTTGGACGACAACCTGTATCAACGCATATACCCAGCCGTTACTGGATCGTTATCTTCATGACCTTGAGCAAGGACTTTTCGCGCGGCAGATTCGAGCACCGCTATTTATTATGACCTCAAGTGGTGGAACGGCGACGCCAGCCATTGCACGGAATTTTCCGGTACGAATAATGGAGTCAGGACCCGCCGCCGGCGTACTGATGTCGGCACGTCACGGGGAAATGCTATCCATCAAGAATTTGTTGTCATTTGATATGGGCGGTACCACGGCGAAGGGTGCACTCATTATTAATGGGGCGGCAAACAAGCGGTACGAACTTGAAGTGGGTCGAGTACACGATTTCAAACCGGGAAGCGGATTAGTGGCCAAGATACCGGCCATCGATATGATTGAAATTGGGTATGGTGGTGGCAGTACGTCGGCAATCGACGCCAGAGGATTGCTTGCTGTCGGGCCTGATAGTGCTGGTGCGCAACCTGGACCGGCTTGTTATCAACAGGGTGGCAAGGAGGCGACACTGACCGATGCTAATCTGGTGCTCGGTTATTTGGATGCGGCGTCATTTCTGGGTGGTAATTTTGATTTAAGTTTGCCCGATGCCAAAGCGGCCATCGCCAAGGGAGTATCGGAGAAGTTAGATTTGCCGCTTGCACGTTCTGCTTGGGGAATACATGACGTGGTTAATGAGGGTATTGCCCGAGCGTTCAGAATTCATGCCTCCGAGCGTGGGTTTGACTATCGCAATAGCGCCATTGTGGCCTTCGGTGGCTCGGGCCCAATTCATGCCGTAGCGGTTGCGCGAAAACTTCGAGCGCCCCAGGTCATTTTCCCGGTTGGTGCAGGGGTAATGTCGGCTTTTGGATTATTGGCAAGTCCTCTGACATTTGAAGTCCTGCAGGGGCAACAGGTATTCCTTGAGCGATTAACACTGGAAGCATTTGTTGAGGCGTTTGATCGTTTAATGAACGAATCAAGTCAAGCATTGATCGTTGCGGGTGTAGCACCGTGCGACATCGAATATCGTCTTCGTCTGGATATGCGCTATTCCGGGCAAGGACACGCGATTGAAGTCGCTTTACCGGAACACGGTGCACTCGAGGAGGTTTTCCCGACCATTGAAGAGCGCTTTGCTGAACGCTATGCGGGACTTTATGCTCCGGTCGATCTCGAGACGCCGGTTGAGATTACAACCTGGAAGGTGGGTGCGGTAGGCCCGTTGCCCTTTTTCCCGGAAGGCTACAAAACATGGCGATCGAGCGACAACACGGGCCAGTCTCACGTAACGCGTTCAGTCTACTTCAATGAGCATGAGGACTATATTCCCTGTCGCGTGATGAATCGCATGTCACTGTGCTCAGGAGATCGCTTTGAGGGGCCATTAATTATTGAAGAGCGCGAGTCAACTGTCGTCATTGGTCCGGAATGCGAGGTTGTTGTGGACAAAACCTTGAATCTTATTGCCACCTTATCGGGTATCTAGAGAAATCCCATGACCGATACTCGACAAGCGCCTCCTTTGGTAACGCATGATGCGATTAGTGTCAGCATTATGTGGGATCGGCTGGTTGCGATTGCAGATGAAATCGTTAGTACGCTGATGCGAACATCGTTTTCAACCATTGTGGCGGAGAGCTACGATCTCACGGTGGCCATTCTCGATGCAAATGGTCAGCTGCTTTGTCAGGGTACCAAAAGCCTCCCGGTCTTTATGGGAACGGCACCGGTGACGCTGCAACATTTTTTGACGCGTTATCCGCCAGAGACTTTAAAACCGGGCGACGTTTTGATCTCCAATGACCCATGGATCGGCACGGGCCATCTTTTTGATATCAACGTGATGCGACCGGTATTTGTGGAACAGGAAATTGTCGGGTACACCATGAGCATTACCCATTTACCTGATATCGGTGGGCTTGGTTTTGGCGCATCGGCGACAGAAATCTATCACGAAGGATTGCGGATCCCAATCGTCAAGTTGTTTGATGGGGGCGTAAGAAATGAGCTTGTCGTCGAATTTATCTCTAATAACGTCAGGACGCCGGATCAGGTGCTTGGGGATTTGTTTGCCAACGTAACCTGTAACGAGGTAGGTGAACGGATGTTGTTGGAGTTTATGCAGGAATATAAGTTGAGCTCTCTTGAGTCCTTGTCATATTCGATTCGCCACTATTCCGAGACGGCTATGCGGAGTGCCATTCGCACCATGGAGGACGGTGTGTATGCCCATTCAATCCAGATTGAGGGGATCGATGCGCCAATGACGCTTAGTTGCGTGGTAAAGGTCTCGGGTGATGCGTTGGCAATATCTTTCGATGGCACAGATCCGTGTGTGCGTCAGGGGATAAACGTCCCCTTTTGTTATACCAATGCGATGGTGTTGTATGCCATTAAGTGTCTTACCGTTCCGGCGTTGCCGAACAATGCCGGAACACTCGCACCGGTGGCCGTATCGGCGCCGCCCGGGTGTTTGCTAGCGGCGGAGCATCCATCGCCAACAGGTGCCCGGCATGTGATTGGCCACTTTGTCGCACCACTGATTTTCGGTGCCTTGGCTGATGCGGCACCTGCGCTGGTTCAGGCAGATTCAGGAATGGCCGATCTCGTGACATTCCAGGGTCGGCATCCCAATGGCCGAGCCGTCGCGGGGCTTTATTTTGCCTCTGGAGGTTTTGGGGCATTGGAAAATCACGATGGCCTCGCGGTTACACCGGGCCCGTCGAATATGGCGGTGGTGCCGACTGAACTGTGGGAGGCCTTGACCGGGACCATGATCGAATACAAGCGACTTGTCCCGGACTCGGGCGGCCCGGGCGCTGCCCGTGGTGGTCTTGGTCAGGAGCTCGTGATTAGAAATGATACGGGTAGCTTGATGACTGTTTTTTTTATGGGTAATCGGACAGAATTTCCCCCGGCTGGTCTAGTGGGCGGGGAGCCTGGCCAGCTTCGCCGTCACCAGGTTAACGGTAAAACGGTGCACCCGAAGGGCCAATATCATTTGTCGCCAGGTGATCGCATCACATTGGTTGAGGCGGGTGGCGGTGGATTTGGGAAGCCGGCCGAAAGGTCGCGGGAGTTGATCAGGCACGATATTGCGGAAGGCTATGTCACGCCGGCCGGCGCCGCCAGAGACTATGGCTTTGATGGCGGATAGTTTTTCTCTTTGATTTTAGCTCACGAAGGTTGTCCAATGATCGAGGGGCTCGCGTTCCGCCATTAGCTGGTTCACTGGTGCGTCGGGGTTGGCGTGTCCGATAGCCATGCCGCAGAAAAGCATCAGTTCTTCTGGTGCATTAACGAATTCGCTGACACAATCTGCACGATTTGCCCAGGCTTCCTGTGGGCAAGTGTCAAGGCCGGCCTCCTGTGCCAATAACATGAAGCTCTGCAGAAACATTCCAAGATCCGACCACTGTGGTGGGCCCATGATGCGGTCGATAAAGCAGAAGAAGGCCGCTGGTGCGTCAAAGAAGCGAAAGTTGCGAGTGAGATGGGCAAGGCGGGCAGGTTTGTTATCCCGAGGAATCTTGAGTAGCGCGTACATATCTTCGGCCAGTTTGAATCGAGAGGTGCGATAGGGTTCCTTCAGGCTAGGTGGGTAGATGGCATAGGCCGGTTCTGTCTGGGGAGTTCGGTTAGCCAAGAATTCCAAGAAACGAGTCATGGTTGATCCATTGATGACATAGATGCGCCAGGGCTGTAGGTTGCCTCCGGACGGTGCCCGGGCAGCCTTGGTGAGCAATGTTTTAATGGTTTGATCTGAAACCTCGGTGTCGAGAAAATGTCGAATCGATTTACGTTGCTGGATGGCGTCGGAAACATTCATAGGTGAGTGGCTGGTGATTCAGTGTGAGGTAAAGGGTAATGTCATTAGACAGTCGTTTGGTATCGCATTCGGGCGCCATCATATCAAGCAACACATACGTACGTGGTTGCGTTTTTCGTTAAGCAAATTTCAACAACTGATGTAATCTGGCGGCCAGAATGTGGCGATGTTGTTATAACAACGTGCAGAGGATTGCAGGTGCAAGGGCTTCGAGGGTCAATTCCAGAAAAAGGTCGAGGTATGGTGCGCATTGCAGTGATCGGTAGCCTGCTGCTGTTGACTTCCTGGTGTAGGGCAGACCCAGCTTGCGAGCCACCGTCTGGACTTAAACCGGCAGAGATCGATCAGTATTGTGTGATTCACCGGTATCGAACCGATTGTCTGGAACGATTGGGTTATGACATGTCAAGCAAAGGCTGGCTGGTCGAGGTATCCGACTTCAAGGGCTGTACGGTATGGGCGTGCAATCACTTTACGAGTGCCATCGGAGCATTGCCTGAATCTTTAATTGAACGCGTGTGTTACGACCCTGATTTAGATCGACCCTAGTACGGTATTGGAAGCTACAATCTTTACTTATACATTCCATTTCTTTTCTGGTACGTACGAGGTATCGTTTGCTTTTGGCTGCCGTCATCGAGTGGCTTCGTTTTGGGTATGAGTGGCCGGTGTGGATGACAGGAAAGCAAATTAACGAAACCCTCGGCTGCGCGTGGCCGAGGGCTCATTTGAGTTTGGAATCCGAAAGGATTGCCGTTTGTTAGGAGGAGCGGTGCGATGAATAGTGAAATTGTTAATCGTATTCTTAAGTGTGTTGATGTCGAATATGCTGTCGAGCTGGTTCAGAAGATGGTACGCACGCCGAGTGTCGTGGGCGAAGAGGGGCCGTTCGGTCTGGAGTTAACAAAATGGCTCAAAGCGCTTGATATCGGCGAGGTCTGGTACGAAGACATCGACGGCACGCGGGGCAATGTGCTTTGGCAGATTAATGGCAGTCGACCCGGTCCCAGGTTTCTTCTGACAGGTCATCTCGATACCAAGCCAGTGTGTGAAGGGTGGCATCGAGATCCCTATGGCGGGGAGCGGGAAGGGTCGCGGATTTTTGGCCACGCGATCATGGATATGAAAGCGGGCCTTGCGTGTCAAATTGCTGCTATGAAAGCGCTGGTTGATGCGAATGTCGAATTGGCTGGAACTTTGACCTTTGCGGGCGTTGCCAATCACATGGGGGATCAGTCGGGTGCGATTCATCTTGTGGAGAATCACCAGTTTGATCATGCGGTGCTGGGCGAGCCTACCGATATGGAGGTCTATGTAGCGCACCGAGGCCGTTACTACTTTGATATCTCAACCATTGGGCTTTCTGCGCATACCTGTCACCGTGGGCAGGCTATTAACGCCATCGAAAAAATGCTTCCAGTGATCCAAGAGATTTCCACAATTGAATGTGTTCCTGGCATTGCGCCGGAGATCTCCGAGTTGGTGGGGGAAGATTTGATACTTGCGGTAGGACGTATTTACGGCGGTCTTTTCCCTGGGGGTCCTTCCATGATTCCGGATCGGTGTACGATTCGAGTCGATACCAGGCCACAACCCGGAGTCACGGTTGGTGAAGTGCAGGGGTTGCTTGAAGCCGCCATTGCGAGAGCCCAGGCGACTGACCCGGAGATTAAGACGGAACTCATCTTGGCTGATCGTAAAGACGCGTTTATGGTGGCGCGTGACGCGCCGGTTGTTCGGCATACCAGCGCCGCGTGGGAGCGGATCATGCACCGACCAGTTGTCTATAGTGGAGGATCATGGCTTGCCGATACCGCGAGCATGGGGCCGTTTGTTGAGACGGTTATTTTTGGTCCGGGCGGCGATCCGGTATATCAACCCAATGAATCTCTCGAAATCACTGACATTGAGCGGGCGTCCCAGATTAATGCGTTAACAGCTGCGATGGCGTTGGTGCCGGAGATGGGCGATGGCTGAGGCCGCTGCGATCCATTTTATCTATGTAGAGCAACCCACCTAGAGGATGATCTGATGTCACTGCGATTCGATGTAACGACGATGGCCGTAGAAGCGCCAGCGCGGTTTGCCAAGCTAGTGTCGGTTGTGGAAGAGGCGAGTTGTGATCATTTATGGGTGTGTGATTCCTCGCTGCACGCGCGTGATGTGTTTGCTTATTTGGGGATCGTTGCCAATCACTCGGAACGTCTTCTCTTTGGTCCCAACTGTAATCATCCTTATACCCGTCACCCCGCCATTAATTACAATGCGATGGCGACATTGCACGAGATGTCGGGTGGGCGAGCAAAGATCACGGTTGGGGCAGGTGACCGACCGGTAATGGAACTCGGTTATCGGATTGCGCCGGTGGCTACGGTGCGAGAAATGATCGGTGCCATGCGGGCCCTCGAGAAAGGTGATACGGCCAATTTTGATGGCAACACGGTAACGCTTAAGGACGCCCATCTTTCTGTTGACCTCCCAGGCCCGCTACCACTTTATATGGCGGCTTCAGGACCGCGGATGCTCCGCTTGGCCGGGGAGCTATGCGACGGGGTGAGCTTCCTTTGTGGTACTCACCCCGCGTGTATTGAATTTGCGTTGGCGCAGATTCAGGCGGGTGCGGAACTTGGCGGTAGGACGTCAGCGGATTTGGATATTGGTTGGACGATCTACGGTTCTTTACGCGACGACATTGATCTCGCGAGAGAGGAATGTAAGTCGTTGGCGGCGTGGTTTCCACAGACAGCGCGGCACTATGCCGAGCTCGCTGGTGTGTCCGCTGACACGATAGCGGCGATACGCGGTGCGTATACGGGTGGACATTTTGATGCGGCGGGAGAGGCATTTAAATATGTGACAGATAAGATGGTTGACGATTTCACGATCGCTGGACCAGCCGATGTGTGGATCGATCGCCTGCGTGAAGTGGCGGCGCTTGGGATTACACGTGTCAACATTTTTCTACTACGCAAGGAAAAACTAGAAATGGCAGAGGCATTGGCAGCGGATGTTTTTCCGGTGTTGCGGGGGGGTTGATTGTCAACGGCACTGGTTAACGGAGTTGCGCTGGCGTTTGAGATAGGCGGAGCAGGGTTTCCCGTCGTCTTATTGAATGGGTTAGGCGGCAACCGTAAGGATTGGTATGAACAGGTACCGGTTTTTTCACAGCAGTATCAAACGATCACTTACGATCATCGGGGCTCGGGCGAGTCGGATAAACCCGAGGCGGGTTACAGCATTGATCAATTTGCCGATGACTGTATCGGAGTATTAGATCATTTGGATATAGAGCGAGCTCACCTCGTCGGGTATTCGATGGGTGGGCGAATCGCACAGGCAGTCGCTTCTCGTTATCCCGATCGTGTGGCCGCATTGGTGTTAGCGGCTACGGCTGCAAAACCCAATGCGCTCAATCTTTATAGTCTGAAGCTCGGCGCTTACCTTTATGAGAACTATGGTCCCGCGGCGGCCGCTTCAGTTGCTCCTCTGGTCGATTTCACACACAGCTACTTTGCTAGCGCCTTACCCGTGTTGGTCGATAAATTGGGTGCTGTGCCAGAGATTCCTATGCCACTGCACGCGTTTATGGGTCATGTGGGTGCTATTGAAGAGCACGATACGTCCGATATTTTAGGCAGCATTCGATCGCCAGCGCTGGTGGTGATTGGAGATCAAGAGTGGTTGAATCCCTTGCCAGATGCCAGAGTACTGGTTGAAGGCATTCCTGACGCGCGACTGCAGGTAATAACCGGTGCGAGCCATGGCCTTATTGTGGAGCAGCCGGAACAGTTTAATCAGTGCGTTTTGGATTTCTTTGCTGAGTATCACCGAGCGGCTGATTGATTGTCTTTGAGTTAGGGCAACCCATGAGTTGCCCTGTGTCTGGATCTTTTTGTTGTATTTGCCAGTTGATTTTCATGCATTCCCGTCGTGATGGAGACCTTGTTTCCATTAGGGTTAATTATCACCGAGCGGCCTGCGTCGAATTTCCACGTGATTGCCTGGTGGGTTAACGGTCGATCTAGTGCGGCAATCATGACGACATAGAGCGCAATGCCGCTGCATCCTAAAGGCGAAAGTAACGAAATAGGATATGATTTACTGGTGGCCGTGGTGAGTTTTTTCCAGTTAGATCCAGCGGTGCGGTATCGTCTGGTCGCTGGGGTAACGTCGGGCCATTGTGAGAAGTGGTTTGATACACAATAAAAAGACTTGATCAATAGGAGGATGCTGCTGTGAGCGATATTAATTATTTTGTACTGACGGCTGTTGATTGTGATGCTGATTATCGTCCGACTTTGTTGCCAATGGTGGGAACTCTGGCCGAAGAACTTAAAGAAAAAGCCGGGGCTGCGCTTGTTCGATATGGATTTGTTGCAACCGGAGACAATCCTGGGGCAGTTGTACTGTTTCAGGCTTATGAAAACTTAGCGGGTTTTGAGAAAGCCATGGAGGTTTACGCAGCGTCTGACGATTATGCCAAGGCCATGGCCAGTGGGAAGATCGGGATACGACTGCGTAACCTGTTGAAAGTGCATCCGATTCCGTTTGAGTCACAAGCCACGGCTGATATGAAGTATCTGGTTTTGACACGCATTGCGTCGGCCGACCCACTGATTGACACGATGTCCTCTATGGCGGGCGTGTTTGCGGATGCCGGAGCGCTCACCTTCCGCTATGGAACCTTGATCACTGGCAGCAATGCGGGTAATCGTCTGCTCGGAGTGACTTACCCGTCACTGGCGGCGGTGGAGAAAGCCTATGATGGATTGGGCGCGGATCCTAGATATCAGGCGTTGTTAGAGAAGGTTGATGTGAACATGCGCAATATTGTGCGTCTGGTCTAAGCCGAGCCACATCACGTAGGACCATTTTGGTTGGACTTGAGTCGTAAAAACGTGGCATAGCTGACGTGAAATCGGACCGTGCCGTGCGGAGTTACACGTTTGGATTGAAAGGGGTGTCTGCGGGCAGTCTTCGCCTGAAGACGCCCTTTTCAATCGAGGCGCCGAAATGGCTGGTCGGCGCTGTCAGATGTTGATGGCGATGCGCCCCCCACACCGCTTGCAAGACAAAATGACGGTGCTTTTTCACTAGGAAATCGACGGGGGATATTGTCAGGCCCAGGTTTTTCTAGCCGGGGTTTTCACTTCGATTTGTACACAATCTTCCAGTGCTTCACTTGAATGAACAACGCCAGGCGGGTGACGCCACACTGATCCCGCTTCTGAGATAAATTCCTCGTCTCCGATGTAGTTTCGCATGCGCCCGCTGATTAGAGTGGCCACCGATTCATGATCTTCATGTACGTGACTCGGGTCGATTAGACCCTTTCCCCGCCGTATTTTCATCATCACCATTTCTTCTGTCACCATGAGCACTTCAACCGAAAGGTGGCCTTGCTGCACAACCCCTTCTATTGCCCGCACGGTTTCTTCTATCAGTTCGTCGGGATGGCGATGCACAGCGTCGAGTGGTTGGAGGGAGCGGTCAGTGGATTCACTCATGTTAGGTCCTCGTGGTGGCTGGACAGTGATCAGGTGGTATCTGCTGTCACGCAAACTGGGCAGCAACTCGTGGTTCGAAAATAGCGGGAGCCCTTCAGGCTGGTTGGTTATTTTGGCACAGTCCGGTGAGCGTGAAGCGTTTGTGGACCTGAGTAGACCTACGTCTCTAGTGGGTTTTGTTCCCTGGCGTTATATGTTCAGTCGCGACGGATGCCCCAATACCATGAGTAGGAGGTAGTAAGTGGTGCGACAATAGGCTTAGATACTCTTTGAAATTGGAATATGGTGTTGAAATGTATGCAATAGGAAAGCTAATGACCGTGCTGCTGCTGCTGGTGACGGGGGCAGCGCATGCGGGCGACTTCGAGCTCTGTATCAACGGAGTTAATCTTCAGGGGCGCGCGTGTACGGGCCTTGGGGGCGGCACCGGTGGTATGCGTAATCAGCAAATCGTCGCAGTGGGTTACGACGCGATGGAGATTATTCAGCATTCAGAACGTATGACGAGTGGTATTGACGGGGCTGGACGCTCACATTTTGTGGGGCCGTACCGCGGGAATCGGTTTATGAAACTTCGTGGTAAAACCTTCAGCTGTCACGTTTCGTTAGATGCCAGGCAATTCAGGTGTGTCAGTTGGTTGCCGGATTAACAGAGTGCATGATAGGGCGATGGACTCGGAGTCAAGCAGAGAAGAAGGTCTTTCGTTGGGTGGTGGCGCTTGATTATCGATTGGATACACCATTCGAGATTATTCTCGTGACACCGACGTCAGGTAATGGCCTGACGAGTTGTTGGCCCACTTCGACGCCACTTTGTGCCTAATCGAGTGATTGCCATCACGAAGGAAGGAGACGATTTTTTAGAGAAGTCAGCAAACCTTCCCATTATCAAGTATCGCAAGGTGTTGGCTGGGAGCGCGACCGTGACCGCGACCGCCTATGTGTGTTGACCAGGTTTGTCGACTCCCGACGACCAATGCGGCACAGTTAGAGCGGTAGATTACACAACTTAATGAACAACTTCACTAAAGCGGCGACCCCTATGGAGATTGTGGTTAAGAGCATGACTTTGATCCATGCTTCAAGAGGCAATACCAGAGGCGGTAGAGCCTGATGGGTCTGCACGCGTGAGAAAATTCGTCTTTCTTGTGGCTGTGCTGATGGCCTACCCTGTGTTAGGAATCGCTGGGCCCTCGTCCGCACGTCTGGCAGCCATGGATTCACTCTGGGTTGCGTATACCTTCCTCTATCAGGGGGATCCGCGGGGGCTTGCGCATGTTGAAGAATCGTTACGCATCGACCCGGATCTCGCACTGGCAAACATCATTCGGGCCGAGTTTGCGATGAAGCAACAAAATTGGATAACCGCTCAGCAATATCTCAAGCGGGGTCTGCAACTTATGGGAGAGCCAGATCAGATATTTTCACCTGGTGACACCATCCCGGTTAACGTGAAGGTTATTGAAGCGAATGCGAGGGTATCGTTGGGTTACACCTTAATGGCACTCGCCACGCAAGCGGATGAGAAAGGCGACCTTCAGACAGCGATGCGACACCTCAATGTTGCGCGGCTGCATTTGCTGGCGAGCCTCGAACTTGAACCGACATCAGCACTCAAAGAGACGGCTGAGAATTTGTTGTCTTTGTTAAGTGAAGCCTACAAGAGGTGATTCATTAGCCCCAAGGGGTAGAGTGCAAGGAGTCCCTGGATTCCGCACAGGGTTTAACCCACCAAGGCCGTAAAGCGTCGGTGCGATGAAAATACTCAATCGATGGTAAAAATAATCCTCCCGTTACTGTTTGTCTTTCTTTGGAGCGGTGCGTTCATTGCGACTCGCGCGGGACTGCCAGACATATCACCGATTACTTTCCTGGCAGCTCGCTTCACGTTGGCAGGACTCATATTGCTGCCTTTCACGTTTTTCTCTGGTGTCCTGGGTGGCTGGGTCAACGCCCGTCGCGTTCTCCCGCACCTGATAGTGGCAGGAATTCTGATCAACGGAGTCACCTTAACGGCGGGATATTGGGCGCTGGTAGATATTTCCGCCGCGACCATGGCATTGATGGGATCTCTCCAGCCCCTGGTGATTGCTTTTCTCTCCGGGGCGATCCTCGGCGACCGATTCCGTTCGACACAGTGGTTTGGTTTTTGTCTGGGCACGGCGGGGGTCGCGATGGTTGCCGGGATTAGCAGCATCGATCTCGGTCAAACCGAGGGAATTCTATGGGGTGTTGGCTCATCAGTTTGTCTCATCGCAGGGACACTTTATTACGCGAGATTCTGTCGATCGTCAGCCCTGCTGACGGCTAATTTCGTCCAACTCACAGCAGGCGCAGGGTTTTGTTGGCTGGTGGTGTTGGGATTCGAAGAGGTTCACGTGTCAGTCACGCCCACGCTGGTGTGGAGCTTTTTGTACCTGACGTTTGGTGTGTCTCTAGGCGCAATGGGGTTGTATCTTTTTATGCTTAAAACGGGGACGGCCGGTAAAGTCACTGCTAATTTTTATATCACGCCTGGATTGACTGCGATGCTTGGCTGGCTGATTCTCGACGAGTCGCTGTCGCCTCATGTTTTAGTGGGATTTGGTTTGGCAATGGTCGGTTTGTGGCTGGTGCATAGTCGACAGCTTGAAGTGACACGGCCACGTTAGGGTGAATGGACCGCGCGGTGCATTGTGGATTTGAAGCCCTGTCCAGGGGGCAAAGGGTTTGTCCAGCCATCTGTTATCGCACGTTAGTGACAGCATAGAATCGGTGAGCGCGAAATAAAGGGATAACCACAATGGCTAATGACAGGACCATCATATTTGTTAGGACCAATTCTCCAGGTTCCGATGAAGCGGAATGGAATGATTGGTATGAAAAACAGCATATTGCGGCGAGACTCGAAATACCTGGTTTTTGTGCATTTGTCGGTTTCACCTGAACGATGGCTAGACGCCGAACCCCGAACCCCGAACCCCGAGTCATTGGTAGCGTCAGCCTGTTTTTCTAACGACTGTGTCGGCGTGGGTTGTTTCACGGCGAGCATGGCTAGCGCTTTGGTGATCGAGGTTTCTCAGCGCTTGGTTTACACTATCGGTCCCCCGCTAATAACTCGACGGTCAGGGCTTTTACGGACGGTGGTGCGATGAGCGGGTTCGATTGCCCAAGCGGCGGCAGTCGTGTGGATGATTCCAGGTGTGTCGACAGGGCTACCCGTTGGTTACCTTTCGTGTCGATGGGAGGTCAGGGTATTGTTTGCAGGAAGGGTATTGAGTACGCAATTTGATTTCTAACAAGCTGTCTCGTTCTGACCAATACAAAAGTGGCCGCAAGTTAGATCCACATATCCTGGGTCGAATCTGCAGGCTGGTTTTTAAGCACCCGATGAGGGTTGCTGTCGTGACGGTTGCGACGCTGTTGTCGTCCGGGTTTCAGCTCTTTATTCCGCGTTATTTAGGTAAGGCGGTCGACAACGCACAGGGCCTTCTGCAAGGGACGGCGGCTGGCGTAACGGAAATTGAAGCAGCGCTGTGGTTATCCGCTTGGATGATTCTTGGCCTTAGCATTCTTCGCGGTCTGTTTGCCATGGTGCAGAACTATTTCGGAGAATCATTGAATGACTGCATCGCGGCAGATCTTCGAAAAGCGTTTTACTACCGCATACAGCAGCTCGATGTGAGTTTTCATGACAATGCGCACACTGGAGATCTGATCACTCGGGGCATGTTGGATCTGGAGGGTATTCGTCATTTTCCGAGTACCGGTTTGGTTCGAACGGTCATGCTGTTGGTTCTCGTAGCCGGAGGCAGCATTCTCTTGATTTCAACCGATCCGGTCCTCGGGTTAATTTCGCTCAGTTTCGTGCCGGTTATCGCAGTCCGATCAGCGATTGCTCGTATTCAGCTACGTTACCTCTGGTTGAAACAGCAGGAGCGGTTGACGGTGCTAACCAATGCCATGGAGGAAAATCTCACCGGCATTCGTATTGTGCGAGCGTTTGCCGCACAAGCGTATGAATTGCTTCGTTTTGACAAACACTCATCTGCCGTTCGTCAGGTTGCATTTGAGCGGCTGATGGCGCGTGTCCGAAGCATGACATTTATGGGGTTTTCCTTTTTCGCTGCGCTAACGCTTGCGCTTTGGGTCGGTGGGAACAAAGTCCTCGCGGGTGAGATTACTGTGGGGACACTCACAGAATTTCTTGCGTTTATGATGATTCTTCAAATGCCGGTGCGACAGATCGGTATGACGGTGAATTCGTACGCACGCGCATCAACCTGTGGCGCACGATTTTTTGAAATTCTTGATCATCCCAACCCTATAGAAAGTGGTAAAACCCTGCCTGACCTGAAAATAACAAAAGGTGAAGTGCGCTTTGAAGGTGTTGATTTCGGTTATGGGGAGGGTGAAACCCGGGTCAACGTTCTGTCTGATATTACTTTTAAGGTCCAAGCGGGGAAGACGTTGGGCATCGTCGGCCCACCGGGTAGTGGTAAATCAACCATTGCGCGTTTGATTCCACGTTTGTATGAGGTCACGGCTGGTCGAATCCTGATCGATGACCAGGATGTCAGAGAGGTCTCACTGCATTCTTTGCGGAGATCAATTGGCGGCGTACAACAGGACTCGTTTGTGTTCACTGCGTCCGTCGACAGCAATATTGCATACGGAAACCCGTGGTCAGATGATGCAGGTGTCATACAGGCCGGACGCGATGCACAGCTGCACGATTTCATTAGTCAACTGCCCGACAATTACCAGACATTGGTGGGTGAGCGCGGCGTATCGCTTTCCGGTGGACAGCGTCAACGGGTATCCATCGCGCGCGGTAACTTGATTAACGCACCCATTTGCATATTGGATGATGCAACAGCAGCCATCGATGCCGATACTGAACGTCGTATTCATGATGCGGTAATAGCCCGACATGACAACCGCACCAGCATTGTCATCTCCCATCGATTGGTCAGTGTCATGCATGCGGATGAAATCCTTTTTCTTGAAGAGGGGCAAATTGTTGAGCGCGGAACCCATGAGGGACTTCTAGATCTGGGGGGGCGGTATGCTGAATTACATTCCCTGCAGGTGGGGCCAGCAAACACGGTTGAACCAACTCTCGCGCAGGTGTTGCCAGGGTGAAGTTGCCCACTGAAGGGTCGAGTATGGGCCGAGGAGTGCGGCCACCCCGGGGCGTCATTGGGGCACAGGTCAGCCACGATGAGGAGATGTTTGGGCGCGTCTTCGACGGTCGGGTTATGCGTCGATTCTTTGCCTTTGTTTGGCCCTATCAGCGTCTGCTCGCGCTTGCGTTAATCGCCGTGTTGATTTTTGTCGCCACGCAGCTGGCGATCCCCTTAGTGATTCTTTATGCCATTGATCATGTTATCCAACCGGGGGCGGCAGCCAAGGTTGCACTGAGCAGTGTCATTATTTTTCTTGCTGCGGTGGTGCTGGTTAATTACCTGGCAAATTATTCTCAGGAAGCGTTAGTTGGGAGGATCGCTGAGAACGTGGTGGTTGATTTGCGACGTGCCATGTTTGCCCATCTGCAGAGAGTTTCCTTGTCATTCATGGATAAAACAGAGGTTGGTCGAGTGATGTCGAGGTTGCAGAGTGACACCGGCACGTTGCAGGAGTTTTTGGAGACATCAGTCTTTGCGATTGGCGATGTGGTGCTGTTGTTCGGCATCGTCATTACGCTGTTGGTGCTTGACCCTGAACTAGGCCTGTTGACGCTTTCGATTGTGCCGATTCTCCTGGTTGTAAGGTATTTCTGGTTGCCCCATGCCCGGGCCGCGTTTCGAAGAGCACGAGAAACCAATTCGATGGCCAACGGTGCCTTGGCAGAAGCGATTCATAGTGTCAGAACAGTTAAAGCAATGGTGCGAGGACAGGACAACCATCAACTTTATTCTGATCTTGCAGATCTCAATCTGAGAACGCACTTGCGGGCTGCCAAACTGGCTCAGGTCAATGTACCGATTGTTGATGGGTTAACGGGTGGCGCAATGGCAATCATTGTCGTTGTCGGGGGCCGCATGGTTTTTTCTGGTGCGCTTGAGTTGGGGGTGATGGTTGCCTTTCTCTTCTATGTGCAGCGGTTTTTTGATCCCATTCGCTCACTGACCATTCAGTACAGCATGATGCAACGGGCAACCGTGTCGGGCCAGAGGATTCTGGAAGTGCTGGACGTGCCTCAAACAGTGACCGACGCGCCTGACGCATTGGATCTGGTGCATTGTAATGGTGCCATTTCATTTGATCAGGTCAGTTTTCATTACACGCCGAAGATCTCGGTTTTAGAGCGTATTTCTTTCTCTGTCTCTCCAGGGGAGAAAGTCGCGATTGTTGGGCCCACAGGTTCTGGAAAATCAACGACAGCCGCTTTGCTGCGGAGATTTTATGATCCGCTATCAGGTCAGGTTTGTATTGATGGTCATGACCTGCGAACCTTGTCGCAGGCTACCGTTGGTCGACATGTCTCGATGGTGTTGCAGGAGCCGTTCCTGTTCTCAGGCACTATATTTGAGAACATTCGCTATGCCAGTGTGACCAAGGATGTCGCTGACGTCGAACGGGCTGCGCAGGCGGTAGGTGCACATGATTTTATTGCACGGCTTCCCGGTGAGTATCAATTTGTCCTGGATCAAGGTGGGGGCAATCTATCGTTAGGCCAACGCCAGCTGATCAGTTTTGCCCGTGCACTGGTGGCCGATACACGGATTCTTGTGCTGGATGAGGCGACGGCTAATGTTGACAGTTATTCCGAGCGAAAGATTCAACGGGCCCTGAATGTTTTGCTCGAGGGACGGACTGCGATAGTGATTGCCCATCGATTAGCGACTATTCGCGACTGTGACCGCATCCTGGTTTTGAATCACGGGCGCTTAGTGGAGGAGGGAAGCCACCAAGCATTGATGGATATAGATGGTCTGTATGCGCGACTTTGTCGGCTCAATTACGCGTCGTTTGACGATATTCCTTCATCGGCGATACGGTAGTAGCAGTCAGTATCAGCGTGGTCAGCGATGGAGTTAAATATCCCTCCATCGACCCGATCACTGGAGGAGAGTTCGTTCGGGCCGAGGAGGGCAGTTCTCTCGCTTTAGCAGTCAGTGGCACTGTGCTGCGCCATCTGAAAGATTAAATGAGCGAAGCGTGTATCCTGGCGGGTAGTTATTGCGTTGCCGTGGTGCATAGGTGGTAAAAACATGTGACTGTGGAATTTGTCCGGACGGTTCCCACCAAAAGGTTATGGCTGATAGCCTAGGGGTGTGATGCGCCTTCGAATTGTTTTCTTAATGATGTTGTGTACGCAAGCCAGTGCCTTTGATGTTCGCGATATGGAGAAATTGAGCTCGGGGCACGAGTGCACACGATGTGATTTGAGTCAGACCGATTTGAGTAATGCCACGTTAAGTGGCTTCGATCTGAAATGGGTTAACCTGACTCGCACCAATCTGTCGAGTGCAGACCTTCGCGGTGCGGACCTGAAGTGGGCGAATCTAAGCGGAACAGACCTGACTAACGCGGATTTGACGGGTGCCTTCTTGAACGGCGCCAATTTGTGGGAAGCGCGGTTTCGCGGCACCAGGATGAGGCAGGTGAGTTTGGTCGGGACCGATCTCAAATGGGCAAATCTGTCTGGGGAAGATCTCCAGGGGGCAGATTTAACCTTGGTTAATCTCTCCGGCGCTGATTTACGCACGGCGGATTTGACGGGGGCACTTTTAACGAAAGCCAGATTGGCGGGAGCGGACTTGCAAGCGGCGAACCTGGCCAGGGCCAATTTGGCTTCGGCTAATCTGAGGGAAGCGAATGTCAGAAAGGCGAATTTGTCGGGCGCGGACCTGACCTCGGTAGATCTGAGTTGGGCGAACCTCGGCCAGGCAAATCTGAGTGGGGCGAATCTCACTGGCGCAGATCTGAGCTATGCGGGTTTGTTTGAAGCGAACCTAAGCGGAGCTGAGTGGTCTAGAGCTCGATTCTGTAAGACCACGATGCCGAATGGAACGATCAACAACGCAGGCTGTTATTGATATCGGGTGGTTCCCAGGCGTGTTTTTTCGTGATTCGTGCTGGGGTAATCGTTAATGTTTGCTTTCCGATCAGCGGGTTGTTTGTAATAATAGCGCGGTTGCTTTCCCCCAGGCGAGGCGCCTTGCCATGTATACCGACGTTTTGTGCGTTTTAAAATGGATGGGGATAGGCGGCGTTGGAAGTGATCAGTCCCCAATGACCGGACAGAATCTGACATAAGGAATCGAACAGTGAGAAAAACAAAAGGAAAGATCAAGAACAAAGATCGACCGGTGAGTCAGCGGAACGCGGCGAAACGACAGAAACTGATCTCAGAAAACATCAGGATTCTCGCGGAGAAAAAATTAGCGAATGATGCGGCCGCCTAGTGCGCGAGAAGCATTGGCCACGGTGTTTGTGGCAGTCGGGAAAAATCGGCAGATTCCCCCCGTCGAGAGCTGTTTCCACAATCTAATCAGTAAATAACTCGGCCTGGGCCATTGTGATCTGGTTGTTGACCTTTTACACTGGTTGGTTCCTTAACAACTGAAAAGGAGGTGATCACAATGTCTAGTGATATGGATTTCATCACGGTGAACTTTGGTGTTTCTTCGAGGCTTTGGAGCAACCTCTTCAGTTGAGATAGACACCCTATCCAGTGATAGTGTTCACTGAGATAACCAATCACGGCGCCCACTTCGGTGGGCGCTTTTGGTTGCAGATGCGCAGCGGTAAGATGGCAATACCCACATCGGATATCAGGCCATGGGATTAGGCTTTAACCCACAATGAATCGACGACGTTTCCTGCTGATGCCCCTGCTGGCGATGATCAGTCAGCGCGTGATGGCGTTTCTCAAAGTCAGTCCGTCAGATCAGGAGGGCCCGTTCTATCCGGTGGTATCGATTCCGCTGGATTCGGATCTGGTGCATCATGCCGGCGGCGTGGCGCTGGGGCAGCACCTGGAGCTCAAGGGTCGCGTGATCAACCAGCAACAGCGTCCCCAATCGAACATTCGAATCGAGATCTGGCAATGCGATGGGAGTGGACGTTACCGGCATCCATGGGCGCCGGGGAACGATCGAGTTGATCCACATTTCGCGGGGTTCGGAGCGGTTACTACGGATTCGGACGGCGCTTATGTTTTTAAGACGTTGATACCGGTGCCCTACGGCGGGCGCCCACCGCATATCCACGTGAAACTGTTTCACGACAATCGTGAATTACTCATCAGCCAGCTTTATCTCAGAGGACAGGTGAGCCAGTATGCTTCTCAACAGATGGTGATCGATCCCAGGTCAGTCGGTGAAAATCAATGGCGCGCTGATTTCGATTTTGTCATTGCGTAAGAAAGTAGGCACCTGTTCGCGGTAAGATTTCCTGTCACACAGATTGTGCTGTACTGAAAAGGAGAAGATCCATGGCGAGTCATGCAACCGGTGATGGCGGCATTCCACCGAGAGATGCCGCAGCACGGGGGTTAAAGCGAGTCATGTCCCTGGGTGGGGCCTACGGTACCCGTAACCACACGGTCAAGAACCTGCGCGACCATAAAGGCAAGCGTGTGCTGGTGGAGACACTGCCATTTTCCCCGGAGGAAGCTGCGGCGGCAGAAGAGGCGGGCATTGACACAATGAAAGTGCGCTTTGATCCCAATCAGCCCGCGCCCGCGGCGGCCATTCGACAGGCTGCGCCCAATACCTTTATGGCGTTTTCAGTGCCGCTGCTGGCGGCGGCGAGCGAGACCGAAGCGGTGCGATTGGCGTACGACGCGATGGCCATCGGTGCGGATGCCATCATGTG
>JAKUQS010000039.1 GCA_022451485.1 Gammaproteobacteria bacterium
CAAACTAATATCATCTGTAGTGACGCACTCACTTATCTGCGAAAAACCAGTGATCAATTCGACATTATCTTTATCGACCCGCCCTACAACACGCTGCTTGCCACTCAAACATTCAACTTGCTTAATCGTCAAACAACAATCACGCCCGACGGCGTGATCTACGTCGAGTCCGGTACTCATAAGGAACCCCTAGCGCTACCGAGTGGATGGGAAATATTTCGTCAAAAGAAACAAGGCGAAGTCCGTTACCAACTGTGTCAGAAAATAAAAGAGACAATCACACACGAATAGGGATTCGCATAACGACCGTTTCACTGTGTGCTCAACTTAGCGCTCAGCTGCCGCCGTAGCGCGCCTCTCTTTCGAAACCATGCCGATTGTCGACATCGAAGACCCGCCGCATCAAAGGCTCAAAGAAAGACAGCGGCTCATTATTATAATCGGGATCAAAACAATTCTGGTCATAATTCTCACAAAAACGAATAGTATCTGCGTAACACGGATGATCCTTATAACGATCTCTTGCGTTGGGATCACCACCTGAAAAATGTGCGTAGTAATACATCTGAAACAGCCCATGATGCTTAACAATCCAATGGGTACGTTCAGAAACAAAAGGACGCAGTACCGCAGCCGCCATTTCTCCATGTGAATGCGGCGCCAACATGTCACCAATGTCGTGCAGTAGAGCCGCGACCACCATCTCTTCAGACTCCCCAGCACGATGTGCTCGTGTTGCAGATTGAAGAGAATGGCCGAGACGACTGACCTTGTATCCGCTGATGGAACTGTCGAGCGCTTGCAGATGCGCTATTAAACGATCAACCAGATCCGCGGTAAATTTAGCTTCCATTGCATCGAGGAAAGCGTAATCTTCACGCGTTCCATCTGCCATGTGGACAAATCCGACCTGATCCATGCGAATCTCCTTTATCGTGCTAACGTTGTGGCGCGGCGATTGGCTGATTGCTAGTATGCCGGTTACTCGGACACTTGTCCTGCACTCAGAACCATTTACTTATGCCGACCAAAGCGATCTATCCTGGCACCTTCGATCCGGTCACGAACGGACACCTTGACCTGGCAGAACGAGCAAGCCACCTCTTTGACCAAATCGTCGTGGCAATAGCAGCCAGTCCGGCGAAACAGCCGTTATTCAGCCTCGAGGAAAGAATCGAGTTAGCCGAAAAAACGCTCGGACATATTCCCAATCTTGAAATCGCTGGATTTTCGGGCCTTCTCATCAAATTCATGAATGAACGCGGGGCGGGCATCGTCGTCCGCGGACTTCGGGCCGTATCTGACTTCGAATATGAATTTCAACTGGCCGCAATGAACCGCCGATTGGATAGCACCATCGAAACCGTATTCCTGACACCCGCGGAAAATTACACTTTTCTATCAGCAACGCTGGTTCGAGAGATTGCAGGCCTCGGGGGTGATGTCGCTCAATTCGTGCATCCCGTGGTCAATCAGGCCCTGCTCAACAAGATGGGCTGACACCAGCGGATGCAAGAATTACAAGAATTACAAGAATTAATCGATGGCGCTACTGATCACACACGAATGCATCAATTGCGATGTATGCGAACCCGAATGTCCCAACCAAGCGATTTACCAGGGAGAGGAAATTTACGAAATCGATCCTGATTGCTGTACCGAATGCATTGGACATTTTGAAACGCCGCAATGCATAGAAGTGTGCCCAGTGGAGTGTATTGTCGTCGACCCCGCGCGAATAGAAGATAACGATCTGTTACTCAAGCGCTATCATCGACTCATCGCTTCATAAAGCGGCTACGACTGGCCTCGCTAGACGCGAACGATGTAACCACACAATGGCAATAATCGCCAAAACAATGAATGGCAGTACTGCTATATTGAGCCATTGCCAACCGTAATACTCATGCAAGTACCCGGACGTTAGCGCTGTTAGTGTCACGGTTCCAAACACCAACAGATCGTTAAAGCCTTGAGTTTTGGCTTTTTCCGCCGGGCTATAGGTCTCGGTCACCAATGTGGTCGCTCCAATGAATACGAAGTTCCAACCAATACCCAAAAGGAACAAGCCAGCCAGAAAGTGCGGCAGCGTGACTCCGCTCAGATTGATTACGCCGCAGGCCAGCAGGATCAATCCGCCGATCCCCATAATAATGGTCACGCCAAAACGCTTGATCAAGTGCCCGGTCACGAACGCCGGTGCAAACATCCCTAGCACATGCCACTGAACCACAAGCACCATGTCATCGAAACTGAGGCCGCATCCTGCCATCGCTAGCGGGGTCGATGTCATAAGAAAATTCATCGACCCGTAAGCTACGACTCCGCAAAAAACCGCAACGAAAAAGGTCGGTTGCGTCGCAATACGAATCAACGGTCGCGGAACATCGCGTTGTTCCTCAACCGTAGGCTGGGGAATCCTCGCAAAACGCAATAAAACCATCGAGGCCAAATAAAATAATAACAGGCATGCATAACTGGCGGCAAAAGGCGCGTTAAATACTATTTCGCGAGTGAATTTCGCCAGGGTCGGACCAACTATTGCGGCCACCACACCACCGGCCATAACCCACGCAATAGCCCGGCTTCGATACCCCTCACTGGCCACATCAGCCGCTGCAAAGCGATAGTAATGACCGAAGCCATTGAACGTCCCTATTAACCAAAAGCTAAAACAAAATAATTCGAATTCACGATTAACAATAGCGTAGGTGGCCAACAAAATGCCCACAGTGGCAAACATAAGCCCAAACAGAAACCCATTTCTGCGCCCAATGCGTTGCATTAACAGGGATGCAGGATACGTGGCAACCAGCATCCCTAAAAACATAAATGTGATCGGCACAGTCGCCCACTCAGGTTCATCGGCAAGTGTCGCACCAATCAGGACCGAAGTCGGCATGATCAATGTCATAGCGGACATCATTAACGCTTGACAGGCCGACAGAATGCCGACATTACGACGCATCATCTTGTTATCCAATATTATTGCCATCCTACTGAGACGTGACGGTGGTAATCCACCCGGTTACTCGCGTGGGGGAAATCCCCTAGGAAATCACATACTTCGTCGATAGCGGCCACCGACCTCAAACAGCGCGTCAGTGATCTGACCCAGCGAACAGTAACGAGTTGCGACCATCAGTTGCGCAAAGACATTCTCGTCATTCAGCGCAGCACTTTGGAGCTGTCCAAGGGCAGCGGGTGCCTCAGCCCGGTGTTGCTCTTGAAACGCCGCAAGCCGACAGATCTGACTATGTTTCTCCTCTTCCGTACCGCGGGTCAACTCGACTGAAGCGGGCGATGCGTCTCCCTCGGCAAGAAACATGTTTACACCAATGATTGGTTGGGACCCATCGTGTTTCATGTGTTCATAGTGCATCGACTCATCCTGGATTCGACCCCGCTGATATCCTGTTTCCATCGCACCCAAGACTCCACCGCGCTCACTGATTCGGTCAAACTCGAGCAACACCGCTTCCTCGACCAAGTCGGTCAACTCGTCGATGATGAAACTTCCCTGATTCGGATTTTCATTTTTTGCCAATCCCCATTCGCGATTAATAATCATCTGAATCGCCAAGGCCCGCCGAACTGACACTTCACTAGGCGTTGTGATGGCTTCATCATTAGCGTTGGTGTGCAAACTATTGCAGTTGTCATAAACCGCAATCAGCGCCTGTAATGTCGTGCGGATATCATTAAAACTAATCTCTTGTGCATGCAGAGAACGACCGGATGTCTGAACGTGATATTTTAATTTCTGACTTCGCTCACTCGCCCCATAACATTCGCGCATCGCAACGGCCCAGATACGGCGAGCTACCCGGCCAATCACCGTGTACTCTGGATCCATGCCATTGGAAAAGAAAAACGACAGATTGGCTGCGAAATCGTCAACCGCCATACCGCGTGCACAATAGGCTTCCACATAGGTAAAGCCATTTGAAAGAGTCAGTGCCAATTGTGTAATCGGATTCGCTCCAGCTTCGGCGATGTGATATCCAGAAATCGATACCGAGTAAAAATTTCTCACACTGTGATCGATAAAGTACTGCTGAATGTCACCCATCATCTTAATACTGAACTCGGTAGAAAAAAGACAAGTGTTCTGCCCTTGATCTTCCTTGAGAATGTCGGCCTGCACCGTGCCGCGCACGTTCTGCAAGGCAAAACAACGCACCTTCTCCGCCTCCACCGCATCGGGTTCGCGGTCATGGTCAGCGCGAAACCTGTCCATCTGTTGGTCAATGGCCGTATTCAGAAAAAATGCCAATACAGTTGGCGCAGGACCGTTGATCGTCATCGACACCGATGTGCTTGGATCACATAGATCAAAACCGGCGTAAAGAGCTTTCATGTCGTCGAAGGTTGCGATCGACACTCCCGAAGTCCCCACCTTGCCATAGATGTCTGGGCGCAAGCCTGGATCTGCGCCATAAAGCGTAACGGAGTCGAAAGCCGTTGAAAGCCGCTTTGCCGAGGAAGATTCAGACAGCACATGAAAGCGACGATTGGTGCGAAATGCGTCACCTTCGCCCGCAAACATGCGGGTCGGGTCTTCACTTTGGCGCTTGATAGGGAACACACCAGCCGTGTAAGGGAAATGGCCCGGCAAGTTTTCCAACATCAGCCAGCGCAAGAGATCTCCGTTGTCGCTGTAGCGTGGCAGACTGACTCGAGGTATCCGGGTACCCGACAGCGAGGTGTACACCAACGGCTGCCGGATTTCTTGGTTACGTACCGTATAAACCAGTTCATCCTGCCCATACTGGTTACGCAATTCCTTGAAATCTGCCAACAACGCTATCGAGGTCGCATCCAATTGCTGACGTTTGTCTTCTGCCAGTGCGCCCACAACACTGATAACCTCGGTCGCTGACGCTGCACCTTCAAGCAACGCAGCACTCTCCCCAAGATATTGGGCCTCGCGTACAAGCTGCGCCTGAGATTCCGCGCGCGCACGATAGCCTCGCATGGTCGCACTGATTTCGGACAAATATCTCTGTCGATCCGCGGGAACAATCTGTGACCGAGTACTCGATGTCCGAACGTTCACACGCTGCAGGTCACCGCCCATTTCTGCCAGACCAAAAACTGATAACCGTAATGACAACTCTTGGTACAACGCGGTGACGCCGTCGTCGTTGAAATGTGATGCGATTGTGCCAAAGACAGGCAACGCCGCCACATCTGTTTCAAACGCGGTCTGGTTTCTCTGAAATTGTTTACGCACATCGCGCAACGCATCGTCAGCACCTTTGCGATCAAATTTATTGATCGCAACACAATCGGCAAAATCCAACATGTCGATTTTCTCAAGCTGACTGGCTGAGCCAAATTCGGGTGTCATGACGTAGAGTGACACATCCACGTGGGACACGATACCGGCGTCACCCTGACCAATACCTGGTGTCTCAACGATAATGAGATCAAACCCCGCCGCCTTAGTCGCCGTAATGATATCGGGGAGTTTTGGCGGCACCTCAACAACAGCTGACCGGGTGGCCAACGAGCGAAGGTATACGGAGTCACCATCGATCGCATTCATACGAATGCGATCACCGAGCAGCGCACCGCCCGATCGACGCCGAGAAGGGTCTATCGCTAGGACGGCAACGCGCAGTTGATCTTCATGATCCAATCTCCACCGCAAAATTAATTCGTCTGTCAGAGAAGACTTGCCCGAGCCCCCAGTTCCGGTGATTCCGAGCACGGGAACTTTGCGCCCCAAGTTCGCGGCACGTTGCTCGAGAGAGGTCATTAACCCGCGCGGCGCTGTCTCATTTTCGAGCAACGTAATGACACGAGCCAAGTCTGACCTACTCAGAGGACGGGTCGACTCCAAGTTAGGTACCAGACCCTCACCGGGATAGAAGTCAGCCCGGTGGACCATATCTTCGATTATGCCCCTAAGACCTATTCGTTGCCCGTCCTCAGGGGAATAGATACGCGCGATGCCGTAGGCCTCTAGCTCTCGAATCTCTTCGGGAACAATCACACCACCCCCACCACCGAAAACACGAATCTCACCGCGCCCATTGTCACGAAGCATATCCAGCATATAGCGAAAGAATTCAACGTGGCCGCCTTGATAGGAACTGACCGCAATCCCCTGCACGTCCTCTTCGATGGCGGCATCGACGATTTCTTTGACCGAGCGATTATGGCCAAGGTGAATTACTTCAACGCCGCCCGCCTGTAACATTCGTCGAATGATGTTGATGGAAGCGTCATGACCATCAAAAAGACTAGCCGCCGTGATAAATCGCACTCGATAACGAGGGTCAACATCGACGTCAACCAGGTGCGTGACGTTGGACACAGGCAGAGTCATTCAAAAATTTGGCGTTACGAAAGAGTCGGTCAGTCTAGATTCCGTTTACGTAAACGTCAATTAGCCCTATACTCAATCTCGTTATGATTAATGCGCAAGGCCAGCTGAGCGCTGATACTGGCGCTCAAGCATCCTACTCCATATCAGAGTTATCACGGGAATTTGAAGTCACGACCCGCACCATTCGCTTTTACGAGGATGAAGGGTTGTTGCGTCCTGAGCGAGTGGGAAGACAACGGGTCTACTCACCGGGAGACCGTGTCCGGCTGAAACTCATTCTGCGCGGCAAGCGGCTCGGTTTTTCTATCAGTGAAATCGGCGACATTATCCAAATGTACGACTCGACCCCCGGCGAGTCCGGTCAACTAACTTACTTTATCGACCGCATACAACAACGTCGCCATGCTCTGCAACAGCAACACGATGACATTGAGGTGACTCTGCGGGAACTCAATCAGATCGAAAAACAGTGTCGACTACAGTTGCAGGGACTGGACTAAATGGATTCTGAAAGGCGGCCTATAACCACTGGGGTCCTCATAAGTTTTGCTTCGCTGGTGGTAATCATTGCCGGCTTAAAAACAGCCAGCCCCATCGTCATTCCGTTGCTTGTGGCTGGTTTTATCGCACTCATTCTGTCACCGCCGTTATTCTATCTACAACGCAGCGGGCTACCGACATGGGCCGCACTGAGCATTATTGTCATTAGCCTTGTCCTAGTGTTGACGACACTAACTCTGTTGCTCAGCGTATCGGTTGAAAAAATTGCCTCTAGTTTGCCTCACTATGAAGCCCGTCTCACAGAACAC
The DNA here is from genome assembly GCA_022451485.1 of Gammaproteobacteria bacterium. GTDB lineage: Bacteria > Pseudomonadota > Gammaproteobacteria > Arenicellales > UBA868 > UBA11791. The sequence goes on from JAKUQS010000039.1 coordinate 7,147, forward strand.
TTAGGCGTTGCTAAAGTCTGGCTTGATAACAAAGGACTTAATCCATCTCATCAGGACTTCACCGCATTGGTTGATCCTGCTCTGGCTGTCACATTGTTTGGTCGATTAGTTAATGGTTTCGGAAATATTCTTGCCAACGGGTTGCTAATTCTTTTTGCCGTGTTGTTCGTACTCATGGAAGCATCGGCGTTTCCCGCAAAAATTCGCTATCTTCTACCACGACCTGAACAGTCTCTTGTTCACCTGGCCCGCTTTGTGGATACGGTTAAGACTTATCTGGTAATTAAGTCAGTCATGAGCTTGATCACCGGAGCTGGCATCGCGTTATACCTGATAGTGATCGGTGTGGATTTTGCGCTTCTGTGGGGATGGATCGCCTTCTTCATGAACTTCGTTCCCTATGTCGGTTCTCTCATCGCCGCCATCCCGGTGATCGTACTGACACTGCTCGATCCCGGTCCAGATATAGCGCTATTAGTCGCTTTTGGTTACCTTGCCATCAACATCCTAGTCGGGAACGTCATAGAACCCCGCTATCTCGGACAGGGACTGGATCTGTCTACGCTGGTCGTTTTTCTATCCCTGGTTTTCTGGGGTTGGTTGTTCGGACCGGTTGGGATGTTTCTATCGGCACCACTCACCATGCTGCTCAAAATTGCTGCTGAAAGCCACCCCAACGGCCGTGGCCTTAGCGTCCTCCTAGGGTCGACAGCACCCCAAGAAGATGCGCCTAGCGAACCACACAGCAGCTGAGTAACGCATCGAACGTGCCCTGTCGCGGCAAACCACTAATCCAGACCCATGGAATGAGCGCATCGCGGACTATGATAGTCAGTGCATGATGGTTCCCCACCGCCAGTAGTCGTCCGGCAATCACTCAAAAAACAGCCTATTGGTTGCCATTGTTCACCCAGTTAAGCCTCGATCAAACCGATCGACGACACGAGTACTCGTGTCGTTTTTTTGCGCCTCCCGAACGGCACTCCGGGCAATCCCCATGGATTTTAATATCTCAACACCGCTGCATATTGCTACTGCTGACCAAACTCAACATGGTAAACTCTTTTTTTAAGTGCACGTCGGCCCTTGAGATGTCACGAGAAAACAATCTCGAACTGTCACCGCTGACCGCCCTCTCGCCTCTTGACGGTCGTTATTCCACACGGGTGGGTGTCCTTCGCAACCATTTCAGCGAATTTGGCCTTATCCGGTACCGGGTAATGATCGAAATCCGCTGGCTTGCTTATCTTGCTGCCGAACCCAGTATTAGTGAACTCTCACCGCTGTCCCGTGACACCAATGATTTCCTGGATCGACTGGTGAACGATTTCTCCCTTGCTGACGCACAACGCATCAAGGCCATAGAACACGACACCAACCACGATGTGAAAGCGGTTGAGTACTTCCTGAAAGACATTTTCTCGAGCCATACGGAACTTCAGCAGACCAATGAATTTATTCACTTCGGGTGCACATCTGAAGACATTAATAATCTTGCCTATGCCTTAATGTTGAAAAATGCCCGCAACGACATTCTGATACCGGCTGTGGCCAAAATCAGTCAAACATTGATCGATCTCAGCGCCGCCACTGCAGATATTCCGATGCTGTCACGCACCCATGGCCAAGCAGCCAGCCCAACCACTGTGGGCAAAGAAGTGGCAAACGTGATCGCACGATTTGAAGCAGCACTCATCGAGTTCAGCGCCGTTGCACTGGGCGGCAAGTTCAACGGTGCCGTCGGCAATTACAACGCGCACCTGGCAGCTTATCCTGATCTCGACTGGCCCTCTATTTCGCGCCAATTCATCGAAAAACTGGGCCTCCAGCACGTTGCGATGACCACCCAGATCGAGCCCCACGACGGTCTAGCCGCACTGTGTCATGCGACCTTGCGTATGAACACCATTTTGATAGATCTCAGCCGTGACATGTGGGGCTATATCTCGATCGGTTATTTTCAACAAAATCCAGTGGTGGGTGAAGTCGGTTCAAGCACTATGCCCCACAAGATTAATCCGATTGATTTTGAAAATGCGGAGGGCAATCTTGGCATTGCCAATGCCCTGCTGGAACATCTGGCCGGGAAATTACCGATTAGCCGATGGCAAAGAGACCTGACTGATTCAACAGTACTGAGGAATCTTGGGATCGCTTTCGGTTATTCACTACTTGGATGGAACAGCCTAAACAAAGGGCTCGGCAAACTGGAGATCAATCAATCTCGGCTGGCTGAAGACCTTGACGACGCTTGGGAAGTTCTCGCAGAAGCAATTCAAACTGTCATGAGGCGTTACGGCATTCCCGAACCTTACGAGAAACTAAAAACCCTAACCCGTGGCCATAATGGAATCAATAAACACTCCCTACACGCATTTATTGAACAACTAGACGTACCAGCGGAAGCAAAAAAGCGCTTGATGGATCTGTCACCCGCAACCTATACCGGCAACGCGGCCAGCGCGACCCGAGAATTTCTTAAGCAACTGCGTTTATTTAGCCAATAAGGGGCTTTCACTCGCGATGTCCGAAGTGCGATTGTCCAAACTGATGTCGGAGATGGGATTGTGTTCCCGCCGTGAAGCAGATCGATTGATCGAAACAGGACAGGTTTTTGTTGATGGTGTCGCAATCACCCAGCTTGGAACACGGATCTCTCCTCACAGTGAAATCACCCTGTCAGCCGCGGCGCGTCAGAAAAGTAACCGCCTGATAACCATCATATTGAATAAACCACCCGGCTATGTCTCTGGACAGGCAGAACGTGGGTATCCTGACGCGGTTTCGTTAATCACACGATCCAATCAATATGGTCCCAAAGACGGGCAACTGGCTCGCCTCGGTTCGCTCAACGTCGCTGGACGACTGGACATCGATTCCTCAGGACTCCTCGTCTTGACTCAAGACGGCCGTGTTGCCAGACAACTGATTGGGCCCAACAGCAAAATAAAGAAGTCATATCGAGTTAAAGTACACGGTCACATTACCCCCAACTGTCTTGAACAATTGCGCTTCGGCCTTGAACTTGATGGTCGAACACTTCGCCGAGCGACCGTTCAACAGACTGGCGAAGACGGCCTGTTGTTTGAACTTGTCGAAGGAAGAAAAAGACAGATTAGACGAATGTGCCAAGCAGTCGGACTTGACGTTCGCACACTCCACCGCAACCGCGTGGGCAGAATCAAACTCGGCCAACTTCCTAGAGGCTGCTGGCGCTTTCTAACCACTAACGAATCGTTCTAAATGCCAAATCTTTATCCGCTACTGCGTCGTCTGCTGTTTACGCTGAATGAGGAACACGCCCATCGTCTGACGATAGGCTTCTTCAACATTCTAGGGCGCGTCCACCCAATCAATGTATACGCTCATGACGCATGGCGTGGACCATTGATGCAATGCCCTATAAAGGTAATGGGCATTGACTTTCCTAACCCCGTCGGTCTCGCGGCAGGACTGGACAAAGATGCTCGTGCGGTGGACGGGCTTGCCGCGCTAGGCTTCGGGTTTATCGAGGTCGGCACTGTCACACCACTACCGCAGGCAGGTAATCCCCATCCTCGGCTTTTTCGACTGAGCGAACACGGGGCCCTGATCAATCGCAATGGCTTCAACAGCGCAGGGCTTGGGACCTTCCTGTCTAATCTGACGCGTCACCGACAGACAGTCCGTATTGGAATCAATCTTGGAAAAAACGCCGTGACACCGATGAAGCAAGCGGCGGACGATTACGTTACCGGACTTCGCGCCGTGTATCGGGCCGCAGACTATGTCACGATCAACGTTTCCTCCCCGAATACGGCCAACTTGCGATCACTTGAGAAACCGATTTCACTGGACCAGTTATTGGGCCGTCTAACCCTAGAACGCACCCAACTAAGCGACCTGCATGGTCGTTACGTACCGCTTGCTGTAAAACTGTCGCCCGATCTCGATCCAGCAGACGTGCCAGCAATCACAACCAGCCTCATCCAAAACAAAGTGGATGCCGTCATTGCAACTAACACAACAACCGCCCGTCCCGAATTAATCCAATCACATGTCCATGCCAAAGAGGCCGGTGGCCTTAGCGGCCAGCCTCTTTTTGATGCTTCAACCGAACTGGTTGGGACTCTCCACCATCACCTGCAAGGCGAAATTCCGATCATCGCGGCCGGGGGAATTTTCAGTGGCGACGATGCCTGGCGCAAACTCGCAGCCGGCGCCAGCTTGATCCAAATCTATACGGGCTTTATCTACCGCGGACCCCGACTAATCCGTGATATTGTCGAGACCATTCGTCGGCAACAGGTCGGTCGAAATTTTACCGACCTTGCCAGCGTCCTCCGATCCCTCCACAGTGCCTCACTCGATCCATCGCTCTCTGAGTGACCTCAAACATTCCGACCCTACACCTAACCCACGTGCTTAACGAGTTATCAAGGCCACAACTGACGCCGCATGGTGGTCAATCAGCATCAGACCAAAAAGCATTGCCAGGTACTGAATGGAATATACGAACGTCTGGCGCGCCAAGGTATCGCTGTAGTTTTTATATAAACGAACAGCGTAGTAAACGAATCCGACATTCAGAATCACACTGCCGGCTAAATAGACGATACCAAACATTTGTGTGCCAAATGGCAATAGCGTGACAGCGCAAAGCAGCGCGGTGTAGAGCAAAATCTGCAGTTGCGTGTAACGCATACCGTGCGTGACCGGCAACATGGGGATACCCGCACCCGCATATTCCTCGCGTCGATAAAGCGCCAGCGCCCAAAAGTGCGGTGGAGTCCAGCAGAAAATGATTAAAAAAAGCAACAATGCATCGGCAGTCACCGAACCGGTCACGGCAACCCAACCTAATACTGGCGGTGTGGCACCAGCTGCACCGCCAATCACGATGTTCTGTGGCGTCGCGTACTTGAGAAACACAGTGTAGATCACGCCATAACCAATCATCGAGGCGAACGTAAGCGCCGCTGTTAAGACATTAACCCACATAACCAACAGGACCATCGATAGAATGGCCAACGTTAACGCCAGTATCAATGCCCCTAACGTACCAACTGCACCCGTTGGCAAAGGCCGTGCCTGGGTACGCGCCATCACGGCATCGGCATTTCGATCTAGGACGTGGTTCAATACAGCGCCCGATGCCGCACCGAGACCAATACCGGTTGCCGCCAACACCAAGCGGACAAACGGCACCATGTCATTGGTGGCCAGGAACATGCCGACGATCGCTGTGAACACAATCAGTCCAACGACTCGAGGCTTGGTCAAGTCATAATAACGTCGGATGGGCCAGCCGTCTCGTACGATGGCCGCCGGCTTGTCGCTTGTGGTTACCTGCGATTTCATAGACTCTGGATTATAGAGGAGTGGCCTCGGCCTAACCGACTCGGGAGACCCGCATCAGGCGGGCCAGATCCTTGCGGATGTCATTGGGATCGATCGCCGGGGGATAACTCATCATTAGGTGCCCCAAAGGATCAAGCAGATAAATTCTGCCGGCCTCCGGCGGTGCTGAGCCTTCTACACCAAATGCCTTCTGCCAGGGCCCCAAGGCTGAATTCTCGATGTAAGCGGTTAACACCGCGGGAGAACTAACCCGCTCGTTACTCGATGGGGGCGCGGTCGAGGAAACAATCGCCACGAGAGATTGAATACGATCCTTGTGCTTGCCACGGCTCAAACGTATGCGAACAAGGGACTCGATCACCGCGTTGCAGGTCTGATCGCAAACTTCGTGACTGAAATATACATATGTCCATTTGCCCTTCAACGAAGACAACACCGTGGGCCGACCGTCGATCATATACATTGCCAAATCGGACACCAACCGTGGTGGCTCAATCAACTGCCCGCGGTTCACGTAACCGGTCGGTTGCCAAACAAATGCAAACAACACTGGAGCGATAAACACCGCAATCAAAGCAATCAACTGCCAACGACCGCGACGGGGCTTGCCTTCGCCCGCAAGACCCGACATCAATGTTTCACCCGATGTGTCCAAGCGAAACCCACGGAGCCAACCAACACTACCAGTGCCAAACCAAACCATTGCACGGCGTACCCCCGATGTCGATCAACCCACTGATCTGAGTAACGCGGCGACAATTGTTGATAAGCACCGGGAAGTCCAACATCGAGACGCAGCACATAAGGCTGAAGAGGGTAACCCGCCTCGGTATGGAATCGTTTGAGGTCAAGGTTTTGCCATACCTTGTCCGCCAGCGTGGGGAGCCTCTTCTCCAAGCTGAAGTAGCGCTCCGGCGGCCGATATAAATGACCTGAGATTATCTGGGCCTGGCCCGGGGTTTCAAGAACCGGTAGTCGCGCGCGAGATGAACCCATGGGAACCCAACCTCGGTTGACGAGAATACGCGTGTGACTGGTTTGGATACGGAACGGAGTCAAGACATCGTAGCCCACTCGACCCCCGTGAACCCGATTGTCGAGAAGTATCTGGTGTTGCTCCTCAAACTGCCCCTCCACGCGAGCTGAAAAATGTTCCAACCCTGGCACCATTCGAGTCTGACTGACCTGCACGCTCTTTGCGTTCACTCGCGCTTCATAACGATCAACGAGCATCTGTTTTTCCTGTGCCCGCTGCAACTGCCAATACCCGAGCAGAACAAGCACCGACAGGACAACCGCCACACCCAGAGCGCAACTCAGTTGATAAAGTGTCGACACTCTGTTCACCCGTCGGATCGGAAGGTCGTGGTTTGCTAACATGCCCCCCGGAGGTCTATATCGATGCTTGCCAAAATTGTGATCGTTGTTCTCTTCATCGCCATGGTGATATCCCTTGGCGTGGCCCTACGCCACATGGTAAAAGACCGTGGTCGCGGTGACGGCACCGTTCGCGCCCTGACCATGCGTGTCGGCATCTGGGTTGTACTCTTCCTCTTTATCGCGATCGGGCTATACAGCGGCTTCCTTTCACCCGGCAACTCACTTCAGCAGGCCGCGGAACATCAGCGCAGCGAATGACTATTGTTACCCTGGCTTAGCTTAGCCACGACTAGGCCATGACTCGGTCTTGGGTTAATCATCCGTAGCAAAGTGCTATTGGCCTTAATTTAGAGAATGTAAACAAAGATAAAAAGGCCGACCCACACCGTGTCTACGAAATGCCAATACCAAGCTGCCCCTTCGAATCCAAAATGATTATCAGGCGAAAAATGGCCTCGCAAACAACGCACCAAAATCACGGTCAACGTGATCGCGCCGACTGTGACATGAAATCCGTGGAAGCCCGTCAACATAAAGAAAGTGGCGCCATAGACACCTGAGCCTAGCGTTAAGCCCAGGTGCTGATAAGCCTCCATGTACTCAAGCGCTTGGAAATAGAGAAAGGCAAACCCCAGCACCACTGAAACCAGCAGCCAAAACGCGAGCCGGCCCCGTTGCTGTGCTTTGAGCGCCCAGTGAGCGATGGTGACGGTCACACTTGATGCCAGTAGCAGTACAGTGTTTATCAATGGAACGCCAAATGCACCGATACTTGAGAACTGCCCTGATCCCGGCTCATGCGCATCAGGGCCAATGTAGTTAGCACCTGCGGGACCCGCGGTCGGCCAGCCCCCCTCGTAACCAGGCCACAACACTTCATCACCGGCCAGCCAGGGCACTGACAAAATACGTGCGTAAAACAATGCGCCGAAAAATGCGGCAAAAAACATGACTTCAGAGAAAATAAACCAGCCCATTCCCATTCGAAAAGAAGTATCTACCTGATGGTCATAGTGGCCCGCCTCACTCTCACCAGCCACCTGTCCAAACCAACTGAACATCATGACTACAATTACCAACGCCCCCACCAGCATCAGCCATGGGCCAGGTGCAGCACTGTGAAGGTTCAGAATAAATCCCAGTGCCAATAAGAATAATCCCATGGACGTAACGACGGGCCACTTCGTCGGGTCTGGTAAATAATAGGTACCGTGGTCGCCACTCATGTTTCGCCCTCGCTGCTATTCAAAATCAGTAACTGGTGTGGTGGATGCTCTTCAACTGCTTACCGCTGTCGCCGGATAAAATGAATACGACAGCGTGATTGTCTTGACCTCTTCCGGCAACTTAGGATCAACGACAAAAGTCAGCGGCATATCTCGTGTCTCATTAGCCGCCAGGGCCTGCCGCTCAAAACAGAAACAGGCGGTCTTGATAAAATAGCGGGCCGCTCTGGGAGGCACAACACTCGGCACCGCCGTACCGGTCAAAAGCGTTTGTGCTGTATTTCGAACTCGATACGCCACGGTGGTTGCTTGACCAGGTCGTACTCGCAACTTATACCGATGCAGTTCTAACTGCCAAGGTAGCCCCACCATATCGCCAATCAATTCAACGGTTACCCAACGCTCTCGATCAATCGGCGCCTCCGATATCCCTGCCTGCATCAGAGTCGAGGCCCGACCAGCACCCGCGCCCGTCCATTCACAGAAGACATCGTACAAGGGCACCAAAGCATAGCCAAAACCAAACATGCCGAGCACGACTACCCACAACCGTCGAGTCAGCCGACGATTCTTTATGGTTATCGTGGAATCAATGGTTCTCATAACAACCACAAACGCACAATCGCGCCGAAAAACATGAGGCCTGCCATAAAAAACAATAGTGCCACCGTTGTGCGAATACGCCTCCGCGTAACCGCCTCCTGTTCATCGCTCTGGTTCAATGACCCTGAAAACCTAACTGACCTTCGGCGGCGTCGCAAAAGTATGATACGGCGTCGGTGAAGGCAGCGTCCATTCGAGCCCTTCGGCACCTTCCCAGACTTGATCACTTGCCTGTTGGCCCGCTTTGATTGTCCGCACCACATTGATTAACAGCAAAATCTGCGAGAACCCAAGCACAAATGCACCAATCGATGACACCATATTGAATTCGGTGAACTGCTGGGCGTAGTCCGGAATGCGCCGCGGCATACCCGCGAAACCAAGAAAGTGCTGTGGAAAAAAGGTTACGTTGAAAGCGATGACCGTCAACCAGAAATGCCATTTGCCCAGGGTCTCGTTGTACATGTGACCTGTCCATTTCGGCAACCAATAGTAAACCGCCCCAAACATGCTTAATACTGATCCGCAGAAGATCACATAATGAAAGTGGGCCACGATAAAGTAAGTATCGTGATACTGAAAATCAGCAGGCGTAATCGCCATCATCACCCCGGTCAAACCACCCACCGTAAACAAGGCAACAGCAGAGATGGCATACAGCATAGGCGTTTCAAAGGTCATGCTCCCACGCCACATCGTCGCTAACCAGTTGAAGATCTTCACTCCGGTAGGAATCGCTATCAACATCGTTGAATACATAAAAAATAATTCACCCGAAAGCGGCATACCCACGGTGTACATGTGGTGCGCCCAGACGATGAAGGAAAGGAAGGCGATCGAAGCCGTGGCAAACACCATCGATGTGTAACCAAAAAGCGGTTTGCGTGCGAAAGTCGGGATAATGGCCGAGATCATGCCAAACGCTGGCAGGATCAGGATATAAACCTCGGGATGACCAAAGAACCAGAAGATGTGCTGGAACATGAGTGGGTCCCCACCTCCAGCGGCATCAAAGAACTGTGTGCCAAAGTGACGGTCCGTCAACAACATGGTCACTGCACCGGCCAATACGGGCATCGCAGCCAACAGGAGAAACGCTGTGATCAGCCACGTCCAGACAAAAAGCGGCATCTTCATCAGCGTCATGCCCGGTGCTCGCATGTTCAGGATAGTAGCGATAATGTTGATCGACCCGAGAATCGACGACATGCCCAGGATATGAATCGCAAAAATCGTGAAATCCATTCCCATACCGGTCTGTATCGACAACGGGGGATAAATAGTCCAGCCCGCAGCCGGTCCGCCGCCTGGCACAAACAATGATCCAATCAGTAGTATTCCAGCAAATGGCAACAACCAAAAACTCCAGTTGTTCATCCGTGGCAACGCCATATCTGGCGCGCCAATCATCAGCGGGACCAACCAGTTCGCAAAACCAACAAAGCCCGGCATGATGGCACCGAAAATCATCACCAACGCATGCACCGTCGTCATCTGATTGTAGAAGTGTGGGTTAACCAACTGCAGTCCGGGCTGAAACAATTCAGCACGAATAACCAGGGCCATCGCGCCGCCGATCATAAACATTATGAATGAAAACCACAGGTACAAAGTACCAATGTCCTTGTGGTTGGTCGTATACAACCAGCGACTCAGTCCTTTAGGAATTTCGTCGTGGTGATGGTCAACGACTGCAGTCATTTCTTCGCTCATACGTATTAATCCTTGAAGTGCATTGGCCTGTAACTTGCGCCCAGCCAGCGCGTTTTGGAACTAGCCTTGTGAGGTGGCCGTACTTTTTTGCTTGGCCACCCACGCATCGAAATCAACCTGCTCCATTGTATCCACCACAATGGGCATGAACCCATGATCCTTACCACAAAGCTCGGAGCACTGCCCGCGGTAAGTTCCGACTTCAGTTGGCTTGATCCAGAACTCATTGATAAATCCTGGGAAGCCATCTTTTTTACCACCCAGCTGGGGTACCCACCAGGCATGGATCACGTCGTGGGAAGTAATGAGAAACCTTACCTTCTGACCAACCGGTAATGCCATGTGTTTGTCGACCTCAAGCAGGTAATGCTCGCCTTTGGGCGCTTCACCCTTGATCTGCGCTCTTGGGGTGCTTAGCTTGCTATAGAACTCAATACCATGATCCAGATATTCATAATGCCAGCCCCACTGGAATCCACTCACCTTGATCGTCATATTTGATTCCGTGGTGTCTTCCATCATGATCAACGCCTTAGTCGAAGGAATCGCCATGCCTAGCAGTATCAGCGTCGGAATCACCGTCCAGATCACTTCGGCCTTGGTCGAATGCGAGAACTGCGCGGCTTTTGCACCCTTGCTTTTGCGGTGATTGATGATCGAATAGAACATAATGCCGAACACGATGATGAAAATCACCGTCACAATCCACGTTATGAGCATATGGAGGTCATACTGCTCCTGCGCAATAGGCGATACTGGCTTTGGGAAATTCAGGCCCCATTCAGCCAGTGCAACGCCGGGCGTCACCAACAGACCCACTAACGCCCTGGGCGTCCAAGATATCAGTCGCCGCAATCGGCTATGCATCATGGTTTTCTCCATTTTATCTCAGTTCAGTTAGTTGTCCGTCTCTACGTCGTTGCCAGCAAACAGTCCAAACGCTGGGCTAATTCTATCCTGTCTTCCTCGGTCAGGTCGTGCCCAATTTCAACACAACGACCGTGTGAACCAATATGAAGGCGCGACGGGTGACCGCGCCAATGCGCCGCCTGCAGATCAACGCGCGTCCAGTAACGAAGAAATCGGCAACTCCGATCGTGGTGCCCACGGTGTAGACGAATATCCACATGGCGCTCAGTCACGCACAATTCTTCGTAATCCCTTGAACGGCGGCGCACGATAGACCATCCGATTCCTAGAATCATCAACTCAAACCCAAAAAAAGGTAGGACTGGCCACGCGCCCAACGCCGTCGCAGCCAGCGCAACCGCTATCCCGTATAAAACAAGACCACTAATGATGAGCCGCGATTGGCGAGCACTCAAGGCCACATTGGGGGTAATCAAAAGGCGAAAAGTCTCACCCGATTGACTCTTTTCAAACCGCGTCATGTTGGCCTCTGCTTGAAAATTACCAGCATGGGGTCGGTCAGCGCTCGACACCCCTGGTTTGCGCGCAGACCCTACCACAAGCGATTAACGTCCGGCAATCTGATACGCGCGCTTCCTGTTTGCCGCGCCACCTTTTCATAACCTACTTTCAGTGAAAATGGGTGGTGCCGACACGCTACAATCGACCACACCCTACTACCAGGTAACCGCTATCTCACTTTCAGGGTTACTTCCTCCGGCAGAGGGCGTACCGGTAAACGCGAAGCCATACACAATCTCAACAGTGACCGGCAAACGGCCATCGCCGCGCCGATTTGTTTCGTAGGCCTTGATCAATCGCTGATGTGCCCTACGTCCAAGGAGTCCCTTGGACCGACCGGGATGGAGATTAGTGAATTGAAGTGCACGCAAGTCTCGAGCGACTTCGCCAAGCGTCGAATAAGTCAGCACCAGCCGCTGCACATCAAGCACCGGTTCGCTGAAACCACTCACGCCGAGCGTGTCACCAAGGTCGTGCATATCGATAAAGTCGTGCACATGGGGATACTCATCGGCCTGGCCAAAAGCCTCACGAAGTTCGACCAACGTGTCGGGTCCCAGTGTGCTGAAACTGAAACCGCCACCCGGTACTAGCACACGATGGATTGATTGAAAAATCTGGGATGGCTCGAACCAGGGTAGCACCAGGTTCGCAACCACGTGATCCTGACTGGCATTGGCAAAAGGAAGCTGATCGGGGCACGCAGCCACTCTTTCATGCCCTACCGACCGCGCCCCCCGTGCGTTACTGGAAAAAGACGCTAAATCGCTCTGGACAACATTGGCTGAGGGAAACTGCTGCGCCAATGCGCTCGACACCCCGCCACCGCCGACTGCGATGTCCAATACTCGCCCCGGCGGGCAACGTAACCACTGCAGACGCTCGACCAACTCTTCACCCACTTTGCGATGCAAGAACAATGGATCACTGATTGATGCCCTATCCACCGCGCGCCTGTTGGGTTGTTGAAAACGGCGCCTCAGTCGCGCGACATCAGGGAAAGCGAGAACCGATCGATCAGTCATGGCCACATTGAAAACATAAACCCTTCATTCGAAAAACTGCCCCCGTCAGGTGCATGTCAGGTTTCCTCGCTCTCAATTAATACTCCGCTGCAATTGTGACAAAACACACGGCAATCAGCCGACTCACCGTAGTCAAATCACTGTACTCAAAGTACCAGGATGTTACACCGACGCCATGATGGCTAAACAACGACTCAACCACCACCTAGGTCTCTCGGGCTATACGACGCGACTTGCAGCCTACGGTGATCGTCTGGTGCCACCGGTCTGCCTTCTGTGTTATTCGGCGCCTGATATTGGCCACGGGCTTTGTTCACACTGCCAGAGCACCTTGCCCATCAACCACAACCCGTGCCCGGTCTGCGCATTGCCCGATCACGGGCCGTTGCCGTGTCGGCGCTGCCGAGAAAATCCGCCGCCGTATCGCGCCATTGTGGCACCTTTTGTTTATGCAAAGCCGATCTCCCACCTCATTCGACATCTAAAGTTTCGACAGCGGTTAGAACTGATTCGGCCACTCACTGAGCTCTGGCTGGAAGCGGTCGCTCCGATGGTAGAACACCCTATGCGGCTCATCCCAGTCCCCATGGATCACAGATCACTGCGCGAGCGCGGGTTTAACGCAGCGATAGAAATCGCCCGAGTGATCGGGCGTCACCTGAGCATTTCAACCGACGTCAAACGGGTCGTCAAGGTGCGGCGAACACCGGCACAATCCACCCTGTCGGCCAAACAACGTGCCCGTATTCGAAGTGGCGTCTTTCAATGCATCGCCCCCACGACTGAGCGACTGATTGCCGTGGTGGATGATGTGGTGACCAGTACGGAGACAGCCCGCGCGGTGGCGGGCTGTCTTTGTACCGACAACAATGTTTCAGTCGTGGTTTGGGCAATCGCCCGAACTACGCCGCATCGTTTGTGCCGTTAAGCATACTTACGACACAGCTCCCCCACCACCAGCAGGTCGCCTATTTTCTGGACCTCGACACTGCTCCGGCACCATATTGGCGTCATCCGGGAACAAGCTCGAGCCACATAGCCATTGAACCGACCCACCAACAATCCTGCACCCTAAGGTTACCGTTGCGCCATTGCGCGGGGCCCCGGCCGCCTGC
>JAKUQS010000004.1 GCA_022451485.1 Gammaproteobacteria bacterium
GCACGCGGACATAATCCATTAAAGGAACCTTCTTATGGTTACCAATGTTATATACCCGCCACGGCGTTGTGCCTCCCCCTTGAAACAGGGTTTGACCCAAATTCGCATCTAAAATACCGACCACCGCACGAACCGCATCATCGATATACGTAAAATCGCGAACCATGTTACCCCGGTTATAAAGCATGATGGGTTCATCGTTCAAAATAGCCTTCGTAAACTTGAACAATGCCATGTCAGGTCGGCCCCACGGCCCATAGACTGTGAAAAAGCGAAGGCCTACCAGTGGAAGTTTATATAAATGAGCGTACGCGTAAGCCATCAGTTCGTTCGATCGTTTAGTCGCCGCATACAAGGACATGGGTTGATCGACACGATCACGTTCTGAAAAGGGTAGCTTGTCATTGGCGCCGTAAACTGAACTGGATGATGCGTAAACCAGTGGGATTCCATCCGCTTGCCGAACCGCTTCCAATATATTGCCAAAACCCACCAGATTGGCATCAACATAAGCTGCTGGATTTTCCATGGAATAACGAACGCCCGCCTGAGCGGCAAGATGGATAACCGCATGAATCTGATGCTTGTTGAAGAGTTCCGGCAAAACATCGCGATCCACGATGTCACCGCGTTCAAAGGTGAAAGTTGGTAACGCCTCCAGTCGCTCCAATCGGGCCCGCTTCAGAGCGACATCATAATAATCATTCAGGCTGTCCAGCCCGACCACCGCATCGCCGCGATGGAGTAAAGCCTTTGACAACGTCGCGCCAATAAAACCCGCAGCCCCTGTGACAAGAATCGCCATCGACTACAGGCTCCAGTAACGTTGGCTATCATCGGAAATTACTGCCGATGTGAAAGCTGATTTGATATCAATCAATACGCCGCTTGGTTTCAAAAGCTGTTTCACTAACGTCGTTGGATTCTGCAAAAACACCTCATGTGCGACCGCAACGACCAAGCCATCGGCGGTCTTGATGTCCCTTAATGATTGCAAGTCAATATGGTGTTGCTGTTCCACCTCGACCCAATCAACGACTGGGTCGACCACTTGAACATTAATGTCGTTTGACTCAAGTACCGCAATCAGCTTAAACACCTGTGAGTTACGAGTGTCAGCACAGTTTTCCTTAAAAGCCACTCCGAGAACAGTCACTACCGCTCCCGATAAAGCCACGCCAGCATTGCGCAGTTCGGTCATCGTTTTTTCGGCCACGTACTCTGCCATTTCATCATTGATTCGCCGACCCGCCAGGATGACCCTGGAATCATACCCAATGGATTTCGCTTTGTGCGTCAAGTAGTAAGGATCGACTCCAATACAATGGCCACCAACCAGGCCAGGTCTGAAGCTGTGAAAATTCCACTTGGTTTCCGCTGCCTCAAACACCTCGTTTGAGTCGATGTCCAATCGATCAAATATCATCGCTAATTCATTAACTAATGCAATATTGAGATCGCGCTGTGTATTCTCGATCACCTTTGCCGCTTCCGCCACTCGGATACTCGATACTCGATGGACCCCGGCCCTGACAATCGACGCATACAATACAGCGAGTTGATCCAAGGTCTCGTCATCATCGGCAGAAACGATCTTTGTTATCTGGGCCAACCCATGCTCAGGGTCACCGGGATTTATCCGCTCAGGCGAATAGCCGATATGGAAATCGCGCTTCCACTTCATTCCCGAGGTTCTCTCAAGAATAGGAAGACAGACCTCCTCAGTAGCACCTGGGTAAACCGTTGACTCATAGATTACGGTGGCACCCTTTCGGAGCGCACTACCTGCCATTTCACTGGCTTTGATCAACGGCCCAAAATCTGGTTGATTAGCCCCATCAACCGGTGTCGGCACAGCAATAATCATGAACTTCGCGCCAATAAGGTCGTCAGGATTCGAGCTGAGAACAAGTTCCGATGCGCGACTCAAAGCCTGCGCTGTTAATTCACCCGAAGGATCGACTCCGGCTCGATATTGATCGAGCTTTGCGCGATCTAGATCGAAACCAATCGTACGACGCGACTGGCCAAACGCAGTGGCCAATTGAATGCCAACGTATCCGAGCCCAATAATTGCAATAGTCATACTAACGAGGCTTTGTTGGGTCTTGAGATTCGATAATAGAGCCTTAAGCGATGGTCTCTTTAACCGCCTGAATCAACTGTTGAGCAATGTGTTGCTGTGCCGCTGAATTAAGATAAGGATGCATCGGAAGACTCAACACGCACTGAGCACTTCGCGCTGACACCGGATACTGGCCGGAAGAATCCACCATCGCAGGCTGCATTGGAATGGGTGATGGATAATGCACCGCCGTCGGTACACCCCGTTGGGCAAGGACTGCCTGGATCTGATCACGATGGCCAATCCGAACAGTATACTGAGCCCAGGATGATGTGTTGCCAGGCGCAACCACAGGCAACGTCATTCCCATGTCACTAGCTGACTCCTCTAGGAGCGTCTGATAGCATTGCGCAGCACGCTGGCGCATGACCAGCTCGTCATCAAATACCGTCAGTTTCTGGAGTAAAACAGCAGCCTGGATCGACGCCATTCGCGCATTAATACCTAATCGAACGTGGTGATAGCGCCGACTCTGTCCATGATCACGGAGTTCACGCAATCGCGTCATTAAATTGGCGTCATTGGTAAAACACGCTCCCGCGTCACCATAAGCGCCCAGCGGCTTAGCGGGGAAAAAACTCGTTGCCCCTATAGTGCCGAGGCTGCCAGAGCGCATGCCATCTTGCGTTGCACCAAAACTCTGCGCCGCATCTTCGATCAATGCCAGACCATGTTGTCGGGCAATTAAACGCATGGCCGGGAAATCCGGGCACTGACCATACAACCCCACCGGCAGGATAGCTCGCGTTCTTGCATTGATTTTCTCTTCAATCAGACTCACATCGATATTGAATGTCACCGGATCAATATCGACATAAACCGGGCGCGCGCCCAACAAGAGAACAGCTTCCGCCGTCGCAGCAAACGAAAACGCGGTGGTAATGATCTCATCACCCGGTCCAATCCCGAGCGCCATCAAGGCGATGAGCAATGCATCGGTACCGCTTGACACACCAACACAGTGCTCTACGCCGACGTAATCGGCCAGCCTTTGCTCAAGCGCATCAATCTCCGGACCCTGTATATAACGACCGTGGTGGAGCACTCGGTGCAACGCACTTTCAAGCGCTGGGCGAATTCGATCCTGCTGCGACGCCAAATCAATGAAGGCAATGCCGTCACTACTTGCTGAGAGTTCTTGTAATCGCGCCACGCTGCAAAACGGCTTCCCCTGGGCAATGCGTTGTGGATCATCGGTCAAAATACAGCTGTTTCCATCTAAACGAGCCACGGCCTTGCGCAATTGGGCGCCGATCAAATCGGCCTCGGCCAACACATCACCGTCCTCCGCCAATGCCGCCAACCACTGGCACCGACTGAGAGACGATGCCAAACGACTCGTCGCCGTAGCCTCCGGTTGATCTGCGCCAGATTCCGTCAATTTGCGAATGAGATCGGTACGCATTGATTGCAACTGGCCAACGTAAACCCAAAACCGGTGTCCCTTGGCAAGCGCCGCTTCTAGCCAGGTCGGAACGGAATCTGCTCCTGTCTTCATGCAGGACGCAACAATCAACGATCCATCAAGTACCCAATTTTTCATCAGCGGGTAACGCTCGCTCGCATGTCAGTGAATCCACCCTCGTAGCCGATAGACCCCTATGCCAAGATATTCATGCAGTGCGGCGGTGGTTCTACCCAACCCACCGGCCGTCGGTATCCAGTCCAAAATGGCTGGCTGGGCATAAGCGGCCACCTGAAAATCGGTCGGCGCAGCGATGACTTCCAGACCACGGGATTGAAACACGGCATGAGCTCTTGGCATATGTGAGGCCGAGGTCACCAACAGTAATGAATGCCAACCTTCTCTAGCTAGTATTCTAGAGGTCTCGACAGCATTCTGGTAGGTATTGCGGCTCCGTTCTTCAGTCAACACCACTTCGGCGGGCACGCCCAGCTCACTCAGAAAAGCTTTCACGTAAAACGCTTCGCCGCGCACACCACTCTGGTCAAAGACATTTCCTCCGCTGACCAGAATGCGCTGCGCACGACCCGCCCGGTAAAGCAAGGCAGCGTAGCGAATACGATTGGATGTGCCAGTCAATTCAAAATCAGTACGCGGCGGCAGCGGCAACCGCAAAACACCCCCCAATAAAACAATTACATCGGCTTTGGGGAGTTGGTCAATCGGCTGAGTCGCAAACTGTCGCTCTAAAGAACCGTAAAGCCAGTTGCCGGTCATCGGCGACGCGGCCACCAATAAAATACTAAATGCGACTAGAACGAAGGCCGTGCCCACGATTCGCCGTCTTAGCAGCATCAAAGCAAGACCCACTATCCCGAATCCGAAGCACAACGTAAGCGGATACACTGCGAGCGGCAAAAGTTTTGACAATGTGATCCATAACCCCGTCTCGTTCATCAGGACAACGACCTCAAGTAGTCCTACCAGAGCGTATCGCCCGCTGCCATTGTTTTTCTAGACGATCTGATGATACAGGCCTTGATGTCTTCAATTCTTGAGCAAAAACAGAAACACGATATTCTTCAACTAGCCAGCGATAGTCCATCGCCGGGGGCGAGCAAAGGGCGATGGAACCGAGCGTGTTCAGGCGTGCAAGAAACGGTGCCACCCGATTACAGCGCATGCGATCTTGTTCAGGATCAATCATTGCTTTGTCGATGCGAAGTGCAACTGCCCGGAGGAAGCGCGGTAACTGGGAAAGCCACTCCGGCGGCGTTGCGCACACAAACCCAGGACCCACCAATCGTTCGAGTTGTTGTTTGACCTCGACTACCAAACTTGGTGTCACCTGTTTCGCATCAGACAACTTGACCCGGGTTTTCGTCAACTCTGTCAGGATTTCACCCACCTCGAGGGTCAGCTGCTGGACGGTTGGCGCCACACTCGAGCGACCCATTTCCACCAACTCCAAAAAAAGCTCCGCATTACGAATCTTTTCGGGCACACAATCAAAGGCACGGTCAAGAACCGCATGCACGATATCCTCGCGTAGTGCCTTACATGATCCCATGGGAACAAAAAGCAGGCACAAACGATCTATATCCGGTATACGCCGCAATAACCGACGCTGCATTGGCAGTTGATAAAGAATCAACTGGTGCAGGCCCAAGCGATGACATACCGCTGCCTCTTCAAGTGACTCACAAAGGCGTATCGCCACCCCCCCTGATGCTTCAGCGAGTGCCGGATAAGCCGTCACGCGTGCATTGCCAATCGTCCCGGGGACTTTTTTCGGCAATGGGCCAAAGTTCCACTCGTCTATATCCCGCCGCTCTATCGAGCTGGCAATCGCTGTATCAAAGCGTTTACCGCCTTCACTACCATATTCGCGCTGCAAGGCGTCGACATCATTACCAACGCACTGAATCGTTCCCCGTTCGTCAACCAGTTCGACGTGCAAATGAAGATGTGGCGGCAGGGCCTTCGCGTCAAAATCCTGTGGGGTAATGTCCACTCCAGTCTGGTCACTGGCCGCCGCCGCAGCGGCTTCCAATAAACGCCCAGGATGAGCTTTGATGATAGGCATCAATGTCTCAACCATATCGGGTAAGGGCACCAATAGACGCCGAAATCGCTTCGGCAATGTTTTCAGTAGCATCAGGATTTTTTCATTTAGAAATCCAGGTATCAATCGATCAGTCACCGCCGGTTTCAATTGATTGATCAGGTAAAGAGGCACCTCGACACTCACGCCATCACGATCCGTACCCGGCGCACAGCAATACCGAAGCGGTAACGAAGACTCCCCAACCCGAAGAAAATCAGGAAAAGATTTGGCATCCAAAAAATCGATATCACCGGCAACATCGTCTCTCGTCAGGAAAAGGCGATTGCGTGCCAGACTGGGTGCTTTGCGATGCCACGCATCGAGCGTCGCCGTGCTTGCAATGTCGCGCGGTAAGTGCGCTTCGAAAAACGCCACCACTCGTTCTTCGTCAACCCGGGAATCGGGCGATCGAAGTTTTACCTCCTCCTCACGCAAGGTTGCGATCAGTGCTCGATTATGGGTCAAAAACGCAGCACTACTACGGACTAAATCGCGCGCTAAGCCCTCCCGAATGAACACACTCCGGGCGTCTTGTGGTTCAACCTTGGCGTAATCGATGGGCCGCTTAAGGATCACGGGTAATCCCCATAGACTGACAGATTCAAAAGCCAGCACACACCCGCGCTTTGTTGACCAATGCGCTTCCGAGTGATCGTACCGTAACTGATGTGAGGCCACTTCATCGATCCATTCCGGTTCGATTTTAGAAACATGGCGAGCAAATAATCGGGTGGTCTCTGTTAATTCTGCCGCCATGATCCAACGTGCTTTCGTTCGTGCTAGCCTGGAAGCCGGCCAAATTGCAACAATCCGATCACGTGTGCCCCGATAAAAACCACGCTCATCCCGCCGTGCAATATTGCCAAGCAGACCGGACAACAGTGCTTTATGAATTTGATCGCGAGTGGCCGCCTGTTCATTCACCACGTGACCCCGCTCACGCATGACCTTGTGCAGTTGCCGGTGCAGATCATCCCACTCACGCATTCGGGTTGGGGACAAAAAATGATCTTCACACCATCGCCGAAGCTGGCGTCGTGAAAGCGCTTCCACCTGCACTTTATAGTCGATCCAAATTCCGAGCAGCGCTAAGAAATCTGACTCCGCCTCAGGGTAAGCTCGATGGTGTGCACGCGCCTTTTCCTGAGCATCGTGAGGAACTACGCGGGGATCATTAACTTCTAGGGCAGCTGCGACAACCAGCACCTCAGCGAGGCATTGCCGTTGTCCTGCGGCCAACAGCATGCGGCCCAACCGTGGGTCGATTGGCAGCCGGGCCAACTCACGTCCAACCGCGGTCAGCTGGTCCTTGCGATCAATCGCATCGAGCTCGCGCAAAAGTCGGTAACCAGCCGTAATCTGCCGAGAATCGGGGGCGTCAATAAAAGGGAAACGCTCGACCCGGCCAAGCTGCATCGCCGCTAACCTCAGAGCCACAGCTGCCAGCGAACTGCGTAGAATTTCCGGATCCGTGTAAGCTGCTCTAGCTGCGTAATCAGCTTCACTGTATAGCCGCACACAAATGCCGGGTGACAATCGGCCACAACGGCCGGCGCGCTGGTCGGCAGAGTCCTGCGCAATTGCCTCTACCGGTAAGCGTTGCACCTTACTGGCGGGGTTATAACGACTCACACGGGCGAGACCAAGATCGATCACGTAACGAATACCGGGAACCGTCAACGACGTCTCCGCCACATTGGTAGCCAGAATAATCCGCCGGCCTGGATGGGGAGAGAAAATACGATGCTGTTCACTCGAAGTTAGTCGAGCATAAAGCGGCAACAGTTCAATTTCATCACCAATGTGGCGCCTGAGTTGCTCACTGATTTCGCGTATCTCGCGCTCTCCAGGTAAAAACACCAACATGTCACCTGGACCTTCCAGACTCAACTGTTCCACTGCCTCCCGTATCGCGGTGGCCACAGACTCATCACTCGATTCTTCATCAACCGGACAATAGCGAATCTCTACTGGATAACTGCGGCCGGATACGTGGATTAGTGGCGCATTCGAAAAGTGACGACAAAATTTCTCGGTCTCAAGCGTTGCCGAGGTAATCACGACTCGAAAATTAGGGTGACGCGGAAGAAACTGACTCAAGTAACCCAGCAGAAAATCAATATTGAGGGAACGTTCATGGGCTTCGTCAATGATGAGCGTATCGTAGTGCCTCAACGCTCGATCCGACGCCAACTCTGACAACAACATGCCATCGGTCATTACCTTGATACGGGTTTCACCACTGAGTCGTTCATCGAAACGTACTCGATACCCGACGAGACTCCCAAGCGCCACATCAAGCTCTGCTGCAATACGGGTGGCGATGCTACGGGCGGCGATACGGCGCGGCTGAGTATGACCAATCAAGCCTGATTGACCCCTACCGGCTTCAAGACAAATTTTAGGCAACTGCGTGCTCTTACCCGAGCCCGTCTCACCACTGACTACGATCACGGGATGTTGCCGGATCGCGTCGGCAATCTCCGCCCGCTTTGCCGTGATCGGTAAATCCGGCGGGAAATTAAGATTGCGCGACAACGACTGCCTCGTCAATTAATCAGTCGGAGGCAGGGCTGCAAGATAGGGATTCCCCTGTGGTGAACACCTTTATCCCTAACAATGGCATGCTGTGCCGTCTCGGCATGAACTAGTCGGAAGCGATGACCTCCAGGGACTGGATCACAAGGTCTTCGACCGGCACATCAGCATGGCCGCCGACGTTGCCGGTTTGCACCGCGGCAATCTGCTCAACCACATCCATTCCGCTGACAACCCGCCCGAACACTGCATAGCCCCAGCCAGCCGCCGATTTAGCAGTGTGGTCAAGAAATCCGTTATCCGCCACATTAATAAAAAACTGGGCAGTTGCTGAATGAGGATCGTTGGTTCTCGCCATGGCGATCGTCCCAATCACATTCTTCAGCCCATTGTCCGCTTCGTTTTCTACTGGTCTCCCGGTGGCTTTCTCTTTCATCCCTGGACCCATACCACCTCCCTGGATCATGAACCCAGGAATCACACGGTGAAAGATGGTGTCGTCATAGTGGCCACTGTTGGCATATTCGACAAAGTTCTTTACTGTCTTAGGCGCCTTGACCGCATCAAGTTCAAGTTCAATCACACCAAGAGATGTTGTCATTCGGACCATGAGCTGAGATTCCTTTACAAGTTGAGCTGACTGCTCCGGTGCATCACAACCGATAACACTGAGCAACAGCAGTCCTAAGGCTACAAATCGAAACAATCGCATAATCGGTAGGCAGTCCTGATCAGACCTCACCTGCCATTTTTAGAATGTGACGCCATTCCCGGTCACTGACTGGCAGAATAGACAGTCGATTCCCCCGCTGAACCAAACGCATGTCAGATAGGCGCTTCTCTGCCTTCATCGCACGTAGCGTGACTATATTCGAAAACTTGCGCCGGAAACGGACATCGACCATCAACCAACGTGGATTGTCAGATGGGCTGTCTGGATCGAAATATTTTTCTTGTGAATCAAACTGTGTGTGGTCTGGATAGGCCTTGCCGACAATCTCCATCATCCCAACCACCGCCGGTTCGGCACAATTAGAATGGTAGAAAAAAGCAAGATCCCCCTTCACCATCTGGTCACGCATGAAATTGCGTGCCTGATAATTGCGAATGCCATCCCAATGGTCAGTTTTCCTTGGTTGTGCCACCAAATCATCAATCGAATAAGTCTCGGGTTCACTTTTCATTAACCAGTAACTCATCACGCACCTCAATCTTCGTCCATTCGGACCCGTTTGATTGACTCGCTCTTGCCGTCGATCTCATCGATCTCGATGATCACTCCGCATACCGATCCACGTCCACTGGCCGGTTCAAACCGCTCTGGGATACGCTCGACAAACCGGCGCAATACCTTGTCCGTTTGCATACCTATGACCGAATTGTAACAGCCAGTCATACCAACATCAGTGATGTGCGCCGTACCGTTGGGTAAGACTCGCTCATCTGCCGTCGGCACATGTGTGTGGGTGCCAACCACCGCGGATACCCGCCCATCCAAGTACCACCCCATCGCCATCTTTTCACTGGTCGTTTCTGCATGAAAATCAACCAATGTCACCCTGACTGAATCTGGTTTCCTGGCAAGCACTGCATCGACACATCGAAATGGACAATCCAGAGTTGGGTGCATAAATACCGTACCCATCACGTTGATCACTCCTACTTCTACCCCATTTGACGCAGTCGCAACGCCCCAGCCATGGCCGGGTGTACCGTCGGGATAATTCTGTGGTCTGAGCAAGCGGGGTTCTTCGTCAACAATGGTTAGTGCTTCGGGCTTATCCCAAATGTGATTACCGGAAGTGAGTAGATCGATTTCACCTGAAGCCAGGAATTCATCGACAATTTCCGCAGTCACTCCAAATCCACCGGCCGCATTTTCTGCGTTAACCACGGTCAATTCTGGACTGTGTGTATCCTGGATCTCAGGCAAGAGCCGTCGTAATGCCCGCCTTCCCGGTCGACCGACAACATCTCCTATAAAAAGAATCCTCATGGGCACATTGTCTGCTTCTAACCGGAAAGACGCTAGCCCTTGGCGCGCAGGAAGCGTTGGTCTGTCAATACCCCCTCAAGCGGAATATCCCAACTATCCGTGTCGAGACGCTCAACACGCTGGCATTCGTGAGCCAGGCCAATTAGCCGTGGCCGTTTAAGATGGCAGCGGTGCCGCATCGACGCCAACGAAGCATCATAGAAAGCACCGCCACGGCCCAGGCGATTGCCTTGAGCATCAAATGCCACCAACGGAACCAAGATAATATCCAATTCACGCGCATCCAACCAATTTTGGCGTGGCACAGCAGGCTCATTTATTTTAAATCGATTAGCAATCAGTCGACTGTTCAGATTAAAACTCGCAAACCGAATCCTCGGCCGGCGTCCCGGCACCATCACTGGCAACAGGCAACGCCGGTTTCGACGCATCAACTCAATCAAAGTAGGTAACGGATCGATCTCGCCGTCCGTTGCGAGATAAGCCCCAATACGATGAGCATGAGCCAATCCCTGCAACCGGATCACTCGGCGCGCAAGCTCCTTGGCCGCAAGTCGTTGGGCAGCGAATGACATGGACCGACGTCGCTGACGCATCTCCCGGCGGAGCGTGTTTTTGTATTGGGCTCGCGAACTCATGGCTGTGACGCGATCAGTTCTAACATTACAATTTTTTCGGTTGGAGGTTAAATCTTTCTGGGCAAGTGGCATCGCCCGCTGGTGCCGTACCGTTCCGGGTACCTTGAACCAATCGGTTCAGGTGGGGCACCTGCGACATCTTAAGGCTTTCCGGTCATCAAACCATCCGGACCTGCACAACAACGCCTGCAAGGCAATCCCCGATATGTCAGTTAGGTTCTAAGGGATTAGGGAAACAGTCGAACACCGCAGGCGATGCCACCAACAGTCTAACTGATCTCTCCGGTTCCAGCGATGCCCCACTCAGGAAACTATCGGCGTCTCGCTGACAACGTTCGAAACCCGCTCGCGCAAACTCCGAATTCTCTCCGACAACGCTTCAGGTGCTTGGGGATGGCGACGCAGTTTGAGAAGTTCGTTAGTCAAATTTAACGCAGCAATCACAACGCAGTGTTCAAGTCCAACCACTTTGCTTTGTGCTTGAACAGAACGTAATTGATCATCGAGATACGCTGCGGCATTCAAAAGGTCTTCTCGCTCCTGCTTCTTGCAACCCACCGTAAACTGTCGGTCCATAATGTTAACTGTGACACTTTCTTTTGCCATGTTTAGAAAATTCTCGAGAAATGATTAGCGTGAGGCGAAAGAAAGACTGCCCTGAATCAGGCAACCTCGGATGCCCGAAGTCGATCAATAATCTGATCAATACGATGCTTAGCTTCGCGGTTTCGATCCAACAAATGTGCATTGTCTTGCTCAAGTTGTTGCCGATTAGTTCGTAACTCTGCATTTTCACTTTGCAACTTGGCACAAACACCGATGAGGTCTTCCAATTGTCCCGCAAGGCCTTCCACTTCATCGTTCACGTCCGTCAAAGGGTAATCGCCTTCTTTCATTGAATCATTCCGCCTGAAAAATAGTTAGTGCGCGTGCGCAAAAACATGCCCGCGCTGTGTCGATGAAAAAATCATAGGGGGATCGTCGCCTCTGGTCAATGTCAATGACTCGGTTGCGTCCATTGCTATACTGCTGCTTTTGAGGCCTGCTGATTGATAATGGACCCGTCCGAACTGCAACTAGATGGCGTATTTTACGCGGGACTGCAAGCCCAATTAGACCTCAATGGTAAGGGATTCAGCGCGGCGGAGTTGCATGGCACCCTGACTGGCCTGACCTGCGCCGGCTGGCTTGAGACAGAGCTCGACAGTTGCCAGGCGTTGTTGGGGCAAGACACGATAGAGCAGTCTATTGAAAATGACCTATTGACTGGCTTGATGGGGCTGATCAGACAAACGCTTGACGCTGGCAACTTAGAATTTCGCTTGCTGTTACCAGGAGACGATGAACCACTACAAACCAGGGCGCAGGCCCTGGCTGACTGGTGCCAGGGCTGTGTGATGGGCCTGCATCATGGCGATCGCTTCAAGACGACCAAACTGGATGATGAAATAGCCGAATTTCTGTCCGATCTTGGGCAGATCGGCATACTCCAAGTGGGCAATGACAGCCCCGACGAGCAAGAGAGGGCACTGTTTGAATTGCAGGAATACACCCGTTTGGGGGTCCAAATGGTCTTCGAAGAATACCCTTCGATTGGGCGAATTAAGCCGAACGACTTGGATAACACAAGAGATTCAGTCAAATGACGATCATTCATGAACGACGGCGACGTGCCATTATGGATTTAATGGGTGAAGGCATCGCCATCATCCCCACTGCACCTGAGTCGCAACGAAACAGTGACGTGCACTACCCTTTTCGTCCCGACAGCGATTTCTACTACGTTACGCATTTTCCTGAACCTCAAGCAGTAGCAGTTTTGATCCCTGGACGCGCGGAGGGTGAGTTCGTTCTCTTTTGTCGAGAAAGCAACCCCGAACAAGAAACCTGGCATGGGCGACGCGCTGGACTGGAAGGTGCATGCAATAACTTTGACGCAGACGACGCATTCCCGATTGAGGACATTGGCGATATTCTGCCTGGATTGATCGAAAATCGACCGAAGATCTACTACAACCTGGGCCGCTATGCCGATTTCGATAAACGTTTACTGCGTTGGGTCGGCGAAGTGAAGTCGAAGGTGCGCTCGGGCATCTCTGCACCGGAAGAATTGGTCGATCTTGGCCATATTCTGCATGAACTTCGTTTGATCAAGCATCGAGAAGAAATCCGCCACATGAAGCGCGCCGCAGAGGTGTCCGCGGCCGCCCATCGGCGTGCCATGGCGACCTGCCATCCGGGGATGACAGAAGGACAAGTGCAAGCAGAACTTGAGTATGAATTTGGCCGTGGCGGTGCCAAATCATGGGCCTACCCTTCCATTGTTGCGGGCGGCGGCAACGCCTGCATTTTGCACTACACAGAAAATGCAGATGTCCTTAACGACGGCGACCTACTCTTGATAGACGCGGGTGCCGAAATTGATTGTTACGCAGCCGACATCACACGAACGTTTCCGGTCAACGGGCGCTTTACTCCGGAACAACAGGCTCTCTATGAAATTGTACTGGCTTCACAACTCGCGGCCATCGACATGATCAGGCCTGGTCAGTCGTGGAATGACCCCCATGAAGCCGCCGTGATTGTACTGACGCAAGGATTAATTGAACTAGGCTTACTCAGCGGAAACGTTGATCAGTGCATCGAAGAGGGCGCCTACCGACGGTTTTATATGCACCGTACCGGTCATTGGTTGGGACTCGATGTGCATGATGTCGGAGAATACAAAATCGACAACGCGTGGCGTATGCTGGAAACCGGCATGGTGCTAACCGTAGAGCCCGGCCTGTATATCACAGCAGGAAAAGACATCGATCAACGATGGCACAATATTGGCATTAGGATAGAAGACGATGTATTAGTGACCTCCACTGGTGCCGAAGTGTTAACTGGCGACGTCCCGAAACGTCCTGCTGATATTGAAGCATTGATGGCAACTGAACGTGTCAACTAAAGCCGCCAACGGCGCTTATGACATCGTTATCATCGGTGGGGGCCTGGTTGGCACCAGTCTGGCCTTAGCGCTTCACCCGCTTGACCTGCGCGTTGCCCTACTTGAAGCTGCCACGCGAGACAACACCCCACCGCCGGTGACTGATGAGCGCACATTAGCCCTGAATTGGGGGTCGCGTCAGATACTCGAAGGCATTGGCGCCTGGTACCAGGTTGAGCCTCTGGCCACTCCCATTCATCGACTGCATGTATCAGATGCGGGTCATAGCGGCATTACCCGACTCGACCGCACGCTGATCGGTCAGTCGGCGCTGGGTTATGTGGTACCTGCCCACTCACTCAGTGCCGTTCTCGGTGCACAACTGAAAAATTGTGGCACCATCGACCACTACACACCCGCAATCTGTGATCAGGTTTCCGTCATAGATACACAGGCGGTAGTTCGATGTAGCGCAACAGATCTTTCACTCACGGCTCGTTTAGTGGTCCTCGCTGACGGCGGTCGATCAACACTGCGCCAACAATTTGGGCTGAACGCCTACGAGAAAACCTACGACCAGACGGTTCTAGTGACAACCGTGCGAACCAGCAAAGTGCACGGACAACGAGCCTTCGAACGCTTTACTGTAGATGGGCCACTTGCCCTATTGCCACTTGCGGGACCGCGCTTTGCGTTGGCTTGGACTTTACCTTCCGATCAAGCGCCTGTGCTTGCCTCGCTGCCCGAATCAATCTTTCTCGCCAAACTGCAGCACTGTTTTGGTGACCGGGCGGGTACTTTCTTAAGCGCTACTGCTCGCCATGTTTTCCCACTGCACCTAACAGATGTCCCCAACGCCGCAACCGAAAGAGCAGTCGCCATTGGTAACGCAGCACACGTCATGCACCCGGTGGCGGGCCAAGGGCTCAACCTTGGACTGCGTGATGTCGCAGAGCTTGCAGAGCGCCTACAGGTAGCCCACCACGAAGCACATGACATTGGCAGCACTGCCTTTCTAGCAGCTTACGTGGCTACGCGCCGAGGCCAAACTCGCCGAGTCCTCTCCTTCACTGATGGACTCGTGCGGCTATTTTCAAACAACATTCCGGGGGTTGGGCTTGTGCGAAACATCGGGCTTAACCTGCTGGACATCGCGCCTCCTATCAAACGAACGTTATTACGGCGCACCACCGGCCTTGCGGGTCGTCTGCCGCGTCTTGCGCGAGGCTTACCGCTACAGACACACGCCAAGGCCCATGAGATATCTCATGGCTAACCCCATCGATATAGTCGTCGCTGGCGGCGGCATAGTCGGGAGCACTTTTGCCGCCGCCCTCGCCGACAGCCCATTACAGATCCATGTGATCAACGCGGACCGGCCTTCTCCCTGGCAAGAACACCACTATGACACTCGCGTCAGCGCGATTAACCTAGCCTCCGAATCTATATTGTCCTCTGTCGACAGTTGGCAGCCTGTTCGAGAAAGACGGGTAGCCCCGTTTCGAGAAATTAAAGTCACTGACTACGCCACAGACACAATGTTGTGCTTCGACGCTGCTGATTCTGGACTCGCGCATCTCGGACACATTGTAGAGAACTCGGCCATTACCGAGGCGCTTCGCCTGCGTCTTGATGCAGCTCCAAACATTACAGTCAGTCAAAACGACCGCGTGCAATCGGTCAACCATGCGCAAGGACAAATTCTTGTCAGTACCGAACAGCACCGGTGCATCACTGCGCGCCTACTGGTCGGCGCTGATGGTGCGGCATCAACGATACGCACGCTCTCCGGTATTGCATTCAATCAAGTGCCTTACGATCAGACCGCACTGGTCTCCACCGTGACAACGCGGGAACACCATGGTGACATCGCACGTCAACGGTTTCTGCCAACAGGTCCGATCGCATTCCTGCCACTTGCCGATGGCCGTTGTTCAATTGTTTGGTCAGCGGATAACGCATACGCCGAAAAACTCATGGCAATGACAGATCCTGCCTTTTTAGCTGAATTGAATACCGCTTTTCCGAATCAATTGGGCGTTACCTCCGCCACACGGCGACAGTCATTTATCCTGGGCCAACTTCATACTTCAACCTACTGTGCGAAGCGCATAGCGCTGATAGGCGACGCCGCCCATACACTTCACCCACTGGCAGGACTGGGGGTTAACTTGGGTTTACTGGACGCAGCGTCATTGGCTGAGACAGTCTTGCACGTGGTTGACCGTCATCGTGACATCGGAGGAACCTCGACGCTTCGTCGATATGAACGTTGGCGCAAGGGCGAGAACACGCTTGCCTTGGCGACGATCGAAAGCATACATCAATTTTTTCAACAAACGAATCCATTGGCGCATCAACTTAGAGCAGCGGGAATGTCCTTTTGCCAGCATAATCCGCTGATCAATCGGTTTTTTGTGCACAGAGCGACCGGCCTTTCCGGGGATTTGCCGAGGGCTGCTAGGTACGCTGAAACCTAGTACCCACTCACCCAACTGCACCGTATAATGACCGCTACGCTTGATCCTTTAGAAACCCATGGCTAACACCACTAATCTCGAACAAGCGGGACTAAAGACGACCCAACCTCGCCTCAAGGTTCTCAATGCGCTGGAAACAAGCGAGATCCGCCACATGACCGCCGAGGATGTCTACAAACAGTTACTCCAAAGTGAGCAGGAAGTGGGGCTTGCAACGGTTTATCGCATCCTGACCCAATTCGAAACCGCCGGCCTGGTTATCCGCCATAACTTCGAAGGCGGAAGAGCGCTGTATGAACTCCACGACGGGGCGCACCACGACCACATGGTGTGTGTCGAATGTGGCAAGGTATTTGAATTTGTCGATCGTACGATAGAACAGCGACAACGTAATGTGGCCGCGAAAGCCGGTTTTGTCATGGAAGACCACTCATTGTCACTTTACGGCGTGTGCAATGGCATGAAAGAGTCCGGACGCTGCTCAATGAGCAACCGCAACTGACTGATTGCCCTGCTTTTCATTCTACCCATCAATTGAGTTGCTATAGTTTTGCCCATTCTGATTTGCGGTTCTTTTGCCTACGACACCATCATGGTGTTTCCAGGTCAGTTTAAGAATCACATTCTTCCTGACCAGATCCACATTTTAAATGTCGCTTTTGTAAATCCGGAGCTACGCCGTGAGTATGGCGGCTGTGCTGGCAACATTGCATACAACCTAAAGCTGTTGGGTGGCAATCCATTGCCCATGGGGACCGTAGGAAAGGATTTTCAAGAATACCGTGAACGCCTGCGAAGCCTAGACATTCCGGATCACCTGGTACGGGAATTACCAGGGCTGTACACAGCGCAATGCACCATCACCACCGATCAAGACAATAATCAGATCACTTCATTTCACCCTGGGGCGATGGCGGAAGCACATAAAAATCGAGTTGATGATGCAGGGAGTGTCGGACTTGGCATCGTAGCACCCGACGGCCGTGATGCTATGCTTCAACATGCCCATGACTTCGCGGCCAAAGGTATTCCATTCCTGTTTGATCCCGGCCAAAACCTACCCTTGTTCTCGAGGGACGAACTCATCACTTTTCTCGACCAATCAACCTGGTGTGTCCTGAACGATTACGAATCGCAATTGTTGATGAATACCACCGGTGACAATATCGAAGATCTTGTAACGCGCGTCGATGCGTTGATCATCACAAAAGGTGATGAAGGTTCCGAGATACATGTCAATGGCGAAACTATTGCCATTCCAGCTGTACCAGTTACCAACGCCAACGATCCGACAGGCTGCGGCGACGCCTATCGGGCAGGATTACTTTATGCCCTTGATAAAGGCTGGAGCTGGGATGTCGCTGGTCGCGTAGGTGCACTCCTAGGCGCCATCAAAGTTGAACACCACGGCACACAAAATCATACGTTTACACGAGAAGAGTTTTCAGCCCGCCTAGTAGAGGCCAGCGGCATTGACTTTATAAACCTTCGTCACTGAACTGCTGGGAAACGAGGCCTATGCGGTAACCTTATGATAAACCGGTCCTGAAACGGACACATCAGTCTCGGACATGACAACGGCCAGTTGCACCGCAGTTATCGCATCACTCGCCGCCGCATCGTCACGAGCATGGACCTGACACAGCACATCGCCGGCGTGAAACATTTGCCCTACTCGCGGCAAGTTCGACAATCCAACGGCTGGATCGACCCGGTCGTTAATCTGCAGACGACCTCCACCCAGTTGAACTACGATCTCGCCCAGTTGGCGGGCATCAAGCGTGTTGACCACGCCCGTGTGCGCCGCTATTACTGGACGAACGCAAGGCGCGGTAGGCAATCGACGGTGGCCCGCAGTCAGCAGGTCTCGTGGGCCTCCCAACGCCGCCACCATCGCCTCAAATCGTTCTGCTGCCGCTCCACTATCCAGTACTTGCTGCAAGCGCTGGTGCGCAACCGATGAATTCGATGCCAACCCGGTCATGCCCAACAGCTCTGCACCAAGTGCCAGCACGACGGTGTGCAGACGTCTATCACGGTAACGACCCGTCAGATAGTCAATCGCGCTTCGCACTTCCAGTGCATTACCGGCGGTGTTCCCTAATGGCTCATTCATATCAGTCAACAGGGCAGTCGTATCAAGATTCAGTTGCCGTGCCACACGGACAATAGATGTCGCGAGTGTCTCGGCCGCTGTCATATTCGAGGCAAACGCGCCGTTACCCACTTTGATATCCATTACCAGCGCCGAAAGACCCGCCGCTAGTTTCTTCGAAAGAATCGAAGCTGTAATAAGAGGAATTGATTCTACCGTTGCCGTAACATCCCGCACGGCATAAAACTTGCGATCAGCCGGGGCCAATTCGTCTGACTGCCCAACAATTGCGCAGCCCGTCCGAACCACCGTATCCATAAAACGTCTCTTGTCCGGGTGAATGGCATAACCGGGAATACTGGCAAGTTTGTCGAGTGTTCCACCTGTGTGCCCCAACCCGCGCCCCGAAATCATTGGTACATGGGCATTACAAGCAGCCAACATGGGCGCTAAAACCAAACTCACGGTATCGCCCACACCCCCAGTCGAATGTTTATCAATCACGGGGCCACGCAACTGGTCCAGTGGCCATGCCATAACAGTACCCGAATCTCGCATGGCAGCTGTTAGCGCCACACATTCATCAATCACCATGCCACGGAGAAACACTGCCATAGCAAAGGCTGCGATCTGACCTTCACTAGCCGTGCCATCAACGACTGCAGTTACCATATTTCCAATCGATGCTGTGTCGAGTTGTTCACCGTCGCGCTTGCGTCGAATCACATCCAATGGTGACTGGCGAGTCGCAATCATGACTGGAACTTGGTTCCAGCAACCGAAACTCTGCGATCTAGCCCCGTCAGCAACCTGTGACCTCCGTATCGTTCAGCAAGGTGAAGAACCTATCTAACAACCTCACCATGTCGGGCACCGCCTGCTGACCACTCGCGAGTGTTCCTTCATGTGATAGCACTCCAGAATCAAGCCCCGCAGCAAAATTGGTAATCACGGCCAGCGCCGCAACTCGTAAGCCGCAGTGCCGGGCCACCAGACATTCAGGCACGGTCGACATCCCCACCGCATCCGCGCCAAGGAATTGGAACGCACGAATTTCAGCCGGCGTTTCAAAATTTGGACCCAAGCTCCATAGATAAACCCCCTGGTGCCAATCCACATGACCTTCTACAGCCGCTTGTTCGAGCAATGACCGCAAACGAGCATCATAAGCCTCCGTCAGATCAACGAAGCGAGGACCGACATCGTTATCATTTGGCCCCATCAAGGGACTAAGGCCGGACCAGTTAATATGATCGGTAAAACACATCAAGTGTCCTGGCGCCATCGCTGGGTTGAGACTTCCCGCTGCGCAAGTCAATAACAACATTTCACAGCCTGCTGACTTCAGTGCGCGTATCGGAAGTCGCATCTGGCTCGGGTCACCACCTTCGTAAGCATGCGCCCGGCCCTGGAGGCACGCAATTCGTACGCCGTTCCACTCGCCAAGCACTAACTGCCCTTGATGGCCCTCGACACTCGGGATCGGGAATCCCGGTAGCGCGTCATAAGCAATAGCAGCGGCTTGATCGAACGAATCAACAACTGTTTCAAGACCACTGCCGAGCACCAACCCGACCCGCGGCAGGTACCCCCTAGCTAACGCCCGTATCTCATCTGCGGCTGGATGAAAATCATTCATTATCCAACAGTGGCCATGTCATGTAGGTCTCGATGTAATTCATTCAACTTGTCCCCTGGCATTCTATAATCACACCAGCGCACCGTTGGCATTTAACCATGTCAGCGGGCAAGACAGGCACTACGGATCACACTCCTATCAATAACCACCTAACGTCTATGAACAAGCCATCTTTTTTATTCCTGTTTCCTGGCCAAGGCGCTCAATATTCGAGCATGGGCAGCGATCTTCATGCCGAGCATGAAATTGTCCGCCATACATACGAAGAAGCCGTTGACGTGCTCGGTTACGACATTACTCACCTTTCGTTCGCCGACCCAGATGGAAAAATCAACCTAACACGTTATACACAACCGGCCATCCTCACACACTCCGTGGCCTGCCTACGGCTTTTCTCAGAACTCACCGAGGGTCAACTCTCGCCGGATGTCACTGCAGGCCACAGCCTCGGTGAATACACCGCTTTGGTCGCTGCGAATGTACTCGATTTCGCGTCGGCGCTTAGACTAGTCAGCACACGGGGCGAACTGATGGGTACTCACGGTGATGGCGAAATGGAAGCCCTACCACTCGATGTAGAAGCAGCGGCTAAGTTGGCTGAAAAACACTATTGCGCAATTGCCGCCTGTAACCTGCCAGAACAAATTGTCGTCGGAGGCCACGCTGAAGACTTGGACAACCTTGCTCACGAGTTGACCGAGCTCTATCCAAAAAAGCGATCGACACGACTCAAAACTGAAGGAGCTTTCCACACTTACTTGATGATTGAGGCCGCAAAACGTTTTCGTCCTGTATTAGAGGACACCGTATTTCAAATCACTGATATCCAGGTATTGTCCAACTACACAGGAGATTTCCATGAATCAAACAGTGCCAGCATCCGTTCGCGCCTCTTCCTACAATTATTCCATCCCGTGTTGTGGCACCAGAATCTCTTAAACGCCATCCAGCTTGGGGTAACAACAGTCATCGAATTTGGAGGCGGTATCGGTAAAGGCACTACTCCCGCCGAGAAAAATCCAAATATAGCCGGGATCTTTAAACGAGCCTTCCGCGGAGCAGAACGGGTTCCCACATATCATTCCGTAATTAATATAGGAACGCTTGAACAAACCTTGGCAGCCCTGAAATAGTCTGATACGTGAAATCAGAAACTCAGTTCAAATGCTCCGGGGTGAAAGAGTAGGGCAGTAACTCCGCCAAAGAAAACACCGCGCGTAAAGCATCAGGGGAATACAGTCGTATTGATGTATCAGGAAGGGCAAATTCTGCAATTTTCTGGCGGCAACCGCCACAAGGAGAACAAAGCGCCTCTCCCCTCGCCATCACAGCGACTTCGATTAGTCTTTGCTCGCCAGCCATCACCATAGCTGCAATCGCACAAGCCTCTGCGCACAACCCTTCCGGGTAAGCAGCATTCTCGAGATTGGTTCCACTATACAACTCTCCTGATTGGGCTCGCACCACCGCGCCGACCGAGAAATTTGAGTAGGGTGCGTAAGCACGAGACAACGCCGCTCTCAGGGGCTCAAGATATGGATCTTGGTTCATTTCCCATCACTCTCCAAAAACTCCGGCATAATTAATTTGATGGGGCGCGAAA
This sequence comes from Gammaproteobacteria bacterium, assembly GCA_022451485.1. Classification (GTDB taxonomy): domain Bacteria; phylum Pseudomonadota; class Gammaproteobacteria; order Arenicellales; family UBA868; genus UBA11791. The sequence goes on from JAKUQS010000004.1 coordinate 21,559, forward strand.
GATTGTGGCTGAGGTGCCATTATATTAAGAATCGACACCCTACCAAATTAATCCCTTAAAGGTTGAAACATTGAAGGTATCAAAGCAACCGGACGGTTACGATCCATTAGACCGTAACCAAACCATCCTGCTTCAAGCGCAAGGAATCAGCAAGGGGTTTCCTGGAGTCTGGGAGCATCTAATTCTTGATCACATCGATTTTGATGTGCGCGCCGGCGAGGTCCATACCCTGCTGGGGGAAAACGGTGCAGGAAAAACCGTCATTGCCAATATTCTTTCTGGCTACTATGGAAAAACCGATGGCGAAATACTAGTCAACGGCCAATCGGTAACATTGAACTCTCCACTGGACGGACTTCGCCACGGTATTGGGATGGTCCATCAGGAATTAATGCTTGTACCCACTTTTACCGTCGCAGAAAATATTATGCTAGGGCTTCATGCTCCGGTATTTTCTTTTCGTCGAAAAGTGGTAGAAAAGCAGATACAACACCTGTCGTCCCGCTACGGACTCAAAATTGACCCCACGGCACGTGTTGAAGCGCTGTCGGCCGGAGAACAACAACGTGTTGAGATCATAAAAGTTTTATTTCATGAGCCGCAGGTCTTGCTGCTCGATGAGCCTACCTCACTCCTCACACCTCAAGAAGCGGACGATTTGTTTGTCATTCTTCGAGCGATGACTGATGAAGGTAAGGGAATTGTCTTTATCACTCACAAAATGCGTGAGGTATTCGAGGTTTCAGACCGAGTGACCGTTCTCAAACTAGGCAAGACCTGCGGGACTCGATCCATCACAGAGACCAGCGAAGCTGCACTCACTAGGGAGACATTTGGTGAGATTTTACCTACGCATATCGAACGACCGGCTGTTGAGTCGGAAGTCATCGCGCTCGAGGCACGCAACCTAGTGCCTGAAAAAACGAGGCAGGAGCAACAACATGAAGGATTTTCAATCGCGCTCCGCCAAGGGGAAATAATCGGTCTGGCCGGCGTGGCAGGCAACGGACAAACCGAGCTCATCGAATGTCTCACGGGACTCAGGCCAGCGCGACAAGGGCAGATCTTCATCCTCGGCCAAGAAATGAGCGGCGACCCACCTAGGGCCTTCATCGAACAAGGCGTCGCCCACATTCCAGAACGACGCCGAGAGATGGGTATTGTTGAAGACATGTTCGTAGCCGAAAACATCGTCCTTAAAGATTACGCTAAAGCGCCATTCTCCAAGTACCGTGTACTTAATCATCGAGAGATCACTCGTCATGCACACGACATCGTATCGAAATTTAAGGCACTAGTGCCGGACTTATGGCAAACAGAATCCCGCATTCTTTCTGGTGGCAACATCCAACGGCTGATCTTAGGTCGGGAAACCTGGAACCAGCCACCAATCATAATTGCGGCTCACCCAACCGAAGGACTGGATGCCAAAGCCATTCGTCATACGTGGGAATGTTTCCTCGAACTAAGGGCTATGGGCTCAGCTATCTTAGTCATCTCTGAGGACCTGGACGAAATTCTCTGTCTGGCAGACCGCGTGAGCGTTGTCCATGAAGGTCGACTTATCGGTAGCATGAATGCAGCGCAGGCCGACCGTCAGACCTTGGGCCAATGGATGACAGGAAGCACCACCGAGACAGCCAAACGGCCATCACGGAACGCCAGCTATCATACCAATCTCGCCTAAGAAAACTTACTCTCGCCGATAGGGCATACCGAGTGCCGCTGGAAAACGCACTCGGCCAATGACCCCTGCCACGACAAGCAATGTCACGATATAGGGAGCCATGGCAACAAACTGCCAAGGAATAATGTCTTTAATCTTGGGGTAAGTCGAAACCCACGTCGCTAATCCATCAAAGAAACCGAATATAAATCCTCCGAGTAGTGCGAGTAGAGGATTGAGACCGCTGAACACCACGGTCGCCAAAGCAATAAAACCCCGACCCGCCGTTAACTCCTTAGTCACAGCACCAAACCAATCGACACTAAGATAAGCTCCAGCTAAACCTGCGAAGGCACCGGCTGCCAACGCTGTTCCCAACCGCAGTGCATTGACGTTGATTCCCGCAACATCAGCTGCGGCTGGATTCTCACCAACTGACCGAATACGGATGCCCAACTGAGTACGCCGGAGCATCCAGTAGACAGCGATAGCAAGGCCAACGGTAAGAAACACCAACGGACTGACGCTGCCGACCCCTAACGAGATCATTTTGACCTGGACGTCGCGCGGTACACTGTGGAACCCAGGTGCGCCCAGATTAATCAGCATAAACGCGACAAAGCCGAAAGCAAATAGATTGATTCCAACTCCGCTGATTAGCTGACTGCCTCGCCCATACGTGCTGATAACACCAAAAATCCCCCCAATCAAAGCCCCAGTCCCTAATCCGGCGAGCAACCCCACCGTTGCACTACCTGAAATTTCTGCGCCCAATGCCCCGGTGAGGGCGCTCAACAGAAGAATTCCTTCAAGACCGATATTGAATAATCCCGCTGCCTCTTCAATGGTCTCGCCAATTGCAGCGAGTGTGATCGGCACCATCGCATGAAGAGAAATGAACAAGATTCCCCACAGGTGTTCAACTTCCATCGTATACCTTCTTTTTTGCAAATTGCCGCCTAAAGGATCCCAACATGTTTCTTAGTTCGGGCACCGCAAGCGTCACGATAATCACGCCTTCGACAACCCGAACCAGCTCCAGAGGCACACCCGGCGAAAACTGCATGACCCTGCCCCCTGCCATGAGACCGCCGAAAAAGATAGCAGCGACAATAATGCCGATGGGATGGTTTCTGCCAATCATGGCAACACCAATTCCGTCGAAACCGAGGTTGATCAACTGCGGCAAGCCACTCAAGACAGCATAGGTCGGGGGCCGCCCCATTACCTGAACTGCACCAGCCAGTCCCGCCGTCGCGCCACCCATCAACAATACAGTCAGAATCTGTCTACGGTGACTGATGCCGGCGTAACGTGCCGCTACCGAAGTGTGTCCGCTGACCCTGAGTTCAAATCCCACAGTAGTCCGCCACAAAACAAACAACACAGCAACAGCCGCAATGATGGCAATCAGCAACCCATAATTAAGCGTTGTGCCCAACACAATCCGCGCAAGACGAGATGTTTCCACAATGCTAATCGTTTTCTCACCACGCAACGGGTCTGTTAATACGTGGGCAATCACATAAAGGGCCAAAAAATAGGCGATCCAGTTAAACATAATTGTCGAAATTACTTCGTGAACACCGCGAGTCAGTTTCAACAATGCGATAGGCAAACTCCACAACATGCCCGCCAACATTGCCGCACACAAAGCCATCACAATATGTATTGGTGATGGCAAATGAATCAGGCTAACTGCCACCGCTGCGAGAGCGCCCACATACAGCTGCCCCTCAGCACCGATATTAAACAGTCCGCCGCGCATCGCCACCGCAAAAGTCAGCGCAGTAAGAATCAACGGTGTCGCGTTTGCAAGAGATTCTGCCCAGCTGTATAAGCTGCCAAAGCTACCCTGGAAAAGCGAGCCATAAGCGGCCACCGGGTTATAGCCATATCCCAACATGATCACTGCACCGATCATCAGACCAATGACGGCGGCCAACATCGACTCCATGATGGGATGTAAGCGTTTGATCAGAGTCGCTCTAGCTATCATCGATGATACGATTGATCCGATGTCTTCGTATGTCCCAACCCGGAATTGACTAAAACACCCGCAGGATAGGTTGACCAGTTTTCTAAAACAATGACAAAAAATAGGGGAGAAAGACACGCGTCCCCCTCCCCGTCACTGAAACAGAACCCACCGCACTTTCAGTCAGGATACTGGGCCCGTATTGCTTTAATCGAGTCCGCGCACCAGTCACACGGAACCTTCGCTTCGCCAGAACTGATCTTTGCTTCCAATTCTTCGACTGCCTCCCAGATCCAAGCCGGCACAGCCGCACGCATAGCCTGCCAATTGGCTGTAATCTGGCTTCGATCACTCTCGGAAATCGCACCTCCCTTAATACCAAAATCAATGAAGTCGCCCAGATCCTGCTGACGGGAAATCGCAATACCCCCGTTACCCGGTCCGAGAATTCTGACGCCACCCTTGAACGACCCATTGGCAACCGACTCGATTGCCGAGTAAACGCCATAATCCACCCGCTTCATCATGCTAGCTAATACGCGGTGTCCGTCACCGAGATAATCCTGATTCGCATCGACACCAATCATGAACGGCGGTCCTGCCGACTTGCCTTGTGCCTCAAGGTGTTCGGTAATCGCTTCTAAATCGCCAATGCCTAGGGGTCCCGCGACGTTGTAAATAAGCCCCGCCCCTTGAGCCAACATAGCCTGCGTTGCCACTTTACCTTTGGCAATATCGCTAAAAGTACCCGTGTAGGTCCAAAGAAGACCTACCTCGGCTGACTTACCAGTCACTTCGGCATATTTCGCGTTACCCCAGTGAAGGCCAAAACGATATCCTGCTTCAAATTTGTAGAGCACGGGGATTTCAATACCTAACACGACGCCAATCTTGTCGTATCCATAATGCGCCGCGACCATTGCACCGAGGGCGCCAACCAAAGCCGAACCCTTGTTCTCTTCAAAACCTACCTCCTGAAGGTTCGGTTTACCCAACCAAGTCACATCGATGATGGCAAACTTTTGGTCTGGAAATTGATCGGTCACTTCGGCCATGGCATCCGCCAGCAGAAACCCAACACCAATGATGAGATCAAATGCCTCCGAGCGCGCGGCATTCTGTAGGTTAGGCAGATAGTCGGCCGCCGAATTACTCTGAATCTCAACCAGCTCCATACCAAATTTGGCGACCGCCTCATCGGCCCCCTTAAAACCCATGTCGTTGAACGACAGATCACCTCGTCCTCCCACATCAATCACTAGTGCCACCTTTCCAGCAGCTGCCGCTGTCCCAACCAGCGGCCCCGCCACCACCGCAAACACCATAAGCAGCACCGCTGCGAGCCGTATATGAAACACTTTCATTAGATGTCTCCTCCAGGATGATTTTCCCCAACGATCACTCTAGCGGTGATCTTACCCCGCATCAACAAATAGCAAACCATAGCGAGTCACAACAAATTCACTTCGTCGACGAAGGGGATGCTGGTTTGGGCGCCCAGTCCAGTACACGCTTGCGAAGCCGCCACAACCGCACGCTCAAGATGGGTAGTCCCTGTGTCTCCCTGAGCAATCCCCGCCGCTAAGTAGCCTACGAAAGTATCCCCCGCTCCGGTTGTGTCTACCGCTTGGATGGCCGGTGCCGGAAATGTCAGGGTCTGCGCGTCGACTACCGCGATCACAGTCCCCGGACCCTGGGTCACCACAACATTGAAATCGTTCGAATTCGCCAGTTGTTCAGCAATGTGGGGGATATGTTCCTGCGAAGGGCTACTCGCTAGGAAAGTCGCTTCGACTTCATTGACGACCAACCAATCGACATGACTCAGCAGTGCATTGGGAACGTGCGTAGCCGGCGCGAGATTGAAAAGTACCGGCGTGTTCAAATGTTTCGCACGCTGCGCCAACCGCAAGTTCTGCTCGATCGGGATTTCCTGCTGTAGCACCACGACCCCAGCCTGGTCTATCAGTTCATCGGCAACCTGATCGGATTGGATATCCTGATTCGCACCACTGGCTACTCCAATCAGGTTACAACCCACCTCGTCCACCATGACGACAGCACAGCCCGTGTTGCGTTTCGTCTTGACGATGTAAGACAAATCGACACCGTCTTGCGCCAGCAAAGCGAGGGCCAAAATGCCATACGCATCATCACCCACCGCTCCGATAAACACACTGTCAGCACCTGCTCGTCGAGCTGCCAACGCCTGATTTGCACCTTTCCCGCCAGGTAGGGGTTGATAATCGTCCGTTAGCACTGTTTCCCCGCTGATCGGCAACGTCGATACACGCATAACGAGATCGACGTTAACCGAGCCGAACACCAGTACGCTCGGGCGCGCGCTCATGGCAACGTTGATAGCTTCTGTGTCAGCTGTAAGAAAAACGCCTCAGCATCCACCGCGTAAGCCACATGGCAGTTAGGCTGCGCCTCCGTTGCCTGCCACCAATCTGCCACTGTCTGGCCAAGGGTGAGTGGCGAGGCGATCTCAATTTGAACATTGACATGACGACAGGCGAAAAGCGCCGAATCCAAAAGATGTGCGATCACACACGGATCGTGCAACGGGCCACCATCAGTTCCATAACGACTGCGATCATAACGACAGTAAAAACTGAGCAAATCGGCCACTACCCTGGCGGTTTGGCCACCACAACTTCTAATAGTCTCAATACGTTCGGGGGTTACCAAAACCTGATGGGTGACATCAAGCCCCATCATCGTGAGCGGCACACCGGATCGAAAAACGACATCCGCTGCGTGAGGATCCACATAAATATTGAACTCAGCTACCGGTGTAACATTGCCAGGATTAATCGCAGCACCACCCATCAACACAATTTCCCTGATTTTTGGCACGATCTCCGGTGCCCGTCTCATGGCAAGCGCAATGTTCGTCAGCGGCCCAATTGGACAGACAGTCACCGCGCCGGCGGGATGAGCCAACAGCATGTCAATAATGAAATCAACAGCATGCTGATCTCTTAATCGCATGACCGGCTCTGGCAACCGCCGCCCGTCCGGCAGATCAAGGCCTGAGGCTCCATGCACTGCCTCAGCCGTCACCGGTGATCGCACCATCGGCCGGTCTGCACCGGCATACACCCCAACATCAGAGTGCCCGGCTAACTCGCAAATCTTGAGCGCATTGCGACTTGTCAGCGACAACGGTACGTTGCCGGCAACGCAAGTAATACCCAGCAATTCGATCTCTGCCGGTGAAGCAAGGGCGAGCAGAATCGCCACGGCATCATCGTGGCCAGGATCACAGTCAAGAATCAGTTTTCTCGGTTGCATCAAGTTACGCAGGACGATCAGCAAAACCCGTGAGTAGTCGGAACGGATACAAGAGTAAGCCTACCATTAGCAACTTGGCACAGAAATCGCCCAGGCCCCAACCAACCCAGGGCAACCCTGTACCGGCAAACGCAATGGAGAAAAATAGTGCGGTGTCGACGAGCGAACCGACAAATGAGGACGCGACCGGTGCCTTCCACCAGTTTTCGCGTCGCAATCGATCAAATATATGGACATCAATCAATTGTGCGGTCAGAAAAGCCGTTCCAGAGCCTATTGCTACACGCAGCATAGACCAAGCATCAGGGTCATTCAAAAGCGCCTCTAACACGGTCGCTGAGGTCACATCAGCACGCACCGCCGCTGTGGCGAGTGCGTCCGTCAGCGTGAGCAAAACCCCCAGTGCGAAGCCAACGTAAACCAACTGGCGGGCGTGTCCTGGGCCAAACAGTCGGTTGGTGCTGTCGGTAATCAGAAACGCCACAGGATAGGTAAACGCACCCCAAGTCAGCCAGTCGGCAAGATCGACGGATCCAAGTACCACGGCTACTGGGTAGTGAACCAAAAGGTTAGACAGGAAAATAACCAGACCCATGGCTGTGATGGGCAATCCATAGCGGATCACGATGGGACACCGCTTCAAATGAAAACCTTGCATGGCGTTATTGCTACACCCGAGGCTTATGAAAGCCGCGTTTATCCAGAGCGGGTCTAACTCGCAAGCGACCGCATCGCAGTGTCGAGCCCCGACAACGTTAGCGGAAACATGCGGTCATCAACCAACTCTTTGATCATATGGATGGACTGGGTGTATTCCCAATATGATTCGGGCGTTGGATTGAGCCAGGCCAATCGATCATAAGTCCCCGCCACACGCTGCATCCATGTCGCACCGGCTTCTTCATTAAAGTACTCGATGTTTCCCCCGGGGCTCGCAATCTCATAAGGGGCCATTGACGCATCACCAACAAAAATCACTCTGTAATCACGCGCGTATTTGTGTAACACATCCCAAGTAGCTGTCACTTCACTGTTACGACGCCGATTGTCTTTCCAGACAAAATCATAGATAAAGTTGTGAAAATAGAAATAATCAAGGTGTTTGAACTCGCTGCGTGCGGCAGAAAAAAGCTCTTCACAAGATTGCACATAAGGATACATTGAACCGCCGACATCAATAAAAATTAACACCTTCACAGCATTATGGCGTTCAGGAATCATTTTGATATCGAGCATCCCAGCGTTTCGTGCAGTCGATTGAATGGTGTCGTCCAGATCGAGTTCCTCCTGCGCACCCGTGCGCGCAAACGCACGTAATCGCTTCAACGCTACTTTTACATTTCGAGTTCCGAGCTCAACCGAACCATCGAGATTTTTAAACCGTCGTTTGTCCCATACTTTGACGGCCCGACCCTGTCTACCCTCACCCCCAACACGAATGCCCTCAGGATGATATCCGGCATTGCCAAACGGTGACGTGCCGCCAGTGCCAACCCACTTGCTACCACCGGAATGCCGCTTCTGCTGCTCCTCCAGGCGCTTCTTGAATTCTTCGATCAATTTTTCAAGACCCCCCAATGACTGGATCTTGTCTTTTTCTTCTTCTGTCAAATATTTTTCGAATTCCGAGCGCAACCAATCTTCTGGTAAAAGCGCTTCCAATACATCATCAAAGGACTCCAATTCCTTGAAAAACGCACCAAAAGCACGATCAAAACGATCGAAGTACTGCTCATCCTTAACCAGCGACGTTCGCGACAATCGGTAGAAATCATCGATTGACCCGAAGGCAAGACCGCACGTCATGGCTTCTAGTAACACCAGAAACTCGCGCACCGAAACCGGTACACCGGCTCTCTTCAGGCTCAAAAAAAAAGTCACCAACATGAATGATCACCCAGTGTCGCGACGAACCATAAAGGCCAGGCGCTGCAAAGTGTGCACATCTTGCTCGTTTTTCAATAATGCACCATACAGCGGAGGAATCGCGCGAGTGGGATCACGCTCCTTCAGGATTTCATCTGGAATATCATCTGCCATCAACAACTTTAGCCAGTCGATCAACTCCGAAGTCGTTGGTTTTTTCTTCAACCCCGGCACTTCTCGAACATTGAAAAAAATATCCAGTGCTTCACTGATAAGGTCCTGCTTAATGCGCGGGTGATGAACCTGAACGATACGCTCCATGGTGTCTCTATCCGGGAAACTGATGAAGTGAAAAAAACACCGTCGCAGAAACGCATCCGGCAATTCTTTTTCATCATTACTGGTGATAATCACGATCGGGCGATTTTTCGCTCGCACTGTTTCGCCGGTTTCATAGACGAAGAACTCCATCTGATCAAGTTCAGTCAGGAGGTCATTGGGGAATTCAATGTCGGCTTTATCGATCTCGTCAATCAATAATACAACGCGCTCATCGGTCTCGAACGCATCCCATAGTTTCCCCCGCTTGATATAGTTGCCAATGTCCTTGACCCTCTCGTCACCCAATTGCGAGTCCCGCAGGCGTGACACAGCGTCATACTCGTAAAGACCTTGTTGCGCCTTGCTGGTGGACTTAATGTGCCAATTAATCAATGGCCGGCCGAGGGCGGCCGCCACTTCTTCAGCGAGCATGGTTTTACCCGTACCTGGCTCACCCTTAATCAACAGAGGACGCTCTAGTGTGACCGCCGCGTTAACAGCCATCTGCAAATCTTCGGTCGCGATATAAGTGTCGGTACCCTGAAACCGCATTAGTCCTCCTGCTGGGAATTAGTCCCCGCCGATCAGAAAAAACAACCAAGAATCCTTTCTACGCCGGACTTTCCATCTGGACCTCATAGCGGCCTTGCGCAGCAAGACCATTCATCTGGGCCCGGTGACAAGCAATCACTTGTGCCGCCATCAGGTTGTCCTGCTGTCCATTCCATGCCTGCATGGCAGCGGCCTGCAATGCGCGTCCGTAGGAAAATGTCACCGCCCACGGCAATTCGATACCCAGGTGATGCATAGCGTTCAAGTGCGCCGTTGCTTCTTCATCAGACTGCCCGCCGGAAAGAAAAGCGATGCCCGGCACAGCGGGTGGTACTGTACTGAGTAAGCAACGAAGCGTTTGGCGTGCCACCTCCTCTATACCGGCGCGATCCTTCGCTTCGCTTCCCGAAATCACCATGCTCGGCTTCAACACGATGCCCTCAAGCACAACACCTTGATCAGCGAGTGCTTCAAATACAGTTTGCTGTGCGTGTTGCGTGACCTCAAAACTGCGCTCGATACTGTGGTCACCATCAATCAACACCTCTGGCTCTACGATCGGCACAATATCGTGCTCCTGACACAACGCAGCATAACGAGCCAAACCATGCGCATTCGCGCTGAAACAGGCCTGACTAGGCCGCGTATCGGTAATGGCATAAACCGCACGCCACTTGGCAAAGCGCGCGCCTAACTCGCTGTATTCCGCAAGACGCGGCCCTAAACCATCTAGTCCTTCGGTGACTTTCTCCCCCGACCGCAGGGCAAGGTCCTTGGCTCCTGCATCGACCTTGATCCCTGGCACGATTCCCTGCTCAGTAAGCACCTCGACGAAGCTTCGACCATCAACTACACAATCGCGTATCGTCTCGTCAAACAAAATGGCTCCACCGATGTGCTGTCCGAGCTTGGGCGTCGTCACCAGCATGGTCCGATATTCGCGCCGCATCTCCGGCGTCGTTGGAATACCCAACGCCTCGAACCGCTTGTTGCACGTCGGGTGGCTTTCATCCATAGCAAGAATGCCTTTACCAGGTGCAACCATCGCTGCAGCGGTGGTCTTTAGGGTGTCAATGTTCATCATGCTCTCCAATCTGTCATCCAAGGTCTCAATCGTTATCTATGATTTTCCCATCGTTCGCATTTCAATTATCTTCCGCGCGAACCGGTCGCGCTTCATTTATATCACCAACCGTGATGATCTTCATCGAATTAGTACGTCCGGATATGCCGGACCACTCACCCTGGGTCACAACCAGCTGATCTCCTTTCTTGACCATCTGGCGACTTTTTAATACGTCCATCGCCTGTCGGTTGATGTCATTGGGAGAAAAACCGGTGGGATCAAATGCCACGGGGTAAACGCCGCGGTACAAGGCGGTACGACGCTCAGTTGTCGGCCATCGTGTCATGGCAAATATCGGGATTGCCGACGTAATTCTTGACATCCACTTTGCCGTTGCACCGGACTCGGTCATTGCCAAAATACCACTGATTGAATAATGATTAGCGGTATACATAGCCGCCATAGCAATGGCCTCGTCCGTGTCACCAAAGCGAGCATCGCCGCGTTCACGGGGTGTTGTCACCCCTGCATGCTGTTCCGCACCTCGGCAAATACGGTCCATAGCCTCAATCACTTTAGGCGGATGTTGCCCCATTGCAGTTTCCGCCGATAACATGACGGCATCCGTTCCATCTAGCACGGCGTTGGCGACATCAAGCACTTCTGCTCGTGTTGGCTGCAAGCTAGTCACCATGGATTGCATCATCTGAGTGGCCGTAATAACCACTTTGTTAGCCTGTTGAGCGCCAGCAATCAACCGTTTCTGTACCCCTGGCAGCTCTGCATCACCGATCTCAACGCCCAGGTCTCCACGTGCCACCATAATGACATCTGATGCATCAATAATGGCATCGATATTCTCCAGCGCCTCTACGCGCTCAATCTTAGCCACAATGTGCGCCTGACTCCCTGCTTCACGTAACCAGTCACGAACGGTCTCAATATCATCTGCATCGCGCACGAAGGACACACCGATGTAGTCGGCCGCTACCGTAGCGGCCAATTCGATGTCTTCTCTATCCTTCTCTGTTAAAGCCTGAGCTGTCAGTCCACCCCCCCGCCTGTTAATTCCTTTGTGATCAGACAGTAAGCCACCTTGGATTACCTTGGTGGTCACCGCTGTGTCGGAAAGCGCCTCAACACCCAAAGCCAGGTTCCCGTCATCCAACAACAGGGTGTCCCCCACGACGAGATCCTGAGGCAACCGCCGGTAACTGGTTCCAACGCATGCGGCTGTTCCCTCGCCCGGTGGGAACGTCACATCGATGGTAAATGGAGCGCCGCTCTTGAGCGTGACCGAGCCTTGCCTGAAGCGCTCGACACGAATTTTCGGTCCCTGCAGATCGAGCAACAAACCTACGGACCGCCCCTCCGCTGCAGCGCACTGCCTTAAGGCAGCAGCCCGCCGACAGTGATCCGCTGCAGTTCCATGCGACAGGTTAATTCTGGCAATGTCTACGCCGGCACGAACCACATCGGTCAACACAGCCGCCGCATCGGTGGCCGGTCCCAGAGAAGCTACTATTTTTGTTCGCCGCATCGATTTACGCTTGGACATCGCTGAACTAGCCGTTTGCGCGTGACTCCAGAACCTCTACAGCTGGCAGGGTCTTTCCTTCAATAAACTCAAGAAACGCACCACCACCGGTGGAAACATAAGAAATCTTCTTACCAAGATTGTACTTGTCAACAGCAGCCAAAGTATCACCACCACCGGCAATCGAGAATGCACAAGAGTCGGCAATCGCCCGCCCGATAATCCCCGTGCCAGCCGCAAATGGATCCAACTCAAACACCCCCACAGGCCCGTTCCACAATATGGTGCCAGCACGGCTTAGTTGTTTGGCAAGCCGCATCGCACTTTCGGGCCCGATATCCAGAATCAGTTCATCAGATGCCACCTCATCAACCTGTGTCACACGAGCGTTCGCCGTCGACGACACTTCCTTCGCAACAACCACATCCGTGGGAATAGGGATTTCTTTACCCGCCGCAGCCGCCCGATCCAACAACTGGCGCGCCGTATCAATGAGAGCCGGCTCATAGAGCGACTGCCCGACCGCGTGACCCGCTGCCGCGATAAACGTATTCGCAATACCGCCACCAGGTATCAACTGATCAACCACCTCGTAGAGTGATTCAAGGACCATCAATTTAGTTGATACCTTAGAGCCACCGACGATGGCACACATCGGCCGTTTTGGACTCTCCAACGCTTTTGTCAGGGCGTCCAGCTCACCGCCGAGCAAAGGACCCGCGCACGCGATGGGCGCAAATCGAGCCACGCCATGCGTTGACGCCTGTGCCCGATGAGCGGTACCAAACGCATCCATCACAAAAACATCGCACAGGGCGGCCATGCGACGGGCTAAATCATTTTCGTTGGCCTTCTCACCGAGGTTGAAACGCACGTTCTCACATAACACCACTTCCCCTGGTCTGACCTCGACACCATCCAGCCAATCCGATACAAGCCGCACCGGCGAACCCAATAATTCAGCAAGACGGCCTGCGACTGGCGCTAATGAGGCAGCGGCATCAAACGTTCCCTCCACCGGTCGACCCAGATGCGACATCAGAATAACGCATGCACCGGCGGCCAACGCCAAACGACAAGTGGGAATCGACGCCTGAATCCTCGCGTCACTCATTACCTCTCCATGCGAGATGGGTACATTCAAATCAACACGAATTAGTACCCGCTGGCCCGACAGGGCCTGATCCGACATGTGCAAAACTCTCACCCAACTGCCTCGAATACGTTCGCCACGGCTCCTATCCCCCGCCATTCAATGACAACATACCCCCACTTAGCTGGCATTGACCAGGGCGAGACAGGTATCCAGCATTCGATTGGAAAATCCCCACTCGTTGTCATACCACGAACAAACCTTAACCAAAGTTCCATTGACCACCCGCGTCATCGACGCATCGTAGATCGAGGAAGCCGGGTTATGATTAAAGTCAATCGACACCAACGGTAATTCGTTGTATTGGAGAATGCCCTTAAGATTTCCCTCTGATGCCACTTGCAAAATTTGGTGGACCTCCTCCAGTGTTGTCTCGCGGGCCGCCTCAAAGGTCAGATCGACCAGTGAGACATTGATGGTCGGCACCCTCACCGAAAACCCATCCAGTTTGCCATTCAGCTCCGGCAAAACCAGTCCGACGGCAGCCGCAGCCCCGGTCTGCGTCGGAATCATCGATTGCGTTGCAGACCGTGCCCGTCGCAAGTCTGAATGGTAAACATCGGTTAATACCTGATCGTTGGTATAAGCGTGAATTGTTGTCATCAAACCACTGCAAACACCGAGACTGTCATTCAGCGGCTTTACCAATGGTGCCAAGCAATTGGTAGTACACGAGGCATTGGAAATCACCGTGTCTGTCGACTTCAACACATGGTGATTGACGCCGTAAACAATCGTCGCATCAACGTCCTTGCCGCCGGGAGCTGAAATAATCACCTTGCTGGCACCCGCGCTCAGGTGAGCGCTGGCTTTTTCTTTTGACGTAAAAAATCCCGTGCACTCCATCACGACATCGACGCCAAGCTCCCCCCAAGGGAGGCTCGCAGGATCGCGCTCTGCCAAAACCTTGACGCGTTTATCACCAACCAAAAAACAGTCATCCTCAACGGTTACCTCTTCTCCGAACCGGCCATGCGCCGTGTCATATTGAAGCAAGTGCGCATTAGTGGCCGCATCGCCAAGATCATTGATGGCAATCACTTCGAAGTGTGATTGCTGTCCAGATTCAAACATTGCCCGAAATACGTTCCGTCCTATGCGTCCGAAACCATTGATTGCCACCTTGATTGCCATACCCACTTCTCCTCTATGTACTCTTATTTACTATCGTTACGATGTATTCGACAAAGTGTGCCTTGCCTCAGGCAAACGACCGTATGTTCAACGTCTGATGAGACTCGATACGACCCCCACAACATTGTCAACAGTAAAACCAAAGTGCTCAAAAACCGTCTTGGCCGGTGCTGATTCGCCGTAAGTGTCCAACCCGATGACCTGGCCGTGAGTGCCCACATAACGAAACCATCCGCGACTCACTCCAGCTTCAACAGCGACACGAACAGTCACAGCCGGCGGTAACACCTTGTCGCGATAAGTGGCTTCTTGTCGATCAAAAATATCAGTCGAAGGAAGCGAAACTACACGCACAGAATGTCCCATGTCCTCCAGGTTTTTCACTGCTTCCATTGCCAAGGATACCTCGGATCCGGTTGCAATAATGATGGCGTCGAGTGGGCCTGCGCCATCATGCAGTACATAACCACCTCGCCGTACGTCAGCCAACTGCTGGGAACTGCGCGCCTGAAAAGTAAGCCCCTGGCGCGACAGCAGCAAAGTGGTGGGTCCATCGCGTCGTTCGATCGCTGCCTGCCAAGCAATCGCTGTCTCAACCGAGTCACAAGGACGCCAGACCGACAAGTTGGGAATGACGCGGAGCGCCTCAGCATGTTCAATAGGCTGATGGGTAGGGCCGTCTTCGCCAAGACCGATGGAATCATGCGTGTAAACAAACACTGCCCGAATTTTCATCAACGCCGATAAGCGAATCGCATTTCGAGCATAGTCTGAAAACACGAGAAACGTCGCACAATAAGGTAAGAAGCCGCCGTGTAGCGCGATGCCGTTGGTCATGGCCGACATGCCGAACTCACGCACTCCAAAATAAATGTAGTTGCCCCGCGCATTGTCTGCGGTAATCGGCGACGCGCCAGACCAGATCGTCAAGTTAGAACCGGCCAGATCGGCTGATCCGCCGATTAACTCGGGCAGCATTGGCCCAAAGCCGTCGAGTGCCTGGCGGGATGCCTGGCGACTCGCAACGCTTTCCCCCGTGCTGACCACACTGGTGATGAAAGTGCTCGCCCCGACTGGCCATTCAGCCGGCAAGTCCCCGTTCATACGGCGCTCGAATTCCGCCGCCAACGCCGGGTATGCCGTGCGGTAGGCAGTAAATTGTTCAGACCAAGCCGCCTCCCGGGCCGCACCCACCTCACGTGCACACCAAGCGGCGGTTATCTCCTCTGGCACCTCAAACGGAGCGTGGGGCCAGTCAATCGTCTCTCGCACAAGGGCGACTTCGTCTTGGCCCAACGGGGCTCCATGAGAAGACGCCCGCCCTTGTTTATTCGGAGACCCCCAACCGATGACGGTACGACAACACAGCAATGTGGGACGTGATGAATCTTCCCCTGCTTGCTCGAGTGCCGTTGCGATACTGTCAGCATCATGCCCATCGACGTCCTCAATCACCTGCCAACCGTAGGCGCGAAAACGCTGTGCAGTATTGTCAGTAAACCAAGCGTCAACCTCACCATCAATCGAGATTCCGTTGTTGTCCCAAATCGCAATCAGTTTGCCAAGGCCTAGTGTTCCAGCCAGTGAGCACGCCTCGTGCGAAACGCCTTCCATCAGGCAACCATCTCCAAGAAAAACATATGTCCTGTGGTCAACAATGGTGTGGCCCGGGCGATTGAATTGGGCCGAAAGTACCTTTTCGCCAAGTGCCATGCCAACAGCGTTACCAAGGCCCTGTCCCAGGGGGCCCGTGGTTGTCTCAACCCCAGGCGCACAACCAAATTCTGGGTGTCCCGGTGTTGCAGAGTGCAATTGGCGAAAATTCCTGAGTTCTTTCACCGTCAAGGCGTAACCGGTCAGGTACAACAAGGCATAGAGCAGCATCGAACCGTGGCCGTTAGATAAAACGAATCGATCGCGATCAGCCCAGTCGGGATTGCTTGGGTTATAGCGAAGAAAATCTGACCATAGCACCTCTGCAATATCGGCCATGCCCATCGGCATACCGGGATGGCCACTCTTCGCCTGCTGAACAGCATCCATACTCAGCGCACGCAATGCATTGGCCTTTGTTCTTCGAGTGACCATGAATTACAACTCCGTATAGAATTTATGTTCGTCGCAAAAATAGCTCGCGCCACAGTCAGAGGGTAACATTCGAATTTTTCCGACGCTCGTCATTTTGCCAGATCCACTGCAACCAGGCGTGATGCAGCTCGCTGTTAACGGCTGCGACAACCGATCGTTTGGTGATTTTGCGACAGTCGAACGGCAAGCCTTCAAGCGTAGTGAAAACCCCGCCAGCTTCGCGCAGAATCAAACTGCCTGCGGCGTAGTCCCACATTCGCTGGCCTCCATGCAGATAGAGCTGTACACGACCCGCTGCCAACCAACACCACTCGAGCACCGAAGAACCCAGATTACGCTGCGACCGATAAGGCGGATATCGAACCAGTCGCTCGGCCAAGTGCGCCACAAGCCGCTTGTAATCGACGTTGGCAATGCACTGTCGAAGCATTAGTCCCGTATCAGGCGTGTGCAAAGGCCGATCGTTAAGGAACGCACCACCGTTCACAATGGCAGAGAACACCTCATTCCGGATCGGGTCGTAAACTACGCCCAGACAGGCTTCCCCCTCAATAACAAGAGCCAGCGATACCCCGTAAAAAGGATAACCCATCGCAAAGTTGGTGGTGCCATCAAGAGGATCGAGTGTCCAGAATCCTTTTCCATCAGCTGTTACTACCTCAGACTGACTCCGATATTCCATTTCCTCGCCCATCACTGCAAATTGTGGCCAACGTGACCGCAGTGCAGCGAACAACTGCTCCTGCATCCGCCGATCCGTCTCCGTCACCATACTGCCATCATCCTTGGTGCTGCTATCCCGCACGAGAACCTGGCCCAAGCCAACCTCACGGGCAGCATCAACAATGACGGTTTTTACCGCATCAATGTTAGGTAGTGATGACGCGGACATAATGGAAGAGCCTGACTAATGCGTTCGGCACACTAAAGCGCCCGTTGCAAGCCACAAACCAAGGGAATTGATAGAGGGGATTGAGTTCACGAGCAGGTGCAATTCTAACAGAATCGCACGTTACAATCGGTTAATTAGAAAGAAACCACTGGAATCAAATGATTTTCAATCAGTTGGTTTTATTGGCCCTGCCCCATGCAATTTCGATCGACTCGACCACTACCCAACACCACCGCCATCGCTGCCGACTGGTATCGACGACCCAATGTGACTGGCTTTAGCTTACTGACCTCCTTATTCGCCCATATCTTGATTATTCTGGGTATTGGTTTTGTGGCACTGAACTCAAACCCCGATCACATCCAACCGATCATTTTGGATTTCACTATGGTGAATACAGCCGATACCCCACCCGAACACACTAACGTACTGGCACAACATAACCAGCACGGGAGCAAAGATGCCTCATCAACGGACCGCACCTCCCCGTTTCAGCTCTCTCTTCAAAGACCATCTCTTGATATCAAACGCTACCAGAACAGTTCTCTACCTAATTCGAGCAGACGCCACAGTGCGGCGGTAATGGTCCATACCATACCGATTACCCCCCCCAACACACAGGCGAAACTTAGTCAAGATTCCTCTGCCGACAACACGGCAGCGCCAAGGCCACAAACACAAACATCGAACATTCCGCTGGTCGCGGAAGTGGGTCGCCTTCAGGACCGCTCTCAGGAACTCGCTGGTCACACCTTTATCAGTGCCAACACTCGGGAAAGTATTTATGCCGCCTACATGGCGACTTGGCGTGACCGAGTCCAACGAATTGGTAATCTCAATTATCCAAGCGTGGTCCGACAGCAACGCCTTGTCGGTAGTGTCGTATTAGAAGTTGTCGTCGGTAGAAACGGTGATCTTCTCGGAATTCACGTTGTCAAACCGTCCGGACAAAAAATCCTTGACGACACAGCCATTCAATTGGCTCGACTGGCATCTCCTTTTGCACCCTTACCAACCGCCATTAGACGAAAAACCAACGTCTTACACATCACGCGAACATGGCGATTCACAAACAACGCCGAACTGTTTGGTGCACCGCGCATACGAATCAACTGATCATGTCAACCGCTACCTTTCCCAGCCTCACCAATCATTTTCTGATTGCCATGCCCGAAATGAAGGATCCGAATTTCTCCCGGACGGTGACGCTCATATGTCAACATGACACTGACGGGGCGCTAGGTATCATCATCAACCGCACGTTTGAAAACCTCACGATTGGCGATATCCTGGACCAGTTCAAACTTCCGCGGGACGGTCACCCACCGATTGCCAAACAACCCGTTTTTTCTGGTGGGCCGGTGCACACCGAACTGGGACTGGTGCTGCATGAAACCTGCGATGACTGGCAGTCAACCATGACTGTTAGCGATCGACTGGGACTGACATCATCACGCGATGTGCTCGAGTCGATCTCAAATGGCGACGGTCCGGAGATCTGTTTGATGGCGCTGGGCTATGCGGGTTGGGGCGCGGGTCAACTCGATCAGGAAATGCGACAGAATGCATGGCTGAGTGTTGCCGCCGACCACCGCATCCTATTTGATGAGGCGCCAGCGGCGCGCTGGTCTCAAGCCGCACAGCAGATCGGTATTGACTTGACTCGGCTTGCTCGGGATGCGGGTCACGCGTGAGCCACACTATCCTTGGCTTTGATTTCGGCACCCGAAAAATTGGGATTGCCGTCGGTCAAACACAAACGGCCACAGCCCAGGGCATCGCCACACTTTTTTACAATCACTACAAAGTACCCTGGGATGAAATTGATAAACTCATTCAAACTTGGCTACCAGACATTCTTGTTGTCGGCGTTGCCCAATCCGCTGACGGGAAAGAAACAGATTTTCTGAAGAAAACACGGACGTTCTCTCATCAGTTGACCACCCGCTATGGCCTGCCAATTCGAACAGTCGACGAGAGGCTCACGACACAACAAGCAGATGGTCTGATTCAAGACAGCACGCCCGCAGGAAAATCGATTACTCTACGAAGAACATCTGTGCGTGACCAATTAGCGGCCGAACTGATATTGATGACCTACCTAAACGACTTCCGTTCAAACTGATGTTCTCTCTTCGAACACAAAAACACGTTATGCTCTTAAACACTGCATTCGTATCTTGAAAAATACTTTCAGGCAAGCATCCACGCCTGTCCTCGCTCTCCCACAACGGCGTTTTGCGACATAATCCACTCCTGTTGTGGGCTAGCCCTCCAAATCGGATTGGTGTGATTGAGATGGATCAGCACAAGATCATATGGTTTATTGGCATATCGACCGACCGTATCAGTAACCAATGGGTGAGGAATCAGGGCCATGTCCCGATGCGGTAATTCCTCCTCGCTGAAAAAAGAGCCATCTAGCAGTACCGTGTCACCTGCTTTCAGTGTGTTGTCAATATCGAACGTTAATCCGTCCCATGAGTCAATATCTGGACAATAAAAAAGCCGCTGACGGTCACCGCTAAAAAGAAATGCATACGTGTCGGTAAATTCCGCTCGATGCGGTACCTGGTAGGGCAACACGCTAACTCCTTTGCTAAGGGCGAACGGCTCTCCGTCGATAATCTCGCGCGGGGTGACGTTGCCATCATTCAATAATGCGGCCCAAGGTGCATTGGCACGAAGAAACGCCCTCATTTTGGAAGAGCACCAAAGGGTAATATCCCGAATATCCATCGCTTCACGACCCAAGTGAATGAGGCCCGTGTAATGCCCCATATGCGCGTGGGTCAGAATCAGGCCAGCGAAGGTAGCCCCCGGCGCACGTTCTCGTAACATCTGCAACTGTTGAGGAAAATCTGGCGTTGCGTCAACCATCCAAAATGCCTGCTGCGTGTGATCGATAATCCCCAAAGAAACCACACAAGGATGCCGTCCCAGCGCTCGCGCAGTCACACAGTTGACACAATCACAACCCGCTTGGGGCAGACCCGCATCTTGTGCCACTCCGAGCAGCACTACTTGGATTATTGGTGTCATCGCCCGAAGCCGTGGTTCGACACGTGACAACTTGTCTCAATCTGATTCGTTAGCCCACCTCAACGTTTTCAAAGGTCGAGCCGAGATTTTTCGCCGACTGCGCGCTTTTACCTTCAAGTTTGAATCGAAGCCCAAGATTTGACGCTGACTCCGCATTGCGCAAAGCATCATCACGTGTAATTAGATCTGCTTCATGCAAACCGAACAAGCTCTGATCAAACGTCTGCATGCCACTTTCTGAAGAGTTTTCGATCGCTTCGCCAAGTCGATCGATTTCGCCTTTCATAATCAGATCACGCACAAACGTAGTACAGATCATGACTTCCACTGCTGCCACGCGCCCACCCCCTTCGGCCAGTGGAATGAGTCGCTGCGAGATAATCGCACGTAAATTCAGACTGATACCCATCATGACCTGTTCGCGATTTGTGTCGGGATAAAGATTAGACATACGCTCCACTGCCTGATAGGCATTGTTAGCGTGTAAGGTTGCTAGACAAAGATGCCCTGTTTCAGCAAAAGACAAGGCACTCTCCATGGTTTCCGAAGTTCGAATCTCGCCAATTTGGATGACATCGGGCGACTGACGCATTGCGTTTTCAAGAGCCGAGCCGAACGACTCAGTATCGATACCCACCTCGCGTTGGGTAATGATGCAGTGTTTGGGAACATGGGTGTACTCCACGGGATCCTCTATCGTGATGATGTGGCCGCGAGTGTGCTGGTTCCGATAATCAATACAAGCAGCTTGACTGGTCGATTTGCCGCTACCGGTGCCACCCACGAACAATACCAATCCACGTTTGCTGAGCGAGATCTTTTCCATCGGTGCTGACGGTAACCGCAAATCAGCAAAGTTTGGAATCTCATCGGAGATACGGCGCCCAACCAACCCCACCATCCCTTGCTGCTGAAAAACGTTCATTCGAAACCTTCCAGGAAACGCGGGTGGCACCAATGCAAAGTTGCAGTCCTTTTTCTCGTCATACTCCTTTTTTTGTCGCTCGGTCATCACAGAAAACGCCATTTCTCGAGCCAGATCGTGCGTCAAAGGATCTACCTTTAAGGGGAGAATCTGTCCATCAATCTTCAGGCTCGGCGGTGTGCCGACCGAAATAAAGACATCGGATGCTTTTTTGTCAACCGCCATTTTCAGTAAGTCGAAAAAATCCATCAATGGTCCCCCTTGGCAGATCGATGACTGTTCATCAGAAATTCCTCAATTCACGCTAGTTAAATTTACTTGGATCAACCGCTAATGGTCGTGCGTCCTCTACATCAATGACATTGCGCTGAACAAGTTCCTGCAACGACTGATCCATGGTCGTCATCCCGTGTTCTCGTCCAGTTTGCAGCATGCCATAAATCTGCGGCACCTTGGCTTCGCGAATAAGATTTCGAATCGCGCCCGTGCCAACAAGAATCTCGTAGGCTGCGCAGCGACCACCACCCTTCTTTTTCAATAGTCGTTGCGCAACCACACCCTGCAAGGACTCGGACAACATCGCCCGCACCATACCTTGTTCACCCGCTGGAAAAACATCGATGATTCGATCGATGGTCTTGGCAGCGGAAGACGTGTGCAAAGTGCCAAACACCAAATGACCAGTTTCCGCTGCAGTAAGTGCCAGACTGATGGTTTCTTCATCACGCATTTCTCCCACCAGAATAATGTCAGGATCCTCCCGCAACGCCGACTTAAGCGCTTTGGCAAACCCATGTGTATGCAATCCCACCTCACGGTGATTAATCAGGCAGTTCTTGCTTTCATGAACAAACTCGACGGGATCTTCGATCGTCAGTATGTGTCCGTGGTGATTTTCGTTCACATAATTGATCATGCCCGCCATCGTAGTTGATTTCCCGGAACCGGTCGGCCCCGTTACTACCACCAGTCCGCGCACGTTGTCCGCCATGGTTCTCAGCACCTGCGGCGCACCGAGATCCTCCAGTGACAGTATCTTGGTTGGCACCGTTCTAAATGCCGCCCCCACACCACGTTTCTGGTTATAAGCATTAACCCGAAATCTCGAGAGATTTGGAATCTCGAAAGCAAAGTCACATTCCCAGTGCTCTTCGAATTCTGCTTTCTGCTCATCAGTCATGACATCCGTAACCATTTCTCGAACAAAAGCTTCGTCCAGAGCATCCACCTTGACCCGTTTAATATCGCCATCGATCCGAATCATTGGTGGCAATCCCGCTGTCAAATGAATGTCAGAAGCACCGTTTTTTACAGCAAATGCCAGCAGTTCAGTCAGTTCCATTTCGAACTCTTCCCAGTAAAGTGAAAAAAACAAGGCTCGCGCCGAATGACCGTCGGTCTAACATATAATGGACGTGCCTGCTTCAACAACGATTGACAGTAACACGTTTCTAAAGCCGTTTCCTATTCCAAGGAGAACGATCGATCGTGACCGCGACCCCCTTAACAAAGGCCCGTGATGTGTCCGCCGATAGCAATGCACTAGCGGCCCGTTACCGGACGGTTCTTGAACGTATTCGCGAAGCCGAGCGCCGCTATGGCCGGGACAATGGCAGCGTTTCTCTGATCGCTGTGAGTAAGACCCAACCGGCCATTGCCATCGAAACGGTTCACACCTGTGGACAATCAGCATTTGGCGAAAATCACTTGCAAGAAGCAGTCGACAAGATAGCGAAACTCCGGGATAAGCCACTCGTTTGGCACTTTATTGGCCACATCCAGAACAATAAGTGTCGACTTATTGCGACTCATTTCGACTGGGTGCATAGCGTCGATCGCATCAAAACTGTGCAGCGACTTGCCAGCCTGAGACCTGAAAACCACCCTGTGCTCAATGTGCTAATTCAGGTAAACCTCGAAGGTGAAGTATCCAAATCCGGCACCCCACCCCAAGAAGTAATGCCACTCGCTACCGCAATTGCACATCAACCTCGACTGCGACTTCGTGGCCTGATGGCCATTCCAAGCCCGTCGAACGACTTTGATCATCAACGCCAAATATTTTCCCGTTTGCGGAACATTCGTGATGAACTGATCGATCAAGGCTATCCAATCGACTGCTTGTCGATGGGTATGACGGACGATCTGGAAGCCGCCATTGCAGAGGGCGCAACCCATGTTCGCATCGGTACGGCAATTTTTGGCCCGCGGCGACCAAGACATCAATAATCCAATGAAGATGACATATAGACGAGAGGCTCAACCATGACATCAATCACCGCATTCATTGGCAGCGGCAATATGGCCCGCAGCCTTATCGGTGGACTGGTTGATTCGGGCACTGCCCCAGAATCAATCCTAGCTTCCGATCCTGATGCTGCGCAACGTCAGCGACTGACCGAACAGTTCAAGGTTCGCACCTGTGATGACAACACGACCGTGGCAGAGACTGCCGATGTCCTGGTGATGGCGGTAAAACCACAGGTCATGCGCGAGGCCCTGCTTCCGCTTGGCCCTATCCTGCGTGAGCGCCAGCCACTCCTGATCTCGATTGCTGCCGGCGTTACGATTGACAGCATGACGGCGTGGGTCGGGGGCGAACCGGCGATTGTTCGTGTCATGCCCAATACCCCCGCGCTGGTTGGCACCGGGGCCTCTGGCTTGTTTGCCAACGAAGCGGTCAGCAACGCACAACGCGAAGTCGCACAATCCATAATGCAAGCGGTCGGTGTGAGTGTCTGGGTTTCCCGTGAAGCGCTGATTGACACTGTCACGGCCGTCTCGGGCAGCGGCCCCGCATATTTCTTTTATCTGATGGAGGCTATCGAAGCTGCGGGAGTAGCCGGGGGCCTTACGCCTGATATCGCCCGTCGCTTGACCCTGCAGACCGCGCTTGGCGCGGCAAAACTTGCCATAGCAAGCGATGAACCTGTGGCAGAACTGCGGCGACGAGTCACCTCACCCGCTGGCACCACGGAACGAGCCATCCAGTTTCTTGAATCTGCTGGAGCGAACGAGACGATTCAACGGGCAGTAGAAGCAGCACGTATTCGTTCCGAAGAACTCGCGCAACTAGAACAAGAGGACTAATCGATGGGTTCAGGTTACGCGAACAATGCAGGGGTCTTCCTGGTCAATATGTTCGTTGGGCTTTACGTATTAGTTGTACTCCTGCGTTACCTACTTCAACTAACACAGGCCGACTTTTACAATCCTGTTTCACAGTTCCTGGTCAAGGCGACCAATCCGCCACTGGCTTGGCTGCGCCGGTTGATTCCATCGTTTGGCGCGCTAGATGCACCCACGTTGATCCTGCTTCTATGCCTTCAGATGTTAGAGATCGGGCTGAAAACCTTTCTCCTCGGGTATTCGCCAACTCTTCTTGGGCTGGTCACATCGGCCGTTGGCGTGTTACTTAAGATGGCGATATACATTCTCGTGACTGCGCTGTTTGCCCGGGCGATCATGAGCTGGTTTACCGGTGCAGGGTATCCTCCGCTGGCCAAACTAGTGTACACATTTACCGAACCGGTACTTAGACCCGCTCAGCGAATATTGCCAAGCTCAGCGGGGATTGACTTGTCCCCGATCGCCGTTTTCATCGCTCTGATGCTGGTCATGAAGCTGATCGTACAGCCGCTCCTCGACTTCGGCGGCTTACCCCTCAATGCACTCTAAGACCTTTACTGCGCTACCACCCGGCCTGTTCACGGGGCAGACAACACCCTGCCCGCCACGGCATCCAACTGGCGCATCATTGCCGAATCACGGGCCTCTGGCTGAGTAATCAGCGCCGCGTCCAGCGCCCGATCACAGCCATGGGGACAGGCGAGTGGTCGATGGTGCAGGCGATCCGCGACAATCTTAACGAGGTCGCGAGCCCGATCGGCATTCTCTGTCAACACCCGAATCACGTCGGTCACCTCGACGTTGACGTGGTCTGGATGCCAGCAATCATAGTCAGTGACCATGGCGACCGTGGCGTAACACATTTCTGCTTCACGCGCGAGCTTGGCCTCTGGCATGTTGGTCATGCCGATCACGTCACAACCCCATGTCCGATAAAGATTTGACTCCGCCAATGTTGAAAACTGCGGCCCCTCCATCGCCAGATAGGTTCCGTTTCGGACTGCACCAATGCCCATCTCACTGGCAACCCCTTCCAGTGCATCACCCAATCGAGCGCAGACCGGGTTGGCCATCGAAACGTGTGCCACCAAGCCGGGCCCAAAAAAACTCTTCTCTCGAGCAAATGTTCTATCAACGAATTGATCGACCAACACAAAAGTTCCTGGTGCCAGATCATCGCGAAACGAACCGCAAGCAGAAAGCGAAATGATGTCCGTCACACCGGCCCTTTTCAAGACGTCGATATTGGCCCGATAATTGATACTCGTAGGTGAATGGCAATGGCCGCGCCCATGGCGCGGAAGAAACACCAACTCAACCTCGCCAAGACGACCGTGCAAAAGTGCGTCCGATGGCGCACCGTAAGGAGAGGTGCTCTCGATCCAACGCGTGTCACTAAGACCATCAATTTCGTAAACTCCCGATCCTCCGATCACTCCAATTCGTGCTTTGTTGCCATCTGTCATCGGCTCATCCTGTGTTCATTCTGGTATCGGCCATTTCGACCCGGGCCGGGGCCACTCTACAATAAACGCCAACGGCGAGAGTTTTAGGTACCATACACTGGTTGGGATAATCATGATCACCTGACCACTAACGCTACAATCCAATTCAGACACATATTCGTAAAGTACACATTGTATTTTATGTGCTCCGTCAGTTGAATTATTTTCCACATTGATCGAACAATTTCTATGAGTAAGAACAAACACGCCCGCGGTAACAAGAAGTCGTTCACTCCGCCGGCCGCTCAGAGCGCCGACCGGCACGTCCTCTATGAGCAGGCGGTACAGTGTGTTGAGGCCGAAATTGATATGGTCGATGACACCTTCAAACAACTTCGTGGGCGGCAAGCTCGTTTCTTGCGAGAGGATTTTTGCGGTACAGCCAACACCAGCTGTGAGTGGGTAAAGCGTCGTGACGACAACCACGCGTTCAGTGTAGACCTAGATCCCGCAGTCCTGCGCTGGGGGCTGGAGCATAACGTCAGTCGACTCGAGCGCCATTCGCAGGAACGAATTGACCTGCGCCAAGCAGACGTATGCTCGTGTGACATTCGACAAATGGACATCGTTGTCGCGATGAATTTTAGTTATCAGTTATTCAAGACTCGCGACGCACTGCGTCATTACTTTCATACGGTACACGAATCCCTGGGCAATGACGGTATCTTTTTCATTGATGTCTATGGTGGCTACGAGTCGTTTCGAGAAATAGAAGAGGCTACCGAATACGATAATTTCACCTATATCTGGGATCAAGCGCGCTACAACCCGATTAACGGCGACCTGCTGTGTTACATCCACTTTTCATTCCCGGATGGCTCTCGAATGCGCAAGGCGTTTCGCTACGACTGGCGGCTATGGACCCTGCCAGAATTACAGGAACTTCTCTCTGAGGCAGGCTTCGACCGCGTACTGGTTCATTGGGAAGGCACTGACGAAAAAACAAATGAGGGCAATGGCGTGTTCACGGCCACTGACATCGGTGAGGCCGACGCCAGTTGGATATGTTACATCTCAGCTGAACGCTAAACCATCGCGTCGGGTAGTCACGCCAAAGCACCGCCTTTTTGACTAACGAGGATGCCGACCTGACAACGCAACAACCACTGACTCGACACGCAAACGAACCACCGCACGATCACTTGCCTCATGAAAGTGATTCGAAAACCTGCCTCCTCGATGTTGTCACCTTGAACAGGTATACGTCGCAGACTGGCCGTCACTGGCCCCCGACCGTGTGTACCTCACGATCAGACAACCCTAACACCTCGTTGGCTTCCGAGACTGGGACACGGGAGTCCATGAGATAAACACCAGGAGAGATCTCCTCCAGTTGGTGCCGCTTTCTCGGGCTGTACTCATCAAAGTCATGACCCACAATTGGTAAAAAAATATACTAAGAGGTTAAAACCCCACGAAACGATGTTGAGCTAATCACCCGCGACGGTCATTTCATTGATCAGAATGGAGCCACAACGGACGTTACCCCGCGTGTCCACGTCAGTTCCCACATCGCTGAAATTCTTGAACATCTGCTTAAGGTTGCCCGCTATGGTGATTTCGTCGACGGGAAATTGAATTTCGCCCTGGTCTACCCAGAACCCCGCCGCACCACGGGAGTAATCCCCTGTCACTGCATTAACACCGAAACCGATCAACTCAGTCACCAATAGGCCGCGACCCATGTCCGAAACCAACTCATCCAGTGACTTTCTACCGGATCCCAGCGTCAAATTGTGCACCCCCCCGGCATTCCCCGTCGTGCGCAGGCCGAGCCGACGCGCCGAATAAGAATCAAGTACATAGCCGGTCAATATACCGTCACTGACGATATCCCGTGTCCGTGTCTGAACCCCTTCACCATCAAACGCAGCGCTACCGATGGCCCTTGGCAACAGTGGTTGCTCATGGACACGCACCCAGTCCGGAAACACGGGTTGCTCCAATTGATCAAGTAAAAACGACGCTTTACGATACAGTGCGCTGCCGGAAATCGCCGATACAAGATGCGACAAGAGGCTCGCCGCCACCGGTGCTTCGAAAAGGACAGGCACCTGGTCTGTAGGCACTCGCCTTGAACTCAACCGCTGCACCGCACGCTGCGCCGCTTTTTTTCCAACCGCGGCAGCAGCTTCAAGATCCTCATATCGTCTCGCCGAGGTATACCAGTAATCACGCTGCATTCCACCTTCGCCACGACCAATAACTGAGCAACTGATCCCATGCCGAGTTTTTCGATTTTCTGCTAGAAATTCAAGACTGTTGCCGTAGACTCCAAGCGTTTCGTGCGTCGAGACCGAAGCGCCTTCGGAATTTTCGATCTGCTGATCCCAATCCAACGCTGCCTGTTCACAGGCCAACGCTTCGTCAAGCACGTCATCAACTGTAGGCCGCCAAGGGTGATATAGATCCAGATCTGGAAAGGTCGTCGCTAGATCGTCGGCATCCGGAAGACCATTGCAGACATCGTCCTCGATATGGCGGGCGATATTGCACGCCGCTTCAACAATCTCTGCAACCGACGCTGAACCATAATCCGCAGTGCTTGCACTACCCATTTTCTGGCCTAAATACACTGTGACCACTAGACCACGATCACGTGTGTGTTCGATAGTCTCAATTTCTCCCATGCGCACATTGAGGGACAACCCCTGGCCCTGGCTAGCAGCGGCCTCTGCGGAGGTCGCACCCTGCTGGCGCGCCTGTTCCAGCGCAAACTGCACTGCGCTATGCAGCGGCACTGGGTCGAGCAATGATGTCGGCGTTCGAGTCATTGAATAAAGAGGAGTGCTCCGGAGACGCTATCGTCAGCCAATACAACCGTCAGACTTCGACGCCACCTACAGTCAGTGCATCAATCCGAATGGTTGGCTGCCCCACACCAACAGGCACACTTTGACCCTCCTTGCCACACGTCCCTACACCACTGTCAAGTTGAAGGTCATTACCTACCATACTGACGCGCGTTAACACATCGGGCCCATTACCGATCAGAGTTGCCCCTTTGACAGGCGCCGTGATCCGACCTTTCTCGACCAAATAGGCCTCACTGGTCGAAAACACAAACTTGCCCGAAGTGATATCGACCTGACCGCCGCCAAAATTAACCGCATATAGGCCACGATCAACCGAGGCTAATATTTCTGCGGGATCACAATCACCCGGCAACATATAGGTATTTGTCATCCTAGGCATCGGCAGATGGGCATAGGATTCACGACGCCCATTGCCAGTAGGGGCGACGCCCATCAGCCGCGCATTCAGTGTGTCCTGCATATAGCCTCGAAGTCGGCCATCCTCGATCAACACGGTGTTCTGTGTGGGCGTTCCCTCGTCATCAATGGTCAACGAACCACGACGATCCTGCAAAGTCCCATCGTCAACCACGGTACAGCCGGCCGTAGCGACCTGATCACCGAGCCGATCGGCAAAAGCCGACGTCCGTTTGCGATTGAAATCTCCTTCCAGCCCATGGCCAATCGCTTCGTGCAGCAGTATCCCTGGCCAACCAGGCCCCAGAACCACTGGCAACGTACCAGCAGGCGGATCCACAGCCTCCAAATTAACAAGCGCCAACCGCACAGCCTCCCTTGCATAGCCCAGAGCCCGCTCGTCGTCCTGAAACCAACTGTAGCCAAAGCGTCCACCCCCGCCCGCACTACCCTGCTCGCGACGACCTTGATGTTCAACAATGACATTGACATTGAGGCGCACCAGAGGACGAATATCTGCAGCTAGCATCCCATCATGGCGTACGATCAGGATCACATCCTGAACCCCAGTGAGAGATGCCATGACCTGTGACACCCGCGAATCCTGCCGCCGAGCCTCGGCTTCCACTTGTTGCAGTAGTGCAACTTTATCAGTATCTAAGGTGCTCGAAAGAGGGTCTACCGCAATATAACGCGCTGGCGACCTGCCCTGTCGAACCACAAATGCCTTTCCTTCCACTGCACCGCCACTGCGTGCGATCGCCCGCGCAGCATCGGTAGCCTCGGTCAGAATCGGCAACTCAAATTCATCGGAATAAGAAAAACCGGTCTTCTCTCCACTGATGGCACGTGCACCGACGCCATGATCGATGTTTCGGCTGCCGGACTTAACCGCTCCGTCTTCCAGGGCCCACGACTCGTGTCGGGTGAACTGGAAATAGAGGTCAGCGTAATCGATGGCGCCGCCCGCCATACGGCCCACTAAGCCCTCGACATCGGACTGCTGAAGTCCCGCTGGCTCAAGTAACGCAGCGCTTGCAATTTGAATCAGATCTGACATGGGCTATGCGGAGTAAACCGTTTTTTTATCTTATCAATCCTTGGATTGCTCATTATAGTCTCCTAACCCTGACAATAATTGCGTGACGTCGAACCTCAACTGCCGACTGCCCCAGAACCCTCTATCCGGCAAATCGAAAAACAATAAAACTCAGATCATCCTTCTTCGCCGGAACGCTCGCCAGCGTTGCCGTCATCCGTGCCGTTGCCCGATTAACGATTGCCTGCGATACCGCTAACAAATCGTCGTTGACGACCATTTCAACAATCTCCTTGCGAAAAAAATTATCCCAAAGGCCATCGCTAGCCACTACAACAGTGTCGCCAGGCTGTAATGTGACCGGCGCTGATGTTTCGACCCACATTCTGTCATCCCCAATCATATTGGACACTACATGTCGTTGGGGGTGACTAAGGGCCGCGGCCTCTTCCAGCCCTTCATGGGCCTCTGCCCGCCCGACGGGGGAATGGGGCACCGTCTTGAAGCGAACCGCCCCTAAATCGCTCACGATGAGCGCCCCAGCATCGCCCACATGGTGTACCACAACCTGCCCACAGGCAATCTCCGCTACCGCGAGCGTGCAACCGCCAACAAAACCATCGCTCAGCATCACATCGTTGACCGACTGAATGCACTCTGGTAACGATGTGCAGGTCAAAGACGCAAGCGATTCGACAGCGCGCCGTGCCACCTTAGCTCCGTTAGGAAGCCCACCAAGACCATCCGCCACAGCGAGTACCAGTGCATCATTGATTCCACTGACGACCGCCATGGCATCCTGGTTGTTCTGATAACCACCTGGCTTTGATCGCGTGAAACAAAAACCTTCCTGCGTATCATGGCGAAATCTCCGCGGCACATCGAATTCCTCATCAAACAGGAAAAAAGGGGGCGTCAACCCCAATGCCTCAATCATGAATCCCCCTTAAATACAGACATTCCTTCAAGCCCTTTGCAGATTAAGCACCATATGCTGATGAGGTATCCCAGCATCCAGAAACTCCTCACCCTCAGGCTCGAATCCCATCCCTTGATAGAAAGGTATCGCCGGGATCTGGGCGCCAAGATGTACCGTGGTTAAATCCTGCTGCCTGGCGATATCAATTAAGGTCATCAACATTGCCCGACCAACACCATGCCGACGATACGCTTCTTCAACGGCTATTCGCCCAATATGTCCATCCGCGAGCAACCGTCCCGTCCCGATCACTGTCTCGCTAGGGAGCATTGCCATAACGTGCACGGCACCCGCATCTTCGTCATCGACTTCGAGAGCTTCAGGCACACCCTGTTCAGTGACAAAGACTCGATGACGCAAATCTGTCAGAACGGACTCGTGTGCCGCCCACGTGGTGCAGCTGACCTGGAACGGGCTACTCATGAATCCAGTAGAACCGGCGAGGTGCGTAACGTCATGCAGCTAACCACACCCGACAAGCAACACAGCGACCAAGCCCTTAGCGAGCGTCGGCGGCATAGCGGAGTATGGAATATGACCTGCTTCAGTGCGATGAATCATCATCTATCTCCGCTGCTGCACGCTCCAACTCTGCCTCCAGTTCATCATCAGAGATATCTGAGGGGTCTTCACTCTCCCGGGGTTTGATCATTTTCGACACGTACAAACCCGCTTCAAACAAAATCCAAACCGGTATGGCCAGCATAGTCTGCGAAAACAGATCGGGCGGGGTCAGCAACATCCCAACAACAAACGCACCGACAATGATGTAGGGGCGCTTTGCCGCCAGGCTTGTTGTCGTCGTAACACCCATTCTCACCATGAGTACGGTCGCGACCGGTACCTCAAACGCGAGACCGAAAGCAAAAAAAAGTTTCAGTACAAAACTCAAATACGCATTGATGTCTGTCATCACGGCGACTCCCTCCGGCGCCGTGCTGGTAAAGAATGCGAATATGACAGGAAATACAATAAAGTAAGCAAACAGAATCCCAAGGTAAAACAGCCCGCTGCTTGAGATCAGGAGCGGAACAGCCAGTCGCTTCTCGGAATCATAGAGGCCCGGCGCAACAAAAGCCCATAACTGGTACAGCAGGTAAGGCATCGCAACCGCGGTAGCAAAAGCAAAAGCAAACTTGAACGGCACGAAAAACGGCCCGTGCGGTTCCGTTGAGATCATCGTATTACCTTCTGGCAGTGCCGACATGAGCGGCGCCGCCAAGTACTCGTACAACGTATTAGCAAACGGCGCAGCCACCAGAAAGAGCAGTAAAACCGCGCCGACCGCCCGCAGCAATCGATCTCGCAATTCGAGAAGATGCGATATGAACGTCGCTTCCTGAGGCTCAGGCGACTGATTAACGTCGGCCATGACCTATCAGTTCAGATGGTTCCGGGTTTGTCCGAATCGATGGCCTGGGCTGATTCCTTGATCGAGTCAGCCACCTCGTCCATCCCGCCAACGTCAAGAAATTCTTCGCTACTCGATTGCACTTTATTCCGCGCTTCAGTAATTTGGTTACCAATGTTCTTAACCTCGGAGAACTCGCTTTCACGGACCTCCCGGTCAATGTCTGCCTTGACATCTGCCACCATGCGTCGGGCCTTACCAACCCACAGACCCACCGTTCGTGCGAGCGGAGGCAATCGCTCCGGCCCCACCACGATAAGGGCAACCACCGCGACGATTGCAATCTCCCAGAATCCAACGTCAAACATTTAGACAACCCCAATCGCAATAGGAACCTCAAGCTTGGTCTTTCGTCGTACCCATGCCCTCGTTCTCGGGTCTGTCGAGAGATTCGATTGAGGCCTCCGCCGTTGCTTCATCCGGCGCATCTTCATTCGCCTCATCCTTCTCTGTCACCGCTTTCTTAAATCCCTTGATCGCCGAGCCAAGGTCACCACCCATATTGCGCAACTTCTTGGTTCCAAAGATCATCAAGACGATGACCAAGACGATTAAGAGCTGCCAGACACTGATTCCGCCTACACCCATTGTTCTATCCCCTTAGGAAATACCGAGTGACCGTCAAAAATGTTTCTCTTCCGGGGGCTTAATGAATCCCGATACCGCCATCATAACCGCTTTGAAATACGTGAGAAAGGGAGGCCTAATAGCGCACCAAAGGCCCCACCCCCATCTAGCGCCAGGGGGGCAATGACCAATGGCCATCTGACGGAATTGCTGGACCTAGTAGCTGGGCCGGTCCAATGGGGCTAAACGTCCCAGTTCACTTCGATTCCACATGCGGCCATATATTGTTTCGCCTCAACAATCGTGTACTCGCCAAAATGGAAAATGCTTGCTGCCAGGACGGCATCGGCTCCACCCGTCATCACACCGGCCGCCAGGTGTTCAAGTTGCCCCACCCCACCGGAGGCAATCACCGGCACCGGCACCGCATTGGCCACCGCCCGCGTTAAATCTAAGTCAAAGCCATCTCGCGTACCATCTCGATCCATGCTGGTGAGCAAGATTTCACCGGCACCATACTCCACCATTGTCTGCGCCCATTCCACTGCGTCGATCCCGGTGGGGCGTCGCCCACCGTGGGTAAACACCTCCCAGCTGTCGCCCGAATGCTTAGCATCAATAGCAACAACAATGCATTGTGCACCAAAATGACGGCTCGCTTCACGAACGAATTCCGGTCGGGACACCGCAGCGGTATTAACGGAGACCTTATCCGCACCAGCACGCAACATGCGGTGCACGTCCTGCAATTGCCGTATCCCTCCCCCTACGGTCAAAGGGATAAACACTTCGCTCGCCACTGCACGGACGACATTAGCCATTGTGTCCCGATTATCTGAACTGGCGGTGATATCCAGAAATGTAATTTCGTCAGCGCACTGGTCATCGTACCGTCTCGCCACTTCCACCGGATCACCTGCATCACGAATGCCAACAAACTGGATCCCCTTAACAACCCGGCCTGCGTCGACATCTAAGCAAGGGATAATGCGTTTTGCCAGCGCCACCGATCAGACCACCCGGTTACCTAATGCGACCAGGTACTCTCTTGCCGCCAGAAAATTGAGCGTTCCCTCATAGATCGCACGGCCCGTAATCGCGCCCAAAATACCCGAGCCTGCAGTTTCACCTAACCGCCTGACATCCTGCATATCGCGAATTCCACCCGAGGCAATCACGGGAATCTTGACGGATTCAGCCAGGCTCCGTGTGGCCTCAATATTGATGCCTGAAAGCATCCCGTCGCGCTCTATATCGGTATAGATAATGGCCTCCACTCCGACACTTTCGAAATGTTGTGCCACCTCGATGACATCATGACTCGAAACCTTGGACCAACCGTCAGTCGCGACACGGCCGTCCTGCGCATCTAATCCAACCATAACCTGCCCAGTAAATTCAGAACACAAAGTGCTCACAAACTGAGGCTCATTAACCGCACGAGTACCGATGATGACAAAACGAACCCCCTGTTGAAGGTAAGTCTCGACAGTCGCCCTATCGCGAATCCCCCCCCCGACTTGAACCGGCACTGGGGCACATCTCTCTACGATAGCGCGAACCACGCCAGCATTAAGCGGATGCCCGGCGACCGCGCCGTCAAGATCGACCAAATGAAGGCGCTCAGCGCCCTCTTCTACCCAGCGCTCGGCAACCGCCACCGGGTCATCATCAAACACGGTTTCTTCTTCCATACGGCCCTGCCGAAGGCGCACACAGCGCCCGGCTTTAATATCGATAGCGGGTATCAGCAACATCTGAGTTAACTCACAGTGAGAGCCTATTCTGATCAGGCGGTGCCATCCCACCGCACAAAATTTCGTAACAAGGTCAACCCTTGCTGATGGCTTTTCTCCGGATGAAACTGCACTGCAAACACATTGTCTCGCGCGGCGGCAGACACGAATTTGATACCGTATTCAGTCACGCCAGCAACGTTTCTCGCTCCCCCGTTCGGTACCGGTGCATAGTAACTGTGCACAAAATAAAAGCGTGCTCCGTTGCCGATGTCGGACCACATGGGATGGTCCATCACTTGATTCACCCTATTCCAACCCATGTGAGGAACTTTCAGTCGTGCTCCCGACGCGGCCGGCTCCGAAAACCGCCGCACCCGCCCGCTCAGCACACCCAGGCAAACCGTCCCGTCATCTTCGTCGCTTGCCTCGTACAATGATTGCAACCCCAAACAGATGCCCAACACCGGCTTCGATGTAATAGCCTCCTTGAGAACCTGTTCCAAATTATCGTCCGCCAGTGCACGGAGCCAACTGCCAATCGCACCCTGACCCGGCAGTACCACACGTTGTGCTGCTGCAATATCCTGTGGCGCACGAGTAACCTTTATTGATTGCCCAGGCGCAACTCGCTCCAGCGCCTTCCCTACAGAATGCAGATTACCCGTACCAAGATCGACAACGACTAGGTCTGACATTCCGTTGCCGTCGGATTAAAGCGATCCCTTGGTCGATGGCACGGTGGCGCCAAGACGGGCGTCCCGTGCAACTGCCATACGCAGCGCTCGGCCAAAAGCCTTGAACACGGTCTCGGCAATATGGTGTGCATTACCGCCTCGCAGATTATCGACGTGCAGGGTCATCCCCGCGTGGTTACATAAACCCTGGAAAAATTCACCAATCAGATCAACATCAAATTCTCCAACCCTCGCACGCGGCCAATCGATCTGGTAAATCAGGCTGGGTCGCCCTGAAAAATCGAGCACGACCCGACTCAGTGCCTCATCCAACGGAACATAGGCATAGCCATAGCGGCCAATACCAGCCCGTTGCCCCAGCGCCTGATCAAGTGCCTGCCCAAGAGTAATACCAATGTCTTCCACCGTATGGTGCGCATCAATCTCCAGGTCCCCCTGGGCGTCAATCGACAAATCGATCATGCCGTGACGTGCAATCTGATCCAACATGTGTTCGAGGAACGGCAGACCACAGTCAAGGTCCGCATTACCTTGACCATCGAGATTCAACTCAAGCGCAATCCGGGTTTCCCGCGTATTGCGTTCGACGCTTGCTCGGCGATCAGACATTTGAGATTGATCAATCATCAGCTTTACGACCCGTGGCAGGACAAATGGCCCTGGACAACGATCTTACCAAAGGTCTGTTGAGAGCGCTCCTGTCGAGGCCTAGTCGGCAACCAGCTGCTCCTTTAATGCATTAAAAAATATACCATTTTGTTCTGCAGTACCGATTGTTACCCGCAAGCAATCAACCAGACTTGCGTGAGTACCATGTAGGTTCTTTATCAGAACTTTTTTCTTGCGAAGTCCGTCAAAAATAGCACCGGCGCATCCATGGCTAACACGGAAGAGAAGGAAATTGGCGGCGCTGGGAAACAGCTCGATACCTGGCAGTTCAGACAAGCGTTGCAACAGCGCTTCCCTTTCAACACAAATTTCCACAGCACGCTCCTCAAACCATGCCATGTGTTCAAGCGCAAACAAGGCGCTGGCCTGAGTCAATGCATTAATGTTGTAAGGCAGGCGGACCCGATCAAGGACTTTCAACCACTCGCGAGGCCCGATCAAAAACCCTAGCCGGAGCCCGGCAAGACCAAGCTTCGAGAACGTGCGCATCACAACAAGATTGTCGTACTTTGGCAAAAGATTGATGTACGAATGACCGCAGAAGACATGATAGGCCTCATCTACCACCACCAAACCATCGGTTGCCGCGACAACGGCCTCGACCGTCTGCGTTTCAATCATTCCACCGGTTGGATTGTTGGGATGGGCAAGAAATACACAACTGGGCTTATGCTTTTCGATAGCCTGGAGCAGCGCTTCTAGATCCGGGGCCAGCGCATCACTCGAAGACACACCGACGTAGTCTGTCCCTGTGTACTTCGCTGCCAGCCGATACATCACGAAAGTGGGCTCCGGAGCCAGTATCGTACGCCGCGTCCCACCCAACGCTAGGACCAGAATCTGGATCAATTCGTCAGATCCGTTGCCGAGCAAAACCTCGGTAGCGCTATCTAAATGACACCAGGCAGCAATAGACGTTCGGAGTTCATTCGCTGCCGCATCTGGGTACCGATTCAAGGGCGTTTCAGCGAGGCGCTGCAGCCATAAATCCCGCAGTTCCTTCGGCCAGCTATAGGGGTTTTCCATCGCATCCAACTTGGTCATACCACGGGCATCAGGCACGTGATACGGCTCAAGGTCGATGATATCGGGTCGAATCCAACGGTGAATACGGGCTTCAATCGACATAGTGGCAAATCGTCAGGAAGTCCAAATTAGCGGCCGCGATAATCAGCCGCCTTGGCGTGTGCGTCAAGACCTTCTGCGCGAGCCAGTTTCGAAGCGACGCCCGCCAGACGCTGCGCACCATGCTTAGAGCACATGACCAAGCTGCTGCGTTTTTGGAAATCATGAGTACCAAGGGGTGATGAAAAGCGCGCGGTCCCCGCCGTAGGTAACACATGACTTGGCCCGACACAGTAGTCCCCTAGGGCTTCTGCACTGAAATAACCACAGAAAATGGCGCCTGCATGACGAATATCCGACAACAAGGCGTCCGGCTGCTCGACCATCAACTGTAGGTGTTCCGGGGCGATTCGATTGGCGATTTCGACTCCCTGTTTCAGTGAATTCACCAGGATCGAGGCGCCATGCTTGGCAAGTGATGCCGTAACAATATCCGGCCGGGCTAATGTTCCAATCAAAGACTCCATTGAACCGCGGATGCGATCGATCTGTGTCTGGCTTGGACAAATCAGTATGGCCTGCGCCAACTCGTCGTGCTCAGCTTGCGCAAAAAGATCCATAGCGACCCAGTCGGGCTCAGCCCGGTCGTCGCAGAGCACCACCACCTCAGACGGACCGGCCATCATGTCCACACCGACTTGTCCATATACTTGTTGCTTGGCCGCCGCAACATAAACATTACCCGGCCCCACAATCTTATCAACCGCGGGTATCGTTTCGGTGCCAAAACACAGTGCCGCGATTGCCTGTGCGCCACCAATACGAAATACTCGAGTGACCCCTGCCAGAGCAGCAGCAGCCAACACTGTCTGCGACGCCTCCCCACCGGGCGTTGGCACCACCATCACGACTTCGGGTACACCGGCAACACTCGCCGGAACTGCGTTCATCAAAACGCTCGATGGGTAAGCCGCCGTCCCACCGGGGACGTAGATACCAACACGATCAATCGGCGTAACACGTTGTCCAAGGCGATTACCATCGCTATCAAGGTATTCCCACGACTGTTCAAGTTGATGTTCGTGGAAAACTCTGATGCGCTCGACGGATTGCTCCAGCGCCGCCTTGAGACCCGCATCAAGCGTTGCCAGTGCTTTTTTTATTTCCCCCGTTGAGATTTCAAGGTCCGCAGCATCATCAACCGAGAAATGGTCTAAAGTTGCAGTGAGTTCAATCAGCGCACTGTCGCCATCCTCTCGAACGCGACGGATAATCTCCTCAACTGTTTGGGTAACCGTGGCTTCAGGAATTCTGCTGCGCTTGAGGAGATTTGCCAATGCCGCCGCAAATACTGTGTCTTGCGCATTCAACTGCTGCCATTGAAGTAATGACATGCTAGCTCTGCGGTGGAGACGCAGACCCCCCGTCCCTAGAGGGAATCACCGAAGTCGCCGGCCACCCCGGTATACGCCGAATACTGGCGCCGCATTGAGAAAGTTTTTCCTCGATTCGATCGTAACCGCGATCAATGTGGTAGATCCGATCAATCATTGTTTCGCCTTCTGCCACAAGGCCTGCAAGCACCAAACACGCCGATGCGCGAAGATCAGTTGCCATTACCTGGGCTCCACTCAAACCAACAACACCCTGAATCACAGCCGTATTGCCACGCAAGTGAATATCAGCGCCCATACGCTGCAATTCGTGTACATGCATAAACCGATTTTCAAACACCGTCTCTGTCACCATCGATGACCCATTCGCCACTGCATTGAAAAGAACAAACTGCGCCTGCATGTCTGTTGGAAACCCTGGGAAAGGCGCCGTCGTCAGGTTAACTGCCTTTGGTTGTGTCTTGCGCATGTCAAGCATGAGACCACGTGGGTCAATACTCAGTAGAGCGCCTGCCTCACGCAATTTCTCGAGAACTGCATCTCCCTGTTGCGGATCGTACCCGATCAGCCGAATCCGACCGCGCGTCGCGGCTGCCGCCAAGAGATACGTCCCCGCCTCGATCCGGTCAGAAATCACCGTATGGCAGGCACCATGCAGTGCATCGACACCCGTTACCGTGATCACATCTGTACCCGCACCCTCGATGATACCGCCCATCGCTATCAAACAACGCGCCAAATCGACCACTTCAGGCTCACGAGCCGCATTTTCCAAGACAGTGATTCCTCGAGCTAGAACCGCGGCCATCAACAGATTCTCTGTTCCAGTTACCGTCACCGTATCAAACAATATTCGCGCACCATTCAGTCCGCCACGTCCAACAGTTGCTTTGATATACCCATTTTCAATCGATACCTGAGCGCCCATCTTTCGAAAACCACGAATGTGCAGATCAACCGGCCGCGAGCCAATCGCACACCCACCCGGCAGTGACACTTCGGCTTCACCAAAACGTGCAAGTAACGGACCGAGCACCAATATTGATGCACGCATTGTCTTAACAAGCTCGTAAGGTGCGCGCAAGGTGTGAAGATCTCCGCTATCGACTTCCACGGTCAGGTCTTCATTAAACTCAACGCGAGCACCCAGGTGCCCAAGCAGTTTAAGCGCGGTCGTGATATCACGTAGATGAGGAACATTGCGAACCTGCAAAGGTTCCGCGCATAGCAAAGAAGCGATCAAAATTGGCAGCACCGCATTCTTGGAGCCCGACAACTGCACTTCTCCATCCAAAGGGCAACCGCCATTAACGAGTAATTTATCCATGATGATGCGGCTCTTGGAAAGCACCCGACTGCGCCATTGTGATGACTCTATTCGGGGTTGTCCATAGACACGACCCTAAACAAAAGGCGCCCCAACGGGCGCCTTTGAAACAGACTTATTAATAGTGAGCTACGCCTCGGGCGCGTTCAGTTTCTCCTGTAACGATCCATCCTGATACATCTCGAGCAATATATCGCTTCCACCAATGAATTCCCCACGAATGTAAAGCTGAGGAATCGTCGGCCAATTTGAGAAAACCTTAATCCCTTCACGCAATTCATTGTCCATCAAAACATCAGCATTGCCGAACGTTTCAACGCCGCAAGCCTGCAAGATTTGAACCGTTCGCCCGGAGAATCCACATTGTGGAAAATCTGGTGTGCCCTTCATAAACAACATAACATTGTTATCATCAACGAGTTTCTGGATATGCTGTTGAATATCCATCGGCATTCTCCTTCTTATGTGTGTTCACCCTTCAGGGCTGAAACAAATGTTTAGCAATCAATGCGGAACAGATTCCGATGGTGTCACTGTACGCATAGACAACGCATGGATGTCGGCGCGCATCTTTTCGCCTAGCACACTGTAAACCAGCTGGTGACGTTGGACAGCGCTCTTGCCTTCAAACTCTGAACTAACAATAACGGCATCAAAGTGACGGCCATCTCCTGTAACGTCAACCTGAGAACCGGACAAGCCAGCCTCTATCCACATTTTGATGTCTTCTGGTGTAATCATCAATCATTCCGCCTGTATCGGCATAATTATAGTCGATTGTGGTCTGGCCATCAGAAATAATCCTGCTGAGCTGTCCAAATTGATCGGAGCATCTTCAAGCATCGGACCGGCTGACCAACAAGTCACCGACACCCATCACCCGAATCAGTCTAAGCACAACCTCAGGCACTTCACACCAGTGCACTTGGTATTGCGCAATGCGCGCCCTACGCATCCATTCAACCATCAAAGCGACCCCTGCGCTGTCCACCCGAATCAATCCAGTGAGGTCGACTTGTATGTCCGCGCCAGGCGCAGGGCTCGGCATCTCCGCAACCAAGCGACCCACTGTCTCAAAGGTCAGGCATCCGCTGATAGACCAAGTGTCCACCGCTGTCTGAATCAAGCGCACTTCTTCAAGTGGCGTCGCCTCCACTGAACTCACCGAAGCAACTCAAGCAGCGCGTCAAATCCATCGGATTCGACAATACGACCGTAACTGTTGCGAAAATTAATAACCAGGCTGAGACGACTGATCAACACGTCGTAAATCAACCACTGGCCGTCACCCACACGTAGCAATTTGTAATCGACCGGCAGTCTGGAACCGTCATCAAACCGGATCAAGGTTCGAACGATCGCAGTGCGGGCATCCTTTTTTAGCGAAAATGGCTTGAACTCGACCTTGGCCTCAGATATATGCTCAAAGATCGACGCCGCATAAGTCTTGATTAGCAACCGTCGGAAACTAGCAGTGAACTCCTCTTGCTGGGCTTGGGTTGCTTTTTGCCAGTGACGCCCGACCACCAGTCGCGCAATCTTTCTTACCGCCAGATGCGGGCCAAGTTCCCGATCAACCAACGCGTAGAGTTTCTCCGTATCCGACTCTAGCATCGTGCGTTGGGTCAACATTTGCTTTGTTAAGCGAGTCACACCCGCTTCAATCAGCTCCCCTGGTGACATTGAGGTTGCGACCGCGGCTGTCGTAAAGCACATCAACAGCAGGGCAATAAGCCGACAACGGTGCATCATTGCGCGCTCGCCCTACTGAACAACAACTCACCAATAAGTTGCTCTAACACTAACGCGGATTGCGTAATATCGATCGAGTCCCCCTCTTTAAGATAATCAACTTCTGCCCCCGGCACGACACCTACATACTGCGCTCCAAGGAGTCCGGCTGTGAGTATTGCCGCAGTGCTATCTACCGGTAGGTTGTTGTAATCCTGATCGATACTGAGTGTAACAATCGCACTATAATCTTCACGATCGCTTGAGATCGAAGAAACTCGACCAATCGTTACACCAGCTAGTGTCACTGGGGACTTAACGGTTAGGCCACCAATATTCTCAAACTTGGCCGTCACCCGATAACCGGCACCGCCTGTGATCGCAGCCCAGTTGCCCACAAATAATGTCAGCCAAACCAATGCCGCTAATCCAGTCAGGATGAAAACACCGACCAGGGTTTCCTTAGCTCGTAGTGTCATTTATTAAACCTCACTGAACATAATAGCCGTCAGGACATAGTCCAAACCGAGTACCGCGAGTGATCCAGTCACAACTGCTCGGGTCGTTGCCCGGCTGACGC
The DNA here is from genome assembly GCA_022451485.1 of Gammaproteobacteria bacterium. Taxonomy (GTDB): domain Bacteria; phylum Pseudomonadota; class Gammaproteobacteria; order Arenicellales; family UBA868; genus UBA11791. The sequence continues at coordinate 64,121 of JAKUQS010000004.1, forward strand.
CATCGGTCGTCGGCATTGCACTGTAACCCTCAAACACCGCCACCCATGTGACAACAAACCCAAAAACAAGACTCTTGAAAATTCCAGCGAGCACATCGTGTACTACGTCCACACCCTCGTGCATTGATGACCAGAAAGTGCCTCCATCAACGCCTAACAGCACAGCACCTACCAGATAGCCGCCAAAGAGACCCACCACACTGAATAACGCAGCCAGCAACGGCATTACAACAACGCCAGCAAGAAATCGTGGCACAACTACTCGTGGCAAAGGGTCAACTGCCATCATCTCCATTGCGTCGAGTTGCTGTGTAGCCCTCATCAACCCTATCTCCGCTGTAAGCGCCGACCCTGCTCGCCCAGCAAACAATAACGCCGTCAAGACTGGGCCAAGTTCCCGTGTCAGAAAAAGCCCGACGGCCAACCCCAAAGAAGATTCCGCGCCGAAACTCACCAACGTGTTGAACCCCTGTAGCCCAAGCATCATACCGACAAATAGCCCGGCAACGAGAATAATCGGCAAAGTCATTACGCCGACGGCATGGATCTGCTGGACTAACAGTCGAGGGCGACGAACCATCATGCCCATTCCCCCGATAAGAGAAGCAAGAAACATACCGCCACGGCCTGTATGGTGAATAGCGGCAATACCAGCACGACCTAATCCACGCACCACGCTCAACTCTCTCCCTGAAAAAGATCGACCTGATAATCGGATGCGGGGTAGTGATAGGCAACTGGTCCATCCGGCAGACCGTCAAGGAATTGTCGGGCATCTGGCCTTGGACTCGCATTGACCACTTCTGGGGTACCCTCGACGATAACTTCACCCGCGGCAAACACGAATACATAATCAGCGATAGATAGTCCTTCAGCAACGTCCTGTGTCACCACGATAGATGACATACCTAGTGCATCATTCAGTTCTCGAATGAGCTGAACAATCACGCCTTTAGAAATCGGATCAAGTCCTGTAAAAGGTTCGTCGTACATCACCAGCACAGGATCCAACGCAACTGCCCGAGCCAGAGCAACGCGTCGTGCCATGCCACCTGATAATTCGGAAGGCATCAACCGTGACGCACCGCGCAACCCCACCATTTCGAGTTTCATTTTGACTAGGTGATCAATTAACTTCGCGGGCAAATCGGTGTGTTCTCGAATGGGAAATGCGACGTTTTCAAATACGCTAAGTTCCGATAAGAGTGCATTGAACTGAAACAACATCCCCATTCGTCGACGCAAGTGATACAGACCTCGTTTGTCGAGTGACTGAACATCAACATCGTCGACCACGACGTTGCCACAGCGTGGCTGAAGGCGGCCACCGATTAGACTCAACAGGGTCGACTTTCCACAGCCACTCGGGCCCATGATGACGGTAATGCCACCACGAGGAATATCAAGGTCTAAAGATTCGTACACTGGGGTTTCTGCATAGTCAAAACCCACACTGTTTAAAGCAACCAACACATCGCTGCCTATTGAATGTTGTGATCGTTTCAAGCGGTTATCTCGGGTTTCGCGGTGGGAAACTCCCAAACCTAACCGGGTTCGTTCTACCGGCGGTCATTGTAGGTGCACCTCGGCGTAGCGGCCAATCCACAGATAAATCCCCCTGGTTTGCTAGCTTTGCGTCCCAGAGTAGTCGCAATTAAAAGCAGCCAGTTCCCAACGGCCTCTTCATTTAGAATAGCGATTTACCTGACCAAGATCAGTCACAGTTTAAAATAGAATGGAATCGGCCAATTTTTCTCGCGAGGGCCGCGCCGTGATTGAACTAGAGCGTGACGCTCTGGAACAATTGGCGCAACGCCTCGATGATTCCTTTGATCGCGCTTGTCAGATGCTGATGGCTTGCAGTGGTCGAATTGTGGTCTCGGGTATGGGTAAATCAGGGCACATCGGCAGAAAGATTGCGGCCACATTGGCCAGCACCGGTAGTCCTGCCTTCTTTGTTCATCCGGGCGAGGCCAGCCATGGTGACCTTGGAATGATTCTATCGGGGGATGTGATCGTGATCATTTCCCATTCTGGTGAAACACCCGAAATCCTGACGATACTTCCTCTGATTAAACGCATTGGCGCCAAACTGATCGTCTTAACGGGGTCCAGCCACTCTGCGATTGGCCAAGCCGCTGATATCTGCCTCGATGTCAGTGTAGTGCGCGAAGCCTGCCCACTGAACCTGACGCCAACGGCCAGCACAACAACTGCACTTGCTATGGGCGATGCGCTTGCCGTTGCGATCCTCAATGAACGTGGCTTTGGGGCAACAGATTTTGGAGACAATCATCCAGGCGGCATACTCGGCCGGCGCGCCCTGATATACGTCCGCGACATCATGCACAGCCAAAACAGAATGCCGTTGGTCAACTGCGGCACAGCGCTACCCAAAGCTCTCGTAGAAATGAGCAGCAAGGGACTGGGTATGACGGGTGTTGTGGATAAGGACGGAAAACTCGTTGGCATCTTTACCGACGGCGATCTCCGTCGAGCGCTCAACCAGTCGATTAACCTCTATGATGCCTTGATTGATGAAGTTATGACGGCTCACCCCCGGACGACGTCAGCCGATGCGTTGGCAGCAGAAACTGTCGTTGTAATGCGTGAGGGTTCTATCAACGGATTGTTCGCGATAAACGACGCGCGCGAACCCATTGGTGCGCTGAACATTCTTGACCTAGTTCGGGCGGGTATTTTTTAAGACATAATGCAATCCCTCGAAAAAATCACCGTTGCATTTACACTGCTCGCACTGGTTGGTCTGAGTCTCTGGCTAGACGCTACTTTTAACCCTTCCAACACGCCTAGCGAGGCAACGACTCAGCCTAAAGGCGAGGATTATTATATCGAGGGTGTACGAATCAGCGGCCGCGACGATAATGGGATTCGTTTTTTGCTCACCGCGCAGCGACAACATCGTAATGCTGAAAATCAGCCGGCTATTCTGGAGCGCCCTCGCCTGACGCAGTTTGACGAACAACACGGTGAGCGCCAAACACTGGCTGAGCATGGGGAGATCAAGGCCGACGGTAGTATGCTCACTCTCAGCGGCAATGTGCGGATTGTTCAGGAAAAATCAACGGATCGACCGAACACCGTGACCGACACCAACCGACTCACGATACGGCTTGCCTCCAAAGGTTAGCGTCGAGCGGGTCCACTACCTCGATCAATACCCTAGGGCTCCCTATGTTTACTTACCGCCCGCTCCTTCGATGCTTGATCACCGCTATGCTTGTATTTCCATTAACCTCGAGCGGCGCTAATGATCGCGATCAACCGGTTGTCATTCAGGCTGACGAGGTCGACATGGATCTCAAGTCCGGCCAGCGACTTTACCGAGGGAATGTGTCGGTCACACAAGGATCCATCAGGATACTCGCCGATCAAATTGAAATGACCTTTTCCAACGAACAACTTACCCTGGCCTTAGCCACCGGGCAGCCAGCCATATTTCGTCAACGACCTGCTGGGAAAAACCACGACGTGGTCGGTAAGGGTCAATCGATTAAAATGGACGAGGTCAACAACCTGGTGACGCTACGCGGTGGGGCAAGCCTTAAGCAGCAACAAGATACGGTCTATGGGGAAACCATTGTTTATGACCTCCGCTCTGGCAAACTCCAAGTTCGCGGCGACGGCAATTCGGTCACTCAAACGACCCTAGCGCCAAAGACCCCGGGCGGCACATCCTCCGTTGAGTCCAGTTCAGCCACGACCACACGTGCGCGGATGGTCGTACGCCCCGATGCGCTGGACAGCAAATTGGTCGGCACCGCAGAGGAATCCCCCGTGTCCCGTTATGTGATCATCAGCCCCAGCATCGTATACGCCAAACCCTCAGTTGACAGTTTGCCAATTGGCCAGTTTCCCCCCAATACGCCCATCGTCGTACACTCTCGGGCCAAGGATTGGGTCAGGGTCATCCCCCCGTCAGGCACACTCCAACTGTGGGTTTATGGAAAATACTTAACCAAAACGTCTGGCGACTCTTCAGTGCAGGCGAACGATATTCGAATTCGCACCAAGCCCTCAACAGACCCAACGTCCGTAGTGGTCGGTTTTCTCAATCAAGGAGACCAAGTCCGAATCATCGATCAGCGAGGCCCTTGGAGTGCTATTGACCAGCCTATGAAGGTCCCGGCTTGGGTTCCGGCAGACAGAATTCGAGCGGCAGCAACCCCGAAATAGATGCTGTATTGAATCAGCGCAAATACCGATTTCCACCGTAGACTAGATCAAAGTGTGCTCGCATACCGTTACGCACACCGATTTACCGACAACAACGGAGCGATCAACTTTGACGACACTCAAAACACAGGGCATCGTCAAGAACTTCAACAAGTTAGCCGTGGTTAACCGTGTGGACATGGCCCTCAACGGTGGAGAAATCGTCGGCTTGCTGGGACCGAACGGTGCAGGCAAAACAACCTGTTTTGACATGATCTGTGGCCTGCTTCGGCCCGACGAAGGTTCTATTGTGCTCAATGACCAAAACGTCACGCATCTACCCATGCATCAGCGCGCTCGCCTTGGCATCGGCTATCTGCCGCAAGAGCCCTCTATCTTCCGCCGGCTGACTGTGGAGGAGAACTTGCTGGCCGTCCTCGAAGCCTTACCGGCATTAACGAAACAAGAACGTCAACACCGTGCTGACAAGATCTTGGCTGACTTTGGTATTGCCCACAAACGTGACAGCAAAGGCGCAACGCTGTCAGGCGGAGAACGTCGCCGGGTCGAGATTGCCCGTGCCGTCGTTCTCAAGCCTTTATTCATGTTGCTCGACGAGCCGTTCGCCGGTATTGATCCCATATCCATCGGCGATATTCGGAACGCCATCACACAGCTCCGCGAAGCAGGTATCGGAGTCCTCATCACGGATCACAACGTCCGCGAGGCCTTGAGTATCTGTGATCGCGCTTACATCATCGCTGATGGAATGGTATTGGCAGCCGGAAGTCCTAGCGACATTCTCAAGAACAACAACGTTCGCACCAGATACCTTGGACAGGAATTTCAACTTTAGACCCCTATCCTGATATCCACGGTTCAATCCCATCCGCATGAAACAGCGTCTCCAACTCAGGCACAGTCAACGCCTGCGTCCTACGCCTAGGCTGCAACAGTCGCTTCGCGTACTGCAATGCGCATCATTGACTCTACGAAACGAGTTGAGCGCAGTAGTCGAAGGTAATCCATTTCTCGAGCGCGATGACCTGTCGCGCAACGATCGATCAGGGAACACACCTGTGCCCGCAAGTATTCTGGATATGACCTCGGCAAACGAAACCTTGAGCGATCGCCTAAAACGGCAACTATCAATACACACTCTCGATAGGATTGAACAAATCGTTACAGAGGCGCTTGTCGATAGCCTCGACGAGCGAGGCTATCTCGCCGACTCTTTCAGTGATATCCAAGAGGCCCTTGCCTTACCCACACCGGTCACCGAGGACATGTTCGAACGCTGTCTACAACGCATACAACAACTTGAGCCCGTCGGGGTCGGTGCCCGAGACCTTAGAGAATGTTTGTTATTGCAATTAGAAGCACAACGGGTTACTCCATCAGCGGCTCTGGATATCGCCTTAACGATCGTGTCTGATCATCTCCCATTGATGGCAGAGCACCGCTACGATAGGCTCCAAAAAGGCATTGGCGTTTCCAGCCATGATCTGGGCCTAGCCATGGGCCTGGTGCGCAAACTCAATCCGCGACCGGGGACCATCGAACAGACGGTAACATCGGATTTGGGTCCGCCCGACCTCATTGCAGAAGCACTGACGGACGGATGGCATGTGCGCCTGCACCCCGCCAACGAACATCGACTCTATCTCAACGAAAAGTACTGGCATGATTTCCCATCAAATCTGTCATCTGAGGCGCAACAATTTTTAAAGCAACAATTTCGAGATGCGCGGTGGTGGATACGCAACCTAGCGTTTCGCTATCACTCCGTTCTAGGCATCGGTCGAGCGATCGTTGAACACCAATCCGATTACCTTGAAAACCGTACAGCACCGCTTAAACCACTAACACTGCAGGACATCGCAACCACACTAAACATCCACGCCTCGACCGTGTCACGCGCCATTAATCAAAAAACAATTCTGACGCCACACGGCATACTTTCTCTCAAAAAGTTGTTTTCGGGCCACGTTACCGTCACCAATAGTGACGATATTTCCATCGCAGCGGTCAAGGATTACATCAGCGAAATGATACAATGCGAGCAACCGGAGACCCGCCTTAGCGACAAGGAGATTGCGCGGGCACTAGATACGAGAGGGATTAAAATCGCTCGTCGGACAGTGGCTAAATACCGTAACGACCTGCGAATTCCCCCCGCGAGTCAACGACGTAAAATCAACGCCCCAGTCTTAAACAAGGGAACCATTGCCTAAGCCCATGGTCGGACTAATAAGCAATTTACTCTTCCGATCTGGAGAAAACTGATTGTCTATTCCAACACACCTGAATCCATCAGGCAGCAGCCGTCCTAACGGCGTTCTGCACGGCCTCCTAGCGCTGGATCAGGTAGCCATCGATGTCTCTGTCTCAAGTAAGAAACGCCTGATGGAAGAAGTCGCAACGTTATTGATCCGAGGAAATGCTTCTCTCAATAAAGACACGGTTTTTCATCTGCTTGTTGCACGAGAACGATTAGGCAGCACGGGTATTGGTCACGGCATTGCGATTCCACACGCGCGACTAAACGGTATTCAGACACCAACTGCCGCCGTTCTTCGACTGACCAGACCCCTGTCTTTTGATGCAATTGATGGAGAACCCGTATCACTAGTACTTGCCCTGGTCGTGCCCGCAGATGCCACTGAAACACACCTGGAAATTCTTGCTGCGTTAGCCAAACTGAGCGATGACCCTGCCCGACGCGCTGATTTTCATTCAGCAGCAAGTTGCGATGATCTTTTTAATCTCCTTACCTAACCCAATTACGGATTGCCTGACGACCGTCTGAGTCTGGCACGTCGGTGACCAAAGGCAACGATGGAATGAAACTCGAACGCCAAACGGAAGTCATCAACCGATTGGGATTGCATGCCCGTGCCTCCGCCAAACTTGTCAAATCTGCGGGTCGTTATACCAGCTCGATACAGATCGGAACCGACTCCGAAACTGTCGACGGTAAGAGCATCATGGGGCTCATGATGCTTGCTGCGACACAGGGCACAACCATGACAATAACCGTCGAAGGCGAAGACGCAGAAAGTGCAATGCACGACATTGTCAGCCTGTTTGAAAACCGCTTCGACGAGCACGAATAATGCTATCGCTTTTCGGCACAGGTATTGGTCGCCACATCGCTATTGGCCGGGCGGTTGTTCTCGGCAACACTGAGCGAACAATCTCACGGCACCTGTTAACAAACGATCAAATCGATGACGAAATATCCCGGTTGCATTTCGCAGTTAACGATGCTCGAGCAGGACTGATACGCCTGGCAGACAATCTACCGGCGGATGCCCCGCCGGAGACGCGAGCCTTTATCGATGTTCATCTATTGATGCTGGACGACCCCGTGATTGCCATCGCTCCAATCAACACCATTCGCGAACAAAAGAAGAACGCGGAATGGGCGTTGAAACTAAATGCCGACAGGTTGATCACTTTTTTTGAGGGCATTGAAGATGCGTACCTGCGCAGTAAGCAAAACGATGTCATTCAGGTTGTTGATCGCATTTTGTTATCATTGCAACAAGCACCTGCTGAAGCGGATAACAGACTGGCCCATGATCTAGCCGGTCACATTGTTGTAGCGGCCGATCTCACTCCCGCTGACACCGTGATGTTGCGACATCGACACATGGCCGGCTTTGTCACACGCTTTGGTGGCCCCATTTCTCACACAGCCATTCTAGCGAGAAGTTTGCGCGTTCCCGCAGTGTTGGGCCTGCACGGCACCATCGACTACATCCATAACGACGATCTTCTGGTGATCGATGCTGCGAACAACACGGTTTTAGTAGCACCTGATGAAACCTTACTGGCAGAGTTCCGACATCGTCGGGATCAAGCGCAGGCGCGGACACTTTCGCTCCAATCACTGCAGACAAAAAAAGCGCAAACACAAGACGGTCGAATCGTGCGTCTTCTTGCCAATGTTGAATTACCAGAGGATCTTGACGTACTGCCCGATGCCGGCGCCGACGGCATCGGTCTGTATCGGACTGAGTTTCTTTTCATGAATGCTCATCAGCAACCCAGCGAATCAGAACAATACAACGCTTACTGCCAGGTTCTGGAACACTCTCCAGGCCCTGTTGCTATCCGCACACTCGATCTCGGTGCAGACAAACAGGTAGACGGAGGCCGTAGCAATAGCCAAAACACCGTCAATCCAGCGCTAGGGCTACGCGCGATACGCCTTTGCCTGCGTGAACCGGATCTTTTCAAACCACAACTGAGAGCGATTTTTCGAGCAGCAATCACCGGTCAAGCTACCATCATGATTCCCATGCTCTCGAGCCTGTCGGAGTTAGATCAGGCTTTAATGATTATCGACGAAGTGAAGGATGAACTTTCGCGTGAAGGCATCCCATTCAAATCAGATGTACCCATTGGCGGCATGATTGAGGTCCCGGCTGCCGCGATCGCTGCTGATCTCTTTGCGAGGAAACTGGATTTTCTATCGATCGGGACCAACGACCTAATCCAATATACCCTGGCCATTGATCGCATTGACGACGAAGTAAACTATTTGTACAACCCACTTCACCCGGCTGTCCTGCGATTAATTCATCAAATTATTCAGGCAGGGGCCACTGCCGGCATCCCTGTTTCCATGTGCGGAGAAATGGCCGGTGATCCGGACTACACGCGCCTGTTGCTAGGACTCGGTTTAAGGGAGTTCAGTATGGAGTGTTCAAGTTTGCCGGAAATAAAACAACGAATTCGAGAATCTGACATCAACGCCCAACGAGCTACGATTGAGGAAATCCTGGCAGCGTCCGTACCCTCCCAGTTGGATCAACTGGTCGCTCAACTCAATGACGGAACAAGTGACTGAGATCCACCCCGCATGACCGCTTGTAATGGCTCCGAGTCCTTCGCACTGCAAGTGCTAGGGCCCAGCATGGCCCCCGAGTTTCCGGCAGGCTGCATCGTCATTGTTGAGCCAACCGGCGTTATAAGCGATGGCTGTTTCGTTGTCGCGGAACATTTGGGGGAAATCCTGCTACGACAACTAAAGAATCTGAACGGACACTGGTTTTTGCACGCGCTGGCAGATAACTACCCGGCACTTGCAATCGACGGACTTGAGCAGATACGCGGACGCGTCATCCAAAGAGCAGGGCGGCGACGGCGCGATAACAAACTCTATGTATAACCGCTGTTGATCAGTCAGCGATTTTTCTAGTGCCCCGTTCGTGACGACGAAACCCATTTTCGACCGCCATCACTGCGGCCTCTACTCGTGAGCGCACGCCAAGCTTTCGCAATACCGCCTTAACATGCAGCTTGACTGTTCCATCGGTGATCTCTAAACGCTGTGCAATGACTTTATTGCTCTGCCCTTCGGACAGATGCTCGAGTATTTCCAACTCACGGGGCGTCAAACTATCAAACCACTGATGCTCGTCTTTACTCGAGGGATGCCCCTGCTTGACCAGCTCGGCCAATACCGATGTAAGTCCAGGTGCAACAGCGACGTTGCCAGTCAAAACTTCGTGCAGAGAAGCAACCAGTTCATCCGGTTCCATGTCTTTTAACAAATAGCCCCGCGCCCCGAGTTGCAGTGCGGTGGCAAGGTCAGTCTCGTCCGGGCTCGTTGTCAAAACTACTGCTGACAGGGCCATCTGTTCACGTGCAAGATGACGCAAGACAGAGAGACCGTCCATCTTCGGCATGCGCAAATCAATAAGCAACAAATCCGGTTTTTCAGAAACCGCGAGGCGAATCCCCTCTTCGGGATCACCAACCGCTGCCACCACATCGATACCACGTCGCTCCAATAGCCCCTGCAGACCCGCGCGAAAAAGGGCATGATCATCGATCAGAATCACACGCATCACACACCGTCTCCCAACGCTTTATCTTGCATGATTGGCAGAGTCAATATAATTCGAGTACCGTCTCCCGGTTCGCTTTCAAGCTGTAACGTTGCGCCGATACTACCAGCACGTTCTTGCATAATAGAAAGACCAAAGTGGTTGTCTATCTCGCCAGAAGTTAACGACATTCCAATACCATCATCCTCGATCAGCACGCGGCGTGCATCATGCGCCTGATTCAGAAGGATACGCACCATATCAGCACCAGAATGCTTACGCACGTTAGCAAGCCCTTCCTGCACAATGCGCAGTACTTGCCGCTCATACTCAACGGGTAAGTTAACCGCGGGCCAGTGATTCTGTAGTACCGCTTCGATGGAACTGGTCAGGCGAAAACGCGAAACCGCCTTCTCGATCGCCGAGACCACACCATTACCATCGACTGGTAAACGAAAGTAGGTAATGAGTTCGCGCAATTCAATGTTGGCTTCGTCGAGGCCGGCCTGAATGTTCTCCATCTCTTTCCAGATGGCCACTTCATTATCCTGGCGCAAGGTATCATCGAGCACCCGCACCTGCATCTTTAGACTGGCGAGGCTCTGTGCAAGCGAGTCGTGTAATTCGTTGGCTATTGCCGAACGATCCTCAAAGCGAAGGAGGCGATCAGAATGCCTAGCCAACCGCGATTGCTGCTGCAGCAACTGAGCCTCCTGATCAGCGGCCAGTGACTCGAGCCACTCGGCTAGCCGATTAATGTCATCGCACAGCTCGCTCGTATCGGTGAGATTGGTCGCGGGTAACCGTGCGGAAAAATTACCTTGGCGAATTTCAGATGCCCACTGGCGAACTTGATCCAGTGCCTGATGCGGGGCCGCGTTTCGTCGACCCACCAACACCATAGCCAATAGAACTAGCAGCAGACCCAACGGTATCATTTGTAGCAATAACGAGGACATCCCTAACCCCACGCTGACTGTTGTTATAGCCGCCAGTACTGCCATCAACAGCACCCAGTATCTCGCTATAAACACGGATCCTCCCATCAACTGGCTGCATTCAATTCTTGAATACCCCTTTGTCAAACAGTCAGCCAACGATCACGAGCGGACACTGGCCAAGTATCCACGATGCATCCATCATCGATTACCAACGCCTCTTTGTGCAGGGCGCTGGTCGGACAAACGTGGCCCGGAATTGCTAACAAAGTGTCCCCAGGCTGATACCGGTGGGCATCGGGTGTTTGCAAAACGAGGTGCTCTTCGTTCTGAAGAATGACTTCTGGGCCTGTCAATGATGGAAACGCTAAACGCTTAGATAGCGCAGGATCAGACGCACAGGCCTTGTAGCCCAGATCGAGGGTCAAGGTCTCACGAGTTGGGCGACTAATGACACGCGTCAAGATTCTTAAAGCTGGTACATAATCAAGATCAGGATAGAGTTCACCATATCCCGCATCAAAAAATGTATTGGTTCCTGGACTTAGTTCCAGCACTGAGTCGTCAATGGCAGCATAAACTGGAAATGTGCCAGTACCCCCAGCAATGATCCTAGGAACACGTAGATCCTTCTTTTCGAGTTGGTTTCGAAAAGCGTCAGCCAATGCCCAACACTGCAATACTGCCTCCGTTCGATCATCTAAATGAGTTTGATGATTTTGGCCATCGTAAAGATGCAACCCGCCCGCACGGAGACCCGGGGAATTAGAGATCTGATGGTACAGCGCCGTAGCGCGATCTCCCGGTGGCAACCCAGTGCGCTGTTGTCCACTGTCGAGATCAAGCAGCACATCAACCACCATACTTGCTTTTTTCATCGCTGAAGCCAGATCAGCCACCGGCTGTTCGTGATCGGCAATCACCCGCAAATTGACTAATGGGAAGGCCGTCTTGAATTCCACTGCCCGCCGCAGATTTGGACCAACCAGCGGATAGGCGAGTACTATGTCTATTACGCCACAACTCGCCAACATTTCCGCTTCAGCAAAGGTTGCGCACTTGTGTCGTGTAATACCACGATCAAGTTGCAACTTGATCACCGCAGCCATTTTGTGAGTCTTGCAATGAGGACGAAGGCGAGCAACTCCGCCAGATTGACGAATCATCTCATCAAGATTGTGCTGCAATGCCTGTCGAAAAATAACTAATCCGGGCGATAAGATGGCATCGGTGTCACGGATCGAAAAATCGATAAACTCCATGTATCGTTTCCAGCGTAGTAACGCAGTCAATCGGTTGCGTAGTTGGCAGGTGTGCGATCTCGTGATCACTGCCCGCAGGTGCTGAAAGCACTCTAGCATGCGCGTGAATTCTACGTCGCCCCTAGCCCAACAGGCCCATTTCGCCTAGATCGTATAACTCGAGTATGCTCACAACAAGATGGTAGCGTGATCAATAAAAGTGATGTAACTCGACTCCTGAAACACACGCCGCGGGGCCAGCTGAGTTTCACTAGAGCGCCAAAGCGGTTCATGCTCTAGTCTGATCACTCAAGGGCGATGCTGTGCAGCTCTTACATGGCACAACCACCATTAGCAAAATGGCAATTGTTTTACGTCGCCGTTTGATAATTCGGATCGTTGGGATTTCTGAAAATAAACTGCGGATCCACCTCGTTCTCGATATAAACAAAATCTAATACCGTATCGTTTAACAACTCCATACTGGTCGGCGCGATAAGCAAACGAACACCATGTTGCAGGCTAACTGTATCCTCCTCGCGCGGCTCATCAAATCCCATGGCATAGTCAATTGCACCGTCACGGTCACGTTTAGCCGCCACGCGAAGAACAGGCTGCCCCTCACCGCTTTCGGCTGCCGCCTGTACTACCTGGGCAGCGGCTTTTGGGGTAATGATTAAACTCATGCGTGAACCAGGGTCTGTGTTCGATTAACTGCAATGCCGGACAAAATCGACGAACCGATCAACCCAAGGGTTAGCCGCCACGTGGCGTTGATGCAGAAAACCCGCCAGCAGATTGCGATAGACAATCCCATCGTGCTTGCCATCAATGCCGTGACCTCGAGTCACAGATGAAGCCCAACGCGTATCACCCGGTAATGATAGAAGTTGTGCGTAATGAAACTCATGGGCAGGACATTCATCACCATTGATACTCGGCCATGGGTGGGCCTCCCGCGGCTGAAACCTTGCGTACCCGCGACCCACCGGCTTCTTCTCAATCACCGCATCGGCTGGAATTACGCCAACCATCTCACCATAGTCCTCGTGCCAACGAAGGGAACGACACAGGTACATAAGTCCCCCGCATTCCGCATAAGACGGTCCACCGTTTTTTATGAAATCTCGAATATCCCGCTGCAATGTTTGGTTAGCTGCCAATGTCGAAATAAACGACTCTGGAAAGCCCCCACCAATAAACAACCCATCGACCGCTGGTAACCGCGCGTGATTCAACGTATCGAACGGTACCAGTTCAGCCCCCGCCCGACCAAATGCAGCGAGATCGTCCGGGTAATAAAAACCGAAGGCCGCATCTTTGGCGATGGCAATTCGCACCTTGGCCGTTAACTGTGCTGGCGATGGAGTCACGGCCGGGCGCGGGGATATGTCAGTGATCACAGTGCGTCGCAGTAGCTCGGGAATATCTACTTGTTGCTCTACGAGTTGCGCCATCCGGTCAATCTGCGCTTGACCGCACATATGTTCCGATACCGTCACCAACCCTAAGTGACGCTCGCCAATGACCATATCGGGATCACGACGAATCGCCCCTAACACAGGAATATCCGTGTAACGTGACAAAGCGGCGCGTAATTTTTGTTCGTGGCGTTCGCCAGCGACAAAATTGAGGATAACTCCAGCGATCTGGATAGTCGTATCGAAACTTGCGGTACCCTGCAGTAGTGGCGCAATACCCCGAGTAATGCCCCGGGCATCGAGCACTAAAACAACTGGCAGACCGAGCTGGTGCGCCAAAGCCGCATTACTGTCCTTTCCGTTAACATCGACACCGTCGTGCAAACCCTTTGTTCCTTCGACCAACACGACATCGGCACCTTGCCGAGCTTGGTCAAAACATGCGTTGATCTCATCACTTTCCATTGTGAAAAAGTCGAGGTTCCAACAAGTCCTGCCAGCTGCCTGACTGAGCCACATCGGGTCAATATAGTCCGGACCTTTTTTAAACGGTGCGACTTTCATACCACGCCGACAAAGTGCAGCGGCAAGACCCACACTAACCGCTGTCTTGCCAGAGGACTTGCCGGCAGCTGAGATAAGCAAATAATTCATGGTCAATCCAGCCGCGACGATCCCTTGCGACTAAAGGCGCAGGCAGGCCTTATGAATCTCTCACCAGCGTGCCTGGCTTTAAGGGCAGTGCACGAGGCAGCAACGGGAGTATTCGCATAGCTATTAGGCAGAGCAACACGGCTATTGCCACACCACCAACACCCAGCAGTACTTCCCAAAAACTTGGCACATAGTCAGCAACAACACCGTCGAAAAAACTGCTGCTCGAACGATACCCTGGAAAAATACGCAATGGATAAACCTGGCCACCAATGATGAGCACGTACAATTGGCAAAGACCCCCTACCATGACCAAGACAGACGCTGTCAGGATCGACGCACACCCACGCGCGCGATACGAATACAACAACATCAACGGCAAAATACTGCCAAGGCCCACTTGACCCAGCCAGAACAAAACTGGATAGACCCCCCCTGAAAACAATAGAAACTCGACCACCCCTCGCTGACGACCACTGTAAAGGCTAGTTAGTGTCTGGGCTGTCACCAGGTAAAGAACAACCAGCACAAATATGGCGAGCAATCGTCCCAATTTTTTCAGCACGTCCGAATCTGGCACCTGACCACTCCAACGGAGTGAAAGCACCAGGCCAACGAGAAAAACTGCAGTGCCAAGCGCAAACGAAGTGGCCACGAAGAGCGGTATCAGAATAGCTGCATCATAACCTTCACGAGCAACCAGGAAGCCGAATATCGCACCCGTCCCGCTGGTCAGCAATACCCGCCAGGCAAAGGCAACATAACCCGCCACCTTGACAGCACCGCGAGGCGCGTTGTCAATGAAACACGCCAGATACACTCCAACGATCACGATAAAGCCGGTATAACCAAATACATTCCACGCAAAAATTGACCAAAAGTTATAGGTAGTGATCGCCACATGGAATCGGTCGGGTCGACCAAGGTCAAATACCAGCACTACCAAACCACCAACCAGTAGGCAAATTGCGAAAACACCTGACAGCCGAGCGACCGGCGCATAACGCGTGCGACCAAACACCGTCGATAAGGAAGCCGGGTTCAGAGCACCTGATGCACAGAGAATCAAAAACACGGCAAAGACATGCGGCAAACCCCACACCACCTGATTGCTCATTCCTGTAATGGCATGGCCAGCGGTGTCCATCTGATGCGCCGACCACAGCGCTGCAATGACAATCGGCATCAGGACAAGCACGAAGACCCAGAATCCTTTCGCCGGTGCAACATGATAGCCCGTGTTATTCATCAAACTATCTCATCACAGTCCATGGTAGTGCACACCAGGATTAGTCCCAAGATCGCTTCTGAGTTGCTGACTCTGCACCTCACCCAAACGCTTCGCTAACTCCCCTTCATTGTCTGACAAATCTCCAAAGAGCAGTGCCTGATGGCCCGCCGCTGTACAGGCCTCGACACAAGCAGGTTCTCGATCACGATCAACCCGATGCACACAAAAAGTGCAACTTTCGACCGTGCCCTTACCCCGAGGGGAGTGAGTCCGTTGACCGACCAGATTAATGTGAATGAAAGAGCGTGCCATATATGGGCAAGCCATCATGCAGTAACGACAACCGATACACGTGTGCTTATTGACCAACACGATGCCGTCTTCCCTTCGAAATGATGCGCCTGTAGGGCAGACTGCAACACACGGTGCATCCTCGCAATGCTGGCACATCACCGGTAGTGATATCTCTCTGCCAGAATCCTCGTCGATTAAGTCCACCTTTCGAATCCATTGCGCATCAATTTCCGGTCGGTCGGTCATTTCAATGCCATGCTCCGTCGCGCAGGCGTTGACGCAGGCCTCACACCCCGACACGCAGCGGGTTGCATCCACCAACATGCCCCATCGGACCTCGGCGCTAGCTGCTTCATCATCAGGCTTGGCATCAGCCAAATCAATCAGGCGCATACCCGGTGCAAACGACACCACAAGGCCGGCTAGCGCACTGGCTCGACCCAGGAACTTCCGCCTCGGAAGCGTGCTTTGATCGTCGGCGGCCATTAGTTGCCCATTACTCGATCGGCCTCTGGCACAGCCCGGTGGCAGGAAAAACAATCGATACGGACCGCTGCGTAGGTGTGGCAGCTATCGCAAAACTGGCCCGGGGCGGACACCGGAACCCAGTCAGAATGCTGGTCGCGAACGGCATGGCAACCGATGCAACCGGCCAGACTATGGCGCCCTGTCCTGATCCCCCGCTCCACTGTCTGTTGCCCATGGTGGTTAAGAAATTCAAAGTGCGCCCTGCGCATCACACCAACTGGCTCCACACAACGCTCCCCCCGCGCACGCGGGAAAGTCGGCTCATCTGCCATAACCGACAATGGCAAAACACCACTCAACATCATCAAGGGAAGCAAATGCCAAACGGATCCCATGGTCTGCTCGCTACCGAGCTACTTGCCTAGGCCCATGTCAATGTAACCCGTCGGACAAACATCGGCACAGATATGACACCCAATACAGCGATCATAATCTGTGTCGACGTAGCGACCAGTAGTCGATCGATCTTTTTTCACACGAAAGACCGCGTCCTGTGGACAGAAAATCACACAATTATCGCATTCGAAGCACATGCCGCAACTCATGCAACGTTTCGCCTCGGCAACGGCCTGCTGTTCGCTGAGGTTTAGCCGGCGCTCGTCAAAATCTCCCAATACTTCATCGCCGGTGGGTATTCGGTCCTGTCGTTGATTACGTGATTCATAGTCGAAGTGACCTAGGAACAAGCGCTGACTCGGAATAATTTCTTGAGCAGCACGGTCCTCGTAATTATGGACCGCGAACTGGCCAGAATCGGTTCCCCAGGATTGGGTATGATCGTAAGGTGTCGGTGCCAACTGATGCTCGTTGAGCTTGTTCAATAAATTGAAATGATGAACATCCACCCGTGGGCGACGTGACCGTATCTCATTAGCAAAAAACTCGTCGATACTCTGCGCTGCCACGGCCGCCTGACCAATCGCGGTTGTCAGCAGGTGAGGGCGAACAATATCGCCGGCGACAAAGTGTCCATCGCGGCCTGGCACCCGATAAAACGCATCCGCTTCGATTAAATGCTTGTCGTTTGCCAGTTCTTCGAGGCCCGTGAGATCACCTCCTTGCCCAATTGCTGAAACAATGAGATCCGCCTCGACCTCAAACTCTGTTCCCTCCTGCGGGATAGGAATTCCTTTTTCGTCAATGATGCAACGAGCAAGCTGTAACCCCACCGCGCGCCCATCTCCATTGCGGATCAGACCAATGGGCATCACACCGTTGAGCACACGCACCCCTTCCGTCAAAGCATCGTCTACTTCCGTTTCGGTCGCCGTCATTGCCTCTCTGTCAAATAATGCGGTCAGCGTAACCTCAGCACCTTCGCGGACCGCGGCCATCGCCGAGTCATGGGCTGCGTAACCTCCGATGACACGTTCAGCGCGATCTTTTTCTCGAATATTCTTGATCTTGCCCAACCGCCGGGCGACCGACACCACATCGACCGAGGTATCTCCACCGCCAACACAAATTACTTTACTGGCGGTGACCTGTAGTCTGCCGCCATTAAACGCCTCGAGAAAACGCACTCCAGAGACGCAATTCGGTGTATCTGACCAACCTGGAACAGGCAATCCGTGTCCCTGTTGTGCACCAATTGCCCACAACACGGCATCGAAATCGCGCTCCAAGGTGGCGATTGAAACATCACGACCGACACGCACACCGGTCCTGACTTCGATGTCACCTAACGCAAGAATCCGTTCGATTTCAGCATCGAGCACATCGCGCGGCGTACGATAACCCGGAATCCCATAGCGGAACATACCTCCAAGCTGATCTTGGATCTCGAAGATAGTCGACGCATGGCCCTTGCGTCGCAATTGGTAAGCTGCCGAAAGCCCTGCAGGGCCCCCTCCCACAACAGCAATCCGCTTTCCTGTCAGGGTGGGCGGCTCAGCAAAGCGATAGCCATTTTGATACGCGGTGTCTCCGATGAATTGCTCTACCGCATTGATGCCAACAAAGTCTTCTACATCGTTACGGTTGCAACCATCCTCACAAGGTGCCGGACAGACACGCCCCATCATCGAGGGGAACGGGTTAGCATCAGTAGCACGGAAAAAAGCATATTCTTGCCAAGCCATGTCCTCTGGTGGCCGTTCCATGCCTCTCACAATTTGCAGGTAACCTCGAATATCCTCCCCTGAGGGACAACTACCCTGGCACGGCGGTGTACGGTGCACATAGGTGGGACATTTATCCGACGCATCCCCAACAAAGATGTCCTCTTTAAAATCACTCCAGGTATGATCTCCATCCTGATAGCGACGGTAATTCAACGGTGTCGAGATTTCTTCAGTCACAGTGTTTCAGTTCGCTTTTTGGTTGCACCTTCAATCAGTGCGCCGAGTTAAATACCAGTGCATCGCCAACCAACTGATGCACGCTAACGATCATATCCATGTCGAATCCGTAGGTGGGCAATACTTTAGAAAATTGACTCTTACATATGGCGCAGATGGCGGCCATATGAGTCACTCCGTGGTTATCCACCACCTGCTTGAGTGCCGTTACCCGCGGTAACGCCCCCTTCACTCGGAGCTCCAGTAAATCGTCCGTCAGCAATCCTCCACCGCCGCCACAACAGAACGTTTGTTCGTGCGTCGTTTCAGGCGCCATGTCAACAAACTGATTGCAGACCGATTGAATGATTTCACGCGGCAACGTGAATTGGCCTCCTGGCATCGAACCCATACGGGATCCACGCGATACATTGCACGAATCATGAAAAGTCACAATTTTTTCATCGTTGGCCGAAGGATCCAGCGTTAATGCACCCCGCTGAATTAGATCATAGGTCAGCTCGCACACGTGTTGCGGGGCTGGATAATTTGTATCGAGAAAATCAAACGGGCCGATCAAAGTATTCCAGTAACTGTAGGCCACTCGCCACGCGTGGCCACATTCCCCAATGACAATTCGACGTACACCCAAATCGAGCGCTGCCTGGCGAATTCGCTCCGCTACCTTTTGCATCTGATCGTAGTTACCGATAAAGATCCCAAAATTAGCAGCTTCAGATGCGTAAGAACTCAGGGTCCAACGGATGCCGGCCTGATGAAACACCTTGGCATAACCGATCAGACCATCGACATGCGGTTCAGCAAAAAAATCCGCCGATGGTGTCACTAACAGAACATCTGCCCCCGCTTCATCTAAGGGGAAACGCACCTGGATGCCGATGTCTTCTTCGACTTCCTCCTCCAATCCTGTCAGGGTGTCGGCCAGGGCAGGTTCTGGTAGCCCGAGGTTATTCCCTATCTTGTGGACCTTCCCAATAATTTCATTGGCATACTTCTGGCCGAGTCCAACAGACGCAAGAATCTCTCGCCCCGCCATCGTGATCTCAGCTGTATCAATTCCAAAAGGACAATACACAGAACAACGGCGGCACTCTGAGCATTGATGGTAATAGCGGTACCAGTCTTCCAGCACGGACTCCGTCAGGTCCTGGGCACCAACTAGCTTCGGAAAATAACGACCGGCGAAAGTGAAATAGCGACGATATACATTGCGCATGAGATCCTGTCGTGCGACCGGCATATTTTTCGGATCACCCGTACCAAGGTAGTAATGGCACTTGTCGGTACACGCACCACATTTCACACAAGCATCCAGAAATACGGGAAGCGCACGATACTTCCCCAGCAGTTCCGACATCTTATCCAGCGCAACTGATTGCCAGTTATCGACCAATTCACCAGGAAAACCTAACGCCTCTTGAAATTCGGCCTTAGCGACAAAGGGTTTCGTCTCTGCCATAGCATCGGGCTGCACCCGCGGCACCTGAAGGTGCTCTGTAATGACCGGTACAGGAAATTTCTGCTTAACCACGCGACTTCGGCTCCTGCGACATTACTTTGCGACGACTTGTTCGTTCTCCCCACCCCGAAACATGGCGGCGCTCGCGCGGCGTATCAACCATGTTACGGGTCGGACTAAAAAATACACCCGGTGCATGCAATAACTTGCTGAACGGAAAGATCAACATTAAAACGATCACCAGCGACAGATGAATAAGGAGCACAGGGTCAGCAGGCAAGGGCTGCCAGTCAAATCGTATTAATCCAATGACAAAAGCTTTCAGTGCAACAATATCTGTATGCCAGAGCACCTTCATGCCCACGCCACTGGCGGCTATTCCAACGAGCAGCAGCAGCATCAGGTGATCAGACGGTGCGCTGATATAGCGAATGCGATCAACCACGATGCGACGCACTGCAAGTCCAACCAGCCCGAGGCACATAGCAATGCCCGCATAAAGACCTATCCATTGTATCGCCACAATCCACCACCATACGGGTTCACTGATATATCGCAGATGCTCTAACAGAGCTATCAGCATCGCAAAGTGAAAAATCCAACCGAATAGCCACGTCCATTTACTACCTTTAAACAGACTCTCGAAGAAAACGACTTCGCGAAACAAGCGGGCCACCACGCCTGTACGCGTAATCGGGGCCGGCGTGGTCGGTATCACCAGAGGCACCGGTATTCTTACGTAGTGAACGAGGCGAAACGCCGTTCCCACCACCAACACCAGCACGGCAAGGTATAGCCCGATCGCAAAAATAGCGGTCAGCATCATGACTCAACGCTTCTCTCGCTCCTAAGCATAGCCATTTCAAGAAGAGCCTTCAAAGTGCCGCCAAGATTTTTCTTTGATTCAAACGCAACCCGTTGGTTTTGGTAATCCCGCATATTTACAGGCCTGCTTGGCCGGACCATAGGGAAAGAGTTCATACAGGTATTTACTGTTACCTTTCTCTTTTCCGAGTCTCTTACCAATCGCCTTTGTCAACACACGCACTGCGGGGGCGATCTGATATTCCTCGTAATACTCGCGCAAGAAATTAATTACCTCCCAGTGGTTGTCAGTTAGATCGCAGTCATCTAACTCCGCCATGTGCCCAGCCACATCACTCGACCAATCGCTTAAGTCGGCGAGATATCCTTCTTCATCCGTCTCATAAGATCTACCATTCACGTCAAAAGACATCGTGCTTCTCCTTCTATTAGTGGGCAGGTCACCATGCCTGCACTACCGGATTAGCCTCCACCAAGGAAACAAACCCATCGTAATTAATCGTGTGGATTGCATTCATTATTCGATCGCTATCAATGCCACGAGCCTGGAGATCAGGCTCTAGTACATAGATCGTGCAACACTGCTGTGCAATCTCGACAGCAGCACTGAATTTGGTCTTGTCCATTGCTCCGTAGACACCATCTTCGATCAGCAGGACAGCGCTACCGGGTTGCGCTAAACCAAAACAAGTAGTCAGCGCATCAGACTGATAGGGCGACTTGTTAACAGTGTGTAACATTTGACGATCCTAGAAATTGAAGATGACGTCCTGCGCTTCAAACAATTGTCCAAGAGATGCACGATCGATGAGCGTAATCGAAGATTTTTCCTGATCATCATCTTCCTCATCTTCATAAGTCAGCGGCATCAGATCTTCAACAGTGAGGCCGCGCTCTTCCAAGGACTCCATCTCAATGTAAAGCTGCGTTACATCATAATCAGCCAAGGCACGGTAGGCGCCAGCAAAATTCTTGGTGCCAATCGCCTTGGTGTCTTGCGCTTTTTTCAACTGAAACACGCCGTCTCCCAAGAACGCCATACTGACCTCTTGGTCAAACGCAGCCCCAACCAGGACCACTTCCAAGCCCTCGTGCGCATAGATAGTGCCATGCGGCGCACTACGATTGACGTACATGAATTTCTTTCGCGTTGGCAAATCTAAGCCCGCTCAGTTACCAAAGACCAGAAACCGATCTGCTTCAATGCCCGCTTCAATTAACTGGCCTAGGCCAGAAATTCGAAATCCTGGGGCCAGGTTATCACCGTCCTTTCCGTGACGGCGAGCCTCGTCTTGATCAAGAATTCCGCGCCGCTGGGCCGCAGCCACGCAAACAACTAGATCTAGATTATGTTGACTTGCCAGTTCACTCCAACGATCAGTCACATGTCGATCGTCCTGCGGTGGTGTCGTCATTCGAGTGGCGTTGTTAACCCCGTCATGATAGAAGAATATTCGAAATAACTCGTGGCCGGCCTTCAGCACTGCGCAGGCAAAATGATACGCAGTATCTGATGCCTGGTGGGTATACGGCCCCTGATTGATCATCAGTGCAAATTTCATGCGCTGATCCGAATTATGCCTTTAGATTCGAACGTAACTTGACGCATTGAGACTCTTACGTGCGCCGCGCCAATTGTCGATGTGATATTTAGTAAATGGCAAGCCAGTCAACTCGAAAAACCGAGGCCAGCCAATCCGATCAATCCAGTCGTTTACTCTCTCCCAGTCTCGCGCATCCTCCTTGTAACAACGGAGAATCCGCTTAACGATTGCTGTAGCTTCGGGCCAGCGCGGAGGATTATTTGGAATGCCAGAAGCCACTAATTTCTGGAAACTGGGCTTGCTCCGGGCATTGGAATGATTGCCACCAACCCAGATCGCCAACTTAGTGTGTTCCGGATCATTGATTTGCATTGGCGGACATGGGGGATAGCACGCGCCGCAGCAAATACACTTTTTCTCATCGACTTCGAGGGTCGGCTTGCCATTCACCTGGGCAGGCCGTATGGCGGCCACTGGACAGCGAGCGACCACCGACGGCCGCTCGCACACATTGGCAACAAGGTCATGGTTAATTCTTGGCGGCTTGGTGTGCTGCACATTAATCGCAATATCACCCTGCCCGCCGCAGTTAATCTGGCAACATGAAGTCGTGATGTGAACTCGATTGGGCATATTACAGTTCTTAAACTCATCAATAAGCTCGTCCATCATGGCCTTAACCACACCCGATGCGTCAGTCCCTGGAATATCGCAATGCAACCAGCCTTGCGTGTGAGAAATCATGGCAACAGAATTGCCCGTGCCCCCAACGACGAAACCTGCTGTTTCTAGCGCCGTAATCAGCGGGGACACTTTTTCTTCATCCGCCAACATGTATTCAATATTGCTCCGAATCGTGAAACGCACACGTCCATCTGCATAACGGTCCCCAATGTCGCACAGCTGACGCAGCGTAAAAACATCGAGAATTCGTTGTGTTCCAGCGCGTACCGTCCAGATGGCATCACCACTCTTGGCGATATGTCGTAACACCCCAGGTCGAGGATGATCATGCGTTTTCCATTGGCCAAAATTCTTGACCATCAAAGGATGCATATATTGAAATCCATCGGGACAGCCGGTTTCTATCGCTTTACGCATTTCCCGTTTAGCCATTGGTTACTTCTCCGCTAATCAGTTGTGTTATTGCCAAAGAATCAACCTGCGGCTGCCAACGATTGGTCGCGTTTGTCTTCGAACCACTTGATTGCCTCCTCATCCCATCCGTCCATTCGGACATAAGAGGATTCCCGCGGGTGATCAATCATGTTCGGGTCCACTTCGACGCCAATTCCATCGAGGAAATTCACCAAGCCAATTCGCTCGATCATCTCGCCACAGCGCTCATGTTCCAGGCCATTTTCAGCCCAGAAATCAATCGCGCTTTCAGCAAGCTCAACCAATCGCTCATAGTCAGCCTCAGTATCCAATTTCATAAACGGCACAACCATCGTCCCCATGAGATCACCAATCTTCAGAGTGCGTTTACCCCCGATCAGTACTGAAACACCGCGATCCTCCCCAGGCGACAAGGCGGAAGGAACCACGTTGAGACAGTGCATGCACTTGACGCAATTGCGGTCATCAATCTGCAGCGTGTCATCGTTCTTGAGACTCATGCAGTTGGTGGGGCAGCGGGTGATAATGTTATCGATCACATGCTGGCGACCTTTCTCATCCACGTATTTTTTCCATTGGTCCTGCTCTACAACAATCTCGTCGCGCCAGGTACCAATCACTGCAAAATCGGATCGCTCGATGGCATTCATACAATCATTCGGGCATCCCGATATTTTGAATTTAAACTTATACGGCAGTGCGGGTCGATGTACATCGTCAGTGAAATTGTTCACCAGCATACGGTGAATCTTGTGCTCGTTCGCGCACGACTGCTCACAGCGCGCTGAGCCGACACAGGACTGTGAGGTCCGAACACACGGCCCCGCACCGCCGAGATCAAAACCGTAATCGTTGATCTCATCAAAAAAATGTTGGGTGTTTTCAGTAGTAGCACCGATAAACATAATATTCCCAGTCTGGCCATGAAACGTAACTAATCCTGATCCCCATTTTTCCCAACTGTCGGCGAGTTGTCGCAAAATGTCCGTTGAATAATGGTGTCCCGCAGGAGGTTGTACTCGCAGCGTGTGAAACTCTTTAGACTCGGGAAACTGCTGACCGACCTCAGAAAACCTTGGGATGATGCCGCCACCATAACCGTAGACACTAACGGTGCCACCCTTCCAGTACCCCTTGCGGGTTTCATACGAGTGTTCGAGTTGGCCGAGTAGGTCATTGGCCATGTCGCTTACCCGGCCGCTTGGGTGTCCATCACGAAGGTTTTTGATTCCCGAGACGAAACTCGGCCACGGGCCATTCTCCAATTCATCCAACATGGGCGTGGCATGCTTTTTCTCATCCGACATAGCCGGTGTTCTCCGTGACAAGTTTGGCGGGCGTTACATCGAAGCGTGATCAGTCTGATTAACTCACCATTTTAGAGGCCCCCCGGGCGGTGGCCATAACTCGCTTGGGGAGGTGTGGCACAGCTGGGCCTACCCCTAAAGAGATAGGCTATCGCCCGAATCCTGTGTGAACAGACCCTCCTCTTATGGAGGATAGGGTGCCATAAACGATCTTCATACAATGCTGCAAAGCAATCCTCCCAAGGAATCATCCACGCGAATCAGGCGTAGCGCCGGTAAAATCGATCCGAACCTTATCTGCCAAAATCCTTTCTGAATACAACCTATTGACCCATTCCAACTTCGAATCCTGGTTTGAGCAGAGACTGTCCGGCTATCGGCAGGTGCTGCGTAATCCCGTGGTTGATATCACCAATCCACAAAAATTAACGTCGTTCGAACGCACCGCCCTGATCACTGCGATTGCAAGAGCCAATATGGTCATTTACCGATGTCGAACTCCCGAACAAGTGAACCAAAAGAGCATTTTGTCGTTGGCAGCACAACTCGGGCTGACTCGACTGGACCGGGACACGACCACCAACAATCAAGGATTGGCAGAACTGGCTGACCAACGCATCGTTACAGAAAAACCATCCATCCCATTCTCATCGGCCGCGCTGAACTGGCATACTGATGGCTATTATTACCCTACCGCCCAGACCATAAGATCATTCTTATTACATTGCCAACGACAGGCTGATAGCGGTGGATGTAACCTTCTTATCGATCATACTGTCATATATGGTCTACTGCATCGACGGAACCCCTCTCTGGTAAACGCACTCACCCATCCGAACGCAATGACCATTCCTGCCTATCGATCCGAGCAAGGAACAGTGATGCGGGCAGCCTGCGCTGGCCCCGTATTCTTTACCACGAGGGACGGAGCCCTGGCCATGCGCTACACCAGTCGGCCGCGTCATATTCAATGGAAAAAGAGCGAAGCCGTTCAGGCTGCGCTTCACCAGCTACGTGAGGTGCTCGCTCAGGCATCGGATCTAGTGCTTGAACACACACTAGAAGCCGGCGAAGGCATCATCTGTCATAACATACTTCACGCGCGCACTGCGTTCACCGATGTCACGCCGCACTCAAGGCTCCTCTACCGAGCTCGCTTCCAGGACCCCATCAGAGATAGCGTTGCGGCACTACCCACGTCACTACTGCCGACCTCATGATCAGCGCCTGGCCCTCACTCCCATGAATATTCACTGGCAGGAAAACGAACTGCGGGAAGCGAGTGTCCCAGATCAAGGCATAATCGACCTGCATTTCAGCGTCAGTGGCCAACACCTGCAATCAGATTTCGGGCTGAGCCTGCAAAGCGCCATTGCGCGCCACTTGACCTGGATTCCTTCAGAACCCTCTCTAGGTATTTATCTGAACCATGGTCCTGATTCAGGTAACGGCTGGCAGCGTCCAATTGAGAATGGAGTTATCCAACTATCCCGTCGGACTCGCCTGACATTGAGGCTTCCGTCACACCGTGTTGCCAGTGGTCACGAATTGACCGGTAAACAATTGCTCGTTGATGATTTCATCTTGGACGTTGGCAAAGGACATATCAAACACCTATTACCGTGCCCAACCCTTTTTTCTCGACACGTTGTCATGACCCCCGAGCCACTCGATGAAGCAGATTTCACCAACGCCATCGTAACGCACTTCCACACTCGGGGTATCCAACCAAAGAAACTCCTGTGCGGTCGGGAACACGTGATACGGTCCGCGTCAGGGACATGGACTGCGCACAGTCTCATGGTAGCGGATCTTGAAGATGACGAGTCGCTCGATCTGCAAGTTTCCGGTTTGGGTCTGGGACGAGCAATGGGCTGTGGTGTCTTTCACCACCACAAAAGTATTTCGCCAGTCAGGCGTGAGAGTAACGACTGACTGGCGATACACGATCTGACCATTTGATCTTGAGAAAATGCCATGACTGAAAAGAATAAATTGATCCAACGCATGTTGGAACTGCAACATTTGTTCATTGCATATGAGCAGAAGAACGGACTCGAACCAAAAGACTATTTCGTTCCACCAAGCGATCACCTCCTGGCTGACTACCGAAAAGAATACGATGAACTCGCGACGCGAGTCATTGATTTAGCCCACGAAGAACAAAACTCTAAACGCTAGATAGTGCTCCGTCATGTCCCGTCTCGCTCCTGATCGCTGGCGCAACTCGAAACAGGGCAGTCTGATTGATAGCGCTGGTGCCGCCGCCTACCGCGCCTGGGCCATCGCACTGGCAGCGACCAAGAATCTGCACGAAGAGAACTATCACTACACGAGTGATCGACAGCGCCTGGATGTCATCAGTGAGTATCTCTTCGTACTCGTACACTGTGCTGATCGCCTGTGCAGCCAGCACTTCGCTCCGGAAAAACGCCACACATTTATTCAAGAACTGTCATTAAGTTGTGCCCGCCATCTGCAGCGTAATGCCAGCGAGATTTTGGAGTCAGACAACCATCGGAAACCCTTCATCGATCTTCTCAATGCGCGCACCACCGAATACGCTCAATATTCATTCGACAAGTTAGAACCCTGTTTTGGACTACTGAAAAGCCTTGGGAAAAATATCCAACAGGTTATGGGAGAAAGCCAAACCAATCGCTGGGTCACTGATCAGATCATCACGGTGGACGGCCCCGACGCTGTTCGACTGTTTATGGACATACTTAGGAACTTACTTGAGCACCAAATAAAACAAGGCCTAGGAGACCGTTTTACTGAATCGTAAACTGCCCCGCCTGCTTGGTGTGCCCCGCCTTACCGTCGGCATAACCTGCTGTATAAGCCTGTGTCACCCGTTGCTCTTCGCGAGCTGGATTGTCCAAGTAACCCCCAGCCCAACCGAGAATATAGTCTGCATCAACCGATTGATTTTCAAGATGATCTATTGTGTCGTAGTATTCTGAACTCATTTGACTGGCCCTTATTGCCGGATCCATCCTGGATTATTAGTCACCCCTTTAACATGGGGCATATTGACGGCAACCTGATCAATGTGTTTTCTGTCACGAAGATAATCGCCGACCACCTGCCAAATGTCCGGCGACTGGTCAGGTTGAGGCCGAACACTAGCCCAGCCTGCCACACGGTAACGTCGATTCGGATCCAGTGGCTTGTTCTTAAATTGTAACCCACTGATGCGCTGTCCCATCGGCGCACCAGGATCGATGGTGTACGACAGTCCACCGACTCTGACCATATCACCACCCATCTGATAGTAAGGATCCGGATTGAACAAGTTGTCAGCTATGTCTTCCAAAAGCGCATGAATGTCAGTACCAGTCATCTCAGCAAGTGTTGATTTAGCATAAGTAATAGCAGTTTGGTCCATCAACTGCTCCATCGTGATTGAATCACCGGGCAACAGCGTCGTGCCCCATCGAAAGCCTGGCGAAAGTGCGATATCGGCACTCTGCACCTCCCGCAACGCATCAACGATTATCTGATCAAAGGTACCCGAGAAATTACCTCGTCGATACAACAATGTATCCGTGGTTGCCAACACTTCGTTTAACCGGTCCTCATAGGGTGATCGAACCGATTCGATCAGATTCAGCATCTCAGGATCCGGCGCAAGCAAATTGGCGAACACCGGTAACAAACGGAATTGGTAATTCTGAACCCGGCCCTCCCGGACATCCAGATCCAGCACCGACAAAAACTTTCCGTTCGACCCAGAATTGACGACCAATGTCTGGCCTCCATTGTTCTTAACGATACTCGGCACAGGCACCCCGTCGTGAGTGTGTCCACCGAGAATTACATCGATACCACTGACACGACTTGCTAACTTAAGATCGACATCCATTCCGTTGTGTGACAGTAAAACGACAACCTCAGCACCTTCCGCACGGGCTGACTCGACACTGGCCTGAACCTGCTCTTCGCGAATCCCAAAACTCCACTCATCAATTAAATAACGCGGATTCGCCAACGTCGTATACGGAAACGCCTGCCCGATAACCGCAACCGCGACAGTATTGACCATACGCAGGCTGTAGGGTTTAAAGACCAAGCCCGTCTCTTCATCAAAGGCCGGTCGATCGTTGAAGGCAGCGTCTTCGGTCAAGTACACGTTCTGAGCCAGAAACTCGATCAGACCTAACTCATTGTTAATGATTTCCCGCACCCGATCCATGCCGTAGGTGAATTCCCAGTGCCCCGTCATCATGTCAACACCTAACAGGCGACAGGCCTCAACCATGTCACGCCCCTGAGTCCACAGCGAGGTAGCGGAACCTTGCC
Organism: Gammaproteobacteria bacterium; assembly: GCA_022451485.1. Taxonomy (GTDB): domain Bacteria; phylum Pseudomonadota; class Gammaproteobacteria; order Arenicellales; family UBA868; genus UBA11791. The sequence continues at coordinate 93,303 of JAKUQS010000004.1, forward strand.
AGGTGTCTCCCCCATCGAGTAACAAACTGTGCGGGCGTTCAGCGCGAAGCCGTTTGATCAACGTAGCAAGATGAGCGAATCCGCCCAGTTTTCCATACTTATCGGCGGCCGTCTCAAAATCAAGACTGGTCAGGGCATGGGCCTGAGCCGTCGCGGAACTGAGCCCGAAATAATCAAGCAGGTGCTGGCCCACGATGTGCGGGGGCCGGCCGAAGGCCTCGCCCAATCCGATGTTGTAACTTGGCTCTCGATAATGCACTGGCAACAACTGTGCGTGGCAGTCGGTGAAGTGCAACAAAGACAGGTTACCTATTGGCGCCAAGTCGTACTCAATGGTTGCATTGGCGGCACGGGACGTCAGCCCCATGCCAGTGGCAGTTGCCAGCGCTAAGACATGCAGAAATTCTCGACGAGAAAACGTCATGGGAAGAAACTTGTCGTGATAACTAATAAATGTCGCCGTGAGATTGCCATAACCTTACGGAAGGAGCTGGGCTTTTTCTAGTCCAAGAAAAAGCCCAGCCAAAAGGCCAGGCTTTTCCAAGTTTACCGCAGCTATTTACTGACGCTGGCTCGGCACTTTGAGCGGTACCCCCGTATTCATGACAGCCTCATACAGTTCAAGTGCCTTGTATTCGCGACCCTGTGCCTTGAAGGGATTAGCACGTACCTGCTTATTGCAACCACCATAACGGCGATGGACTGTGCCCCAAGGTTTTCCTGAGACGGACCACTTGGTTCGAAAAACAGGAAACCCTACCCCATGCCCTAAGCCTGCACTCAGGACGTCACCACGGACTTTCATACCGGCATTCTGCACATGACAGTTAGCACAGGAGAAATTCAATTGCCCTCGCTTAGCCCAATAGAATTGTCGGCCCTCTTCGTACCAGCGACGCGCGCCGGGATGAGACACATCGACAGCCATGGCCTGTCCGTTGAATTGTTCTCTGTAGGCCGCAACCAACCTCGCCATCTTGCTGCGTTTAACATTCTTTATGGGTTTCTCGCCGTTTGCCTTGAGACAACCATTGATATCGCCTACTAAAGTGCGGAGATCGTCGGTGTCCGCGTCGTAAACAGGGTATGTGTTGGCCGCTGCCAAGTCACAATCACCAAATCCTTTACCATTGGCAAAAGGCTTCGACCATTCCTTTCGTGCTTTTTCCATTTCAGGGTCAAATGGGGGAAATTCCATCAGTAATTCCCAATTAGCCCTTCGCTCGCTATAAGCAGGCAATGCGTTAACGCCATCGGCATAGTCTGCCAGCGCAACACCAGGAAATTTCTTTTTGAAGTATCCCTGAAATGCCTTTATATCCGCCATGACATCAGCTTCGGTCATCGCGACCGCGGGTGTTGCGATTATCATGGTTGCAGATACGACTAATCCTAGTAACCCACGTTTTGTCATGTGCTTTTCCTCTCGCGGCCGTGCGCCAGCAAACAGATCATCGATGATCTTATTTAATCGTCTTTTCGGCACTGCCGGTGCCACCCTTGTTATCAACCCAACTCACGCTAACTTTATCACCGGGTTGAGCATCGCCTAGTGACACTCCGATCAGGGGGTTCTTTGATACCGCCTGGGAAATGTTGGCCTGCGCCACAACCTTACCGTTCAGTAAGAATTGCATAGTCTTTATGAAATGCCTGGGAATCTTTTCCCCTGTTTTCTTATCTTTACGAAGCCCGGTCTCCATCGGGTGCTTGGCGAGAACCAATGCTTGATAGCCCCCGCCCTTCGACTTCTTGATTTTCATCTTCGTTGCCATATCGATCTCCTAATCAGGCGTTGAGCAGTTAGCCCCCGCAACCTCCAACAGTAACTTTGACGACTTGCGAGACGCGATGGACCTTACCGCCCGCTTTCACTAAACCGAAGACCTGGGATGTCTGACCCATCTTCACACGCGTGCTAAATAATGCGCCGCTCGCACCCGGCATAACATCGAGTGACGCCACAAATGGACGGGGATTCTTCTCAACCAAAATAGCGATAGATTCAACGTTCGCCAGACTGGTAGTCACTTTAATTGGCACCACCGCACCATTCTCAGCCTGCAGCGGTGCCTTGATGCTAACCTGATCACTGTCACTAATCGGTGCGTCACCGAAATAATCCTTAATCGCAGCGGCCACGTTTTCAGAATCGAACGCGGTTTGTGGCCAGTCAGCCGCCAGCAGTCGAACAGGAGCCAGCAACCCGGCAACCGCTGCCGCCAGTAGTGAAACACTTGCCGCGGCCCCCTTCAACAATGTTCGTCGTTTCATCTCTAGATACTCCTTTTCCTTGCAATACGTTGCGAATTATTCTCTATTAAATTGTCCAAAGCCATTCCACGATCTGATCGATCTGTTTATCCGAAAGTAACCGATGTTTGCCAAACGGCGGCATCGAGGTATTTGGGCTACGCACAGTGGGATCGTAAATCTGCGCTCTAAGTGCTTCTTTGCTCTCGAACCGGCTTTTCATCGCCACTAGTGGCGGGCCAACATTACCACCTGGCGGAAAGCCTTCTGGCCACGGGTTCACCATCGCCATATGGCAACCCAGACAATTACCTTTGCGGCGTGTGATCGCGACGCACCATCCGGTCGTGACCACGTCGGCATCCTTCAGTTTTTTGCATTGTTTCTCGCTGGGCCATTCACCTGCGGTGGCTGCGGTCGGAGACGCAACACCGCCTGCTAGTAGCAGCAGGCCCATTAGAAACGTTCCGGCAAATCGAAAACTTAACATCTCGATACTCCCCCTTAAGTTGACCCTCTCCACCCCAAGCACAATAACGAGATAAAAATAACTCTCATTCGTATTATTTATGGACTAATTTCACTAGCCATCTTAGCCATTGTTCCTCGAATTACAACCCACACACTGTCCAAAACAGCCATCGGCATCCAGCTCGTCAGATACGATTAATGCTTTTCATTCCTGTCGATCAACTCTCTCAAAACCGCCATTCGGGCCGAAATACTTGCGGCTAAATACGTGCTGTGACCAGCATGTTTTTCCGCACGCCTCAGTTCGGCCAATGCTCGAGTCAGCTCACCCTCCAGATAACTGGCCTCGGCCAATGCCTGAAAGGACGACGCTGTATTGCCCAACTGCCCTTCTGCACGAGCCAGTAATCGATACAGCGGCGCACTGTCGTTATCGAGGCGCAAGGCTGCGCGGATGATTGACTTGGCCGACGAGGCTTCACCGATCTTGATCAGCACATTTGCCTCGGCACCGTGAAGTATTGGCTCATCGGGCCACCGAGCACGTGCACTTTGCAACGGGCTTAAGGCGCTCCGCAGCGCTCCGGCGGCAACATGGCTTTCCGCCAAAGCGAGAGGATAGTGCAGATCATCGGGGTAATCGGAAACTAGTTGCTGAAAGATTCTGAGGGACTCATCATGGGCACCGAGCCTAGATTTCACCAATCCCAATCCGTAGCGTGTGACACGTTTCACTAAAACATCATTCCCTGCTGGGCTGGTAAAGTAATCTGCGGCCACCTCAGGATTAGGCTCGAACAGGGCGCTAATTCGGGCCCGCGCATGCGCAAAATCTGACCCGTGGCCCTCTGTAACTTTCGCGTAACGCGCTATTCGACTGCGCACTTCCGCCACTCGCCGACTCGAGAGGGGGTGGGTTAGCAGATATTCCGGTGGGCTTAGTCCCTGTACTCGACTTCTTCGCTGAAGACGATGCAGAAAATCAACAGCACTATGAGGGTCGTAGCCTGCCGACGCCAGTAAATCTAGGCCCACATTATCGGCTTCTTGTTCAAATGCGCGGCTGTAGCGCAGCCGGTCACCCGCTGCCATTGCGCTGGTGGCTGCCACGGTCGCTGCGCCGGCCTGACCACCAAGCAAAACAGCAACTAACATTCCAGCACCGGCAGAAAGTTCTCGACCCTGCGCCCGTACCAACGCTCGCGTCGGGTGACGCTGCACCAAATGAGCGATTTCATGGGCAACGACCGAAGCCAGTTCTCCTTCAGACTCCGTTTCCAAAATCAGCGTCGTATACAGTACAACGTGGCCCCCGGGTACAGCAAACGCATTGACTTCGCCACTTCTTACTAAGTGAAATTTGAAAACATCGCTGTCGCCATCAACCGAAGCGCTGACGCGGGATCCCAACGCCCGTACATACGCCAATAGCAACGGATCGCGAACAAAAACCAGTTGCCGCCGCGCCTCACGCATGAATTCGTCGCCCAACTGGCGGGCTTGTGACGTGATAATAGGACTTCCGGATCGTTCTCCCAGCGACGGCAGTTTTTCTGCACCAGCCCCAGCGCCCAAACCCAACCACAAGACAGCGGCGAGAAGCCCTACCAGTAGAATATTCATCGAATTGACGCGAGGCTTCAATGCGCAGTCCAGACGATCGTCCATCGGGGTGTTGATTGTAGCCGATCCTCACTGATACCTATGGTCGATAGATGATTGGCGCTCGTATGCAATCACGGCGCCGTGTCATGCGACCACCTGCACCGGCAAAGCATGGTGAGCACTCCTTGAATTAATCAGGACTTAGAAGACGTCTCTACCTCTTCATTTTCTGAACATCTCAAGACGTTATATACTTAATTTGAATCCATCTAACACTCTTCATCATGACTAACTTTGATCATGAGCTCGATGCTCGCGGCCTGAACTGCCCGCTACCCATCCTACGGGCAAAAAAAACCCTAAATACAATGACCGGGGGTGAAGTTCTGAAAATCATGGCCACAGATCCGGGCTCCGTTCGCGACTTTGAGGCTTTCGCTAAACAAACCGGCAATCCACTGCTGGAGTCGATTGAAAATAACTCGGAATTCCACTTCTTGCTACAGAAAGCAGACTAATCGAGGCTACCGAGGAAACGCCTGTGGCGTAAGACTGGAAACTGATCTCGCTGCTGACGCAGCCTTAGCAAATCAAGTTCAGCCACTATGACGCCGGAACCGAAACGCTGCTGCGCCAATATTTCTCCCCACGGACTAATGATCATGCTGTGTCCATAGGTTTTACGACCACCGACATGTGTTCCTTCTTGTGCCGGCGCGATCACCATAGCCAAATTTTCAATGGCACGCGCTCTTAACAGCACCTCCCAGTGAGCCTCGCCCGTTGCCACCGTAAACGCAGAGGGAACCGTAAACACCTCAGCGCCGCGTGATGCGAGGTCACGATAAAGCTCTGGAAAACGCATGTCATAACATATCGTGATCCCCAGGCAGGTATCGAGTGCTTCAACCGATAGCGGAACGTCACCAGGCACGGTGTGTTCCGATTCTCCATAGGTTTCACCATGCTCCAGCTGGACATCAAATAAATGCATCTTGTCGTAACGACCCATTAACTCACCGGCTGCGGAATACACCAGGCAACTATTGGTGACCCGTGATTCCGGCGCGGGCAGCGGTATTGTGCCACCAACCAGGCAGAGAGAATTGCCGCGTGCCATATCAGCGAGGCGAGCGGCGACTTCGTCTCCCCGAGCAGCTACCGCCAACCTTCGTTGATGAGTGTCTGCCATTAGACAGCCGTTTTCAGGCAATACCACTAGCTTGGCACCAGCAGCCGCCGCATCGGCCACAAGGTCACTCACTACCTCAAGGTTTTCATCGACCGACGGGCCCGAGTTCATCTGGATAGCCGCAACCTTCATTCGGTTAAGCACCACTCAACCTTTCCAACAACAGTATCAATTGGTCACTGCCACCTGAACCCGGTTCCAGTATCACCGCGTCAGAAGGCATACCTAAAGCAACCAGCCAATCACGAACTTCCAACGCCCACGCATTACCGAGATCACCTCCTGGGTAACGGATCGTGACGCGATGTAGCTTTGCTTCGTCAAACTGAGAAAGTATTGCGTTGATCTGCGTCAATGCCAAAACAGAACTACTGTTCCGCTGTTCCGGCCACTGCGTTCTATCAAGCTGCTCCTTAAGAAGCATTTGCGGTGGCCCACTAAGAACTGCTGCCGAATAACAGAGCATCCATAACGCAACGATACGGAAACAGAACGACCGCCTCACATCGGCACCACGTCGTAACGGTCACGCCCGAACAGAGGGTCTACCTGAAGATGAACAACACCACGCATAATATCCTGCAGATCGGCCAGCGCACCAGCTTCCTCATCGAGCAACATATCAATCACCGGCGGTGACGCCAAGACGGTATATGCGTGAAGGCGATGCGCCAGAGACTGCCGCATCAACTCCCGAAAAATTTCGTAACATACCGTTTGTGGTGTTTTTTGAAATCCACTCCCTTCACACGCAGCGCACGCTTCAGTCATCGCCTGCTCAAGGCTCGGCCTTAAGCGCTTACGCACAATCTGAACCAATCCGAAGTCAGACATATCGCCGACCTGTGCCCCAGCGCTGTCGCGATGCACTGCTTCGGTCAATGCTCGAACCACATCCCGGCGATGTTCTTCTTCTTCCATGTCAATAAAATCAACAATGATAATCCCACCAATATTGCGCAATCGCAGTTCCCGCGCGATCGCACTCGCCGCTTCCAGATTGGTTCTAAACAGTGTTTCTTCGAGATTACGTCGCCCTACATAACTTCCAGTATTAACATCGATTGTAGTCATCGATTCCGTCTGTTCCAACACGAGCGATCCGCCCGATTGCAGTTCGACTGTCGTAGCTAAGGCTTGCTGAATGCCCTCCTCTACACCAAACAAATCAAATATTGGCTGAGGCCCAGAGTGATACTCGATCGGACATGATGTTTGGGGTAAAAAATCACGCGCGAAATCGCGCAGTGTTTCGACAGTTGCCTGGTTATCGACACGAATGCGGGTGGTTTTCTCAGTAATCAAATCCCGCGCCGTTCGCAATGTCAAAGGGAGATCTTCGTGTAATAAACCGACATTGTTGCTGTTGAGGCGCTGCTGAATCACTTCCCAGGACCGCACGAGAAACAACAAATCAGTCTTCAGCGACTCAACGCTAGCGCTATCGGCTACCGTGCGAACGATAAACCCAGCCGTAACATCGAGTTGCGCAAACAACTTCGTCACTTCTTGTGTCAGTCGTTTCCGTTCGGTGGTCTGTGTTATTCGTTGTGAAATGCCAGTCCGGGACGACCCGGGTAGCAACACCAGGTAACGCGAAGCAATAGAAAGTTGAGTGGTCACACGTGCGCCTTTGTCCCCCAACGGATCCTTAAGCACCTGGACAACGATTGTGTCGCCTTCACGAACTAACCGCTTGATATCTGACCCCGAACCACCATTTACGCCGTGGGATTCCCGGTTATCAATCTTTGGTACAACATCCGCAGCATGCAGAAATGCTGTGCGCTGTAATCCGATATCGACAAACGCAGCCTGCATGCCGGGCAAGACCCGCGCCACTCGTCCTCGATAGATATTACCTACCAGCCCGCGACTGCATTGCCGCTCGATAAGAATTTCCCGCAATACGCCGTTGATGATAATTGCCACTCGAGTTTCCCGAGGAGTCACACTAAGCAGCAATTCTTCGTTCATCGTTATATGAAATTAATCCTGCATGCAGTTCTGAGCACAAGCCGATAGTTGCCGACCATTACTGCTATAACCATCGCCTCTCGCCACGATGGTAAGGAAGGCCCTCCATTAGGCTGTACGCCCGATAAACTTGTTCTGCGAACACAATGCGAACCAGCGAATGGGCGAGCGTCAAACTAGAAAGCGACCAGACCTCATTGACAGACGCGATCGCCTCATCTGACAAGCCATCGGCACCTCCAACGAAAAAGGCCACGTTCGATCCATCCTCGCACCAAGTGGAAAACCGTGAAGCCACCATCTGTGTCGTCAAAACCCGTCCACCCTCATCGAGCGCAATACGGTAGTCACCGGCTTTCGCTTTTGCCAACAGCCGTTGGCCTTCATCCCGGACAAGACGTGCAATATCTGCATTTTTTCCACGGCGCGGCGCTGGCACCTCAACGAGTTGTAGCCGGATTTTGCCCCGAAGGCGACGTGAGTAGTCATCAAAACCATCAGCTACCCACGTTGGCATACGATCACCAATAGCCAACAACTGGATCCGCATGAACCTTTAACCGTCGCCAGTCAACTGGCGCCGCTGCTTCAGGATCTCCCCCAGTTCTGGGTCCCACAAACCGTCGAGATCATAAAAGACTCGCTTGTCTGGAATCATCAGATGAATCACAGCATCACCGTAATCGAGTACGATCCATTCGCCCTCGCCTTCTCCTTCCACTGCAAGCGGCCGCAATTCGAGCTTCAGGCCGGCTTCGCGAATTCGTTCAGCCATTGCAACGACGTGGCGCCTAGAAGTGCCGTTAGCAATAACCATGTAGTCAGTGATATCGGTCAGCAAGCGCACGTCGAGCAGTCGAACATCAGAGGCTTTCGCATCCTCGAGCACGGTGATTACAAAATCGGCAACTCGCGTATCGTCAATATCGATCTGATCAGAAGTCAAAGCCATAAAGTCTATGCTCAGTAATGTAGTCGATCACGCTTTTCGGGACACTCCGGCTAATATCATCACCTGCCCTAAGACGTTCACGAATTTTGCTTGCAGCGACGTCCATTGGCGGGACGTCAACCATTACAATCGATCCGGCGCGTCGCCGATGCACAACGCTCAGATCAGTGGTTTCGGCGCGAACCCACCAAGTAGGCCGCTCCACCGGCCGTACCGTCCCAGGCCGTGACATCACCACAAAGTGGGCAAGCCCAAGTAATTCAGTCCAGCGATACCATTGCGGCAACCCCAAAAATGCATCGATGCCGAGGATGAAACAAATCGGTGTTTCCTGGTAATCGTGATGCAAAGCTTCCAGTGTCAAAACAGTCGTTGAGGGCCCATCGCGTTCCAATTCGAGGTCGTTAACGTTAAAACTGGGCTCGCTTGCTAGTGCCCGCTTCAACATTTCCAATCGATCCGTAGCAGATGCAGTAGGCACCGAACGCAGTCGCGGTCTGGCAGCCGGGATGAAAAGCACCTGCGCCAGGCCCAACTGCTGCTGAACCGATGCCACAGTGCGTAGATGCCCCTGATGGATAGGGTCAAAGGTACCTCCGAAGACACCCATCGCGGGGCGCAATCGGTTTTGTTGCGTTATTTTCAATCGGACTCGTCAGGTACGCACCGTGCCATCACCGATGACAATGAACTTTTGTATGGTCAGTCCCTCCAACCCCACGGGACCCCGGACGTGAAGTTTGTTCGTGCTAATACCGATTTCAGCGCCCAATCCATATTCAAAACCATCAGCGAATTGGGTCGATGCGTTCACCATCACCGAACTGGAATCAACCTCACGCAGAAAGCGACGACTGGTTTGCAGGTTTTCAGTGACGATAGCATCTGTGTGTCCCGATCCATAACGACCGATGTGCTCAATCGCTTCATCCACATTAGCCACTATCCTGACGGCCAGGATTGGAGCAAGAAACTCCGTCCCCCAATCCTCTTCAGTCGCCAAGATCGCCTCCGGCACCAACTCACGGGTCCGCGGGCAGCCTCGAATCTCAACTCCGGCTTGGGCATACATCGCCCCCAGCCGAGTCAACACGGTCTCCGCTAACGGTTCTGCTACGAGCAGAGTTTCCATCGCACCGCAGATACCATAGCGACGGCATTTTGCGTTGAACCCGATTGCGACGGCTTTCTCTACATCTGCATATGCGTCAATAAAAACGTGGCAATTCCCATCCAGATGTTTCAGAACAGGCACTCTAGACTCGGCGCTAACCCTCTCAATCAGCCCACGCCCACCCCGGGGAATGATCACATCGACGTTGTCCGACATCTGCAATAACGCGCCTACTGCCACTCGGTCCGTTGTTTTGATCACTTGCACACTGGCCGTGGGCAACTCTGCCGCGAGCAGACCTTGATTAATACAATTAGCGATCGCCAAGTTTGAATGAATCGCTTCAGAGCCACCTCGCAAGATAGAAGCATTACCTGACTTGAGACAAAGTCCTGCAGCATCGGCCGTCACGTTCGGCCGAGATTCATAAATAATACCAACCACGCCCAGCGGAACACGCATGCGGCCCACTTGAATGCCCGACGGCTGCTGCCCCAGACCTGTCACCTCACCAACCGGATCGGGCAACGCCGATACCTGACGAAGCCCCGTCGCCATCGCGGCGATGCGGGCAGGCGTCAACTCCAATCGATCGAGCATAGCTCCGGCAAGCCCCATTGACCGAGCATGTTCCAAATCGATGGCATTTTCATCCAGAATGCGGCCGCCCTCACCTTCAATCGCTTGCGCTATTGAAAGCAGTGCCAAATTCTTCTGTTGAGTAGGCGCATTGGCCAGCAGCCGAGCCGTCGCCCGCGCAGCCTGCCCGATTCGGCGAATCTCATCCACAGCCTGCAATTCTAAATCCTTGATGGAGTTTTCTCTATTTTTACTCAATAATTTCAGATATTTAGGATTTAAACCATAAGTTATTTATACCACAAATGCGAAGTAGGATTCGTTCCAATTCCAACCAAGGCCCTCCAACTACTCGCGTCCCTCCTTTAATCGCTTGTTCTGCTAACAACAATCGTGCCCGCAACCCCGTCCAAAAATTCGGTCGGTGGCGCGCAAGCGCCGCCGTTACCAGCGGACCGCGACTACTCCACACACCACACTGACGGTAAACCGTCTGACGCGATCGACCCTCACCAAGATGACGACTGATCGTCACCATCGAGCGTACTTCACGCACCAACGCCCAGAGCACCAAACTGGCATCCGTCCCTTCTCGCCGCAGGCCCCCTAACACTCGAACGCTACGAGCCACATCCCCACTAAGGCATGCGTCAACTAAGGTGAATACGCTGAATCTAGCGTGGTCAGCGACAATGGCCTCTAAGGTCTGCAGATCCAAATTCGCTCCCGGACCTAGCAACAGTGACAATTTGTCTACCTCCTGTGATGCAGCAAGCAGGTTTCCTTCGACATAATAAGCGAGACGAGCAGATACCTCGCGAGCAGGCAAGATATCGTGTGCTCTTAGTCGTCGCTCAATCCACTGGGGGAGTTGCTGAAAAGACACTGGCCGCGCATCGACCAAAACCCCCGCTGTCTCCACCGCCTTGAACCAGCGACTCGACTGGGTCCGCTTATCCAAACGCCCCATGAGGACCAGCAATACAGTGTCCGGTGTCGGTTCGGCTACAAAATCTAGCAGAGCAGCCGTCCCGCCCTCGCCCAATCGACCCGATGGCACGCGGATTTCAATCAGTCTCTGGCTGGAAAACAGTGACAATGTCTGTGATTGGTCACGTAACTCCTGCCACTCAAAATCAATCCCAACGCTATAGCGAATCACTTCTGAGAAACCATTGGCCTGGGCGGCCACTCTAATCTGGTCACTGCCCTCCTCGATCAACAGCGCTTCACTTCCAAAAAGCAGATAAAACCGGGCAAGACTTTTGCTCAGATGTGATGCCAGTTGGGTAGAGGGAATGCGCAAGTTAACTCGCCCTGATTCTCGTCAGGCGCTGCGCGGTCGGCGATTATCAACCAGCCCCACTGTAATGCTGGCTAAACGTGCTATTACCTGACGAACAATCTCATCACGCATTTCCTGCTTCAACAGGTTTTCCTCGATGCCCTTCTGCAGTATCTGCATCTTTTTATCACCGTAGTCGAGCGTTCGCTTGAGTACTATCCTGACATCTGGCACAAGGCGTACTTTAGCCAGCCCGGAGACTCGATAATTCACTTCATACTGAAGTTCATAGCCAACAGCAATTCCCTGTTTGTTAATGCTCCGTACGGCACGACTATATTTCACTCGCAACAGTTCGATCGATACAGTCGCCTCGGCCTTCTCATCAACAATAGCGCCGCCGGCGCCTCGTAGCGCCCGTTTGATATCGTTGACCAGTGACAAATCTGCGCCTTTTACATGCGTCGCAGAAAACACAGCGGGCAACTGAATTTTTCCCCGCAGATGAAAACCGCAACTTGCAAGCAACATCGCCAAAACCAGAAGTATCACTACAGCACGCCCACTACGGCCCAACGACAACAACGCGAGACATCCGTTATCCCGACAGATAACAGTATGGTGATATGTTTTAGGCAACAATATTCACCAACTTGCCAGGAACGATAATGACCTTGCGCAACGGACGCCCATTTGTGTGTTTGACGAACTGATCCTGTGACAGCGCCAAGTTCTGAATATCCTCATCACTAGCGCCCACGGCGACCTCAATGTGTCCACGCAGTTTCCCGTTCACTTGGACAACCAAAGTGATCTGGTCTGTCTGCAAAGCTTGGGCATCGCTTTCTGGCCATGGGGCATCCAATAGGTCATCAGTCATCGCCAAGGCTTGCCACAGAGCGTGCGTAATATGTGGTGCTATTGGCGCTAGCACTCGAACGAGAATACCCAAAGACTCATGCATCACAGCGGCACGCATCGGATTATCCGCCGTGTCAAATCGATCCAGCGCATTAACCATCTCCATACACGCCGCAACCACGGTATTAAACTGATTTCGCTGCATGTCCCGATTAATTCGAACCAGTGTGGTATGAATTTGTCGCCGCAAGATGATCGTCTCTTCGTCGGCGTGAGTCATTCCAGTGCCAATAATACTGTCAACGACAACTGCAGAATGTCGACCTACCAGCACCCACAATCGACGCAAGAATCGAAGCGACCCGGCAACAGCGCTGTCGTTCCACTCCAGCGACTGGTCCGGCGGAGATGCAAACATAGTAAACACACGGACTGTATCGGCACCATAACGATTAATCAGTTCCTGGGGATCAACTCCATTGTTCTTGGATTTAGACATCGTCGTCCAACCGACTGCCATCAACTTACTAGCGTCCTTGCTGTGTCGTGCTGCAATTACGCTGCCTCGCCCATCTCGCTCAACTTCGACCTCGTTCGGGGGTATCCACTGTCGACCCCCATCTGCTATATCCAGATAATAGGCTTCGGCCAGCACCATCCCCTGACACAGCAAGTTCGTTGCCGGTTCATCACTCGTTACTATCCCCGCATCACGCATCAACTTGTGCCAGAAACGAAAATACAGCAGGTGGAGTACCGCATGTTCGATGCCACCGATGTAATAGTCCATCGGTAACCAATAATTGGCACGATCGTCAAGCATCGCATCCGCACCGGGGGAACAATACCGAGCGTAGTACCAACTGGACTCAACGAAAGTATCAAAAGTATCCGTTTCACGTTCAGCAGGGCCCTGACATTGGGGGCACTGTGTTTGATGCCAATCCGTTTTGGCCTTCAGCGGCGACTGAACGCCCATGAAAGTCACGTCTTCTGGAAGAATAACTGGCAAGTCCGCCGTCGGAACCGGAACGATGCCACACGTCTCACAATGAATAACAGGAATTGGGCAACCCCAGTAACGCTGGCGCGATACACCCCAATCACGCAACCGATAGTTGACCCGTCGAGAGCCGAGACCTTGTGCTTCTACATACGATGTGATGCGCTCGAAAGCGTCCACATAGTCAAGACCATCGAACTGGCCTGAATTGACAGTGCGAATTTGTTCCTTCTCAACATATGCCGCCTGGTTGACATCGATTTCGCGTGCATCACTTGGCGCAATGACTTGCCTAATGGGAAGCCCGTAACGTAGAGCAAACTCGTGATCACGCTCATCGTGCGCTGGCACTGCCATGATTGCGCCCGTCCCATAAGACATCAGGACAAAGTTTGCCACCCATACTGGAATTGGCTCGCCGCTCAGAGGATTAATCGCGTCCACCCCAAGCGGCATTCCCTTCTTTTCAAGGGTTTCGAATTCAGCCTCACTGATGCCTCCGCTACGACAGCTATCAATAAAGTCTCTTATTGCGTTATCCCGTTCTGCCACCTGAACTGACAACGGGTGATCAACAGCAATTGCCATAAAGGTGGCGCCGTAAAGCGTATCTGGCCGCGTCGTAAAAATGCGTAGCGGTTCATCACTGTCCACCAACTCAAAATCAACCTCAAGCCCCTCAGAACGGCCAATCCAATTGCGCTGCATGGTCTTAACCGAATCTGGCCAACCGACCAGACGATCGAGTTCGTCCAGCAACTCATCAGCGTAAGCGGTAATACGAACAAACCACTGCGGAATTTCCCGCTTTTCCACCACCGCACCTGAGCGCCACCCCTTACCATCGATCACTTGTTCATTAGCAAGAACTGTCTGATCTACTGGGTCCCAGTTCACCACCGCATTTTTTCGGTAAGCAAGGCCTTTTTCAAGGAGCTTGCAGAAAAACCATTGTTCCCAACGATAATAGTCTGGCCGAGAGGTGGTCACCTCACGACTCCAGTCATAACCGAATCCCATACGCATTAGTTGTGTGCGCATATGTTCAATGTTCTGGTAGGTCCACTTCGCTGGAGGAATGGATCGCTGGATCGCAGCATTCTCGGCGGGCAAGCCAAATGCATCCCAGCCCATGGGTTGCAGAACGTTTCGGCCTTTCATTCGCTGGTAACGACTCATTACATCGCCGATGGTGTAGTTGCGGACATGTCCCATGTGTAGATTGCCCGACGGGTAGGGCAACATTGAAAGACAATAAAATTTTTCCCGTGATGGATCCTCGGTTACTTCGAAACTGTGCTGTTCCGACCAGTAATCCTGAACTTCTTTCTCAATCTGATGCGGGTCGTATTCGGTTTGCACTGTCTAAATATGTCCGGGCAATCGCCCTTAAAACGTTACTGTAGAGATGGGTCAGGCTTCTACGTTCGAAGGCACTGAATCATCGGGACCCGGCCAATCAGAAAATGGAAACGGCCGTTGGTCGGAAGTATAAGTAAGATATTGGAGCACATGAAACGCGAAGCGATTCAAATCGCCTGTAAATAACAAAAGACGCGGATTAGTGTGGCCAGTAAAAACCTGCATCGCGGCCTGAAAAAGCAAACAGGCACCCATCAGAAATTTAACTAGGTAGAAAAAAAGACAAAAGTACACCAACGTGAGAAAAAGCCGTAACCAGATCTCACTTTGTCGCGTTCTACTCCGCATAGTCTCTGTCATTGTCCGCAATTAACTCTAACGTCCGTGCAACTAGAAAAAGTGGGGTGTTTGTATAGAAACGAGCATAAGTTTACCGCATCGCTCAGTAACGTTGAAAAAATCAAGGCCACGCATTGTCACCTGAAACAACGCGTCATTTGTGATAACGGACTATTGGGTATACAGGTGTTGGCGGGACCAGGGCACTGTATTTTTCTCCCCTCGCGCAAAAACTACCTGAAACAACTGTAAACCACCAGACAAGAAACAGGCGATGGAACTCGACAAATAAAGGCGCCACGCACGAACAAAGGTATCGTCGAACATTTCCGTAACTGACGCATTAGCCGCCTCGTAGCGAGCCAACCAATGTGTCAGGGTTTTAGCGTAGTGCAGTCTTAGATTCTCAACATCAAGGACAGAGAACGAATGTCCCTCAAATACTTTCATCATCTCCCCTAGGGTCGGTGGATATGCTCCCGGGAAAATACGGCGGTCAACCCATGCGCTCATCGGTCGCGGTCGGTTGCGACCAATGGTATGTATCAGCCCCCGCCCCTCTTCGGTCAACACTTGGTGCATGACATCACCTAATGCCGGGTAATTGATAGGTCCCACATGTTCAAGCATCCCAACGGACACGAATGCATCACACTGACCCTGAATATTGCGATAGTCATCTTCAACATAAGTGACCTGATGGTCATATCCTTCCGACTTAGCCCGTTCTTGAGCGTGATGCAGTTGCTCGCGAGATATATTGTAGGCCGTTACGCTGACTCCATAGTGCAGCGCCATATGACGACTTAGTCCGCCCCAACCACAACCGGCTTCGATCACACGGTCTCCCGGCTTGAGTTGTAGCTTACGACAAACGTGGTCCATCTTCGCTTGCTGCGCCTGCTCGAGCGTGAGCTCAGGGTCCGAAAAATAGGCGCACGTATATTGCATTTCCTGATCTAGCCACAGTTTGTAAAACGTGTTGCCAACATCGTAGTGATGATGGATATTCCCCTGTGCGTGCCTCTGCGTGTGGTTCGGGCGGCGGCTCCGGTTGGGGCGCAACCACATCGCCTTTGAAGTACCAATGGCCGCCTCTCTACAGGAGAAAATCTCCTTCAGGACATCCACTAGATTGCCCGTGATGTCGATCCCGCCAGCACTATACTGATCACCAAATCCCAAATCACTCGCACGCAATATATGGTAGAACGCACGACGATGATTAATATTTATAGTACCAACTGCCTCAGCCTCAGACGCGCCATAACACGAGTCATCCCATAGGCGTACCGTGACTCTTGGCGACCCGATTAATTGCAATATTTTATTGATAGCAAAAGCCTCGTGAGCGTACACGCGGCCCTTACTTCTGCGGCGGGATCGGGCATAGCTTTGGCCAGCTGCCGTGTTATCAGTTGAGGTGGGGTTAGCACACATTACCGATGCTCAAGGTTCAAAGGTCTAATCAATGAAAAGGTCCTCATAGCTCGGCCGATGTATTCGTAAGGGATTTATCCACCACTGGCCACGCACTGAGAATTGCCTGCACTACCGTCGCCAATGGAATGGAGAAAAAGACACCGAGCACACCCCAGATTCCACCAAATATCAGTACCGCAGCGATAATGGCAATCGGATGCAAGTTAGTCACCTCCGAGAACAACAGCGGCACCAAGACATTACCATCCAGCAGTTGAATGATCAGATAAGCGATGACTACCCACATTAAGTCGCCACTCCACCCCCACTGGAACCAGGCCACCAGAACAACCGGTACGGTAACGACCGCTGCCCCTACGTAGGGTATCAACACTGATAAGCCCACACAGACCGCCAGCAACATCGCGTAATCCAACCCAAGGAACGAGAACACAACCACACATACCAACCAAACAATAATAATTTCCCAGAACTTGCCCCGAACGTAATTGCCAATTTGGCGATCAACATCGACCCAGACCTGTTCCGCAAATTGACTTTCACTCGGCACAAACCGCCTTATCCAAGCAACAATGATTCTCTTATCCTTGAGAAAGAAAAATATAAGGATCGGGACGATCACCAAATAAACCAAGATCGTCAATGCACCAACCACCGAAGAGATGGAAAGAGAAAGCGCGCGTTGTCCCAAACTGGTGATTTCCATGCGAACAGCAGATACCATCTCAGTCACCTGCTCGATCGAAATGATATCCGGATAGTTGTCGGGCAATTGTTGTAAAGCAGTCTGTCCCTTCATCAGCATCAACGGGATTTGTTGCACTAACTGGGTCGACTGGGTAGAAACCAGTGGCACCAATCCAAACAACACGAGCACCACAAAAACCAAAAAGGCGACCACTACAGCGACCACAGCCAACAATCGGGGTACGCCCCGAGATTCGAGCGCCCTCACCAAACCCTCTAGAAGATATGCAATGACAATTGCAATGAGAATAGGCGCTACCATCTTCCCCATCACCACGACGATGAGAAACAAGATTCCCAAAAACAGAGCGAGGAAAACAACCTGTGGATTCGAGAAGTGGCGTCTAAACCAATTTGTAATGAGTTCCATCGTTAGCACCGTAGCGAATGCGAGCGAACCCCGTCAACAACTCGCTTTGTGCTAGTCTGACACGATCTGAAAATCATGAGTAATTTCCACGACTTGCCCCAACATTATCGTGGCCGAGCAATATTTATTCGCAGACAATTCAATCGCTCGTTCGACCTTCGCCGCATTGAGACTTTCACCACGCAGTATAAAATGAACATGGATTGTTTCAAAAACCTGGGGCACTTCATCAGCCCGTTCCCCGTTAACCTCCACTCTAAGGTCAGTCACGTTCGAGCGCCCTTTGCGTAACATCTGCAACACATCAATCGCCGTGCATCCTCCTAAACCAAGCAGAATCATTTCCATCGGCCTGATCCCCTGGTTGCGTCCACCAGCCTCGGGCGCGACATCCAGCGTAACGCTATGTCCACTGCCACTGGTACCAGCAAATGAAGACCCTTCTAATAACTGAATGCTTGCCTTCACTCAGGCGTTACCTCACCGGCAAACAACACCGATAGTTTCGAACCAGGATCCGCCGCACGCATAAAAGCCTCGCCAACCAGAAATGTGTTAACGCCTCTGTGCCTCATTCGGCGCACATCATTTACTTCATGAATCCCGCTTTCAGTCACAATGAGTCGATCAGCAGGAATCTCTTTTATAAGGTCAAGTGTAGTCTCAAGGCGAGTATCAAACGTCTGTAAAGATCGATTATTGATACCGATTAACTCGCTGTTAAGTTTGAGCGCGCTCTCAAGCTCAGACCGATCGTGAACTTCAACCAGAAGATCCATGCCTAGCTCGCGCGTAGCACTAGCTAATTCACTCATCTGGCTAAAATCTAACGCGGCAACGATCAAAAGCACGCAGTCGCCACCAATTGCTCGAGTCTCAATCACTTGCCACGGATCAATAATGAAGTCTTTCCGCAATACTGGTAATGCCACCTCATCTCGTGCCTCTCTGAGATGCTCCACGTGGCCCTGAAAAAATGGCTCATCGGTCAGTACAGACAGACAAGTTGCACCGTGATCTGAGTAACTTCTGGCAATCTCCCGTGGAACAAAATCGCGACGGATTACACCCTGACTTGGCGAGGCCTTCTTGATCTCAGCAATGACAGCGGCCTGTCCACTCACAACCTGTTGTCTGAGCGCCGTTGCAAAACCCCGCGGGGGCGACATAGCACGAGCTGTCGCCTCCAACGAATTGATCGAAGTTAGCTGGCGGCGCTGAGAGATTTCCTCACGTTTACGTGTCAGAATCTGCGCCAAGATGTCAGTCGTCGCGTTCACCCCCAGTCATACCTGATCAATGAAATTATCGAGCAGGCGATGGCCATGCTGGGTGAGAATCGATTCTGGATGAAATTGAACGCCGACCACAGGATATCGTTGATGGCGGAGAGCCATGATCTCTCCGTCTTCGGCTGTTGCGGTAATCTCGAAGCACTCCGGCAGGCTGGAACGCTCAACAACCAGTGAGTGATAGCGCGTCGCCTGGAACGGGCTCGGCAAACCCGCGAACAGGCCAGCCTCACAATGCGAAATCATCGAAGTTTTACCATGCATCAAATTTTGAGCGCGTATCACCCGTCCACCAAACGCCTGGGCAATACTCTGGTGACCTAGGCACACTCCTAGTATAGGAATCTCTCCACCATAAGCCTCGGCCAGTTCCACCGAGATGCCTGCTTCATTGGGCGTGCATGGCCCAGGAGATATCACAATGTGTGAGGGAGCGAGCGCCTCAATATCGTTCAGCGTGATCTGATCATTGCGGTAGACCACAACATGTTGGCCGAGCTCTCCAAGATATTGGACCAGGTTGTAGGTGAACGAATCATAATTGTCGATCATGAGTAACATGGTTTCAAACTACGTCTGAATGGTGCGTGACTCGAGACCGGCGGCGGCCACCGCTACAGCTCGAAAAATTGCTCGCCCTTTGTTCATCGTTTCCTGCCATTCATGTGCCGGTATTGAGTCCGCCACAATACCTGCTCCTGCCTGAATATAGAGCGTGTCACCTGATATAACGGCTGTGCGAATCGCGATCGCCGTATCCATATTTCCGTTCCAACCTATATAGCCAACGGCACCCGAATAAACACCACGTCGCTCTGGCTCTAATTCGTCGATAATTTCCATTGCACGCACTTTAGGCGCCCCAGACACCGTGCCTGCAGGGAAAGTTGCCCGCAACACGTCAATGGCATCCAATCCTTCCTTAAGTTCTCCAACAACATTGGAAACGATGTGCATGACATGGGAATAACGTTCGACTGCCATTTTGGCCGTTAATTTGACCGAACCGGTACGGGCAATCCGGCCAACGTCGTTGCGACCCAAATCAACGAGCATGACATGCTCAGCAAGTTCCTTCGGACTTGACATCAATTCCTGTTCAAGCTGCAGGTCTTCTGCTTCATCATGACCTCGCCGGCGCGTTCCGGCAATGGGGCGTACCGTTACTTCTCCATCCTCAAGTCTGACCAGTATTTCTGGCGAAGAACCTACAATGTGTAGCTCGCCCAGATTGAGGAAATACATGTAAGGCGATGGGTTCACGGTCCGCAATGCGCGATAGAGAGAAAACGGTTCGATGTCAAATGGAATGGCCAACCGCTGGGACAAAACCACTTGGAACACGTCGCCACTGGCGATGTATTCCCGACAACGTTCTACCGCCGCCTCGAACGCAGAGCGCTCAAACGACGATACAAAATCCTCTTCTGAAACCGCTCTTGGCCGAGTAACCGCGGGTAACGGAATGGACCCATCTAACTGTCTGACCAATCGGTCGAGTCGTGCATGACCTTCTCGCCAGCCGTCTTTTTCTTTCGGATCCACATGTACGATCACGTAAAGTCGGCCAATCAAGTTGTCAAAAACGATGACTTCATCCGAAACCATCAACATGATGTCTGCTGACAAGACCGGATCTGGTTTGTCGGCAACACCAAGTCGCTCTTCAACATAACGCACCGTTTCATAGCCGAAGTAGCCAACCAGGCCTCCACTAAACCGTGGCAATCCCTTGATTGGGGGAACTTTGAACTGTTGCTGTATACGCTGGATCTCACCCAACGGGTCCGTGGTTAACTCACTATGAATTTCTTTGCCATCCTGCTCGATGACCAAACGCTGACCAGTTACCCGAACGATGGTTCGGCAGGGCATTCCGATAATAGAGTACCGGCCCCATTTCTCGCCTCCCTGAACAGATTCGAGCAGATAACTGTATCGACCCTGCGCCAACTTGAGGTAGATGCTAACCGGCGTATCAAGATCAGCCAGGACTTCACGCATCAACGGAATACGGTTGTATCCTTCGTCACGAAACCGTTCGAAATCCGCAATAGTAGTCACCTGTCAATCCCCTGACTTACCCACAGCACGACGTCCCAGACGTCTCGCAGGATGGCATCCGGCATCAACTCGCCTTCCCCAGCAGTTGGGTCATAGCCCCAACCTGCTAACAGTACAGGCATCGGTGCGGCACGAGCTGCTGCCACATCAGCCCCTGAATCTCCTACGAATACAGCTTGCCCAGTTAGGATTCCCAGTGTTTGACAGGCATGTACCAACATGGCTGGATGCGGTTTCATGTTTGGAAGATCATCGCCGGCAACCAACACATCAAAATGACCACTCAGATGAAGGCGCGCAAGCAGCAATTCGGCAAACTGGCGAGGCTTGTTCGTCACCACACCAAGCAAATACCCGCGAGAACTCAAGTTTTCCAGCAATTCCAACACGCCCGGATAAACCGTGCTCCGATCACAGATCGATCGCTGGTAATAATCCACAAATACAGTGTACGCCTGCCCGAGTTCGGCGTCGGTCAGCAAACTCCCTGTTGCACTGGAAAGCGCGCGCTCTATTAGTCGGTGTGCCCCGTCACCAATCCAGCACCGCACTTGCTCTTCGCTCACTGGCTCAAAGCGCCATACGCTGCGCAGTTGGTTTACTGCGGTCGTTAAATCAGGTACTGAATCAACTAATGTGCCATCAAGATCAAATAGAAAAGCCCGAATCGAATTAACGCCTACCGTCCCAACTGTCATTGCGCCTGTTTGGGCGCCACTCATCACGGGTCAATCTCCCTCAGGCGCTCACTCAGCGCAGATATTACCGTGTCGTAACGATTGGGGTCCTTTATTTGATGACAGCCGAAAATCCCCGAGCCGATGACAAACGTATCTGCGCCGGCCTTCGCGACATCCGCAATGTTGTCTTCTTTGATTCCACCATCCACCTCAAGCCGAATGGCATAACGACTGGCATCGATTATTTGTCGCGCTTCGCGCACCTTATCAAGCACGTAGTCAATAAACACCTGCCCCCCGAAACCTGGATTCACCGACATCAACAATATGGCGTCAAGCCGGGATGCCAGTTGTTGGCATAAATCGAGGGAAGTGGCTGGATTAAACGCGAGTCCACATTGGCAGTCGAGTTCACGAATTAGGCTCAATGACCGATCCACGTGATCAGTAGCTTCTGGATGAAAAGTAATTGACGTAGCGCCCGCTGCAGCAAATTCTCGAATAAGCGGGTCCACCGGTTTCGCCATCAAATGAACATCGATCGGCGCCTCGATTCCATGTCGTCGCAGCCCCTCACAAACCAGCGGACCGAAAGTCAAGTTGGGAACATAGTGATGATCCATCACATCAAGATGAACACGGCCGGCCCCCGCCAGCAATACATGGTCCACCTCATCGCCCAAGCAAGCCACATCAGCAGCCAGGATCGAAGCGGAAATAGCGGGGTTCATGGTGATAGAGACAAACTAATCTGTCTTAACCAAGTTGCTCGTAACTTCGCGGCTTTACCACAATCAGCGGATGGCCAGAAACAGTGCCGAATCGCCTCGTTTGATTTGCAACAAAACCCCGGCTGAATGCTTGGAGACCACTTGTCTGACATCATCAATATTTTTTACCCGTTCACGATTGATGGAAACAATCAGGTCATTTTTGCGCAACCCTGCATCCCATGCCGGACTGCGCATCTCAACCTCGGTCACCCGAACGCCGGCGAATTCACCGTCCTCACTGTCCGCGAGCGTCGCGCCTGTTAGATGCTGACTGATCTTTTCTCCCAGACCAATCGCCACTTCCGCTGGCCGCAACTTCACACGCACCGTCGCCTGCTGGCCGTTCCGAAAGTACTGTATCTCTACTTCTTCATCCGATCTCGACAGGCCAATCTTGTTGCGAAGATCCGTTGCGCCTTTAACCGGTCGCCCATTCACTGCCGTAATGACATCCGCCTCCTTAAAACCCGCATCGGCCGCTGCCGAGTCCGGCATCACCTGAGCGACGACCGCACCGTGCTCGGTATCGATACCAAAGGCCTCGGCAAGATCCCGGGTCAGATCCTGAATCACCACACCAAGTCGACCACGACGAACCTCACCAAATTCGACAATCTGGCGGGTCAACCCCAAAACCATGTTAATGGGTATGGCAAACCCTATACCCACATTACCACCACTTGGCCCTACAATTGCAGTGTTAACACCGATCAGTTCCCCGCGCAGGTTAACCAACGCACCACCCGAATTCCCCTGGTTGATAGACGCATCTGTCTGAATAAAGTCTTCGTAATCCTCAATACCCAGGCCACTGCGGCCGAGCGCACTGACAATACCCGAAGTCACTGTCTGCCCCAAACCGAATGGATTACCAATAGCAACGACAAAATCGCCAACCCGAAGTCTGTCAGAGTCACCTAAATCAATGGCGGTCAAGCCCTGCGCCGGTATCTTGATTACTGCGATATCCGCATTTGGGTCGCTACCAATCACCTCGGCCTGAACCGATCGACCATCATGCAATCGAACGGTAATCTCATCAGCATTGCCAATCACATGTTGGTTCGTCACCACGTGACCGGCAGCCGCATCGATAATCACACCCGAACCAAGGCTGCTGGTCTGACGTTCACGAGGTTGTGTTCCCGGTGCACCGAAAAAACGGCGGAAAAATGGATCCTGCATAAGCGGGTTTTCCCGCATTGACACGCGACCCCTGGTCGATATGTTGACCACCGCAGGCAGCACTGTTTCCACCATGGGCGCCAAGCTTGGTAAGGGAGCGCCATCGACAATCGCAGGTAGACCTGCCTGCGCGCGGACTACACCCATTGGAAAAACAACCACAAACAAAAAGATTCTGACCCAATATGAACTAAGCATTAGTTGATCCGCGCTCGGGCTGCTGGCCCGGTGTTTCATGACGAGGGGAGTATACCAATCGCTTTATGCGCGCCTTCACTCGTCCGGTTTGATTGTATTATTCGCTATTGGCGACACCGTGCGGCACATGCCCGGTCGGCACATGTTGGCGCGCTGATTCACAATGATCTTTCTGATCATCGAAAAAAATATCCGCACCAAATGTCGCAAGAAAACTACCTTTATCAAGACCTCCCAGGAACACTGCTTCATCAATTCGGATATTCCAGGCTCGCAACGTGCGAATCACCCGTTCATGAGCCGGTGCTGATCGCGCTGTAAGTAAAGCGGTCCTTATACGACCGGGTTCCGTGGTATGACTCGTCTGTAAACGATGCAAAGCCGCCAAGAATTTTCGAAAGGGCCCACCGGGCAACGGCGTCATTGCAGCCGCCTTTTCAGAAGCCACAAAAGCTTCCAAGCCCTGTTCCTGATAGACACGTTCAGAGTCATCAGCAAACAAAACTGCATCACCATCGAAGGCGATCCGTAACGGGCCGCCCGGGACTGAAGTGACCCGCGAAGGCAGGATGGTCGCAGCCGCTATATCATCGTCCAGCGCACGACGCACATCAAGCGGATCAGCTGATAGAAACAAATCGGCACTAAAAGGTGCGATATACCGAAACGGACTTTCGCCACCAGAAAACGCCGCTCGGGTGATATCAAGGCCATGATCATTAATTGAGTTGAAAACCCTCAACCCTGTATCTGCGCTATTGCGGGAAATGAGCACCACTTCGACCTGCTGCTGCCCAGACAATTCGTTCAACGACAAAAGTTTTTGTACTAGAGGAAACGCAACCCCAGGTTCGAGGGTGCTGTTCTCTTGCTGAATCTGATAACGACAATACGCCTCAACACCTTGGTCGATGAAAACATTATGGCTCTCCTCTAAATCGAATAACGCACGCGAAGAAATTGCTACCACTAACTTTTCGTCGTTGTTTTCCAACATGGGAAAAGTGTAGCACCCGCTGTCAGGTTATGGTGACATCACGTGTGGAACCACCGACTGCAACTTTCGTATTAACCAGAAAAGCGATGACCAATAAGAGCAACAATCCAATAATGAGTGGGGCATCACCGTAACGCACATACACTGTGGTACCTGTCGCAGGCTGCAGCATTCCTGACAACACAACAGGACTAAACTGCGGGGCCAGTTGCAGCACTTGGCCTCGTCTGTCAATCAAGGCGGATAATCCATTGTTGCTGGCACGCACCAACGCGCGGCCGCTTTCAAGAGCGCGAAAGCGCGCCATTTGCAGTCGCTGGTGCGGCGCCAGAGAATCCCCGAACCACGCATCCTCGCTGATATTCACTAGCATAGTCGCTTCAGGCAACGAACGCCGAACCAGCCATGGAAATGCATCCTCGTAACAAATAGTCACACCTACCTGCTGCCCGGCCAAGGCCATCGGGGCTTGCCTTTCCTGCCAAGAGGAAAAGTCTGACATTGGAATATCCAAGTAACGCAGCAGCCACCCAAGCAATGGCCGCAAAGGCAAGTATTCGCCAAAAACCACCAATTGTTGTTTGCGATAAACAGAGTGTTTATCACCAATTCCAAGCGCGCTATTAAACATCTCAAGATAGCCCCTTTGTTGGCGGCGCTCTAGCAGCCCAATCACAAAATCAGCAGGATGATTCGACAAGTCTTGCAAAAAATCTGGTGACAGGCCATCGAGAAACTCCGGTAAGGCGGCTTCGGGCCAGACGATAAGATCCGCGTCGCCTGCGTCGATACTCGCTGCAAGGTAGCGCTCTCGGATGCCACGCGTATTGCCGATCTGCCATTTATCAGAGAGTGAAATATTATTTTGTATAACAGCCACCTTCAGCGCATCACCTATTGGCATTACTGGTTCACTGCGCCCCACAAATGCAGTCCCCAACATAATCAACACGATGAGACCTGTCGCCCCCGCCCAGGCTTTGCCACCACTGTGGACTCCCCAGGCGACTGACCCGGCTGTCACCGCCGAGAGAAAACTAACACCTAATACACCGCCAAGAGGTGCAAAACCCGCCAGAGGTGTATCGAGTTGACTGTAGCCAAGATACATCCAAGGAAAACCACCTAACAACCAACCTCGCAGCCATTCCATAAGCACCCACATCGCCGGCATCAAGACGATGAGACGCAGCCCCATCGGCAGGCGTTGCCAACCGGCCTGGCAAAAGCCTCCCGCAGCAAGATAAAAAGACAATATCAAGATAAATACAACCGTTATACCAACAGCCAGCGCCGTAGGCATATTGCCGTAGTGATGCAAACTGACAAATACCCATGACACGCCAATACCAAAGGACCCGATGCCAAACATCAGCCCCAACCCCGCAGCACGTTGCGCGCTCACCCCCGACCACAGCAGAAATAGCACTGCCAATGCCAATGGTCCAACCAACGCATAGTGAAATGGTGCAAAAGCGAGTGGAAACGAAATACCAGCGACAAAAGCCAGCGGCCATGGGGCCCAAGTACCAACCTTCAATTCAGTAATCCGACATGGGTCATCAGCAGCGTCCGCCCAGGACTTTGGATCAAAGCGTTCGTTACCTGCTCAACCGGTTGGCAGTCGGGCGACGCGCAAAAGGCGAGCTTGACGCGCATCGGCACTAAGCACCTCGACCTCGTGACCTTCGAATTCCACAGTTTCACCGCGTTGTGGAACATGTCCCAGCTGATCGGTGACGGCACCGCCCAAGGTGTCAAATTCGGTCTCATCTAAAGCAGTTTTGACCAATTGATTGAAACGGCTCACCGGCAATGCCGCCTTGACTACCAAGTGATCAGCACTTTGGCGCAGGACCATAGCGGCACCTTCATCAAAGTCGTGTTCATCTTCTATGTCACCGACAATCTGCTCCAACACATCCTCGATCGTCACTAAACCGGTAACACCACCATATTCATCAACGACAAACGCCATGTGATTGCGACGACGCCTGAACTCCTGCAAGAGTACGTTGAGTCGTTTACTTTCAGGTATGAACACGGCCGCTCTGAGCAAGCGCTCCCAAGGCAAACGAGCGATATCGCTTTCTTGCATGTGCCGCAGCACATCTTTCGCAAACAGAATACCAATAATCGTGTCCCGATCCCCGTCAGTGACCGGGAATCGAGAATGTGCCGAAGAAATCATGACCGGCAGAATATCGTCTAATGCTTGACTGACATCTACCGTCACCATCTGCGCACGTGCCACCATTACCTGTTCAACTTTCAGGTCGGTGACCCGAGTTACCCCTTCCATCATTTGAAGCGTCTCTTCATCCAACAATTCACGCGCTCGCGCCGCGTGCAACAGCCTTGATAACTGCTCGCGGGTGAACGGTATACCGCGTAACCAATACAACAAGTGCTGGATGATGCGAACACGCGCCGCGCGCATGACTTGTTGCCAGTGGCTCATGGATATTGCATCCGATCAGGAAACGCGATGGGGATTTGTGAACCCGAACCCTTGCAAAACGTCGCTTTCTAATCCCTCCATAACACCTGCATCACATTCACTCTGGTGATCGTAACCACACAAATGCAGAACACCATGAACCACCATGTGGGCCCAGTGTGCGGCAAGCGACGTTTCAGAACCGGTGGCTTCGCGCCGCAAGACTGCTGGACAAACCAGGATATCGCCTAGTATGCCGCTGGTTATCCCAGGCGGATCATCAACCGGAAACGACAACACGTTGGTCGGACCGTGATGTCCACGAAACCGCAGATTAAGCGAACTCATTTCTTCTTCCGAAACAACACGCAATGTTAATTCGCCTCCAGGGTGTTCAGCAATGCTCAATGCCGCATGTGTCCACTGCTCAAAATCTTTTGCTGCCGGTAACTCCGGATCTGATACGAGCACCTGCAAATCGAGTTGCATCGTCACTGCCTGTCGTCTCCATTCGTTAGGGCACGTGCCTCAAACACCTCGACGATACGCTGGACCAAAGGGTGGCGAACGACATCCCGCGATACGAAACGCGTGACCGAAATCCCCTCAATGCCAATAAGCACGTCGGCCGCATAACGCAGGCCTGACACCGTACCTTTGGGCAAATCGACCTGCGTAATATCCCCCGCGATCACAGCCTTTGAACCGTAACCAATTCGCGTCAGAAACATCTTCATCTGTTCGACAGTTGAGTTCTGTGCCTCATCCAGTATGATGAATGACTCGTTCAGTGTTCTACCCCGCATATAAGCCAATGGCGCTAGTTCAATCACGCCCCGATCAAGCAGTTTTCCAACGCGGTCGAAACCAAGCATTTCATAGAGCGCATCGTAAAGTGGTCTGAGATATGGATCGACTTTTTGCCCGATATCGCCTGGCAAAAAACCAAGCCGTTCGCCGGCCTCTACTGCAGGGCGAACTAATATAATTCTGTCAACCTCGTTGTTTGCCAAGGCCTCGACCGCGCACGCCACAGCTAAATAAGTTTTTCCTGTCCCAGCCGGCCCAACCGAAAAGTTAATGTCGTGGCCGGTGATGTTGCGAAGGTAATCTCTCTGATTACGATTCTTTCCACGCACCTGCAACTTACGAAGCCGCACGACGACCTCGCTCGGATCGCGCCCCCCGGCATGATCGTCATTGGGCAGTTGTGAAATCCTCATGTGTACGTTCTCATTACTCAGAACGACGTCATCGCGGGTGTCATCATAAAGGGCTTGGAGTACGTTGCGTGCGATGTCTATGTTATCTGCTTCGCCGTCAATCAGAAATAAATGCCCGCGGTGGGAGATCTTGACATTAAAACGTGCTTCGATCTGTTTGAGGTGGGTATTGCTTTGACCGCACAACCCAGCGAGGCGTCGATTGTCCTCTGGAATCAACTGCAGTGTTTCTGGAGTCGTAACTTTTTTCAAGTGTAGGTATGCATCCTCGCTGAACCTTCGCTGATCATAGCAAAATCACTTGCTCGGTTCGCAACTAACCGAGCTCGGAGAGAATTCGGCAACGCTTCTGTGATATGGACATCAACAAAATTCTGCAGTAAATCAGCCGGCCCATCGAAATTAACCACACGGTTATTTTCGGTACGTCCTGATAACTGGTTTGGATTCTTGCGGGCATATCCATCCACTAGGACGCGTTGCTTTGTTCCAACCATAGCGCGACTGACCTGTTGTGCAGAAGCCGTCAAACGTTGCTGGACAACCGCCAGACGGCGCTGCTTTTCCACATGGGTAACCCCATCAGTTAGATCTGCGGCCGGAGTACCTGGTCGCGCACTGTAGATAAAACTAAAAGACTGGTCAAAACCAATGCGGTCGATCAATGAAACAGTCTCTTCGAATTCTTCTTCGGTTTCCCCAGGAAAGCCTATGATGAAATCAGACGATAAGGACAAATCAGGGCGACGCTCGCGCAACCGATGCACAATGGACTCGTAGTCCGCCACACTGTACTGACGTTTCATTAACCCGAGAATCCGATCAGAGCCACTTTGTACGGGTAAATGCAAATGACTCACCAATGCGGGCAACCTCGCATACACGTCGATCAGCGCTTCGGAAAAATCTACCGGGTGGGAAGTGATATATCGAATCCGCTCAATACCATCGACAGCGGCAACATAATGCAACAATTCTGCAAACTCCACGGGATCCCCGTTATGCCGTCTACCATTGTAGGCATTAACATTTTGGCCCAGTAGAGTTACTTCGCGTACACCGTTTTGGGCAAGTTCAAAAACCTCCGTTATGACGTCGTCAAAAGTACGACTGAATTCCTCGCCACGGGTATAAGGCACAACACAGAAAGTGCAGTATTTACTGCACCCCTCCATCACCGAAACAAATGCGCGTGGTCCCCGAGAACCGGGAATAGGCAGGTTGTCAAACTTTTCGATGCCAGGAAAACTGACATCAATCTGCGGCTTTCGCGCGGCGCGTGCACTCTCAAGTAACTGCGGCAGGCGATGACAAGTCTGAGGCCCAAACACAAGATCGACATAGGGCGCACGCTTGAGAATCTGATCTCCCTCCTGACTTGCAACACATCCACCAACCCCGATAATCAAATCCGCACGTTCGCGTTTTAATTCCTGCCATCGCCCCAACTGGGAAAACACTTTTTCCTGAGCTTTTTCGCGTATGGAACAGGTGTTAAGCAGTAACACATCAGCCTCTTCAGGATCATCGGTCAGCACCATGCCATGTGAATCCTGCAGAAGATCGGCGACACGGCCCGAGTCATACTCGTTCATCTGGCAACCGAAGGTCTTTATATAAAGTTTGTCTGTCATCACTTGCCTTGTTATAAACCTAGAAACATTGCGTACCACCGCAGTTTACAGACTTCAGTCCCAACGATCGTCACACACCTGAATCACACCATTGTTGATGCGTATTGGAAAGGTTTGCAATGGCTCGTAGGCGGGCGGAGCCTCAACTGCCCCTGTGCGAATATCGAAACGAGCTCCGTGCCGAGGACACTCGATTGCATCCCCCACCAGACAACCGCTAGCAATCTCGGCGCCATCGTGTGTGCATACGTCCTCCAACGCACAGTATTCACCGTCAAGATTGAAAATTACCACCGAGGTTCCATCTACCTCCACGATCACACTGTGACGGTTCTCAATATCGCCAACTGACGCCACGTTGACCCACTCCGCCATTACGTCTAAAACATACCCAGTTCAAGCCGTGCGGCTTCGGTCATTCGCTCTTGATCCCAAGGTGGGTCGAACACCAAGTCCACCTCGACACCAGTGACTCCCGTTACTCCTTTCGCCGCATTCTCTACCCACCCCGGCAAACTCTCAGCAACCGGACAATTAGGCGAAGTTAATGTCATCTCCAACTCGACATGATTCGACTCGTCGATGTCAATCCGGTAGATCAACCCAAGATCGTAAATATTGACCGGAATCTCTGGATCATAAACCTCCTTTAAGGCATCGATCACCTGGCCCCGCAGGACGGGCTCACCACCACCACGCACATCAGGGCCCGTGTCTTCGCCAGCATCAATCGTATCGGGTAACTGATCCGGCTCGTTGTGCGAGGCAACAAACGCTTGCCCAAATTGATCCAGCTTGTCTGCGTTCTCCATCGGTGTATAGGCCTCCTTATTCAGTTGTAATCTTTTCGTTGTTCTGGTGAAGCGCCGCCTGAACAGTGTGCCACGCTAGCGTTGCGCACTTTACCCGAGCGGGATAAGCGGCTACACCGCCCAGTACTTCGAGTTTTGAAAAATCCAACTCCGCAGCAGGGCACTCGCCCTCACCGGTCACCAGCTGATGGAAAGCAGAAAAATAGATGTCGGCTTCGTCGGCACTTCTTCCCTTGAGGGTTTCAGTCATGATCGAAGCCGATGCGGTAGAAATTGCGCAACCTCGGCCCTGGAAACTAATGTCCTCAATGATGCCTGCCTCGTTTAACTGTAGGTAAATTTCGACTTCGTCACCGCACAACGGATTAACGCCTTGCGCTTTATGGTTGTGGCTCGATGGCATGCGAAAATTTCTCGGGTGCCGGTTGTGGTCCAAAATTACGGCTTGGTAGAGCTCTCTCAAATCAGTCATGCGCTCATCAAATCCTTGGTTCGTGCAATGCCGGCAAACAGCGCATCAACATCATCATAGTTGTTGTACATCCCGAACGAAGCACGCACGGTCGCGGCAACGCCGAAATGCTCCATCACAGGCATCGCACAATGGTGCCCGGCGCGCACGGCAACACCCTCATGGTCAAGCACGGTACCTACATCGTGAGCATGAATACCGTCAAGCTCAAATGACAGCACGGCAGCTTTATCAGGAGCGGTCCCGAACACCTGCAACCCGGACACCGCGCTGGCTTGGGCCTGAGCATAATCCAGTAACGCCCGCTCATGCGCAGCGATCTGACTCAGCCCGTGTCCACTAACGTAATCAATCGCAGCGCCAAGCCCCACCGCACCCGCGATATGCGGCGTACCGGCTTCAAACTTATAGGGCAGATCATTGTAGGTGGTCTGCGCGAAACGCACCTGTTTGATCATGTCTCCCCCACCCTGCCAGGGCGGCATGGCCTCAAGTAGCGATTCCTTTCCATACAGGATTCCAAATCCTGTGGGTCCATATAGCTTGTGCCCTGAAAACGCGTAGAAGTCGCAATCGAGCGCCTGTACATCAACTTCCATGTGGGGGACCGCCTGTGCACCATCGACCAACACCACCGCGCCGGCATCGTGTGCCAGACGGATCATCTCAGCCATGGGATTAATCGTACCCAGCGTGTTAGAGATGTGCGTCACCGCCACAATGCGAGTGTTATCAGACAGCATCGTTCGGTACTGATCCAGATCGAGGACGCCGTTATCATGGAAAGGAACCACCTTTAACGTTGCACCACTCAACTCACAAGCAATCTGCCACGGTACGATATTCGCGTGGTGCTCCATTTCAGTCACTAGAATCTCGCTACCGGGGGATAGGTTGGCACGACCATACGTTTGGGCAACAAGATTAATTGCAGCGGTCGTGCCACTGACATAGATGATCTCGCTGGTCCGTGCAGCATTAAGGAGCGTGCAGACTTTCTCACGCACTGTTTCATAGGCTGCCGTGGCCCGCTGGCTAAGCGTATGCACCCCGCGGTGTACGTTGGAATGATCGCGACGATAGTAATCGCTCATCGCCTGGGTCACGACCTCGGGTTTTTGCGCGCTTGCGCCACTATCCAGATAAACCAATGGCCGTCCATGGATCTGTTGTTTGAGTATCGGAAAATCGGCGCGCACCGAGTCCACATCGAGCGCGACCGATGTCATTGATTTTTCGCTTTGCAACGTCTTAGCCAATGGAATTGATTGATCGGGCAGTCAGTCAGTTAACATCATCTCGACGCGAGTGAGGAGGTGTTCTCTGAGGGAGTCCGGCGAGGCCGCGAGCAATACATCGCTTGCAAACGCCTTAATTAATAATCGCTTCGCCATTTCCTCAGGAATACCCCGAGAACGCAGGTAAAACAGCGCATCCTTATCCAATTGCCCAACGGTAGCCCCATGCGCGCACTTGACATCATCCGCATAGATCTCAAGTTGCGGTTTCGTATCGATTTCAGCATCACGGGAAAGCAACAGATTCTGATTGCTCTGCTCAGACACGGTTTTCTGCGCATCCGGCTGCACAACGATACGGCCATGGAATACCGCGCGCGCTCGATCATCAAGCACGCCTTTGTAATGCTCATGACTGATACAACTCGGTTCATTATGGAAAATCTGTGTGTGATTATCGATATGCTGACGCCCGCGAGCCAAGTACAGGCCGCGCAAATTGACCTCAGCCCCGACCCCATCGAGATCAACCATCAGATCGTTACGCACCAGCTCTCCGGCAAGGGTTATTGCAAAAGCATCGAATCGACTGCCGCGCCCCAGCTTGGCAAACAGACCACCGATGTGGAAACTGTTCTTGCTCTCCTCTTGTAGCTGGTACAACGTAAGGTGCGCATCCGCGTCGACGATCACCTCCGTCACCACATTGGTTAGTGTCCGCTGAGCACCGATAGCAACATATCGTGCCAACACCTGCAATTGTGAGCCCTTTCCAGCCACCACCAGATTGCGTGGCTGTACCATCGTCGATTCAGTCGCTGCACTTGCAACAAATACAATCTCAAGCGGTTTATCGAAGACCTGGCCAGGCGCGATCTCTACGACCAAGCCATTGCCAAGGAATGCCGAATTCATCGCGGTAAACCCGTGTGGATCAGGCACTAAATTCTTACCCAGATACGGCTCTAACCGCCCGGGATCCGAAACCAGTAAATCAGCCAAACTGCTCACGCGGATTCCCTCTGGCATCAGGGTGACATCGGACAAGTGCGCCATTGGAACCCCATTCACGACCACGATCCGATAACACTCCAATGAGGGAATTGCCGTGCGGGAAACAAAAGCAGTATCCACATCGCACTGGCCAGCCGGCCCCACCTCGAAGGGCTTTTTCAGTAACGACTGAACGTTGGTGTAACGCCAATCTTCATCACGAAGGCTAGGGAATCCGGCATCCCGAAGCCGCTCGACACCCCCATCGCGCAATTCCACCAGCCACGGCAAGTCAGGCGCAGGCAACTCCGGCCCGAGCCGCTGCTGTGCGGCAAGGTAATCAACCACTGCTTGTGCTGTCATTTAACTAGGCTACCGAGTGGCCAGCGCCGCTATCGGCCTGTTCCTCTAGCCAACCATAACCATGCTCTTCCAGTTCACGCGCAAGTTGTTTATCACCTGACTTCACGAAACGACCATCAGCTAACACATGGACATAGTCAGGCTCAATGTAATCCAGTAACCGTTGATAATGAGTCACCAGTAAGATAGAACGATCGCCCTGGCGCATAGCATTAACGCCGCTGGCAACCACTTTCAACGCGTCAATATCAAGCCCAGAATCGGTCTCATCAAGAATAGCCAGCCGTGGTTCAATCATCGCCATCTGGAAAATTTCGTTACGCTTTTTCTCACCACCAGAAAACCCGTGGTTAACCGGGCGATGCAGAAATTCTTCCTTCATTTCAACCAACTGCAATTTCTGCCGCACCAGTTTTAGGAAGTCGATCGCATCCAGTTCGCTCTCCCCGCGGTGTTTGCGTTGCGCGTTCACCGCTTCCTTAATCAAATAAACATTAGTCACTCCAGGAATCTCAACGGGGTATTGAAACGCTAGGAACACCCCTTCGCGGGCGCGCTCTTCTGGCGTCAGAGCGAGCAAATCATGGTCACCGTAGGTCACGCTGCCGCGCATCACGTCATACCCCTCACGCCCAGCAAGCACACTCGCCAACGTGCTTTTGCCAGACCCATTGGGCCCCATGATCGCGTGCACTTCGCCCGCCGCAACATCTAGGTTAATGCCTTTGAGAATGGGTTTTCCACCCACCTCTACCGTCAGGTCGCAAATACTGAGCATAGATAAAGAATCGGTTAAGAGTGGTTGCTTGCTGCTAGCACATCAGCCAACAGCGCCTTCAAGACTAATACCCAGTAGCTTCTGGGCTTCTACTGCAAATTCCATTGGCAACTCTCTGAATACTTCTTTACAGAAGCCGTTGACAATCATTGATATGGCGTCCTCTTCGGACAACCCTCGTTGGCGACAATAAAACAACTGGTCTTCACCAATCTTGGTGGTGGTTGCCTCATGCTCAACGACCGCAGTTGGGTTTTTAACCTCGAGATACGGATAGGTGTGAGCGCCGCATTGGTCGCCCATCAACAGCGAATCGCATTGCGAGTAATTCCGTGCCCCTTCAGCCCCTTTGATGATTTTGACCAAGCCGCGATAAGCGTTCTGACCACGACCCGCAGAAATACCTTTGGAAATGATCGTGCTGCTGGTGTTCGAGCCGATATGCACCATCTTAGTACCGGTATCTGCCTGCTGACGGTTGTTCGTCAACGCGACAGAGTAGAACTCGCCAATCGATTCATCACCCTCCAACAAAACACTCGGGTATTTCCAGGTAATGGCCGAACCGGTTTCCACCTGTGTCCAAGAAATCTTGGCCCGCTTGCCGCGACAAGCACCCCGTTTGGTCACAAAATTGTAAATACCACCGCGACCTTCAGCATCCCCGGGATACCAGTTCTGCACCGTCGAGTACTTTATCTCGGCCCCTTCCATTGCCACCAATTCAACCACTGCGGCATGCAGCTGGTTTTCGTCTCGCATCGGCGCAGTACAACCCTCGAGATAACTCACGTAACTGCCCTCATCTGCCACAATCAACGTCCGTTCAAACTGCCCTGTGTTCAGGGCATTAATTCGGAAGTAAGTCGACAACTCCATCGGACAACGAACGCCCTTTGGCACATAGACAAACGATCCGTCACTGAACACTGCTGAATTCAACGCGGCGTAATAATTGTCACCCTGCGGCACCACTGCGCCGAGATATTGCTTCACCAAGTCGGGGTGATCGCGCAATGCTTCTGAAAACGGACAGAAAATCACGCCTGCCTCAGCCAAATTTGCTTTAAAAGTAGTCGCTACCGACACACTGTCAAACACAGCGTCAACTGCCACTCCAGCCAGCGCTTTTTGTTCCTGCAATGGAATTCCGAGCTTCTCGTAAGTTTCAAGTAACTTGGGATCAACTTCATCTAAGCTTTTTGGTGCATCCTCGGGACTGCGTGGCGCCGAGTAGTAACTGATCGCCTGGAAGTCGATTGGTGGGTAATCAACATGTGCCCAACTTGGCTCTACCATTGTCTGCCATCGACGGAACGCCTCCAATCTCCATTCAAGCATGAAAGCAGGCTCGTTCTTCTTGGCCGATATCGCACGAACGACCCGCTCGTCCAAACCGGGCGGCAAGGTGTCAGATTCGATGTCCGTGACGAATCCTTCCTTGTACTCCCGATCGACTAAAGCGCCGATTGCTGCTGTCGCTGAACTCATATGCTATCTACTTGGATCCTAAGTTTTAGTTGGTGGCGCTACTCAGCACACAATCAACCCCATGTGTTTATGGTCATTAAATAGGCGTGAGCTCGTCGTGAATGAACGCCACCTTGCGTGAGACATTATCTTCTTTGCCCTGACGACGGCTGTCCTGCCGCTCGGCAACCTGCTGAACTCCCGGTTCACGAACGAGATTGCCTAAACTAATGTCATCGAGAAATTCATAGATTTTTCCGCTGAGGCTGCTCCACAGTTCATGTGTGAGGCATCGCTCACCGTCTTGACAATCTGTCTTTCCGCCACAGCGAGTCACGTCGACTTTCTCATCTACTGCGGTGATGATGGCAGCGACAGAAATCTGGTCCATCTCCTTCGCCAAGCGGTAACCACCGCCAGGTCCACGAGTACCTTTAACGAGATTGGCTCGTCGCAATCGCGCAAAAAGCTGTTCCAGATAAGACAGCGATATTTCTTGGTTAGTCGCGATATCCTGCAAAGTCACCGGCCGGCGAGACTGATGTATTGCAAGGTCCAGCATTGCGGTCACGGCATACC
The DNA here is from genome assembly GCA_022451485.1 of Gammaproteobacteria bacterium. Classification (GTDB taxonomy): domain Bacteria; phylum Pseudomonadota; class Gammaproteobacteria; order Arenicellales; family UBA868; genus UBA11791. The sequence continues at coordinate 130,047 of JAKUQS010000004.1, forward strand.
GACCCTTAGTGGTGAGTTTCATATTAGCTCCTGGTTCATCGGGGTTAGAGACGTCTAATATACAAAAGATATATAAGATGGTCCCCGACTAGATCTCCTGTGGTGATAGTCCCAGCTAAATAACCAACTTCCAGTATAGGGATTTCCGCCCTTAAAACCAAGTGGGGCAGTGCGATATGGGGGCGTAATGTATTGAAAAAAAAGAGGTTATCTTTTGTGGCGCATCCAATTGATACCAATAACCAGCGCACCGACTACCAACATCACCTGTCCGGCAGCGTTCTGTGCGTCTAGCCATCCTGCCACCCCACGCAACTGAACAAAGCCGGCGCCCACTAAGGCTATACCGACCAAAGTACCTATCAGACGGCGCTCGAAACGACACACCCGGCGATCAATTTCTCGCGCTAAAAGAGCCTCATTCTCCGCCGGTCCTGCCGGGCGTGTATAGCGTCGAATCATTGTCTCCAGCGTGCTTGGTAATTCGTCCAACAAGGGAACCAATCGCGGAAAATCTCGGCGTATACGCCTAATCAAAGCCGGTGGGCCGACTTCTTGACGCATCCATTCCTCAAGAAATGGCTTCGCGGTCTCCCACAGGTCCAGTTGCGGATATAACTGCCGCCCCAGCCCCTCAATGTTCAACAGTGTCTTTTGCAAAAGTACAAGTTGTGGTTGGACTGGCATATCAAATCGCCGCGCTGTTTGAAACAGGCGGACAATGAGGCGACCAAAAGAAATTTCGCTGATGGGACGAGCAAAGATTGGCTCACAAACTGTGCGAATCGCAGCCTCAAACTCATCGGCACGCGTGCCAGCTGGCACCCAACCGGCGCGAATGTGAGCCTCGGCCACCGCTCGGTAATCCCGATTGAAAAACGCGAGTAGATTTTCTGCCAGATACCGCTTATCACTCGCCCCAAGCGTACCCATGATGCCGAAATCGACGGCTCGATACTGGCCTTTGTCACTGACGAAAATGTTGCCCGGGTGCATATCGGCATGAAAAAAACCATCCCGAAACGCTTGGGTAAAAAATATCTCTACCCCGTTGTAAGCAAGTTCGCGCATGTCAATACCCGCTTGATGAAGCGCCGCCGTATCGCGGATGGGGATACCGTAAACCCGCTCCATGACCATAACTGTCTGGCGCGTGTGGTCCCAGTAAACAGCCGGCACCAGTATTAAATCTGATCCCTCGAAGTTCTGTCTCAACTGGCTGGCATTAGCCGCTTCACGCATCAAGTCGAGCTCATCGTGAAGAGTCTTTTTATACTCATTGACGACCTCAACAGGCCGCAGTCGACGACTCTCCGGCCAGAAGCGTTCTGCCAGTTGCGCCAACCCATAAAGGACCTCTACATCCCGATCGATCACCGCTTGAATTCCGGGACGAAGCACTTTGACAACTACATCACTTCCGTCAAGAAGAAGGGCATAGTGCACTTGCGCCACTGATGCCGAAGCAGCTGGTTGACGGTTAAACTCAGCGAAATGTGCATCAAGCGGTTCTCCGTAGGCCGCCTCGATCATCTCGATTGCTTGCTCACCAGGAAACGGTGGTACGTCATCCTGTAGACGCGCTAACTCCACCGCGATGTCTTCCGGAAGCAGGTCCGGGCGAGTCGACAGCACCTGGCCAAACTTGACAAAAATGGGGCCCAATTGCTCCAGGGCTTGACGCAAGCGTGCTCCCCGGGACGCATCGTACCGACGCTGCCAGAACGCTGGGAAAAAGAACAACAGCACCTTGTACTGTCGAAACACATGCTGCCCGCTCAACAGTTCGTCCAAACCATAACGAAGCAACACGTTAACAATCCGCCAAACACGGAAAGACTGTCGGACCCCTGTCATGATTTCCCTACCCGGTAGATTCGGGGTAATAACCGATCGATACGCACACTCAATCGCTCGACATCATCGCGTAAGTGCTCGACTTCCACCTGGTGTTGCTGATACCGGAGCCGCGTGGGCAACAGGCGTTTTTCTTCAGTAAGAATCTCACCAACCGTGTCAGTAACCGACGTACGAGCAGTAGCTAACCAGTCACGCAAGCTTCGCACACCGACGCCTGTTTTTCTGGCCAGAAAATCGCCAACAATCTGGGATAGTGCTTCTTCCCAGTCCGGATCAAACGCCTGTAATAAAGTTTTCATCGCGTGCGCCAACTCGACATCCCCTGACATCGTAATGCGACGATCCCGCATGACGCTCTCTGGTGAGGCCGCCACACCAAGCATCGCAAGATCAAAGACACCCCCTTCGATCACGAGGTCCGGCGCTATGCCCGGTTGTTCCACGATCTCGAGGCGAGCACCCGAAACTCGTGCGTAGAACGAGGTATTGATACCGCCCAGCGACACACCGAGCAGTTTCCCATCCAAAGGCTCCATCATGGCCGCGGCCTCTGGATCCATTGCCAGCACGCGATTGAGTGCCAATATCAACACCGCCATATTCACGCCAATCACCGACGATTTCTCATGCTCATTTAGCGCCGCGTATCAGTATCGAAATCCGATGTGCAACGCGACAATGCCCCCACTCAAGTTGAAGTACCGAACATCCTCAAACCCAGCCTCCATCATTAAGCTTGATAGCGTTGCCTGATCAGGATGGCGACGGATGGACTCGACCAAATACTGGTAACTACCCGCATCACCGGTAACCGCCTTACCTAAACGAGGAATGAGGGCAAACGAGAAAGTATCGTATATGGAAGCCAACGCCCTGGACGTTGGGTGAGAAAACTCCAAAACGACGATTCGTCCACCCGGCCGCAACATCTCAAACATGGATGCCAACGCCCGATCGATTCGGGTCACATTACGTAATCCGAATCCAATGCTGACGCAGTCAAAGGAACCCGGGGTAAAAGCCAATCTCTCAGCATCGGCGATAGCGTAACTGATCGTGGCGACAAAACCAGCGTCGAGCAAGCGGGTTCGACCCTGTTGCAACATGGCGGAATTGATATCTGTAACGAATACTCGTCCACTGGAACCGACCCGCTGCGCAAATCTCCGGGCCAAGTCGCCACTGCCGGAGGCCACATCGAGCACCCGTTGGCCTTTGCGTATCCCGCTCTGGCCAACAGCAAAATCCTTCCAACGTCGATGACTACCAAGCGACATCAGGTCATTCATTACGTCGTAGCGCTCCGCCACTGAGCGAAACACATCAGCGACCATTGAAGCCTTTTCCGTTTCACCAACGCGTCGAAAACCAAAATGCGTATCGCGCTTGTCGTCCTGGGAAGTGTCCATGGGATCCACTAGTCAGACTGGGGTTCCTTACGAACATAGCCAGCCGAGGTGAGTCGATTGAGATAAGCCTGCCAGTATTCGGCCTGATGTTGACCGAGCTCATAGAAGGTTTCCCAAGAGTACAAACCGGTGGAATGGCCATCATCAAAGTGCAGCCGCACCGCATAGGCACCAACCGGCTCAATCTTATCTATGCTGACCCACTCCTTTCCTGTCTGGAGTACCTCCTGCCCAGGCCCGTGTCCCCGCACCTCAGCCGAAGGCGAGAACACACGCAGATATTCACAAGACAACTCATAGCGACAACCATCATCGAATGCAATTTCAAGCACCCGCGATTGCCGGTGCAATCGCAACTCGGTTGGTTTCGGTTGGTCACTCATTCGTTTAGTGCGCGGGTGAATCCCCGGGTTACGCTACACGTCTATGTTCAATTAACCCGCTAGCGCGTCAACCGGCCTGTAACCAACCAGCGACCTCCTCCGCAAAGTAGGTCAAAATTCCATCGGCGCCGGCACGCTTAAACGCCAGCAACGTTTCAATAACGGCGCTACGACGGTCGAGCCAGCCCTGGTCTGCCGCAGCACACAACATCGAATATTCACCACTGACCTGATATACAAACGTCGGAATACCCAACTCAATCTTGATGCGGTGAACAATATCCAGGTAAGGTAGTCCAGGTTTCACCATGATCAGGTCCGCGCCTTCGAGAAGATCGAGTTCCGCTTCGCGTAGCGCTTCGTCCGTATTGGCCGGGTCCATCTGGTAAGACAATTTGTCAGCCTGCCCAAGGGTAGCGGCTGAACCCACAGCGTCTCGGAACGGTCCGTAGAAAGCCGATGCGTACTTAGCCGAATAGGCCAAGATGCTTGTATTAACATGTCTCGCCTGCTCGAGTGCATCTCTGATGGCACCAACGCGCCCATCCATCATATCCGAGGGTGCAACAATCTGAGCCCCCGCATCGGCATGACACTGGGCCTGGCGGACTAGAGTTTCAATGGTTTCATCGTTCAGCACGTAACCTGCTTTACTGAGAATTCCATCTTGACCGTGACTGGTGTAGGGGTCCAGCGCAACGTCAGTAATGATACCGAGTTCTGGGCAGTGCTTGCGTAATGCTCGAACCGTGCTCGGCACCAAACCATCTGGATTAAAGGCTTCCTCAGCGGTCGGTGATTTCTTTTCCGGCGGCACGACCGGAAATAACGCGACCGCTGGAATACCCAAATCATAGAGATCCCTTGCTTTTTCTATCACCAAATCGGCAGTCAGCCGATCGACTCCCGGCATTGATGGGACTGCTTCTCGACGGCCTTCGCCCTCATGAACGAAGAGCGGCTGAATCAGGTCATCACAACGCAAGGCTGATTCGCTAACCAATGCCCGGCTAAACGAATGGCGGCGTAAGCGTCGCATCCGCCGTCTCGGATATTGGCTATTAACCATTTATGGTTACCGCGGTTTAGTCCGCCCACCAGCACGAGCAGTTTGCTTTTTCTGAACCGCAGTTTTCGTGGTTTTTCCTCTGGCCTTTACAGCCACTGGCTTCTTCGCTATTTTTTTCTTGATGACCGTCTTTGCCTTTGCTTTCGCAACCACTGGCTTCTTCGCTATTTTTTTCTTGGTAACCGCCTTTAGCTTCGCTTTTGCAGTCGCCGGCTTCTTCTTCGCTTTCGCGCGCTCGACGGCACCGCCACTAATCACCCGGGATGTCAACGACGCCGAACGTGTCGTGATGTCACCCGCCGATACCTTCTTGTCAAATGGCCGAATCTCCGCATCAATCACGCTACAGATCACCTCAAACACCTGGGTTGTATCTTCTTCAACCTGCACCGTCCGCAACTTCTGCTGCGCCCGGAAATAATCAATCAGGGGCTCTGACTCAACGAAGTAAGCATCGAGTCTCTTAGAAAAAGTCTTTGCTTGATCATCGGAGCGGCGTGTTAAATCTGCAGAACCACACTGATCACAGACACCACGTTTCTCAGTTGGTATGAAATAACGATTATAAATCGCCCCACAATCACTGCAGGTAATACGACCGGTCACCCGTTTCAGCAGACGCTCAGGCTCGATGCAGAAATTCAGAGCCAATTGCACGGGACGATCCATCCAACTCAACCGAGTATCAAGCTCTTGTGCCTGCGGTATATTTCTTGGAAACCCGTCCAGAATGAATCCGCGTCGGCTATCAGGCGCGCGCAGACTGTCAGTCACCGCATCAATGACAATACCATCAGACACCAACTGTCCAGCCTTGAGGCTAGCTGACACGCGTTTGCCCAACTCGTTGTCCGCGTCCACAGCGGCCCTGAGAATGTCCCCTGTTGAAATCTGGGGAATCCGGTAATGCGTGGATAACTGCTTGGCCTGTGTGCCCTTACCCGATCCTGGTGCGCCTAGTAATACAATTCGCATCGTGGTCTGAGCAATCCTGGGCCGTCGTCAACCTAGCGACTGCACATCTGTGCCGCCCGGCTGATTTTATGAAAAAAGGGGGCGTACACTACTTCGGCGAAGATTCAGGTGTCAATGGTCTCGCTTGAATTATCAACATTTATGCCGGAGATTGCCGCTAGAAACAGTAAAATGCTCCATCTGTAGCGTGCGCAGCACTGGCCTCGTCCCTGGTAACCTGTATCTTATCGAACCCTTATGAGCGGGACCCGCGACTTTTAGCGACACACTTCGCCATGAGGATGACCCACTCGTTAAGCCAATTCCGTAGTGCTTTGGGCTAAGAATCAAGGTTACCGATCAGTATCCTTCTTCAGACCGGGCGAGCGGTGTGGCGCGGGCCATTTCGAGTATGCGAGGCTTAAAGGATACGTTGCGGCACTATTCGCGGTGAACCCAGACTATCAACGAAAAGGCTTTTTGCTGGTACTAGTGGACCTAACTTGATCATCACCGCCGGTAAACTAAGCTTTCACACAATGGAGCTCACCGTCTCACTCAGATAAACGATAGGATCTTGGTCATGACAAAACGACAAAATATCTTCTATGCGCAATCCGGTGGGGTTACGGCAGTCATTAACGCGAGTGCTTGTGGCGTTCTCGAGACAGCCGCTAAACACAAGAAAGCAATCGGCCGTGTTTATGCCGGTCGCAACGGTATCATCGGCGCATTAACTGAAGATTTAATCGATACCAGTCGAGAGACTAAACGAACTATAGCGGCCCTGCGTTACACGCCTGCTGGCGCTTTTGGCTCCTGCCGATACAAGTTGAAGGGGCTTGATGAGAACCGTGCTCAATATGAGCGTTTGATCGAAGTGTTCGAAGCCCACAATATCGGCTATTTCCTCTACAACGGAGGGGGGGATTCAGCTGACACCTGCCTTAAGGTATCGCAGTTATCGAAAAATATGGGGTTCCCGATTCAGGCGATCCATATACCCAAGACCGTAGACAATGACTTACCAATTACCGACAACTGTCCTGGGTTTGGGTCCGTAGCAAAGTACATCGCCATCTCTACACGCGAAGCGAGTTTCGATGTCGCGTCGATGGCAAAAACATCTACTAAGGTTTTCGTTCTCGAAGTCATGGGGCGACATGCCGGCTGGATCGCAGCAGCTGGGGGCATGGCCGCTGACAACGATCATGATATACCCATTCTGATCCTGTTCCCGGAAGTTCCGTTCAATCGGCGCCGCTTTATGGCAGCGGTGAAACAGAAGGTAAAAATACACGGTTATTGCTCTGTGGTCGTATCCGAAGGTATACGTGATGGCCAAGGAAGGTTTCTCTCAGACCAGGGATTGCGCGATGCGTTCGGCCACGCTCAACTCGGGGGTGTCGCTTCAGTCATCTCAACAATGGTCAAAGACGATTTGGGTCTTAAGTATCACTACGCTGTGGCTGACTACCTGCAGCGATCTGCACGTCATATCGCATCACTAACTGATGTTTCACAAGCCTATGCAGTGGGCCGAGCTGCGGTGGAGCTTGCCCTCCAAGGCAAAAATTCGATTATGCCGAGTATCGTGCGCACGTCGAACAAACCTTATCGCTGGCATATCGGTGAAGCCAAATTGAGTCGCGTTGCTAACCGCGAAAAGATGATGCCGGCAAATTTCATCACGCGCGACGGTTTCGGCATTACCCAACGCTGCCGGACATACCTCGAACCATTGATCAAAGGTGAAGATTATCCACCCTACCGTAACGGCCTACCACGCTACGTCAGACTGAAAAACACGGCTGTACCAAAAAAACTGAAGACTCCCTTTGCGCTCTAAAATCGTACTCGACACTCACTTCCGACAAACACCCCAACCACTACACACAGTAGTCAATAAGAGACTATGGTTTCGATACGAGCACGCGGCGATAATCGGTAAGTCAATGGCTAGTACTTAAGTCTGGCCATCAACGTTGCGGCAATCCCATTGACGAACACGAATGCATTGAATATGGACCGAACCAACATTCCGACCGAGGTGCACCGGGTGGAAACTGAACCCTACTACGCTTCGCAGGGGAGCGAGATTGAGCTATTTGAAGCCGCTTATCGTAACCAGATTCCGATTCTGCTAAAGGGACCGACGGGCTGTGGAAAAACTCGCTTCATGGAACACATGGCTTTCCGTCTTAGCCGACCTTTGGTAACGGTGTCCTGTCACGACGACCTGACTGCCTCAGACCTGGTTGGGCGCTTTCTGCTTGTCGGAGGGGAAACCCAATGGGTTGACGGTCCGTTAGCTCAGGCAGTGCGCTGCGATGCATTGTGCTACCTTGACGAAGTGGTTGAAGCACGCAAGGACACCACGGTTGTGATTCATCCCCTTGCCGATGAGCGGCGGGTACTGCCGATTGAAAAGACCGGTGAGTTACTGCGGGCTACCGAGGCTTTTGGGCTGACTATTTCCTATAACCCGGGATACCAAAGTGTATTAAAGGATCTCAAACAAAGCACGCGGCAGCGATTTGTCGCCATTGAGTTCGGGTACCCCAGCGCAGAACTCGAAACACAGATCGTTGTTCGTGAATCCGGTCTGGACGAGAACACCGCCGCTTTGCTGGTTAAGTACGCTGCCATGACACGCAATCTGAAGGGCAACGGATTGGAAGAGGGCGCCAGTACCCGCTTGCTCGTTCATGCCGGCAAACTAATGGTTAGCGGGGTTGATTCACGCGTCGCCTGTCAGGGCGCTATTGTCGAAGCACTGACCGATGAACCGGAGATGCTCGCTGCAATAAATGAACTCGCCACATCGCTTTTCTGACACTATCCAGAGTGCGAACTACTCGCGAGGCACGATCAACCGCGGTTTTCTTGCTTTTGAACGCACTCGATCGATAGCACGATTCACTAATCGGTTGCGTAGCAAATATAACAAGCACCATCGTTTGCCAGGAAAATCCATCAAGGCCAACCCCATCAACACCGTGAGAATTCCCTGACCCGGCAATACCAGCATAGCAAGGCCAAGCAATAAGAGCATCCAGCCGGCAATATTTCTTGCCAGAGCCCCCATCAGAAACCGAACCCAGGATCCTTGGGAACCCAGCGCAGGATCACGCCGAGTAACAAAGTAGTCCGCAGGCATCCGGGTTAGCGCGACGATGACTAAACTGGCGTACAAAAGGGCCAACCCGACCGACCCAATCGCAATCAAAGTAACCATAGCAGGGTGTTGTTGAATCCACTCAAAAACAAGGGACAGGCTAACCATCGGGTTACACGAGAAATTGTCGGGCGTCGAGTACATCATGCCGTAGCCGAGCCACTGTCGCAACGTTCGATCACTCGCTACCAACCGCAATTACAATGACCGCTTTCCAGTCTTGAACATTTCTGCTTTGAAATTATGAAACGCGTCGCAACACCGCTGACCATCGGGCTGATCGAAGAGCGCCTTGAAGAAATCCTCGATGCGGTTCTTTCCTCGCGCCGCACGGCCACCGAACCCGCACGCACGTTAGCCAAACGCCATCGCCCTGAGCAGGATTTCATATTTTATTGGCTCGGCGTGATCATCCGCACCAATTCAGAAATGGGGTTCCAATTTGTCAGTCACGCATCGCGAGCATTTGAATTAATGGATTTTGAAGGGGTCGAAGCTTGGATTATCGACGCCATGGACATTTACGACCGGCACGGCCTTTACCCGGGTAGCGAAGCCTTTGCCAATGTCCACCTTTTCGCCGCCGAGTATGCGCTGAGGCCCCGTCGGGTTGACCTCGAAGAAATCAATGGGGTTCTCGATCGTTATGTCTGTGGTCTGTCGGGTCGAAACCTCCATCTGCAAAAGGGTGATGACACCTTCACTGACACAGAAAGCTTGTTTCTGCCTCCCGAGATCACACAGTACAGCAGCTCACAACAAAATTTCCTGTTGTATAAAGCAACTGCCACCCACCTGTGGGCACAAACTCGCTACGGAACCTTCAAACGAAAGGCGCCGGGTGATGCTTTGTTGTCTGAAAAGCTCAATCGTTTTTCTGATCCGGAACAAGCCCGAGCACTGTTCTCAAGACTCGAAGCTCACCGTATCGATGCTTGTGTGCGCCGTGATTTTCCCGGCATAACGCGTGACCTTCAAACGCTTGCTCTGAATACAAACACAGCAGACAGTAATCCAGATCTGCAACAGGCAATGGTTGCACTTGAATCGTCAGGCACCACGGTGGAAGACACCCTGCGGTGGGTTGCACAAAGCCTTGGACGAAATGTCGTCGTGCCAGAACCGTTACCTTGGCAGGGCGTGTTGAAACTTGAGCAAGCCGAAGCTGTCCTCACAATGCGCATCGAACACGAACGGGAAATGCTCATCGCAAGCTTATCCGACATGCTTGACGAACTGGCGGACGAGTCGGACGAAGAAGACAAGCAGCGATTTCAACTCCACGATCCACAAAACCAAGACAGCGACGAGGCTGTCATGCTTGACCTTGATGGCGAAGCGATTAAATCAACACCAGAAGTAGCTGAACTATTGGCTTCTATTTTGCAAGACTTCCAACACATCCCTCCGGAATACCTTGCTGCTGCCGGTGCCAGCCGGGCCGACGCATCGCAATTCGTCTCGCCACCTGATAGCAATAGCACCCCCAATCGCAGTTCAGGTACCACCGATGCGTCCACCGTCATGCACTATCCTGAATGGGATTTTCGGCGCCGCCACTATCGCAAGAACTGGTGCACTTTACGCGAGATAGAAATGCACCCGTCACCAGAACCATTTGTCGAGCAAACGCTCGCCCGCCATCGCGGGCTGGTCGTCGACCTAAGGCGGACTTTCGAGGCCTTGCGCGACGGCAATAAGCGTCTGCGCCATCAAAACAGTGGTGACAACATCGACCTAGATGCTCTCATCACGGCTCACGCAGACGCTGCCGCGGGCCATGAGATGTCAGATCACTTATTCACCCAACATCGTCGTATAGACAGGGACATCGCTGTCATGTTCATGGTTGATGTCAGTGGCTCAACCAAGGGCTGGATTAACGATGCAGAGCGAGAAAGTCTAGTCCTATTATGCGAAGCACTTGAAATCCTCGGTGATCGCTACGCGATTTATGGTTTTTCCGGAATGACCCGTAAACGTTGCGAACTGTATCGAATCAAACGGTTCGATGATGATTATGGGGCAGACGTGCGGGCCAGAATTTCTGGAATAAAACCACAGGACTACACGCGGATGGGTGTCATCATCCGCCACCTAACCCGTTTGCTCAATACGGTAGAAGCACGTACCCGTTTGCTGATCACCTTGTCGGACGGCAAACCGGATGACTACGACGGCTATCGGGGCGAATATGGTATCGAGGATACTCGCCAGGCGCTGCTCGAAGCCAAGCACACAGGCGTTCATCCGTTCTGCATTACTATCGACCACAGGGGCCACGATTACCTACCCCACATGTACGGTGCGGTGAACTACACGGTCATCGAAGATGTCCGCCAGTTGCCCGTCCGGGTGTCAGATATCTATCGCAGACTCACAGCTTGATGCATTCGGGAGGACCAAAAATGAGCATTTTCCAGGCCCCACGATACAATAGTTGACCAACACAAGATGTTGGGATTAATCTCGCGTTGAAGCCACAACATATTGTGTTTTTAAGGTTGGGTCCGCGAAACACAAGGTGGCGGATACCCTAAACGAAATCTGTTATACAGACGTCCACTTTAGCCCCCCGGCAAAGGTGGCAGGGTAGCAGTACCGCTTACGTTAAGGAACGACGCCACATGAAAATAGCAAGCCTCAAACAATCAGAATCGAGCGTCACATCAATTTCCTTCCAGCTCGCTTCCACTGACATCTGGGATAAGAAATACCGGCTTAAGACAAAAGACGGTGAGGTCCTGGATACCACTATCGACAATACCTTTGAGCGCGTCGCTGGCGCTCTGGCCGATGTTGAAGACACACCGGAAAAACGCGCCCACTGGCGAGAAGAGTTTCTTTGGGCGTTGCGCAACGGTGCAATTCCCGCAGGACGCATTATCTCGAACGCCGGGGCACTGGAGCACAAACCGGCAACCAGCACCATCAACTGCACTGTATCAGGTACCGTACCCGATTCGATGAACGGCATTCTTTCGGCTGTCCATGAGGCAGGGCTCACACTCAAAGCCGGCTGCGGTATTGGTTACGAATTTTCCACCCTACGACCTAAAGGCGCCTTTGTCAGTGGCGCCGGCGCCTACACTTCTGGCCCAATGTCCTTCATGGATATCTTTGACGCCATGTGCTTTACAGTGTCTTCTGCCGGGGGTCGGCGGGGTGCACAAATGGGCACATTCGACATCACGCACCCGGATATTGAGGATTTTATTACGGCCAAAAGGGAAGATGGGCGACTGCGCCAATTCAACCTTTCGTGCCTTATCACCGATGAATTTATGCATGCAGTAAAGAACAATGCCGACTGGAATCTAGTGTTCCCTGCAGCTCCAGCGGAACTGGAAGATGGCTCCAGTTCGATTGTCTGGCGTGCTTGGCCGGATCACACCGGTTATATCGTCAATGCCGAAGGCAAAGTGGCGTGTCGTATCTACAAAACGATCCCGGCGAAAAAGCTGTGGGACCTGATCATGAGTTCGACGTATGACTATGCTGAGCCCGGGTTCGTCCTGATCGATCGCATCAACGAGATGAACAACAACTGGTTTTGCGAAGACATACGCGCAACCAACCCTTGCGGCGAACAACCGCTACCCCCTTATGGTAGCTGTCTGCTCGGGTCGGTTAACCTAACCAAGTTTGTTGAACATCCGTTCACCGATCAATCGAGCTTTAATTGGGAACGGTTTAGCCACGTCGTCGCCGTTTTTTCCCGCATGCTGGACAACGTCGTTGATGTACACGGGTTACCACTAGGTCGCCAAGGTGACGAGATTTTATACAAGCGTCGTCATGGCATGGGGTTTCTCGGCCTCGGCTCGACCTTCGTGATGCTGCAAATGAAGTACGGGGATGAAGCTTCCCTCGAGTTCACAGAACGCGTGGCGCGAACGATGGCTGAAGTCGGATGGGAAACGGGGATTGAGCTAGCACAGGAAAAAGGTGCGGCGCCAATTATGCTCGACACATTCGAAGTCACAGCAGAGATGTTGCTAAAACGGCCACAGATGAAGCGCGATGGTTACCAAATTGGGGACAAAGTACCTGGCGCTATATTGATGGCGAAATATAGTCAGTACATGCATCAGTTCCCCGATACCCTTACAGATCGGATCGCAAAGCATGGCGTGCGGTATAGCCACCACACGTCGATCGCGCCAACAGGCACGATCAGCCTATCGATTGGCAATAATGCAAGCAATGGTATTGAGCCCTCATTCGCCCATCTCTACAGTCGGAACGTCATCCGGGAAGGTCGAAAAACCAAGGAAAAGATTGATGTTTTGTCCTATGAACTGCTGGCATACCGACAACTCATTGACGCCGATGCCGATCCCTCTAAGCGCGACGAAAACGCACTGCCCGATTACTTCCAAACAGCCGACTCGATCACGCCGAAGCAGCATGTCGATGTTCAGGCCGCGGCCCAGAAATGGGTGGATTCTTCCATCTCTAAGACAGCTAACGTGCCCAGCGACTTCCCCTTCGAAGATTTTAAAGACATCTACCTTTACGCGCACGAAAAAGGACTTAAGGGTTGCACTACATTTCGCTTCAATCCGGCGGCCTTTCAAGGTGTGCTGGTCAAGGAAGAAGACCTACAGAACACGCTTTATCGCTTTACACTAGAAAATGGCGAGACTGTCGAAGCCAAAGGTAATGAAGAAATTGAATACGATGGCGAAATGCATACCGCAGCCAACCTATTCGACGCCCTTAAAGAAGGCTATTACGGAAAATTTTAATCCCGCATATGTCAATAAAAATTGATAAAAAAATAACTGATTATCAAGTCATCAGTGCTTCATCCGACACGCTTGAGACGGTGGCTGGAGAAGCAACATCTAGCGCGGCCGTGATTGCCGGTACCGAGGCAATACCTGCCAACGTCGTTCAAATGCATGAGCGAGTCGAACGCCCGGAGAGGCTCATTGGCAGCACTTACAAGATAAAAACGCCGCTGTCTGATCACGCTTTGTACGTAACCATTAATGACATCGTGCTAAACCCTGAAACACCGTACGAGAAACGAAGGCCCTTCGAGATATTTATCAATTCCAAGAATATGGATCACTTTCAGTGGATCGTAGCGCTGACGCGAATCATCTCCGCAGTTTTTCGAAAAGGCGGCGACGTGATCTTTCTGGTAGAAGAACTACGTAGCGTATTTGACCCCCAGGGCGGCTACTTCAAACCTGGAGGGAAATATACCCCCTCGTTAGTAGCAGAGATCGGTGACGCTATTGAGAGTCACATGAAGATGATCGGCATGATTCCAGAAGCCCCCCTTGACGAACAACAAAAAAAGATGATTTTGGAAAAACGTCGCGAACTTTCTCAACGCGTTGACACAACCGAAACCCCAGATTCCAATGACACACAATTTCCACCCGAATCTCTACTCTGTCCCAAGTGCAGTACCAAAGCTGTCATTCTTATGGATGGGTGCGATACCTGTCTGAACTGTGGTTATTCCAAGTGCTCCTAGGGACTCTGGCCTAAACCATACAGGTCAAACGAGCCAACGACGGACCGGTTGCCGCCACGCGGTTTCCACGAGCAGATCATCATGAGCAACCCCAAGACTTTCGGTTTTGACACTTTAACGTTACACGCTGGCCAGCAACCGGACGCGACAACCGGTGCACGCGCCACTCCGATCTACCAAACCGCGTCCTACGTATTCAAGAGCACCGATCACGCCGCTTCAATATTCAACACCGAACGGACCGGCCATGTGTATTCCCGAATCACCAATCCCACCAACGCCGTGCTCGAAGAACGTATTGCCGCCCTCGAAGGCGGGGTCGGTGCTATTGCTACTGCCAGTGGGCAAGCCGCCTGCCATTTAGCGATCGCTACTTTGATGGGAGCGAACAGTCATATTGTCGCTTCCCGCTCACTCTATGGCGGCACACACAACTTACTTCAATACACTCTGCCACGGTTTGGGATCGATACGACGTTCGTCGACCCACGAGACCCAGACGCATTCCGAGACGCGATTCGTGATAACACCCGTTTGGTATTTGGCGAAACACTTGGCAATCCAGGACTCGAAGTATTGGATATCCCAACGATCAGCGACATTGCACATGCACACGGCTTACCGCTGATGGTGGACTCAACATTTACAACACCTTATCTGTGCCAGCCTTTTCAACTCGGTGCGGATATTATTTTTCATTCGGCTACTAAGTTTTTAAGCGGCCACGGGATTGTGATCGGCGGCCTACTGGTCGATGGTGGCCTTTTTGACTGGGAATCCTCGACTCGGTTCCCTGTCCTGACAGAGCCTTACTCAGGGTTTCACAACATGCGATTCACCGAGGAATTCGGCCCAGCTGCGTTTATTACCCGGGCACGTAAAGAAGGAGCACGCGATTTTGGCGCCTGCATGAGCCCAACCACGGCTTTTCACATACTGCAGGGCATGGAAACATTACCGCTTAGAATGGAAAAACACGTTGCCAATACGCGTAAGATCGTAAGCTTCCTCAACAATCACGAGGCCGTGGAGTGGGTCAGTTACCCGGACTTACCAGATCATCCTGATCATGCACTCGCCGCACGGTTGTTACCGCGGGGTTGCGGTGCGGTCTTCAGTTTTGGCGTTCGTGGGGGCCGCAGCGCTGGCCAGCGATTTATCGACAAAACCGAATTGCTGTCACATCTAGCCAACATTGGTGATGCCAAGTCGCTGGTGATCCATCCCGCCAGCACCACTCACCACCGCATGGATGATGCGGCACTGGAAGCTGCCGGTATTTCCGAGGGCTTAATTCGTTTATCGATTGGACTGGAAGATTCGGACGACTTGATCGAAGACCTGAACCGCGGCCTTCGGGCAGCAGCTAAAGGCTAGCGAGGGTTCTCCATGCGCGTGAGTGTCAATGGACAATTCGCCTTTGTCTACACCGGCAACAGCGAACATCTCCCCAACCAATCAGCTGTTGTCTTCATACACGGTGCCGGTCTGGATCATACCGTCTGGGTACTGCCCAGCCGATACTTCTCTCGCCACGGCTTCAATGTCATCGCACCAGACCTACCAGGCCATGGACGCTCCAGCGGTGAAAGCCTTAACAAAATAGAAACCATGGCTGACTGGATCATCGCACTGCTTGACGCTAGCGGTGTTAAGCAGGCATCTCTCGTTGGCCACAGTATGGGATCGCTAGTCGCGCTGGCCACAGCCGGCAGGTACCCTGATCGATGCCGATCCCTTTGCCTGCTCGGTTCATCGATTCCGATGTCGGTTACTGATGAGCTCATGAATAGCGCTCGAAACAACGAACACGCCGCAATCGATATGCTGACATATTGGGGTTACAGCACACGGGCGCAGTTAGGTGGCAATGAAAATCCTGGCCTTTGGATGGTAGGGGGCACACTCCGACTGTGGGAACGAGCGGGGCCTGGTGTTATTCACAATGGCTTAGAGGCTTGCCACACTTACGGGGCAGGCATAGACCACGCTCAAGCAGTCCGTTGCCGAACATTATTGATACTCGGTGAGCGAGACATCATGACCCCGGTCCGTTACGGGCGCGAACTCGCGGCCAAGATCGAAGGATCTCAAACCACGATCGTGAAGGGCAGTGCGCACAGTTTGATGACTGAACGCCCAGATGAAGTGCTGGATGCGTTAATCACTATCGTTTGAGCAAAAAAGCCGGCACAGTCCCCAACTTTCTTCCCGATTATTTTGCCCGCGTATTTGACACTTCCTGACAGAAAGTCACAGCGATCAAACCGCCACAGCTAAACAGATCGGACCTATTTGATTGACCGCATATCGGAGCGTTTAACAAGCATATCTGAGATTCATCCGGTCACAGTCTTTGCTTTGTTTATCGCTAATTGGTAAGAAAGGCGGCTTCAATCAACCCAATAGGCAGTCGTGGTTAAAAAAAAGCCCCGCTACTGCGGGGCTTCTTCTTGGCGACTTTAAGTCAGCTTACATCATGCCACCCATGCCACCCATACCGCCCATGCCACCCATGTCACCACCAGGCATTGCCGGTGGGGGGGTGTCATCAGGGGCATCGGCGACCATGGCTTCGGTCGTTACCATTAACCCAGCGATTGACGCCGCATTTTGCAGAGCAAGCCGCGTCACTTTGGTGGGATCGAGAATACCCATCGCAATGACGTCACCATACTCGCCCGTTGCAGCGTTATACCCAAAGTTACCGTCTTTCTCAGACACTTTGTTAAGAACCACAGAACCTTCTTCGCCTGCATTCGCAACAATCTGGCGCAACGGCTCTTCCAAAGATCGACTGATAATCGCGATGCCTTGATGTTGGTCGTTGTTTCCACCCTCGACCTTATTCACGGCAGCAACGCAACGTACCAGTGCGGTCCCACCACCAGGCACCACACCTTCTTCTACTGCGGCACGAGTTGCATGTAAGGCATCTTCGACGCGAGCCTTCTTCTCTTTCATCTCAATCTCAGTCATCGCACCAACTTTGATCACTGCGACACCACCCGCGAGTTTTGCCACCCGCTCCTGCATTTTTTCCTTGTCGTAATCAGAAGTAGCTTCTTCGATCTGAACCCGTATCTGATTAACACGGCCTTCGATGGCATCAGTGCTTCCAGCGCCATCAATAATGGTGGTGTTCTCCTTCGAGATCTGAACACGCTTCGCATCACCAAGCTGTTCGAGATTGGCCCCTTCCAGACTTAGACCCACCTCTTCTGAAATCACTTCAGCACCCGTCAGTATGGCGATATCTTCCAACATGGCCTTACGTCGATCTCCAAAACCTGGTGCCTTCACGCCACAAACCTTGACAATACCGCGAATGTTATTTACCACCAGGGTTGCTAGCGCTTCACCATCGATATCTTCTGCGATGACCAAGAGTGGGCGACCCGATTTGGCCACACCTTCCAATAACGGCAATAAATCGCGAATGTTTGAAATCTTTTTGTCGTGAATCAAGATCAACGGATTTTCAAGATCGGCCGACATCGACTCCTGGTTATTGATGAAGTAGGGGGAAAGGTACCCACGATCAAACTGCATGCCTTCAACGACATCCAGCTCATTATCCAGCCCCGAACCTTCCTCAACGGTGATGACACCCTCTTTTCCAACTTTTTCCATCGCCTCGGCAATGATCGTGCCAACCGACTCGTCGGCATTTGCTGACACAGTCCCAACTTGCGCAACTGACTCCATGTCAGAACAAGGCTTGGACATTGTTTCCAATTCACCCACTGCTGCCTTTACCGCCTTGTCAATACCGCGCTTTAGGTCCATCGGGTTCATGCCTGCGGCAACCGATTTAAGACCTTCGCGCACGATCGCTTGTGCCAACACCGTTGCGGTAGTCGTGCCGTCGCCTGCTACGTCGGAAGTCTTCGAAGCCACTTCCTTCAGCATTTGTGCACCCATGTTCTCGAACTTGTCCTTCAGTTCGACTTCCTTCGCGACGGAAACACCGTCCTTCGTCACTGTTGGTGCCCCAAACGATTTGTCCAGCACCACGTTGCGACCTTTAGGGCCCAAAGTTACTTTGACGGCATCCGCCAAAATATTGACGCCACGCAATTTCGCTCTGCGGGCGTTTTCACCGAATTGGACGTCTTTAGCTGCCATGATATTTCAATTCCTCTATAAAAAATTCAATGTTCAGGTGATACAGCGGGGTGGGTATCAACCTTCGATGACGCCCATGATGTCGTCTTCCCGCATGACGAGAATATCCTCGCCCTCAACCTTGACCTCCGTGCCGGAATATTTACCGAACAACACTTTGTCGCCAACCTTGACGTCTAGCGCACGCACTTCACCGTTATCCTGCACCTTGCCATTGCCAATCGACAGTACTTTACCGGTCATCGGTTTCTCGGCTGCTGTGTCGGGGATGATGATACCGCCGGCACTGGTGGCATCCTCTTCAATGCGTTGCACGACTACTCGATCATGCAGCGGTCGAATTTTCATCGAATAAATCTCCTAAATTAATGAAACAAAAGAACAATAGATGGGTGCTAATATAGTTAGCACTCTCCTTCCATGAGTGCTAATGATAGGGCGTCAGTCGCGTTTGTCAAGCCGCCTGGTTAAATGAGCATCCTTTTGGCCATCCACCTCTTGAAAATTGCCCTCAATGGGATCTTGAAGGCCCGCCGATCCCTGCCCGGTCGTCACCTCCCTTAGCCAACGGCCAATCACCCACTGGCCCAGTCGCTCTCGCGCCGATGGCACCAAAAAAAGAAATCCCAACGTATCCGTCAGGAATCCGGGTGTCAAAAGCAACGCGCCTGCAAGTAACAAGAATCCAGCGTGGTAAAAAGCGTGGGTAGGGAGCTCACCGCGGGACAACGCCACGTGAATCTGCCGAATCCTGGCCAGTCCCTGCTGGCGAACCAGAAATGCCCCGACCAGCGCAGTCACAACCACTAATCCAAGCGTCCCAGCGGCGCCCACGACTGACCCCACCTCAATCAACACCACGATCTCTGCCAACGGAACTACGATGAAAAGGAATGCGAGAATTTTTAGCATGACAGGTTAGGAGCTGAACTACGGGTTAGGTGAACCATGGGCGGGCCGAAACTGTCAGGCGTTATAGTTTGTCCCAAATTTAAGAGTGCCGAAAGTCGGTACACGGTAGACTGCGCGTCTTGCTTACATTTGATCAATCTGGATCGTGACACTGTGGCGACTCCTCCTGCGAACTCTAGAATGTACGGTCTGCACCCGCAGCGCCAGGGTCGATATGTTCGCTCATCCCCACGATGTGGCCTTTTGAAGTGGGTAACTGACATGCCGTCGATACGCGCTTTCACGACTATCGCTACGCTCATCCTGGTGCTATGCACCAACGTCTGTGCAGCGCTCACGCTTGAGACCGATAGCGTCAAAACCCTGCAGAAACTGCTTGGCCAAGATGCCAATGAGCAGACTTTTCTTGATCCGGACACTGCATTCGTTCTGTCCATCCAACCCATCGCAGACAACCAGCTACGTGCTGTCTTCCAGATTGCCAATGGCTATTACCTTTATCGCCACAAGATGCGATTTGAGTCAATGGATGCGTCTTCACCCCTGGGACAGTACACCCTGCCACCCGGGGAAACGCAAGATGACGAATATTTTGGCCGCGTTTCTATTTATCCTCAGGATGTCGCCGTCAATCTGCCACTCCTGAATCAACGTTCCTCAAAACAGGTCGTGATTAAAGCCAGCTACCAGGGCTGTGCCAAGAAAGGCATTTGTTATTCGCCAATCGAGAAAATTATTCCCGTCGTGTTTAACAACACAAGCGGACCAGACCCAAGACAAACGTCAACATCTTCCATGACCCTTGAGTCACTCATTGGTTACCTCGCCGCTGCTCTGGGTGCAGGATTGCTCTTAAGTTTCACACCTTGCGTGTTACCGTTAATTCCCATTATCTCTGGCATCATTGTCGGTCAAAGGGCGCCAGCCAGTCGGTTACGCGGTGGCGGTATAGCAACAGTCTATGTACTGGGTACCGCCGCGACCTATGCCGTGATCGGTGCAGTAGCAGGTGCCACAGGTGAACAGCTGCAGGCTTATTTTCAGAATGCCTGGGCGATTGGATTTGTCAGTAGCGTGCTGACTCTGATGGCGCTATCTATGTTTGGCCTTTTCACGCTGCAGTTGCCATCTAGCCTACAGTCTTGGGTAAGTAGCCGAAGCGATACTCTCAGCGGCGGATCGATCGTTATGATTTTTCTGCTGGGGGCGCTATCGGCGCTGATTGTGGGCGCCTGTGTATCGCCACTTCTGGTTTCCATCCTGAGTGTGGCAATCCTCAACGGTGACCCCGCCCTAGGGGCGGCCCTGATGTTTGCCATGGCCCTTGGGATGGGAGTGATTCTCATCACGCTGGGTTTTGGCGCCGATATCATGCTGCCGCGGGCTGGGGCGTGGATGACCCGTGTGAATCATATTTTTGGTGTTGGCTTGCTTGCGGTCGCGATTTACCTGTTGCAAGCCATACCAGCCATCCCCGTGCTACTGCTATGGGCAATGCTTTTCATTATCACCGGTGTCTACATGGGTGCGACCCAAGGCTTACCAACACAGGCAGGCGGCTTGCGATACCTGACCAAAGGCGTGGGTACAGTTCTCCTCATCTGGGGCGTGCTCGCGATGATTGGGGGATTCACCGGCCACCGTGACATCCTGCATCCAATTTCACTTGACGGGCTTAGTGGCAAAAACCGTATCGTCGGATCAAGTCCCAACACCGGGGAAGTGTCGTTCATCGCAATCCATCGACTTGAAGATCTCAATCGTCAAATGACGCTGGCAAAACGAAACCAACAACCCGTATTTCTTGATTACTATGCGGATTGGTGTGCTGACTGCGTGCGTATGAAGAAAACCACCTTCCGTAACAAAGACGTTGTCGACACACTGGCGAAGTTCGTCTGCCTGCAGGTCGATGTGACCAATCCTAATGACCCGGGCCTTAGAGCGCTAAAGCAAGCCTACGGCGTTTTCGGACCCCCGGCCATGTTGTTCTTTAATCCCGAGGGCATCGAGATCAAACAAAACCGAACCTACGGTTATCGATCTAGCGAGATGTTTCTATCGCTGGTGAAGTCGATCTGATTGCCGCTAGACTCTCCTCCGCGCCAGCCGCTTTTTAACAACGCCCAGTCTAATGCCATGGGACCTCTTGATCTGGGCGGCGCCGGTTACGCTAGCGGCTGGGCTGATGCGGGGATTTGCCGGCTTTGGTTCGGGCATGTTGATGGCCCCATTTTTTATACAGTTATTCGGTCCAGTCGATACGGTTGTCCTGATTGTCGGTCTCGAGATCGTAGTGACTGCTCAGCTACTGCCATCGGTATACCGCCATATCGATTGGTCTTTAGTCCTGCCCATGGGTGGGGTCGCAGCCCTTGCCATGCCGGTGGGAACCTGGCTGCTGTTGACTCTAGACACACAAATTGTCTCTAACTGCGTTGGCGTCATTATCATCGGCTTTTGTTTGGCCCTCACCAGCGGTTGGCGTTACCGGGGGCCTAAACCTGTGCTGCTTACCTCTGCTATCGGGGCACTATCTGGCGTTCTAATGGCCCTCACCAGCCTGGGCAACCCGCCGGTTGCGCTGTACTTGATGGCAACCGATGCCACCGCTGTATCCATACGAGCGAATTTCACGGTCTATTTTGCTGTAACGCTCGCAGCACTGATCGCCTGGATGAGTAGCCGAAGTCTTTTTGCCATGGACACAGTCCTTTTATTACTGGTATTACTCCCGATTTTCGTAGCTGGCGCGGTAGCAGGCACCCGCGGCTTTCGCGCCAGCAACGATGTCCTCTATCGTCGAGTGGCTCTGACGGTGCTCTATCTTGCTGGATTATTTGCGTTACTTGCTTAATTCGAGTCAATTAGGTCAATTTCCCCGTTAAGTTCGTCTATTTTCTCTAAAAACACTGTATAATCGATCAAAATCTTTTATCTGCTTCTAAATAAATTTTTCTTTCGTAGCAAGTAGATTCGCCTTTGGGTAACTGTTCATGGCCACAATACTCGTTATTCACGGACCAAACCTCAACCTGCTAGGCACACGAGAACCAGAGCATTATGGTGCCGAGTCGCTGGCGGATATCAACCAACGATTGAGTGAGCGTGCACATAGTGCCGGACACCAACTGCGGGTCTTTCAGGCCAACAGCGAAGGTGCACTGATTGATCAAATTCACGCTGCCCGCGAAGAGGTCGAATTCATTATTATCAATCCCGCAGGTTATACCCACACCAGTATTGCCCTGCGAGACGCGCTTAAGGGCACTGGCATTCCGTTTATCGAAACACACCTGTCTAATGTGCACAGCAGAGAGTCTTTTCGTCGCCACTCCTATTTTTCTGACATTGCTGTCGGTGTCATCGCCGGATTCGGTGCACACAGTTACAGCCTGGCACTGGACGCCGCACTAGCTCGCCTTGGGCCCGCTGCCTAACTTGCCGTGGACCTTCGAAAAATCAAGAAGTTGATCGAGTTGCTGGAGGAGTCTGCCCTCACCGAACTTGAGATCCAAGAGGGAGAGGAATCTATCCGTCTTAGTCGTGCCCAGCCTTTGCCCACTGTCAGTTCCCTAACACCGGTTGACACCACCGTGACACCGGCCACCGCCATTGGCGTGACAACACCCACCATGGCGATCGCTAGTACTGAGTCTCATGCTGGGATTACTGTGGCGTCACCGATGGTTGGCACATTCTTCGCGGCGCCAGATGCAGGCTCACCTCCGTATATCGAAGTGGGCAGCGCTGTCAGCCCGGGTGATACCTTATGCATCATAGAAGCTATGAAAATATTCAATCATGTCGAGGCCGAATACGGCGGGCGCATCGCTCAGATCTTTAAGCAAAGCGGGGAACCCGTGGAGTTCGGAGAAGCGTTGTTTCTGATCGATGAGATCCAAACTGATTCTCCCAACTCGTGATCGACAAACTGGTCATTGCCAATCGCGGTGAAATCGCGCTACGGATTCTGCGCGCCTGCCGCGAACTGGGCATTCGTACAGTGGCACTGCACTCGGAGGTGGATAGGGAAAGCAAGCCCGTTCGCCTGGCAGACGAATCTGTCTGCATCGGACCGGCAGCCGCCGGCGAAAGTTATCTAAATATCCCAGCAGTCATTGCTGCCGCCGAAGTTACCGATGCCACCGCCATACATCCCGGCTACGGTTTTCTCGCCGAGAATGCAGATTTCGCCGAGCGCGTAGAAGAAAGCGGATTCGTTTTCATCGGCCCCCGCGCCGACACCCTACGCACGATGGGAGACAAAATCTCCGCTATCGCAGCCATGCGCGCGACCGGCGTTCCCTGTGTACCCGGCTCAGACGGCCCCCTACCCGATGACGCTAAAGCAGTAATGGCAGCCGCTAGTGCGGTCGGCTACCCCGTTATCATCAAAGCTACCAGTGGTGGTGGCGGAAAAGGGATGCGCGTCGTGCACACCGAAGCCGCACTCCTGAACGCTTGGCGGGTCACCCGCCGCGAGGCACAGAACGCCTTTGGAGATGATGTGGTTTACCTCGAGCGCTTCTTGGAACGACCCCGACATGTAGAGCTTCAGGTTTTAAGTGATGCCCACGGCAACACCATCCATCTCGGCGAACGAGACTGCTCAATGCAGCGTCGTCATCAGAAAGTGTTGGAAGAAGCGCGCGCTGTCGACATCGATGCACACAGTCTTGAAACCTTGCGCGCGGCGTGCGTAGAAGCGTGCGGTGTACTCGGTTATCGCGGCGCTGGAACCTTCGAGTTTTTGTACGAGGATGGGCAGTTTTTCTTTATCGAGATGAACACTCGAATCCAAGTGGAACATCCTGTCACAGAGATGGTCACCGGGATCGATATCGTCCAAGCTCAGATTCGAGTGGCCACGGGCGACTCACTCGAATATAGACAAAGAGACGTGGAAATTCAGGGGCATGCCGTGGAATGCCGGATCAATGCGGAAGATCCAGACTCGTTTCTTCCATGCCCCGGCCAAATCACACAGTACCACCCTCCGGGGGGACCAGGTATTCGCGTCGACTCTCACGTCTTTAACAACTATGTGGTCCCACCGCACTACGACTCAATGATCGCCAAGGTGATCGCTCACGGCGCTAATCGCGAGCAGGCGATGCGGCGAATGAGCGGTGCGTTGGAAGAAATGGTAGTCGATGGCATCACCACCAACATCTCTTTACAACAAGCGCTGATCGCCGATCCTGCCTTTCGCCAAGGCCCCCTCGACATTCACTATCTCGAACGCCGTTACACTCGCTGATCAACATTCTCCGGGTCTGATGCACCCCTTAGATGACACACTGGATCAAGATTTTGGTAGAAACCAACGCGTGCGCGGCTGGCCGTCTGGCGGAAGCACTCGAAGGACTTGGCGCCATCGCGGTCTCGATCACCGGTGAAGGTGAACCACTACCCGCCAAAAGGCGACAATCAGCCAAGCATCTCAGCAGAACAAGCGTCAGCGGACTTTTTGAACCGGAGTTTTCGATTAACACGGTGTCATCGTTCATCAGGGCCATCGGTGACACCAACACAATCATCCGTGTTGAAACAATCGCTGACCGCAACTGGGAACTTGTCACTCGCGAGCAATTTGTCCCCTTTCCGATCAGTGACAAGCTTTGGATTTGTCCGAGTTGGCATGTGCCGCCCGACCCCGACGTGACCACACTCATCATCGACCCTGGGGCAGCCTTCGGTACCGGCTATCACCCGACCACTGCACTTTGCCTCCACCACCTATCAGGGCTTTCCCTGCATAACAAACGGGTTCTCGACTGGGGCTGCGGATCGGGAATTCTGGCGATTGGCGCATACAAATTAGGAGCAGATTCAGCACTTGGTGTAGATATTGACCCTCAGGCCCTAGCCGTCAGTCAGGAGAATGCCGAACGCAACGGCATTCATCAATCGGTCCAATGGGTAGCTCCCGAAGCGGTGGCTAAAAAATGCCAATTCGAAATTGTGGTAGCCAACATTCTAGCCAATCCACTGATTGAGCTTGCGCCAATTCTCAAGCATTACACCGCAATTGGCGGCACGCTGATGCTTTCTGGTGTGACTCGACCCCAGACGGAACGGGTAGTGGCACACTACCGTGATACCTTCTCGTTTGACATACTTTACCGGCAGGAGTGGGCACTGCTGGTAGGCCGCAAGAGGTCCGTTTTACTAACATGACCGAACCACCCGAACCAGCCGTACTGATGTGCTGTTGTCCAGCATGCACTACCTTGTTTGAAGTAGACAATGTGCAGTTGGAACAACACGCAGGGCTAGTACGTTGCGGTGAATGTGAGCGGATTTTCAACGCCACATGGCATTTAGTAGACGAGTCCGACTCAGCCCCGCCGCGGCCAATAACGGGGGCAGAAATCTCTCCACTTAACCAGGACGTCGACAAAGCTGCCCTCAACACCATCAGGGATACGCTGGCCGACGAGCCACTGGCAGAACTCCGTCGCTACGATGACGAATCTTTATCGCGACCAAAGCCCATTGCAGCGGTCCAAAGCCCACGACGCAGCGAGCCGCGCCTCAGTCCACTGCTGCCCGAACACGAGCAAAGGCTCGGGGAAGAAACTGCAGCTCCCGTAACGCCAGCGCCCAAAAGCAATCAGTCCAGCTGGATCACGACCAGTCTTTGGGCGCTGGCCAGCATATTCTTCGCGGGCGTGTTATTCCTTCAAACCCGTGTTTTATTCTTCAACGAACTTGCAGCGATTCCCGCGATGCGCCCGGGATTATCAACCCTTTGCGAGTTCACTGGCTGCACTGTGCCTGAAGCGCTCCATGGGCCTGCCCTGCGCATCGTCAGGTCAGCAGTTGATCTTCATCCAGACCATCCTGGCGCGTTGATCGTCAGAGTGCATTTAAGAAATCGGACGCTTAAAGTCCTACCTTACCCGAGGCTACAACTCACCTTATCGGATCATCAGGGCATCGTCGTCGGTCGGCGCACATACCACCCTAGAGAATACGGCCACCCCGATCCTGCGGAGAAAATTCAGGGCAGTTACACACAGATCATCCTGCTTAATTTAGCCGGCCCTGATGAGACAGCGGTTGGTTTCGAAACCGAAGTGGTCGATACTTGAGCGACTTGCTTGATGTCCCTATGTAACCAATTACCCTGGTCGATCGGCACCATCGATCTATCCGGTCGTGTCCTTGCGGCACCAATGGCTGGCGTTTCCGACCGAATCTTTCGCACCCTTGCCCGCCATCATGGCGCCACGCTTGCCCCTTCCGAGATGGTGGCAACAGAACCGCAGCTGCGGGGTTCACAAAAAACTTGTCAGCGCATGAATCACCTGGGTGAACCCGGGCCGATCAGCATCCAACTGCTTGGCGCCAACCCGAGGTACATGGCCGCAGCTGCTCGGTACAGTGTTGACCAGGGCGCACAATTAATCGACATCAATATGGGTTGTCCAGCAAAAAAAGTCTGCAAGAAACTGGTCGGGTCAGCTCTTATGAGAAACGAACATCTGATTGGAGAAATACTCGATGCCGTCGTATCTGCCGTCCCTGTACCAGTAACACTCAAGATGCGGACTGGCTGGGAACCAGGGCAACGCAATGCGGTACGAATCGCTCGCCTAGCGGAATCCGCCGGTATCCAGGCCATCACCATTCACGGCCGCACCCGTCAGTGCAAGTATCGAGGCCCAGTGGAATATGACACGATCCGCGCGGTCAAGCGCGCGGTGGCCGTGCCGGTGATCGCCAATGGCGATATCGATTCACCACAAAAAGCACGGGCTGTGCTCGCCTATACCGGTGCCGATGCTGTGATGATTGGCCGCGCAGCACAAGGAAATCCTTGGTTATTCGGAAGGATTGATCGGTACTTACGGGAGGGACGGGATCCGGGTGAACCCTTGGCATCGGAGAAACGACTGACGTTAATTCAACATCTAGAACACCTCTACCGGTTCTACGGCACCCAGGATGGTGTTCGGATCGCACGAAAACATTTTTCGTGGTACGTTTCCGCGCAAGGAGGAGATGAGAGAAGTCGGCAGCTATTCTGCGCTGCAGCAGATCCCGTGCCCCAACTTCGAATTGCGCGATCGATACAATTCGCGCCACGATACCGTGACGTCAAATCAGATGAAAAAATGGCCCAAACCGCTGTGTCAATCGGTTGAGCGTTCATTGGATGGCTTCTTCAAGCAATTGAATGGTGAAGAACCAACCGACCTCTACCAGATGGTGCTGACCGAGATGGAGCGACCGCTGCTTGAAGTGGTTATGCGCGAAAGCGGGAATAACCAGTCTCGTGCCGCACGCATCCTCGGTCTAAACCGAAACACATTACGCAAAAAACTGCGAATCCACGGCCTCGACCGTTGAACACCCAACTCAACGGCTATGCTAGGCGATGACCTAGCGCCTGTGCGGCGCGCCTTAATCAGTGTTTCCGACAAATCTGGTGTCGTTTCGTTTGCGCAGGCGCTGAGCGATCTTGGCATTGAAATTCTCTCGACGGGGGGTACCGCATCACTATTACGACAAGAAGGCATCCCGGTAATCGATGTTTCCGCCCACACCGGTTTTCCGGAAATGATGGGCGGGCGAATCAAGACACTGCATCCGCATATTCATGGCGGCATCTTGGGCCGCCGCGGCATTGATGACGCGACCATGTCCGAGGCAGGAATTGCCCCCATTGACCTCGTTGTCGTAAACCTTTATCCGTTCGAAAAGACCATCACATCACCGGATGCGACCCGAGAAGAGGCAATCGAAAATATCGATATTGGTGGGCCTGCCATGATCCGAGCCGCAGCCAAAAATCACCAAGCGGTCACCGTGATTGTCGACTCGAACGAGTATCCGGTGGTAGTCGCCGAACTGCGGACAAATAACGGTATCTCATCGACTATGCGGAGGCGCCTCGCGACTGCCGCATTTGCCGAGACCGCACGCTACGACAGCATTATCTCTGACTATCTCCTCGGCACACACACCGAAGACAAACTGTTTCCGGAGATTCTTGGTCTTCAGTTCCTCAAACACAGTGCCATGCGCTATGGGGAGAACCCACACCAAGCCGCGGCACTCTACCGAGACCCTGTCCCGATGAGTGGTAGCCTGACGGCGGCTACCCTGATTCAGGGTCGCGCCTTGTCATTCAACAACATCGCTGATGCCGACACGGCGCTGGAGTGCGTCAACGCGTTCCAAGGTATCGGTTGTGTGATCGTAAAACACGCTAACCCCTGCGGAGTCGCTATCGCCAACAATACGCTGCAAGCTTATGAACGAGCCTTTGCCACGGACCCTACCTCAGCTTTCGGTGGCATCATCGCCTTTAATCGCGCATTGGATGAAAAGACTGTCACGGCGATTCTCGATCGCCAGTTTGTGGAAGTAATTATTGCCCCATCAATCACCTTAGAAGCACGTAGATGTCTGGCTGAAAAAGAAAATATCCGGGTACTTGAATCGGGCCCGACCGACCCACGAACTTTTCATCACCTGTCACTCCGCCGAGTGAGTGGCGGACTCCTGGTCCAAACCCAAGACCTCGGAACAATTGCTGAAACTGATCTGAAATCAATGACCCAACGAACCGCCAATGCCGAAGAACTCCGTGACCTACTGTTTGCCTGGAGAGTCGCGAAGTTCGTAAAATCAAATGCGATTGTTTATGCCGCAAACCAGCAAACGATAGGAATTGGCGCCGGGCAAATGAGCCGCATCTATTCGGCCCGAATCGCTGCTATCAAGGCAGCCGACGAGTGCCTTGAGGTGCGCGGGGCAATCATGGCTTCCGATGCCTTCTTTCCGTTTCGCGATGGCATCGACGCAGCGGCCGAAATTGGGATCACCGCGGTGATCCAGCCGGGTGGCTCGGTACGGGATGACGAGGTAATTGCAGCGGCCAACGAGCATGGAATGGCGATGGTGTTTACCGGCATGCGCCATTTCCGTCACTGAGTTTAGGAGGAGGTGTCTTGAATCTTCTGGTGGTCGGTGGTGGCGGCCGAGAGCACGCGCTTGCCTGGAAACTGGCTGCATCGCGGCGCGTCGGGACTGTCTTCGTCGCCCCTGGCAATGCCGGTACAGCGCAGGAACCGGGCGTGGTAAACATTGATATTGGCATTAATGAGATCGATCAATTGGTTGCCTTCGCCAAGAATAATGCTGTGGCATTTACGGTGATCGGCCCCGAAGCGCCACTGGTTAACGGCGTGGTCGATGCTTTCGACGAGGTCGGACTGCGTTGCCTGGGCCCCAACCGCGGGGCCGCACAACTTGAAGGATCAAAAGCCTTTACTAAGTCATTTCTTAAACGACACCGCATCCCCACCGCGGCTTACTCTGTTTTTGATGATGCCGATGAGGCAATTGACTGGGTCAAACAACACCCTGGGCCATGTGTAATTAAAGCCGATGGCCTAGCAGCGGGGAAGGGCGTGACCGTCGCGGCAACCGAGCAAATAGCTGTCAACGCGATTCACCAATGCCTTAGGGAAAGAGCATTCGGTAGTGCGGGAGATCGAATCGTTATAGAGGAATTTCTTGTTGGTGAAGAAGCAAGTTTTATCTGCCTGGTTGATGGAGAATTTGCGTTGCCACTTGCTACATCCCAGGACCACAAAGCGCGCGATGCAAAAGATCAGGGGCCAAATACCGGTGGCATGGGTGCCTATTCGCCAGCACCGGTGATCACGGAACAACTTCACCAACGAATCATGAGAGAAATAGTACGACCAACCATTGAGGGCTTGTCACAGGACGGACATATCTACACCGGCTTCCTATACACAGGATTGATGATCGGCCACGACAAGACTCCAAAAGTTCTTGAATACAACTGTCGCTTCGGGGACCCTGAAACCCAACCTATTTTGATGCGCCTCAAGAGTGATCTGGCAAGCTTATGCGAAGCGGCGCTTAACCGTCGCCTCGAGCACTGCCCGGTGGAATGGGATGAACGCGCCGCATTAGGCGTCGTCATGGCCTGTGGAGGCTATCCCGGCGAATACCAGACGGGAAACGTTATCCATGGCCTAGATGACTATCCAGAGAAAAACGTCAAAATCTTTCATGCCGGCACCAGCGAACGTAATGGCCAACTTTATACCGCCGGTGGCCGAGTGCTTTGCGTGACTGCACTAGGTGCTTCCATCGAGTCTGCCCAAAATCAGGCCTATGCCTCAACACGAAGAATTCGTTGGACTGACGCGTATTATCGCAACGACATTGGTTACCGTGCGTTGCAAAACTAATCCTACTGTCTTTAGAACACCGGAGCTTAACTATGAATCATCCTTTTGTTGCGGTCCTAATGGGTTCGGATTCCGACCTCGCCACTGTGCAGGAAACACTCGATGTTCTCGATCGGCTTCAAATTCCCTGGCAAGTCAAAATCACCTCCGCTCATCGAACCCCCAACGAAACACGTGAATTTATTGCTACGGCAGAATCAAGCGGCTGCGCCGTATTTATCGCCGCTGCGGGCCTTGCTGCCCACCTAGCCGGCACCGTCGCCGCGCACACACTTAAACCAGTCATCGGAATTCCGATGGATGGTGGACCGCTTAAAGGCTATGACGCGCTATTATCAACGGTTCAAATGCCTGGCGGCATTCCCGTCGCATGCGTTGCGATTGGTAAGGCTGGGGCACGCAATGCCGCTTATCTAGCGGCCCAAATGCTTGCCTTGAGCGATCCTGATCTTGCGATGAGGCTGACCCGCGAAAGAGCGGCCAACGCAACACAGGTTAAAGAGAAAGATCATGCGTTGCATGAAAGATTAGGGCAGTTGAACACTTGACTCAGAGACAACTGGTCATAGCAGGTGACCACGTTCGCAGCGGTGGAGTCATTGCGTATCCAACAGAATACTGCTTTGGTCTTGGCTGTAATCCATTTAACCAAAAAGCTGTTCGAAAAATTCTCCACTTAAAGAGACGCTCTTGGTTAGAGGGCGTAATAATCATCGCTGCCAACTTCGTCCAACTAAAACGCCTGGTTGACTTCGATCAGATCAGGGACATCGATCGACTTAAATCGGTTTGGCCCGGCCCTCATACGTGGCTGCTGCCCGCACTACCCCGGGTCCCTCGCTGGATGAGAGGGCGCCATGATTCAATCGCAGTCCGCATAACGGCCCACCGAACCGCGGTGGAGTTGTGTCGCAGCAGTGGCGGCCTCCTTGTGTCAACCAGCGCTAACCGGAGCGGTCGACCACCGTTACGCCACTACACGCAGGTTCGTTCTGAATTCGGCACCGCACTCGATTTTGTCGTAGAAAAAAATGTGGGTAACGCAAAAGCAGCTAGCTCAATTTATGATTTTACGACAGGAGTGATGGTGCGGAAATGACTGCTGCACCTTCCGAAACAGTTAGAGCGTACTTGTTGGCCCTTCACAATCACTTGTGTCAAAGCATCAGTGCTGAAGATAAAACACCATTTCATGAGGACAAATGGTCTAGTGTCATCGGCGATGGACGCACCCATATACTCCGGGACGGAAATTTGTTTGAGCAGGTCGGCGTGAACTTTTCCCACATCCGAGCCAGTGCACTACCCGAAGCCGCCTCGGCGCGTCATCCTGAAATCACCGGCCGACCCTATCAGGCAATGGGGGTCTCCTTAGTCTGTCACGCCCTGAACCCATACGTGCCAACAGCACATATGAACGTTCGTTTCTTTATGGCCGATGACCCCAAAGAAACTTGGTGGTTCGGAGGTGGATTTGACCTGACGCCGATCTATGGCTTCGAAGAAGACGCCGTACATTGGCATACTCAAGCCTATGAAGCTTGCCAACCGTTCGGTAAAGAACTCTACTCACGCTTCAAACAGTGGTGTGACGAATATTTCTTTCTCCCGCACCGTGACGAACAGCGCGGCGTGGGTGGGCTTTTCTTCGACGACTTTAACGAAGGAGGATTTGATAAAGCTTTTGCGTTAACCCGCAGCATCGGTGATCATTTTCTGCCCGCCTATCTACCTATCGTGCAGCGACGACGGGAAACGCCATACGGTAGTTCACAACGCGAATTCCAACTCTATCGTCGTGGGCGCTATGTGGAATTCAATCTCGTCTGTGATCGGGGCACCCGTTTCGGATTACAAAGTGGCGGTCGTATCGAGTCAATCCTGATGTCACTGCCGCCGAAGGCCGCTTGGCATTACGATTGGAAACCTCACCCTGGCTCACCCGAAGAGGCGCTTCTTTTAACATTCCTAAAACCGCGGACGTGGATCAACCCTCCGTTGACGAAAACCCGGTAATACTGCTAACACAGCGGTGACCATGAATATCACGGATCCAACCTCTGCCATGAATGATTGCTAAATCCCTTTATGGCGCGCCTCCTCTACTCGTTACTGCTCACGCTGCTGCTTCCCTTGATACTGACGCGTCTTTTTATCAAGGGATCTAGCGATAATCGTTATCGGCGCAACATTGGCGATCGTCTCGGACAAATCACGCGCCCTCTTGGCACGATTGATGTGTGGATTCATGCGGTGTCAGTTGGAGAAGTCAATGCGGCCGTTCCATTAGTTACTGCATTTCGAAAAGTACACTCACGCTGCCGGATCTTAATAACGACCACAACCCCTACTGGGTTAGACCAAGTCACTGCACATTTAGGTGACCGAGTTGTGCATTGTTATCTGCCTTTTGATCATCCTTTTTTCATTGCGCGTTTCCTACGCACTATATCGCCCCGACTGCTTATCATTATGGAGCGCGAACTCTGGCCCAACATTATTCATGGTTGTCATAAACGATCCATCCCCGTCGTCATCGCTAACGCACGATTATCCCAGCGCTCTTGTAATCGGTACGCTTACGTTTTGCCATTGATGCGTCCAGCGCTGGCTATTGTTTCCGCTGTAGCCGCCCAAACTGAGGCAGATCGAAGTCGGTTGATGACGCTGGGCGCACACCCGGACCACATCCTGACCACAGGTAACATCAAATACGATGTCACCGTCTCAGCGAAAACGATGGACACCGCTCAATCTATGCGTCAAGACTGGGGCCGTCACCGCTTAATCATCGTCGCGGGAAGCACACATGAAGGCGAAGAAGCCGTGCTGCTAGATATTTTCGACCCATTGCGCGAACACTATCCGGGGTTATTACTCATTCTCGCGCCCCGTCACCCTGAACGTTTCGATGCGGTCTTTCAGCTAGTGAAAAATAGAGGATTCAACACGCATCGTCATGGCGATGGTTCCACTGTTGTTCCCCCGGCGGCAGAAGTTCATTTACGTGACACCATGGGTGAGTTGCCTTTGCTTTACGCTGCGGCCGATATCGCTATCGTCGGCGGCAGCCTGATCGAAATCAAGGGCATCGGTGGTCACAATTTACTTGAACCTTGTGCCGTTGCAACGCCGGTACTGTTCGGGCGATATATCTCTGATTTCTTAGAAATCAGTCATAACATCGTCGAACGAGCAGCGGGAATACAGGTTCACGATTCAAATGATCTCCGTGATACGTTGAAGAAACTCCTCAATGACGCTGCGCTTCGCAACCGAATGGGAGCGAATGGAATTCAAGTAATTAAAGAAAATCGGGGTGCAACACAACGCACGCTTGAACTGTGCATACCCCTGATTGAATCTGATGTGCTTGTCAGAGAACATTAAAGACGCATGATCATAACGATGAAACATGCTTATAACTCGATCATCGCGACTTATTGCCTAAGAATTTAATAACCATGATTGCTTGACTTTTCCCTATGCGTGCTTATAGTTCGCGCGTACGGGGCAACTAAAGCATGCTCCTAACTGATCAAGCCAACTTTCCGGCGACTTGAACTCCTTCACTTAATCACTCACACGTTCAAATCGATGAGATTGAATTATTGATCAAGTATCATACGTAGGTATCGATGCATTGTTACATTTAACAGTTCTTTCCCAACTCAACTTGAAATAGAGGAGGCCCTCATGGCTGCAAAGAAACGGGCAAGTAAGAAGACGGCTAAAAAGAAGGCGACGAAGAAGAAAGCTACCAGGAAAAAAGCGACGAAGAAGAAAGCTACCAAGAAAAAAGTAGCGAAGAAAGCAACGAAGAAGAAGGCAACGAAGAAGAAGGCTGCTAAGAAAAAGGCAACCAAAAAGAAAGCCACGAAGAAAAAAGCGGCTAAAAAGAAGGCCAGACGGCGCTAGCCACAGCGGTTGGGCTTAAAGCCCAGTTGTCTAAGAAAATTGGGGGTGGCAGTTAACTGCCACCCCCTTTTTTTGTCGACTCTGCGCCCGACCTAGCAGCCTCCCTGTGACACAATTGATTGAACAATCAGGCTAAAACTTAATGACAGCTTATCAGTTGGGCGTCGCGACCGATCAAGGTGATAAGACGGGCGTACTCCTGGTTAATCTAGGCACACCGAATCGGCCGGACGCAGGCGCGGTGCGATCCTTTCTCTCCGAATTTCTCCATGATCGTCGTGTGATCGAGTTATCTCGCTGGGTTTGGTGTCCAATTCTTCATGGCGTCATTCTACGGCTCAGACCAAAACGTAGTGCAGCCGCTTACCAAACGATCTGGCAACCGGATGGCTCGCCGCTTGCTCTAATCACACATCAACAGGTAACAGCAGTCCAAAAACACATCCATCAATACTATAGCAACACTGTGTCAGTGCATCTTGGAATGCGTTATGGCCAACCTTCTTTGCAATCCGCAATGCGCAACATGGCGGCTTCCGGTATTAACCATCTTCTAGTCGTTCCGCTGTATCCTCAGTATTCCTCATCGACAACGGCCTCAGTTTTTGATGCTGTTGCAAAAGAATTAATGACCTGGCGCAATATTCCCGAACTGCGGTTAATACGCGACTACCACCTGAACAAAGGTTATCTGTCGGCGCTAACTGCATCGGTCGATTCACATTGGAAAATGCACGGACGCAATGAGTTAATCTTGTTTTCCTTCCACGGCACGCCACAACGCTACCACGAACAAGGAGACCCTTATTTCACACAGTGTCATAAAACCGCGTCAGCCCTGGCAAAGCAGCTGGGCCTTGAAAACAATGCATGGCGCCTGTGCTTTCAATCCCGCTTCGGCCGCACTCCCTGGTTGAAGCCATATACTGACCAGACCTTGAGAGCATTACCTGACCAAGGCGTATCCAGCGTTGACATCATCTGTCCTGGATTTGCCGCAGACTGCCTTGAAACACTAGAAGAAGTTAAAGAACAACTGCGCGACGTCTTCATTAACGCTGGTGGTCAGTCATTTCGGTATATTCCGTGCCTCAACGATAACCAAGACCACATACAGGCATTGTCTGACTTAGTGCAACACCACCTATCGGGTTGGCCGACAAAGGCGCATCAGTGAAATCGCGATTGACCACCCAAATCGGCCAGAATCCTTGCGGTGTCAGGTCGAATACCGTGCCAAATGGTAAAGGACTCCGCTGCCTGCTCTACGAGCATGCCCAAACCATCAGCAATACGATCCACCCCTGCACTTTTAGCTAAAGACAAGAACGGCGTTAGCTGATCTGCGTAAGCAAGGTCGTAAACGAGTGTCGTTTGGGCGAACACCGTGCTGGGAAGGGCCGGCAATTCTCCCTCTAAGCTTGCGGCCGTCCCATTAATGACGAGATCGAACGGGGCCTGGCCTACCTTTTCCAACACATGCGCCTCAACCAAACCGTGACTAGAAAATTCCTGCGCGAGACGTTCGGCCTTCTCATGTGTCCGGTTTACCAACGTTACACCAGCCACACCAGCGCTCAACAAAGGCTCCAGAATCCCACGTACGGCGCCCCCAGCTCCGACAACAAGCAAACGGGTCCCAGCAAGAGAAATACCGATGTTCTGGACAAGATCAATAACCAGGCCCGCACCATCTGTGTTGTCACCCTCGATATCACCATCATCGGAAAACTTCAATGTGTTGACGGCACCAGCAATCGTCGCGCGTGGTGAAAGTCGATCAGCGATACGTCTCGCCTGCTCCTTGAATGGCAGTGTGACGTTCGCACCGCCAAAGGCTGCCGCCTGCAAATTTCGAACACCCTGAGCGAACCCACCTAAATCGAGTTGGATAGCTTCGTACTCCATGGTCACAGTACACTGCTCCGCAAAAGCACGGTGGATGCTAGGCGACTTGCTGTGACTCACCGGATGGCCAACAACAGCATAGCGTGACCGCGGCTTAGAAAATTTAAATGGATCTGGCATAGTCGGAAAAATTAGGGAAACTATTTTTCATTTTATTCAGGCAATGTCCTACTATGATCCGATAATCAAAGCCTGGCAACGCACAGCATCCGCCAATTACTGCCCAGATGCTGCAACGCCCGGTGATTCAACCCTTGGCTAAGGACTCTCAAATGTCTGAAAAACAATGGAAGCAGGTCAAAGTCATCGACTCACACACGGGCGGGGAACCCACTAGAATTATCATCGAAGGTGGCCCTGATCTTGGAACCGGCTCGATGACAGAACGCCGCCAAATATTGAGCGATCAGTTTGGTGATTTCTGCTCAAGCGTCATTAGCGAGCCACGAGCCAGCAATGTGTGGGTTGGGGGATTACTGTGCCAACCCGTCAACCCCGAAGCAGCAACCGGGATTATTTACTTCAACAGTGCCGGAGTAATTAACATGTGTGGCCACGGCACAATCGGGTTGGGCGTGTCACTGCTGCACATGGGTCGCATTAAGCTTGGCCAGCATCGTATCGAAACGCCGGTTGGCGAGGTCGTGATTAACGTGCATGGCAAAGCAAAAGTCAGCGTAAAAAATGTCGCCAGTTATCGATATCAATCGGCGGTCGAACTGACCATCGCCGGAGTGGGGCGTGTGACCGGTGATATTGCGTGGGGTGGAAACTGGTTTTTCCTGGTTCGCGACCATGATCTTCGGGTTGCACTAGATAACGTGGCCAATCTGGAAAGATTTGCTGGAGACATTCGCTCCGAGCTAACCCGACAAGGTCTTACGGGTGAAGACGGCGGTGAAATCGACCATATTCAACTCTATGGGCCAGGACAAAATGGCGCAGATAGCCAAAACTTCGTGTTGTGCCCAAGTGGCGCTTACGATCGTTCCCCATGTGGAACCGGAACCAGTGCCAAGGTAGCGTGCCTAATGGCCGATGGAAAACTCGAGGCAGGCCAAACCTGGCGCCAGCAAAGCATCGTCGGAAGTGTCTTTGAAGTATGCGGAGAGTGGGACGGCCCACACGTTTTACCCGAAATTACCGGGTGGGCCTATGTCACTGCAGAATCCACCTTGCAACTCGACCCGGATGATCCCTTCAGGGCTGGTATCCGTTGACATCAAACCCAAAGCGTCGCGTCGTAGTTGTGGGCAGTGGTGTTATCGGCACGGCCTGCTCCCACTTTCTCACTGAACTAGGATACGAAGTCACCATCCTGGACCGAGCCGATTTTGGTAGCCAATGTTCGTCCGGCAACTGTGGCAACATCTGCCCAAGCCACATGGCACCACTGGCCGAACCTGGAGCAGTACGACACGCCGTGTTGTCCTGGTTACACGGCGAAACAGCCGTCTTCATCAAACCCCGCTTGGATCTGTCGCTGTTAACCTGGCTTTACCAATTTGCGCGACACTGTACAAAGCGATCTATGTTAGATGCCTGTCGTGCCAACCAGGCATTGCTCAACCAATCGCGACACCTTTATGAAGAACTGATAACACGCTTCGACCTAGCATGCGAATGGCATACCGGCGGCAATCTCCATGTTTTTCTAAAGCAGAAAACACTGGCCACTCACGACCGTAAACATGCATTGTTGGCGAAGGAGTTCTTGCTGAGTGGGCAGAGACTAGAAGCTGATGAATTAACGGAATTTGAACCAGCCCTGCGAAGCGATCTTGCTGGCGGCTGGTACTACCCAAGTGATGCTCATCTGCGACCAGATCGACTTTTGCAGAGTTGGCGCGACTCATTGAATGACAGGGGCGCGACCATTGTAGAACACCTCGAAGTCACTGGCCTGGCAACGCGTGGCTCTACTGCAACCCATTTGATTACCCGAAACGGTGACGTGGCAGCCGACCATTTCGTATTTACCACCGGCGCCTTGACCCCAAATTTGTCCGACCAACTAGGTTGCCGTCTCCCCATTCAACCGGGCAAGGGATATTCCCTGACTATGCGACGCCCCGAGTTATGTCCGGCATTGCCTGTGCATTTTGTCGATCATAATGTTGTTGCCACTCCAATGGACAGCGCCTTGCGGATCGGTTCAATCATGGAATTTTCCGGATATGATGACCGCCTGAACCCTGATCGGTTGCGGGCTCTCAAGTCAGGCGCTCGACAGTACCTACAAAAACTGGAGGAAGATCCAACTGAAGCACCGTGGTGTGGATGGCGGCCAATGACTCCGAATGGCTTGCCGCGAATCGGACCTTGCCCGATTGCTAACAACGTCTACGTTGCTGCTGGCCACAACATGCTGGGCATGTCGATGGCACCAGCGACTGGTCAACTGATCGCACAAATGATCGATCGGCGCCCACTCACACTCGACCCGCGTCCTTATGCCATCAATGGATAAAGGGTGTCGCTGCTTACTCTGATGCTTCTTGTCTTCGACAACCGGCTGCGCTAGGGTGACTTTCGCAACACCTGCCCAGGGACTAAACAGGTACAGCCCGCCAGCAGCGACTGTCGGAACGACACAATGAATTTGATTAAACAGCTTTCTACACTGCAACCAAACATGGTGCGCTGGCGACATGAGCTTCACAAATACCCGGAAACCGCTTACGAAGAAACGAGGACTGCGGATCTGGTTGCGAAAGAGCTCGAGCAAATGGGTCTTGAGGTACACCGGGGTCTTGCAGAGACCGGCGTTGTCGGCGTCCTCTCGGCAGGCCGGGGTAATCGCGCAATCGGCCTACGCGCAGACCTAGACGCACTCAACCTGCAGGAACTCAATCATTTTGACCACCGCTCTCTCCACGATGGAAAGATGCACGCGTGTGGGCACGATGGACACACCGCGATGCTGCTTGGCGCCGCGAAACATTTATCCACTGACCCCGGTTTTGACGGCACAGTGTTTTTCATCTTTCAACCTGCCGAAGAGGGCGGGCATGGTGCTAAACGGATGATGGACGAGGGTCTATTCGATACATTTCCCTGCGAATCTGTCTTTGGTATGCACAACATGCCAGGGTTTGAAGCGGGAACCTTCGCAGTCCGAAAAGGCCCCCTCATGGCTTCAGCAGATAGCGCCCATGTAACAGTACAAGGGGTTGGTGGCCACGGTGCTTTTCCTCACCTATGTCGTGATCCAGTGCTCGCTGCAGCTCGCATTGTCGATGCCTGGAATACGATTGTCAGTCGACGCGTCGACCCACTGGACTCTGCTGTCATTAGCGTCACCCAGTTCCAAGCAAGCGCTGCGATTAACGTAATCCCAGATTCGGTCACCCTGGGAGCAACCGTGCGGTGCCTGAGAAGTGAAACTCGTGACCTGCTGGAAAATGCGTTGGGCGAAACTGCGCAGGGTATTGCGCGCGGCTGTGGTGTAGACGCTGAGTATCAGTATATCCGGGGCGATATCGCGACCGTTAACCATGATGAACCGACAGACATTTGTTCACAGGTGGCAGCGAATCTGGTCGGACATGAGCGTGTTTTGACCAACATAGACCCGCTCATGGGCTCAGAAGATTTCGGCTGGATGCTTCACGAGCGGCCCGGTTGTTATCTCTTCCTTGGTAACGGAATAGGCGATACGGGCGGCTGCATGGTGCATA
Source organism: Gammaproteobacteria bacterium (assembly GCA_022451485.1). Classification (GTDB taxonomy): domain Bacteria; phylum Pseudomonadota; class Gammaproteobacteria; order Arenicellales; family UBA868; genus UBA11791. Next base: position 170,186 of record JAKUQS010000004.1, read on the forward strand.
ACCCGCATTACGACTTCAACGACGATATCCTCCATATCGGCGCCGCTTACTGGGTTGAACTGGCGCGAACACTTCTACCCGCCAGCCGATAGGAAACTCTTCGCATATCGCTCTTACTCGCGTGCAACACCCGGCAAATCACCGGTTTAATCAGGCACTTTCCGTATTGCCACTACCGCTTCATGCCATCGCCACCAACTGGTGGCAGGCTATTCGACAGCAATCCGGCACAGTTCAAGCTCTTGATGCCCTTGTTCTCAACGAGGCCGGAGATAGCGTGCTAACGTCTCTTCCCCAGGTACTCGCTGGCAGCGACTATATCGGGCGCAGCCTGGCCCGCACACCCGGACTATTCGCTTCCCTCGTTGGACCAGATTCGGTTCTGGAACCACGATCGACTGGGCAGATAGAAACCCACTGCGCTGCATTACGTAGGCATACAGCCGATTCTCACCACGTCGGCACCACTCTGCGGGTCTGGCGCCGTGCGGAACTCGTGCGCATCGGCTGGCGTGACCTTGCAGGCTGGGCAACGCTCGAAGAAGTTGTCGAAACACTCTCAACCGTGGCGGATCATGCCGTTTCGGTAGCGCTCGCATGCGCACACTATCAAGTCGCACAGCGACATGGAGAACCCATAGGCAGCATCAGTGGAAAACCTGTCCGCCTGGTCGTTCTCGCCCTGGGAAAACTCGGTGGAAGAGAGCTTAATTTCTCCTCTGATATAGATCTTATGTTGACCTATGCGGAAGCGGGTAACACACAGAGCGAGAAACCCATCAGTAATCACGAATTCTTTATTAAAGTCGGGCAACATCTGGTTTCGTTATTAGAAACGTTCACCGAAGAGGGCTTTGTGTTTCGCATTGATCTTAGGCTAAGGCCTAATGGCGCCAGTGGACCACTTGCGCTTTCATTCGATGCCATGGACCACTACTACACCACACACGGCCGTGACTGGGAGCGCTATGCGTTAATCAAAACACGTGCACTCAACCTCCCTGGCGGGCACAGCGATTTGTTGCTCGAAATATTACGGCCATTTATTTATCGAAAATACCTTGATTTTGGTGCGTTTGACGCGATCCGCGACATGAAGCGGATGATCGAAAAAGCGTTGCATACTGATGATCGTTTAGACGACCTGAAGCTCGGTCGCGGGGGCATTCGCGAAATCGAATTCATCGTACAAAGTTACCAGTTGATTCGGGGGGGACGCGAACCCCAGCTACAAACCTATCGACTGTGGCAAGCGATGCAGGCTCTGGTGGAGCTCGGCATCATGGAAAAGCCGGACGCGGAAGCCTTGCATTTGGCTTATGGTTTTCTGCGGCGCACAGAACATCGATTGCAAATGATCGACGACCAACAAACTCACCAATTACCCAAGGATGATCTGCATCGGCTGCGCGTTGCCAGCGCAATGGGGTATCCCGATTGGGCGCGTTTCCATACGCAACTGTGCACGCACACTGAAGCGGTACACGAATGCTTTCAAAAGGTCTTTGCACCGGAACCTGATGCGGATAACGAAACGGCTGAATTAGCAGACCTGTGGCTGGGCCATCTGGAAAGGCCGAGCGCCGAACGGCTATTGCAGCGTATCGGCTACATGGAGCCCAGCCGCTTGCTCAAGCTATGCCAGAACCTTCGGGGCAGTGCTTTCTATACAGCCTTTTCTACCTCTGGCCGTACGCGCATGGATCGCCTAATGCCGCTAGCTATTCAAGCGTGTGCACAACAATCCGACCAATTGACTGCGTTTGCCCGTTTAGTCGGGGTAATCGAATCAATTGGACGTCGCGCCGCTTATCTGTCCCTATTGAGCGAGAACGCACTTGCCCTTTCTCAATTAGTAAATCTGATTAGTCAAAGTTCCTGGATCGCCCATTGGATCGGTCGTCACCCGGTGATGCTTGATGAACTACTCAACCCTATTGGTCAAGAAATCAGCCACGATAGAGCGACGCTGGCCACCGAGTTGCGACGGCGTATGGAGACGGCCCCGGCGAATGACCTCGAACGTGCGATGGATCTACTGCGCGAGTTCCGTCATGCACAAACGCTGCATATCGCCGCCGCCGACAGCGCTGATCTATTGTCGTTCGAGTCCGTTTCAGCCGCTCTGTCGGCGCTCGCTGAAGCGACTCTTGAAGAAAGTATGAACGTAGCCCGACACAGTCTAGGCCCGAAAATCAATCTCGACTCTGTTGATCTTGGCGTTATCGCGTACGGAAAACTCGGCAGTCAGGAACTCGGTTACAACTCCGATCTTGACATTGTTTTCCTCTACCAGTCTGACGCAACCAACTCAGCAGAAACTGATACGACACCGCACCACTGCGGTCGTGTGATCCAAAGACTAATCCATATTCTGACCACACGCACCGCCGCCGGTAACCTCTACCAAACCGATCTTCAGTTGCGTCCAAGCGGTCGCGCAGGCACGGTAGTGAGTTCACTCTCTGCTTTCGAAAGCTACCAAATGGCCCATGCGTGGACATGGGAACATCAGGCGCTGGTGCGAGCACGCCTGGTGGTCGGTTCACCCGCCCTGAGGAAGGCCTTTGAGCAAGTCCGGCGACGAATTCTATGTCAGCCCAGAAATCCAACGGAACTGCGCGATGCCGTAGTCTCTATGCGCGAACGCATTATACGCACTCGATCGACTAGCACGGATGATGCTTTTGATTTCAAACTGGGCCGCGGTGGTCTGGTTGATATTGAGTTCATCGTGCAATTTCTGATGCTGCGCTGGGCCGGGGAGTACCCGCAATTAATTAATTCGCGCAGGACCCAAACTATTCTGCATATGCTGATCACCCATCACCTACTCGACCCCACCCTTGGTGCTACGCTGAGTGACATCGTCGAACGTTATCTTCAGATGGATAATCGCTTCAAACTACAGGAAAAACTCTCACAAGTCTGCTGGTCAGAGTTAACCGACGAGCGCGACGCCATCGCCAATGCCTGGCAGAAACTAATCATTAACAGCGCGTAACGCGAACTTGGCAAAATCCTCTAGTAATCGCGCCGCCCCTTGGGGGCGAGTGCTGCGCTAGAATCCTTTTCCTCTTTAGCACTATAGACATTCGCCCCATGCCCAAATCTTTCAATCTGGCCCTCGTTGCCGGCGAATTTCACCGTGATCGGGTCACACGAATGGTTGATGAAGCACGGCTTGTCGCAGCAGCCAACGGCCTGATGGTGATCGAAGAACTCTGGGTGCCAGGTTCAATGGAAAAACCTCTCGCGCTAAAACAGCTGTTACAACGCCCGGACATTGACGCCGCGGTTGCTCTTGGCGTTATCGAGAAGGGAGAAACCAGCCACGGGATCGTAATGGCACATGCCGTGCTGAACGCTATTATCGCTTTGCAACTTGCCCTCATGAAACCGATCGGCGTGGGTATTCTTGGTCCAGAGATCAGTCCACAACAAATGGATGCCCGCGTTATTCCCTATAGCCGCTCAGCAGTCCTTGCGGTGCGCCACATGCTCGATTATCACTGTCTTGAGTCCATATCAACGGACTCTTCAGGTTGACAGGCGCTGGGCACAGGACTTAGAAAGACAGTCTCTTTTACCTATTCGTGTAAGGCTTGGATCTGATGTCCTATTCCGATCGTGACGGCATAATCTGGTTCGACGGGGAATTAGTACCGTGGCGCGACGCCAAAGTACATGTACTCACCCACAGCCTGCATTACGGCCTGGGGGTGTTTGAAGGCATCCGGGCCTACAAAACCGATCAAGGTACAGCAGTTTTTCGCCTCGATGACCATACGCGTCGACTGCATCGCTCAGCACATATTCTCAACATGAACGTGCCGTTCGACACGGCCACATTGAACGCAGCACAACTTCAGACCGTCAGGGAAAATAAGCTCGACAGTGCCTATATCCGACCACTCGCCTTTTATGGCTCTGAAGGAATGGGTATCCGTGCTGACATGCTGAGCACCCACGTTGCTATCGCCAGCTGGGATTGGGGTTCGTACCTAGGTGAAGAAAACATGCAAAAGGGGATGAAAGTGCGAACCTCCTCCTTCACTCGTCACCATGTCAACATCACTATGTGTCGTGCTAAGGCTTGCGGAAACTACATCAACTCGATGCTCGCCCTGCAGGAAGCGGTGGCGGCAGGCTGCGACGAAGCACTGATGTTGGATTCCCAAGGTTATGTCATGGAGGGGAGCGGAGAAAATATCTTTATCGTGCGTGATTCAGTCATCTACACACCGGATCTCACGTCAGCGCTAGAGGGCATTACCCGAGACACCGTCATCACCCTGGCCAATGAACTTGGCTTTGATGTCAAGGAAAAACGAATTACCCGCGACGAAGTATATATTGCAGACGAAGTCTTCTTCACCGGGACTGCCGCCGAAGTGACACCCGTCCGCGAAGTCGATGGGCGCATCATCGGTACCGGTGGCCGTGGTCCGGTAACCGAACAGCTACAAAGCCAGTTCTTCGATTGTGTTTACGGTCGCAATCCGAACCACCGAGACTGGTTAACCTATGTCTAATACGCCCGATGCAGGCCTTAACCCCGCGCAGACATGCCGAATTAAGACCAGCGATCTGCCGCTGCATTGCCCGACCGATCACAGTCAGTTATGGAACGCGCACCCGCGTGTTTTTCTTCCTATAGAAAAGACAGGTGAAGCGCTGTGTCCTTACTGCGGCACACGCTATCTACTAGAAGAGGGCGAGTAGTACTTCGACCCCTCCAACTAGCCCTTCGGTGACAGTAAACTAGTCACCGATGGTGAATTCCCAAGATAAAGTGCTGATTGTCGGCCCATCCTGGGTCGGTGATATGGTCATCGCTCACAGTCTGATTCAGACAGTGGCCAAAGGTGATCGCCCCGCCCGCGTGTCCGTTCTCGCCCCGACGTCAATAGCACCACTGCTTTCGCGCATGCCCGAAGTGGCGGAAACCATAGTGACGCCATTCATTCACGGACGGTTGCAGCTATCAGCCCGTTGGCGTCTGGCAAGAACGATCCGGCAGATGGGATTTGGACAAGCGATTATCCTGCCGGGCTCCCTAAAAGCAGCCCTCATCCCCTTTCTCGCTGGTATTCCACAGCGTACCGGCTTTCTCGGCGAAAAACGCTACGGCTTTCTCAACGACATACGATCGTTTAACCCGCAACAGACACCCCTTGCCGTGTCACGATTCGTTCAACTGGGCTTACCTGCCGAATCACCGCTGAAGTTGGATTACCCACCGCCTCATCTGACCAGCGAACCAGGCCGCGCTGCCCAAGTACTGCAGTCGATCGGATTCGATCTGCTCGACCTCCCCACGCTCGTGCTATGTCCTGGCGCGGAATTTGGCCCTGCCAAACGCTGGCCGACTCAGTCTTTTACTGCAGTAGCAAAATCAAAAGTTGCCGAAGGTTGGCAGGTGTGGGTCATCGGGAATAGTGCAGACCAATTGATTGGTGAAGAGATTCGAGCGGACGTCGGCCCTGCTTGCTTTAATCTCGCCGGGCAAACCCCTCTGGATCAGGCCATTGACCTGATCAGTGCTGCAACCTGCGTAGTGACCAATGATTCGGGTCTGATGCACGTCGCTGCCGCATTAAACCGGCCACTGGTCGCCGTGTTCGGCTCTACCTCTCCAGCACTGACACCACCGCTAAGCGCTGATGTGGAAATAATGTCACTTGAATTGGATTGCTCGCCCTGTTTTAAGCGCTCGTGCCCATTGCAGCACACACACTGTCTGACGAGGTTGCAGCCCGAACAAGTGCTCGACGCGATGGCTCATTTAGTGGCGGCGCCAACCACTGCGGCGGCAACGGACTCTCCTCCACCTCTATAATCAAAGGCCCAACGCGGCGGACTCCTTACCCCATGCAGCCGATCAACGTTCTAGTCTCCGGCGGTGCCGGATACATTGGATCCCATACATCGCATCAACTGGTGGAAGCTGGCCACCGCGTCACCGTCGTCGACAATCTTTACAGTGGATATTCCTGGGCGGTTCCCGAATCTGCAGATTTCCACCAGATTGACATCGGCAATATCGACGCCATCTGCGACTTATTGAAACACAATAACATTGCGGCGGTCCTTCATTTTTCCGGCTACATCGTAGTACCAGAGTCGGTTGCCAATCCGATTAAATATTATGACAACAATGTCGTTGCCTCCTGCCGCTTGATCGAAGCATGTCACAAGCATGGTATCGCGTCGTTTATCTTTTCCTCTAGCGCAGCGGTTTACGGTAACACCACGACTTCGCCTGTACCCGAGATCCAAACACCTAACCCAATCACGCCTTACGGGCGCACCAAGCTGGCTATTGAATGGATGCTGCGGGACCTGTCAGATAGCGTTACCCACAACCCGCCGATGCGCCATGTATCGCTCCGTTATTTCAACGTCGCGGGCGCAAGAATGTCCGGGGGCCTTGGACAGGCAACGCCCAATGCCACGCACCTAATCAAAGTGGCATGCGAAGCAGCCTGCGGGTCACGTGATGGCGTATCCATATTTGGCACTGACTATGACACTCAAGATGGAACTTGTGTCCGCGACTATATTCATGTCGATGACCTTGCCGCTGCCCATCTCGATGCACTCAATTATCTATCCGGTGGCGGTGCGTCTTGCACGCTTAATTGTGGCTACGGTCATGGGTTCAGCGTGCGCGAGGTGGTGAATATGATGCATCGCGTAAGTGGTAATTTATTTCCCGTCACCGAAACCAGTCGCCGCGCTGGCGACCCTGCGCAACTCGTAGCCGACAACACACGCATCCGTGAAGTGTTAGGCTGGCAACCGCAATGCAACGATCTGGAATTGATCTGCCGCACCGCCCTCGACTGGGAAAGATCCTATTCGAGGACCTAATCGGCGGTTAAGTTGACCGTCCTGATTCTAGGTTAGACTGCACCACTCGTGTTCTTTGCATCCAAGTCGTTGCGCGAGTTGAGAGTACTGATATGAACTTTGCTTTTTGCCTATTCAAGTATTTTCCCTATGGCGGGTTGCAGCGCGACTTTCTACGGATCGCCGCAGAGTGCACATCACGCGGGCACGTTGTCCACGCTTTCGTCTCACAGTGGCAGGGGGAACAACCGCCCGGGATAAAAGTCACGGTGCTTAAGACTTGGAGTTGGATTTTCAACCACGCTCAAAATAAACACTTCCATCATCAACTCCAGCACGAGTTACAGCAGACTCAATTTGACTGCGTGGTCGGATTCGACCGAATGCCGAATCTCGATATCTACTACGGCGCGGACTTCTGTTACATAGGTCGGGCCGTTCCCCGCTACGGCCCCTGGTACCGCATCGCCCCCCGCTACCGCCATTCACACACCTTCGAGAAAGCCGTGTTCGGTCGGGATAGTAAGACACTTATCCTGTCCTTGTCAGAACGAGAAAAGAGCGTCTACCAGCAACATTACTTTACCGAAGAAGAACGTTTTCGCCTGCTGCCACCAACGCTCGACAGCAATCGAATGCCAGTGCCAAATCGTCAAATTGAGCGCAACGCAATGCGCGCTGAGTTATCAGCGATGCCCGACGATAATCTGTTACTTTTCATCGGTTCGGGATTTAAAGTCAAGGGCCTTGATCGAGCAATCACAGCGCTTGCCAACCTGCCTGAGACACTGCGATCGAAAACTCGTTTGGCTATCATTGGAGAAGGAGATAATCGAGGGCACTATGCAAGACGTGCCCGTCGACTTGGCGTGCTCAAGCAGATTAGTTTTCTCGGTGGTCGCGGCGATATACCTCAGTTGTTGAATGCCGGCGACCTACTAGTGCACCCCGCCTACGACGAAAACACGGGCACCGTGCTGCTCGAAGCAATCACCGCTGGACTGCCTGTACTGGCAACCGACGTTTGCGGGTATGCCGCACACATTAAACAAGCCGATGCTGGGCGCGTCCTCGCCTCACCGTTTGAGCAATCTATCCTAGACCAAACACTGGAACAGATGCTGACGTCGCCCGACCGTGAAAAATGGTCGCAGAACGGCCTTGCTTATGGAAGACCTGAACTTTACCGCATGCCGGAAACTGCGGTGGACCTGATTGAAAAGCACTGTCTCACACTACGCCAAGACCTTCCCGTTGCTAAGCCAAAATCCCAGGGGCCGGACGAGTACTACAGCGACGCCCTCAAAGAGGCACTGGGTAACAGGGCTGCCTTCTCCAGCATGATGCGCACTCAAGGAGAAACTTATCGAGCACCAGAAGGGACGGGGCGCAGAACGGTTCGGTTTGATCTGAATAGTCGTCATTACTTTATAAAAACCCATACCGGAGTGGGTTGGCAGGAAATCTTAAAAAATTTGATTTACTTCCGCCTACCGGTGCTCGGTGCGATGGATGAGTGGCATGGCATTCATCATCTGCAACGACTGAAAATTAAGACACTATCCGTAGCAGCCTACGGCACCGCTGGGGGAATGTATAACTGGGCGCGTCGCCGTTCGTTTATCGTCACCGACGAAATCACCAATGCTAAGTCATTGGAGGAATTTTGCAGTGAGTGGAAAACACATCCCCCGGTCAACCCGAGTGAAATTCGATTCAAACGGTGGCTGATCGAACAAGTGGCCGTTATAGCGCGTAAAATGCACAATAGCGGTGCCAATCACCGCGATTTCTATTTGGGTCATTTTCTGCTTCAACCAGGTTATCGAGACGGCGAATTGTCTGTCGATGCGAGTGATCTTTTCGTGATTGATCTGCACCGAATGCAACTTCGCAGGCACACACCAACTCGGTGGCAGGTAAAAGATAT